>SVBA01000012.1 GCA_015059095.1 Erysipelotrichaceae bacterium
AATATACAATTGAGAATTCCGAAATACCTATTGCTTTAACTAAATATCTACTTAAAGAAGATTTGGGAAAATAAAAAAAGTAATGTGATTTCTCACATTACTTAGTTTCTTGATCTTCGTATTGAAGTCTATATAAATTGTAGTAGTAACCTCTTTTCTTTAATAAATCTTGATGGTTACCTTGTTCGATAATTTCACCTTTTTGTAAACAAATAATATTATCTGAATGTTGGATAGTTGATAGACGGTGTGCGACAATTAACATTGTACCAATATTCATCATCTTTTCTAATGAATTTTGAATTACTTGTTCAGTTTCAGTATCGATATTAGCAGTAGCTTCATCTAGAATTAAGATTTGAGGTTTATGGACTACTGTTCTAGCGAAAGATAATAATTGTCTTTGACCAGAAGAGAAGTTATTACCACCTTCATTTACTTCTTCATCTAATCCATTTGGAAGTTTATTGATAAATGAATCAGCATTTACATAAGCACATGCTTCAACGATATCTTCTTCTTTAATATCATCATCTCTTAAGTTAATATTACTTCTAATAGAACCTGAGAATAAGAATACATCTTGTAACATTTGACCAATGTTTCTTCTTAATGATTCGATTTTGATATTGTTAACATTAACTCCATCAATTAAGATTTCACCTTTTTGAATTTCATAGTTTCTTACAATTAATTGTAAGATAGTTGTTTTACCTGCGCCTGTTGCTCCGACGAATGCAACAACTTGTTTTGGTTCAATAGTGAATGATACATCTTTTAAAATCCAGTTTTCATCTTTATATGCGAACCAAACATTTTTAAATTCGATTCTACCTTCGAAATGATCCATTTCAATAGCATCTTCTCTATCGAGAACTTCAGGTTCTGTTTCAAGTAAGTTATATAATCTTTCACTTGAAGTGAACGCTCTTTGAAGACCATTGAATGAGTCTGCTAAAGCTTGAACAGGTTGGAATAATTTAGAGATGTATAAATACATTGCATATACTGCAGGGAAGTCAAGAGCTAACACAGGATTCTTTACTTCAAATACTAAATACATACCAACAGCAAATACTACGCCAACTGCTGTAAAGTTTAAGAAAGAAATGAATGGACGATAGATAGAGAAAATTTTAATAGATTGTTTTCTTGAAGAAATGATGTTGTTATTTAATTCTTTAAATTCATTTTCTTTTCTATCTTCTTGATTGAAGATTTGAGTAATCTTCATACCAGAAATGTTTTCATTTAAGAAAGCATTCATGATTGAGAAATTCTTTCTAACAATACGGTAGTTTTCTCTCATGTGTTTTCTAAAAATCATTGTTGCAACAAAGATAATAGGAACAAAAGCAAAGATAGTAAGAGCTAATAACCAGTTCTTTAAGAACATGACGATAATTACACCGACTAACATTAATATGTTTCTAATCATATTGACGATAGTGTTAGTGAATAAATCACATAGAGCGTTAGTATCAGAAGTTAATCGAGTAACTAATGAACCAACAGGAATGTTATTTAATTGATTAACTGATAAACTATCAATGTGTTGGAATACGACCATTCTTAAATCATAGATTGCACTTTGACCGATTCTTTGAAGTAGCATTGAGTTAATATAGACTAATAATGAACTACCTAAGATTGCGATAAAATAAATACCTGAAATAATAAATACTCTAGCAATGTCAATAGGTGCTAAAATTACTCCTGCTTCATCTCTAACAATTGTTAAACTTCTTAAAATTTCTTCAGTAATTAATGGAGTAATTAAATCAAATAAAATCATTACAGCCATAAAGAATAAAGATAATAATAATTTAAACTTATATGGAGCGATGAATTTCCAAATCTTTTTAATTAACTCAAAATCGGACATTTTACGGTCGGAATTTTCATATACTTGTGAACTTGCCATACCTTATCCCTCCAATTCTGATTCAAGAGTTTGTAATTCAACCATTCTCTTGTATGTTGGTGAATTTTCTAAACATTCTTTGTTTGTTCCAAAGAATTCTACTTCACCATCTTTTAAGACTAATACTTTATCTAATTTTTCTACAGTGGAAACTCTAGATGCAATTAGAATTGTTGTTTTACCTTTTCTTAATTTTCTAATATTTTTTAAGATTGTTTCTTCAGTTTTAATATCAACAGCAGAAACTGAATCGTCTAATACTAAGATTGCAGGATCTTTAACAACTGCTCTTGAAATTGAAATACGTTGTTTTTGACCACCAGAAAGAGTTACACCTCTTTCACCAATCATTGTTTGATATTTTTCTTGGAATTCTTCAATGTTATCTCTAACAGCAGAGAATTCAGCAGCAGAACTAACTTCTTCATCAGAAATATTGTCATTTGAGAAAGAAATGTTCTTTCTAATTGTATCAGAGAATAGGAAGTTATCTTGAGGAGCGTAACCGATACTATGTCTAACTGCCTTAATAGGAAGCTTCATAATATCATAGTCATCAATGAATAAAGTTCCTTCTTGAACATTGTATAATCTAAATAACATATTAACTAATGTTGATTTACCACAACCAATTTTGCCAACTACACCAATAGTTTCACCTGGTTTAATTTCAAAGTTGATATTTTTAAGTGCTAAAGTTTCAGGTTCATCTGGATAAGCAAAATTAAAGTTTTTAAATTTAATTCCACCTTTAATGTCTTCACTTGGAATAATTACTTGTCCATCGTCACAAATTTCTACTTCTTCATCTAAAAGTGAAGAAATTCTTTTTAATGATGTTCTACCTCTTGCTGTCATATTGATAATAGAAGCAATAGCGAATACTGGCCAAATTAATGTGTCGAAATAGCCGATGAATTTAATGATGTCTCCAGAAGAGAAATCGTAAGAATTACCAATTGATTCTTGGTAGATAAACCATCCACCTACACAATAAATAATGATGATAACACTATAAATTAATAGGTTGATTAATACGTCTAGTAATGCACCAAATTTGACAAATGCAATATTTGCATCTTTATTTTTCTTGTTTTCTCTAGCAAAATGAATTAATTCTTTACCTTCTTTTACAAAGGCTTTAATTACACGAATACCAGTAAAGTTTTCTTGAGAAAAATCTGACATATCTTCAAAAGCTTTTTGTCTAGCTTCATATTTCATTTCCATATATTTATCAATGATAATAGCAGATGCTAATAAAATGACAATTGGAATTAAAGAAATGAATGAAAGTACACCGTTAACTTGGAACATTTTAATAAATGACATAACTCCTAAGAATAAGCCATCTACAACTTGAACAATACCAAATCCGAAGACTTCTTCAATTGTTTCAAGGTCGTTACTAAAGTATGCTAATATAGCACCAGTTTTATTTTCTTTGTAGAATCTTTGAGATAACTTCTCAGTTTTTAAAAACATTTCTTGACGAATGTCAGCTTGAATTCTAACTGATTCACCAAGGATACAACGTCTCCAAGCAAATCTACCTACAAACATACAAATTGCAACCCCAAAGATGGTGAATAATGATTTCATAATTATAGGATCATTAAATGATTTGATTTTACCATCTTCAATCGCAGTTGATAAGTTACCAATTGTTTCAGGAACTAATAGTTGTACATAGTCAACTAAAATAAGAAACGCAATACCAAAAAAGAAGTACCAGAAATACTTTAAATAATATTTATTTACATGTTTTCCAAAAAGCATATTATGACTCCTTTCGTAAGCTTATAGATTTAAGTATATACTTAAATTAAGTAAAAGCAATAGTCTATAATAAAAAAAATAAGTAATGAAAGCGCTATCTTTTTAAAAGTTGTTAAGTGGGTTAACAAATTGGTTAATTTGTAAAAGTTTATTTTATAAAAATAAAAAAGAAAATTTGCTAATTATTCTATTATTATAGACATTAAGTGAAAATAAAGTTAAAATTTATATGCTAAAAAAGATATATAAGTGAGGTAAAAGTATGTCAAAATTTATTATTGAAACAAGTGCACGTCATGCACATATTACTCAAGAAACTCTTGAAAAATTATTTGGTAAAGGAGCAGAATTAACAGTTAAGAAATATTTATCACAACCTGGTCAATTTGCTTCTGGTGAAAGAGTTGACGTAGTTAGTTATAAAAAGAATAGAGTTACTGGTGAATTAGTAGAAACTAGAATTAAAGGCGTTTCTATTTTAGGCCCAGTTAGAAAAGCTGACCAAGTTGAAATTAGTTTAACTGATGCTAGATCAATTGGTGTTAACGCTCCTATTAGAGAATCAGGTGATGTTGCAGGATCAGGTGTTTGTAAATTAGTTGGTCCTTGTGGCGAAGTTGAATTAAAAGAAGGTGTTATCGCTGCTAAACGTCATATTCATATGACTCCAGCTGATGCAGAAGAATTTGGTGTTACTAATGGTGAAATCGTTTCTGTTAGAGTATTAAATGATTCAGGTAGATCAGTAATCTTTGGTGATACTGTTGTTAGAGTTCATCCAACATATGCATTAGCAATGCATATTGATACTGATGAAGCTAATGCTGGTGCATTAAGTGGAGAAGTTTACGGCGAAATCGTAAAATAGTTGAGGTAGCAGTAATGGAAAGTATTACATTTTTCCCAAAAGGAGTATGCTCTCGTCAATATGATATCCAATATGAAGATAACAAAATTGTAGATATTCAAATTATTGGTGGATGTAATGGTAATTTAAAAGGTTTAAGAGCACTTTTAATCGGTATGGATATTGATGAAGCAATCAATAAATTATCAGGAATTACATGTGGTCCTAGACAAACTTCTTGTCCTGATCAAATTGCTAGAGCATTAAAATCAATTAAAAGATAGTATAAAAAAATAAGTGTTGCTCATACTTTAAATTGAGGTGGGCAATATGAAAAGTAAAAAGAAAAAAGAGCAATTCCAAATTGCAAATGTCTTATATGAGATGGGAATGGATTTTGATGTCATTGAAACAATCTCTGGGGTTACACCTCAAGAATTGTTAATGGATAAAATCGATTTAATTGAATATGAAGATGATAAAGAAGTAAAAAAAGAAAAAAAGAAAATAAATAAAAAATAGTTCAATAATTTTCAATTATTAAATTGACATGTTTAATCTTGAACTATATAATAAACTAGTCCATAAAGAGAACGGGGAGGGACAAGCCTTATGATCCGTCGGCAACCTGGATAATATCTGATGGTGCCAAAGCTTGAATGATGGGAAAAAATAGTTAGAATGCCCATCTTCGGATGGGTTTTTTATTTCAAGTATAGACGGAAGGAGAAGTACGAATTATGAATAAACAAAAAATATTATTTACATCTGAATCTGTTTCTGAAGGTCATCCTGATAAATTATGTGACCAAATTTCTGATGCTATTTTAGATGCTTGTCTAGCACAAGACCCTAAATCAAGAGTTGCTTGTGAATGTTTTGCTACAACTAATTTAATTGTTATCGGTGGAGAAATTACTACTAGAGCAGTTGTTGATTATGAAAAAATTGCTAGAGAAGTAACTTTAAGAATTGGATATGATTCACCATTGAAAGGTATTGATGGAGCTAATTGTGAAGTAATCAATAGAATTAAAGGTCAATCACCAGATATTAATATGGGTGTTGATAGAGAAAATGAGGATGAACAAGGTGCAGGCGATCAAGGCATTATGTTTGGTTATGCATGTAATGAAACAGAAAACTATATGCCTCTTGCAATCGGTATTGCTCATAAGTTAGTAAGATACGCTACTAATTTAAGACATGAAGGTAAATTTAAAGGCGCAAGACCTGATATGAAATCACAAGTTACAATTGATTACACTGATGAACAACCAAAAATTGATACTGTATTAATGTCAGTACAACATGATGATGATATTGATATGGATGAATTTAAAAGATTCATTAAAGAAGATATTATGAAAGTTGTAATTAAATCATTTGGATTTAATGATGATTTTAAAGTATTAATAAATCCTACTGGTAGATTTGTTATCGGTGGACCAGATGGAGACACAGGATTAACAGGTAGAAAAATTATCGTTGATACATATGGAGGAGTAGGAAGACATGGTGGTGGAGCCTTCTCTGGTAAAGATCCTTCTAAAGTAGATAGATCTGCTGCTTATGCTGCTAGATATGTTGCCAAAAATTTATGTGCTGCAGGTATTGCAGATAAAGTTGAAGTTCAATTATCTTATGCAATTGGTGAAGCAAAACCGGTATCAATTTCTGTAGAAACATTTAATACTGAAAAAGTTAGTAAACAAAAAATATTAGAAATTGTTCATGCTTTATTTGATTTAAGACCAGCTTCTATTATCAGAAATTTTGGATTAACTACTCCAGTATTTAAATACGAAGATTTAGCATCTTATGGACACTTTGGAAGACCGGATGTCAATTGCCCTTGGGAATATTTAGATAAAGTAGAAGATATCAAAAAAATGTTATAAATAAAAAGCCTTCGTTAATAAAAACGACGGCTTTTTTAGTTAAAAACTCTATTCATTACATTCTTTTTGAAACTCTTTGAGTTTTCTTATATATAGTTCAGGATTAGTAGGATATGCTAAGCCATGAGCAGCATTAGGAATTAAAATACATTGGTTTTTTGTGATACATAATTTAGACATATTTTCACTCATGTAGAATGGAACGAAAGTATCATTATCTCCATGAAAGAAAATTATTGGTACTTTAGCTTTTTTTACTGCCTCTAAAGGGGAAGTTTCATCTAAATTAAACTTACCAAAAATTAAACCACCTAATTTAATGAAAGGGTATAATAATCTTGGAGGCAATTTCATTTCTTTGACTATTTTATAGATGATTTCTTTATTTGATGAATAACCACAATCTGCTAGTACGCCAATTACATTTTTAGGTAATTTTTCTTCTGCGGATGCCATAACTACTGTAGCAGCACCCATTGAAATACCAGTTAAAATAATTCTTACATCTTCTCCAAATTTTGATATTACAAATTCAATCCATTTTAAGCAGTCTTTTCTTTCTTTTATACCAAAAGTAATTGTTCTTCCTTCAGATAATCCACTACCTCTTTGATCAACTAAAAGAGCATTTCTACCAACTTTGAAGGCTCTTTTTACTCCTGCATTCATATCTCTTTCGGAATTTCCTTTATATCCATGAAACATAATTTCTATAGGATCTCCCTTAATATGTTCAAAGTATTTTCCTTTTAAAATTAATCCGTCATATGATTTAATTTCTACTTCTTCATAAGGCATATTTCTAATTTCATCAATCCATATTTTCATTGATTCATAGAATGGTTCATATTCTTTTCCAGGTGGCAAATCATATTCTCCATCTTTTAGAATCTTTCTTTTAGGAGAATAAAAAGTCATCATATAACATACAAAACTTGTTAAAATGATAATAAGAATTAGTCCAATTGTAATCCAAAATACATAATCATACCACATAAAAACAACCTCTTAAAAATATTATATTTTTACAAATAGTGCTTTTCAATAAATATGTTTTCTAAAAATGTGTTAATTATATTAAAATGAAGTATAATTAATCATGGTGATAAAAATGAAAATAGGTGTTACTTGTAGAATATTAACTGAAGATGGAACAAGAAAAGAATTTGTTAATGAAGCATATATGGAACTATTAGATAAATATGATATGGTTCCAATTGTTTTATCTTCTACTACTTCTTCTTTAGAAGAATTATTAGAAATGTGTGATGGAGTACTACTTCCTGGTGGAGATGATATTGATGCTAAATATTATTATCAAGATAATCATCCTACGAATGTATTAGTAGATCCAAAAATTGATGTTCTTGACTATAAGGTTATTGATTATTGTTTAAAACATAATGTTCCAATATTAGGCATTTGTCGAGGATTTCAAATTTTAAATGTTTATTTTGGAGGAACTCTTGTTCAACACATTGAAGATAACTCACATAAAAAGAATTATGATGATTTATTAGTTTTAGAAGAAACTTCTTCTTTAAAAGGAATATTAGATGATAAATTTATCATTAATTCATTTCATCATCAATGCATTGATAAATTAGGAGAAGGATTAAAAATAGAAGGAAAATCTAAAGGAGTAGTAGAGTTAATTACTCATAAAGATTATCCGCTTATTGCGACTCAATATCATATTGAACAACTAAATGATATTAATAGTGAAAGAACAATGAAATATTTTATTTCATTAATTATGGAAAAAGATAGTAAATAATGTATAATATAGGAGTTTAAGGAGATTAAAATTATGGGTAAATTTGCAGACTATAAAAATTTAAAAATTGAAAAACCAGTTATTCAACCTGTTTCTGAAGAAGAATTAAATTCAACTTTACAAGCTGTTGTAGCAAAAAGTGTTTCTTTAGAAGTTAAAGAAGGCAAATCTGAATTAGGAGATGTTGTCAACATTGATTTTGAAGGATTTGTTGATGGAGTAGCTTTTGAAGGTGGTAAAGGTGAAAAATATGATTTAGAATTAGGTTCTAATTCATTTATTCCAGGTTTTGAAGAACAATTAATTGGCTATGTTAGTGGAGACGAAGTAGATGTTAATGTCACTTTCCCAGAAAACTATCATGCAGAACAATTAAAAGGAAAACCAGCAGTATTCAAATGTAAGATTCATGAAGTAAAAACTAAAGTAGTACCTTCATTAGATGATGAATTTGCTAGAAAACAAGGATTCTCTACAGTAGATGAATTAAGAGAAGCTTTAAGAGTTCAAATGGAACAAAGAAATAGAGCAAATGCATATAATAAATATTTTGATGAAGTTTGTTCTTATTTAGTATTAAATTCAGAATTAGAAGTTTCTGATGAACAACTAGAAGTATCTATGCAAAATGTATTAGCATACTATGAACAAAGTGTTGCTCAATATGGTATTTCTTTACCTCAATATTTAGAAATGACTGGTAAAAAGTTAGAAGAATTCAAAGAAACTTTAAAACCAGAAGCAATTAGAGGAGCAAAAATTAATATGATTTTAGATCATATTGCTTATGAAGAAAATATTGTAGTAACTGAAGAAGAAGTAGAAATGGAACTTAAGAGAATTCAAGAATATTACAAATTAAACGATGAACAAATTAAAGAATTTAAATCTAAAAATTTAGGTGAATTTGAAAACGAAATTGTTAAACAAAAAGTATTTAAATTTGTTGTTGAAAATCTATAATTAAACATACCTTATGGTATGTTTTTTTCTATTTCCCCATATAATTTACTGGTGATAGAATGAACAGTTTTTCTTTGATTTTTATACCTCTATTAATCATTTTTATTATCATTTATTCTTTTGTTAAAAAGAATAATGCATACAACTCATTTTTAAAAGGAACCAAAGAAGGACTCAATCTATTTAGTGAAGTATTTCCCAGTGTTTTAGGTATGCTTTTATGTGTTACTTTATTAAGCGCTTGTGGATTAATTGAAGATATTAAATTATTATTAAGTAAAATTCTTCCTGGACTAGTAGAGTTTATAGAGGTTATTCCTATGGTTTTATTTAGGCCTATATCAGGAAGTGCTTCTATTGCAGTTTTAGATCAAATATGTTCAGGAGGCCCTGATTCATTTGCATGTAAAATGGCTTCTACTATTCAAGGTAGTACTGATACTACGATTTACGTATTAAGTTTATATTTTACTACTGTAGGAGTTAGTAAATGGAAACATGCTTTAAAGGTTGGATTACTCGCGGATGTTATAGGAATAGGTGTAGGAATATTGCTTTCTTTAATGTTTTTAAAGTAAAAAAGACTACATAGTAGTCTTATTCAACAGTTACTGATTTTGCTAGATTTCGAGGCTTATCGATATCTAGCTTTTTATTTTCTGCAGTATATAAAGAAAGAAGTTGCAAAGGAACAATTTGTAGTAGAGGATAGAAGATTTCAAGAGTTGAAGGAATATTGTAATTTGAATCATTTGTTGAAATAGAAAATACTTTACCTTTTCTACTTTCAATTTCTTTGATATTTGATTTAGTTTTATTTCTTAAATTGGAAGATAAAAGTGCAATAGTATAGACATCTTGATCAATTAAAGAGATTGTTCCATGTTTTAATTCTCCACTAGGAATTGCTTCAGAATGAATATATGTAACTTCTTTTAATTTTAAACTTCCTTCTAAACAAGTTAGGTAATCTAAATTTCTACCAATAAAAAATACGTTTTTATAATCTTTAATAATGTTAGAAAAATCTTTTATTTCTTGATGATTATCTAAAATTTGTTTTATTTTATTAGGTATTGATTCTAGTTCTTGAATTAAAGATAGATAATATTCTTTAGAAATTAATTGCTTTTTATTAGCAATATATATTCCTAATAAATATAAAAATGTTAATTGACCTAAGTATGCTTTAGTAGTTGCAACACTGATTTCACTTCCTGCCTCTAAAAAGAAATTATCATCCATTTTTAAAGAAAGAGAAGAATTTTTAACATTAATTATTCCTAATTTAAAGTCATCGAGTAAAGGAAGACAAGATATTAAATCTGCAGTTTCTCCCGATTGAGATATTAGTATATATAATGTATTAGTTTTTTTAATAATAGGAGTATAAGGAAACTCTGAAGCGATATATGTTGAAGATGGTATTTTACATAAATCTTCAAAAATGTATTTTCCGATTAATGCGGAATGATATGAAGAACCACATCCAAGTAATACTATATTTTCAATATTGTCTATGACTTTATTAATTTTATATTTTGAAAAATCGATTTTTGAATCGTTAATGTGTTTAGTGATAATGTTTTTAATTACATCTTTACTTTCATATATTTCTTTTTCTAAATAGGAATTATATGTTGTCAATTTTTCTACTATTTGTTTAGAATCATATTTTTCAAAATTAGTATTAATATAGTTGCCATCTTCAAAAACTTGATAAGTACTATTGGAAATATATCCATATTGGTTATCTTTTATATATAAAAATAAATTAGTATAGTTTTGTAAAGAAAAAATATCACTAGATAAATAAATTTCTTCTTTTCCTTTTCCAATTAATAAAGGCGAACCTTTTTTTAAAAAGAAAATTTTATTAGGATGATCAAGAAAAATAATACATAATGCATATGTTCCTTTTAAAACTTTATTTAAAGTAAGTAGAGAATCAAGAGGATTACCTTTATATATGTACTCAATATATTTTACTATTACTTCTGTATCGGTTTTTCCGTAAAAACTAGTGTTTTGTCCTAATAATATATCTTTTATTTCTAAATAGTTTTCAATAATACCATTATGTACTAAAGATATTTTTTTGTTATTAGAAATGTGTGGATGAGCATTATTTAAAGAAGGTTCTCCATGAGTTGCCCATCTATTGTGCCCAATCCCAATTGAACTATTGATATTAATATCTTTAGTTTTATTTTTTAAGTTGATTAATTTACCTACACTTTTATATGTAATAATCTTTCCATTTTCTATATAGCTTATTCCACTTGAATCGTAGCCACGATATTCTAATCTTTCTAATCCATTTATTAAAATGTCCTTTATAGAAGAGGAAGCACAACATCCAATTATTCCACACATACAGTGTCCCTCTTATTAATTCCTTTAATGTTACTTAAAGGAGGAATATGTGTATTTTCAAAAATAATTGTCCCAGGATTTAATACACTTGAACAACCGACCTCTACATTTTCTCCAATTATCGAACCTAATTTATTAAGGTTTGTTTGGACGTTTCCTATTTTAATTTTTTGTTTATCTAGTCGAACGTTTGATAAGATTGTGCCTGCTCCTAAATGTACTCTATAGCCTAAAATTGAATCACCAATATAACTTAAATGAGGTATTTTTACTTCGTCAAATAATATAGAATTCTTTATTTCTACAGAATTTCCAATAATAACATTTTTACCAATGATCACATTTCCTCTTATATATGAAGAAAATCTTAATTCACTTCCTTCATCAACAATTAATGGACCGACTAATTTACATGAAGAATCAATTTTTACACTTTTATGTATCCATATATTTTTAGATATTTCTAAAAATGAATTATCTAATGTTTTTCCAATTTCTAAAATGACATTTTTTAGTTTAGGAAAAATATTAAAATAGTAAGTTTCTTTTTCTAAATATTGTTTAGCTAATGTATATTTTAAATTTAATTGTGGTTTCATAATTCACTATATGAAATAAATAATTTATTAATTCTAAAAAATATGATTAAATATATTTGGTGATTATTATGGATGAAAAGATGAGATTGCAAAAAGCTATGTCTCAACTTGGACTATGTTCAAGAAGACAAGCTGAAGAATTAATTAATCAAGGGAAAGTAAAAGTTAATGGGGTTCTTGTTCAAGAAATGGGAGTACAAGTTACTTTAAAAGACAAAATTGAAATTATTGGACAAAGTAATAAAAGTGTTAATACAAATACAGTTACTTTCTTATTTAATAAACCTTTAGGTGTTGTCTCTTCTGTGAAAGATGATAGAGGAAGAAAAGTGGTCACTGATTTTTTTAATAATGAAAATTATCGTCTTTATCCAGTAGGTAGATTAGACTACAATACTTCAGGAGCTTTATTAATATCTAATGATGGAGAATTAACTAATTTAGTTACTCATCCTTCTACCCATTTGAATAAGACATATATAGTCACTATTGATAGTGAAGTAAAAGATGAACATCTTAAACTCTTAGAAAAAGGTGTAATGCTAGAAGATGGATTAACTCAACCTAGTATTATTAAAGTTTTAAAAAGAACAACTACTTATTCTTTAATTTCTATAACAATTCATGAAGGAAGAAATAGACAAGTTAGAAGAATGTTTGAACATTTTTCGTATCATGTTAAAAATTTACATAGAGAAAGCATTGGATTTTTAAATCTTAATGGAATTGAAAGAGGTAAATATCGTTTATTAACTAATCAAGAAGTAGAAAAAATTAAAACAATTTGTAAACAAAATAAAAGTAAAAATATCATTCCAGAATATAAAAGAAAATAGATATCATTAATTTGATATCTTTTTTTGTAATAAATAAAAAAATAGTTTCATAAAGTTAATTGACACTAGGAGGATTTTATGGAAACTTTAGAAATGCTAAAAAATATCGGTAGTAGAAATAATGGAGATGTATATTTAGGGATTGTTGGGCCAGTTAGAGTAGGAAAATCAACGTTTATTAAAAAATTCATGGAAGAAATGGTGATACCAAATATTGAAAATGAAGAAGATAAGATAAGAGCAATAGATGAACTTCCTCAATCAGGTGATGGAAAAACAATTATGACAGTAGAACCAAAATTTGTTCCATCTAATGCGATTAGTGTAAAAGTTGATGAAGAATTATATATAAAAATTAGACTAATTGATTGTGTTGGATATATTATTGATAGTGCAAATGGATATTTAGAAGAAGGAAAAATGCGCATGGTGAAGACACCATGGTTTAATGAAGCAATTCCTTTTGATGAGGCTAGTAAAATAGGTACAAAAAAAGTAATAAAAGATCATTCTACTTTAGGTATAGTGATTTTAAGTGATGGTAGTGTTAATGATTTTACTAGAAGTGACTTTGTAAAAATTGAAAATAAAATTATAGAAGATGTCAAAAACGAAAATAAACCATTTGTTATAGTGTTAAATAGTAAGATGCCAAACAAAGAAGAAACGCTTAAACTAAAAGAAGAATTAGAAAGCATGTATAATGTTCCAGTTATTCCTTGTGATGTAATGAATTTAACTAGAGAAGATGGAAATAAAATATTAAAAGAAGCATTGGAACAATATCCTGTTTCGGGTATCGAAATGAACTTACCAAAATGGATTAGTTCTTTAGATGAAGAACACTATATTAAAGTGTCAATTAAAGAGTCTTTAGCTAAGGCTATGGATGAAGCAAAAATTATTAAAGATGTTAATAAAATAACCGGTATTTTAGGAGAAAACGAATATTTAACATCTGTTAAGATTGTTAATGTAGATACCGGAAGTGGAATTGTAACAGTACAAATGGATGTGGATGAATCTTTATATGAAAAAGTATTAGAAGAATTGGTTGGATGCAAGATTCAAGATAAGGCAGAATTAATAGAGGTATTAACAAAATATGTAAGGGCAAAAAAAGATTATGATTTAATTGGTAGTGCGCTTCAAATGGCAGAATCTACAGGGTATGGTTTTGCTTCATCTAATATTTTGAATATACAAAAGCCAGAATTAAGTAAAGTTCAAGGAAGACACGCGATAAAAGTTAAAGCATCAACTTCTTGTTATCATATAATTAAAGTTGATGTTGGGACTACTTTTGAACCAGTACTTGGAAGTAAAGAACAAGCTGAATATTTCTTAAATTACTTATCAACTGCATATGAAAAAGGTGAGACGTTTATTTTCGATTGCGAAATGTTTGGTCGTAAGTTCCAAGATATATTACAAGAAGCAATTTCAAGTAAACTCAATAATTTACCTGAATCTGTAAAAGTGAAATTGCAACAACTTATTAAAATAATTTCAAATAAGGGTAAAGGTAATTTGATTGCATTTGTATTCTAGAATATATTGAATAATTAATTTCTTTGTGAGATAATAAACCCGATTGAGGGGTAAATATTATGATTAACAAAGAAGATTTAATTAATAAAGTAGTGGAAAAAACTCATATGAATCATGACGAAGTTGTCACTATTGTTGATTCCTTTTTAGAAGAAATTATCAACGGATTAGTTGAAGGAGAAGAAGTAAAAATTGTTAGATTTGGTAAGTTTAATGCTAAAAAAAGAGTAGCAAGAAATATTATTAATCCTGCTACTAAAAAAATGATGAGACTTCCGGCTTTAGCAAATGTTTTATTTAGACCTTCTCAAAACGTTAAAGATTTATTAAACAAGTAATTAACCACCAATTGGTGGTTTTTCTTTTGGGCTAATCAATTAATTCTTCGAATAATTATTTAATATGTATAGGTTAGGAGGATTAATAATGATTGATCATTACTACGGGCCTTACATCTTTATGCCTAGTTCTTTTGAAGAAGAAAATGAAGATGAATCTTTAATTAGAAATAAGGAAATCAAAATGTTTTCCTTTGAAAATGCTTTAAGGCATGGTAATTCTTTTGAAAATGAATACGTTCCTTATAAGAATTACACACCATATTTACCATCTTATAAAAATCAAAAAGACGATTTAATGTTAAAAATAATGATGTTGACACATGTTGGTCAAGATTTAAAATTAATGTTAGATGTTTATCCTAAAAATATCGAACTTCAAAGAAAATATAGAGAAGTTTCTAAAAATACTAATGAATTAGTAAGACAATATGAAGAAAAATATGGACCATTATTTGCAGGAAATTCCTTAAATGAAAATGGTGTTTTTTCATGGGTAAATACTAAATCGGTATTTGAAAATTAGGAGGATAAATATGTTTATATATTCAAAAAGAGAATTCTTTCCGATTGATATAAAAAAGAAAGATTTAGGACTTGCTAAGAGTTTATATGCTCAATATGGTGGCCCATATGGAGAATTAGGAGCAGCATTAAGATACTTTGCCCAAAGAACTACAATGCCTGATGAAAGAGGTAGAATGTTATTAACAGATATTGCTACTGAAGAATTAGGACATGTAGAAATGATTTGTACAATGATTTATCAACTTACTAAAGGTGCAACTGTTAAAGAATTAGAGGATGCAGGACTTGGATGTATGTATACAGTGCATGGAACCGGCCTATTCCCATCTAATTGTAATGGTGAACCTTTTACAACAGCAGGAATAGGAGTAACTGGTGATTATATTGCTGATTTAAGTGAAGATATGGCTGCAGAAGAAAAAGCGAGAGCTACCTATGAACACTTAATTAATCAAACAAACGATCCAGATGTAATAAATGTCTTATTATACTTAAGACAAAGAGAAATAATTCATTATAATCGCTTTAAAGACTTACTAAAGTGCTATAAATCGAAGAAATAGGCTTCACTAGAAGCCTTTTTCTTGTAAATATATTACATTTTTAGTAATATAATTTTTGTAATAGGTGATTAATTATGGATAAAAAAACAAAGAAAATAGTTAAAAAAGCAAGTAAAAAAGTTAAAAAACAAATTATTAAGCAAGCAAAAAAAGAGCCAAAGAAATTTGCAATTACAGTTTTAATTATTTTGTTAATTTTGGCAATTGTTTTAGGATGTTTATATTTCTTTGGACCATTAAAAGATTGGTTACCTAATAATGAAAATTCTAGTTCAAGTGAAGCGAGTTCGAGTGAAATTGTATCAAACAATTCAAGTGATGATGAGTTAAATTTTGTTTCTGTTATGGAAAATTATCAAGAAGATTCTTCTGACTTAACAAACCCTGATAATGGTGGATTAACTTCTAATGATGTTACTGAAATTAAAGATGTAATTGAAACATACTATGCAAGTGTCGATCATACTTATAAGGGAGAAACACTTTGGACAAAGTTAAAAGATGTTACTGTACCTAAACAATTGGCTAGTTATGGAGAACTTAGATATAATGTTAGAGGTAATCCGTATGCAGATGCTTCTCCATTAGATTCAAGCAAAATGATAGATTTCTATACAGGAATTCATTATCCTAGCGAATGGAAAAACGGGGATACTTGGCAAAGAGAACATGTGTGGTGTACTTCTCATAGTTGGTGGAAAAAACCAGATAATAGCGAAAGACATGCAGGTACCGATTTACACCATTTAAGACCAGAAATTGGTACAATAAATAATTCTAGAAGCAATAGTAAATACGGTGAAGTAGAAAATAGAGAAGCAAAAACTAAATTTTATACTTATGAAAATACTCCATATCTCTATGGATATTTGGACGGACAAATAACAAACGGAGGAGTATTCGAACCTACTGATAGAGTTAAAGGTGATGTTGCTAGAATTATTATGTATCTATTGGTTAGATATAAAGATGTTGCAACACCAGTTACTAATATTATTTATACTAGCGAAGGGACAGCTGAAGCATCCTATGCATTATTATTAAAATGGCATGAACAAGATCCTGTTTCAAATTTTGAAATCAGAAGAAATCACAGAACATATAATGTTCAAGGGAATAGAAATCCATTTATAGATTATCCATATTATGCAAAAGCGATTTGGGGTGATAATTAATGAAAAAAATATTAAAACTAAATCTTATTTTACTTTTAGTAAGTACATGTAGTTGTACAATTGTTACTCCTGGAGGAAGTTCAAGTGAAATATCTTCTTCTATTTCATCAAGTAGCGTTAGTTCAAGTGAAGTAAGTAGTGAATCTTCATCTAGACCATCTACTTCTAATAGTGAAAGTGTTAATAATTCATCAAGTGAATCTACGTTTATTTCTAGTAATGAAATTAGTTCAGAAACATCAAGTGAAAGTTCGTCATCAACTAGTATAAGTAAACCATCATCCTCAATAGTAAGTAGTGAAACAAGTTCAGAAGCATCAAGTGAAGTAGTTACTTCTACAAGTTCAAGCGAATCTTCTTTTGATTGGGTTAGTTCAATGGAAACTAGTTCGTCAAATTCATCTTCTAGTTCTTCTTCCTCAAGTGAAGAAATTATTCAAGTATTTACTTTAACATATGTTTATAACGATGGTAAAACTTCAAATAAAACAATTAAGAGTCTTCAAGAAGTACCTACTTTAGAAATTCCTTCTAGAGAAGGATATTCTTTCTTAGGTTGGTATTATGAAGAAGAGTTTATTACTCTTGTTCAAGAAGGCGATATTTTAGAAAGTAATACTTTTATTTATGCTTCTTGGAAAGAAGAAATTTATGTTGAACCAATGTATAAAGTTAGATTTGAAGAAAGTGAAGGATATGCTGCTTCTACTACTTATAATAATCCTACTTTTAAAGTAATTGGTGATAAGATTGAATGGAGCGTATCAATGGGGACAGTTTCTAAAACAGAACCAATTAGTGATGAACAATCTGTTCAAATGAGATTCTATGCTTCTAAAGCTGATAAAATAGGATCATTAGTTTCTGCTTATAGCTTTGATGATGCTACTAGTGTGAGTTTTTACGCAAAATCTACTAATGGAAATAAAGTTAAAGTTTCCCAATCAATAGATGGAAATGCTTGGTCAAATCCTCAAGTATTTGATTTAGATGAAGTAAGCAAAAAATGCGAATATGTAATTTCTTCAACTGGTATCGATGTTTATTTAAAATTTGATTTAGTCATTCCTTCATCGCCAATAGATAAGTCAAGACTATATTTAGACGATATCTTTGTTTATGGTAATGGAAATGGAGTAAATAAAGAAGAAAGTGGAGATATTGGAGACTATGATATGTCTACGATTCCTCTAAGTAAAGAAAATGTATTATCTGAGCTTAGTAATATTGGTTCAGATAAAGGTGGAATTACTCAAGAAAAATATAATGTTATTTTAAATACCATTAATAGTTATTATGCTTCTATTAATTCTACTTACAAAGGTGAAACATTATGGAATGCATTAACTGAAGCTACTTCAATTCCAAATAGTCAAATTAGATCTTATGGCGAATTAAAAGTAGATTTATTTAAAACTGATTATTCCGAAGATGATCCAACTAAAATAATTGATATGTATTCAGGATTAACGTTTAATGGTACTTGGGATGCAGATGTTTGGAATAGAGAACACATCTGGTGTCAATCGCATTCTTGGTATAATGGAGTTGGTGAATCAACTAGAAATGCTGGAACTGATTTACATCATATTAGACCACTATATTCTTCTATCAATTCTTCTAGAAATAATAGTATGTATGGTGAAATAAGTAATAGAAATTCAAAAGCTAAATATTTCAATACTACTGATACAGTAAATGCTACTCAAAGTAATGGTACTTTATATGGATATTTAGATGATACTATTGATCCAAAACCAAGTACGGAAAATGTTAATGAAGGAATATTTGAACCTACAGATAGAGTTAAAGGTGATATTGCTAGAATTTTAATGTATATGATGATTAGATATCCTAGTTATTTATCTTCTTATCCTATTACTAATATTATTTACACTAGTGAAGGAAGTATTTCTAGTGCATATGCTTTATTATTAAAGTGGCATCAACAAGATCCAGTATCTAATTTTGAGATTAGAAGAAATCAAAAGACTTACGAGATTCAAGGAAATAGAAATCCATTTATTGATAATCCGACATATGCTGATTTAATTTTTAGAAATTTATAAAATAAACAAAAAAGGGCGGTGGCCCTTTTTATTTTGAAATATGCTTTTTGATTGCTTCAAAAGTTTCTTCAGAGATATTGTGCTCTATCTTACATGCATCTATTTCTGCTTGCTCTTTTGAAACGCCTAATTTAATTAATATAGATATTAATAAATGATGTCTTTCATTAATCTTATTAGCGATTTCATAACCTATATCTGTAAGATTAATGTATCCATTTTCATCTACTGTGATATAGTTGTTTTCTCTTAGTTTTTTCATCGCAATACTAACGCTAGGTTTTGTATAGTTTAATTCTCTAGCGATATCGATTGAACGTACTGTTCCTTTAGTGTTTTTAATTTGTAAAATAGTTTCTAAATAGTCTTCAGAAGATTGTAAAATTTTCATTTTTCTCACCTTATTATATTTTACCACAAGTAATTATTTTTTTAAAATTTATTTTTGTTTTGTTGCTTTTTGATTCCATAAGAGTATAATGTTCTATAGTTAGTCATAACTAACTCGACATTTTAATATAATATATTAATGCGACATCGCTACTAGTGTAACGGTAGAAAGGAAGGACCAGACGATGTTAAAAAAATTAAGTCAATTCAACATTGGCGAGACTGGCCAAATTACAAATGTTGGAGGAGAAGGAAGAATTAGAAGAAGATTATTTGATATGGGAATTACTCCAGGAGCAGATGTTTATCTTCGTAAAAAAGCCCCATTAGGAGATCCTATTGAAATTACAATTAGAGGCTATGAACTTACTTTAAGAAAAGAGGAAGCTGAATTAGTAATTTTAGAATGGAAAGGTAAGGTGAGTAGATAATGAAAAGATTTGCTTTAGCAGGTAACCCAAATAGTGGTAAGACAACATTATTTAACGCTTTAACTGGATCTACTGCTCATGTTGGTAACTGGCCTGGGGTAACAGTTGATAAAAAAGAAGGTACATATAAAAAAGGTAGCGAACCTGTTTCTATTGTAGACCTTCCAGGTATTTATTCTTTATCCCCTTATACTGATGAAGAAGTTATTTCAAGAAATTATATTTTAGATGAAAAACCTGATTGTATCATTAATATTGTTGATGCTACTAACTTAGAAAGAAATTTATATTTAACTACTCAATTAATGGAAATTAGTGTTCCTGTAGTTGTCGCATTAAATATGATGGATATTGTTAGACATAATGGCGATACATTAAATGTTAAAGAATTAGAAAAAGAATTAGGAATTCCTGTAGTAGAAATATCTGCTTTGAAAGAAGATAATATCGATAGATTGATGAATGTTGCTATCGAAGCTTCTAATAAAAAAAGAGAAGCAAAAACAGTTATTGAATCAACTACTTTAGCTCATTTAGTTGGTGATGTAACAATTGCATTTAAAGGAAAAAGAGTTGATAACCCATTATTCCATGCAATTAAATTTGTTGAATTAGATGAATTAGAAGTTAAAAATCATCCTGATTTAATCGAAATGGTTGATGAATTTAAAGCAACATTTAAAGACGAATTATTTGGCACAGACTTTGAAGCAGTAATCGCAGATGCTAGATATAAATATATTACTTCTCATTATTCTCCATGTATGACTAAACATAAAAATGAAGTTGGAGAAGATGTTAATTTAGAAAAACAAGAAAAGATTGATAGAGTTATGACTCATAAAATCTGGGGTATTCCATTATTCTTATTAATCTTATTTGCAATATTCCATTTAACTTTCTCAGAAGATTTATTATATATTGGTTCTTTAGTGAATGCTTTAGGTGGTGAAATGACTCCATCTTTTGAAGGTTCTATGTTTGAAGGATTATTATGGAGTGATGCGGGTATTAATTCTCCAGGTGTAATCTTATTTAATTTATTAGACTGTTTAACTGGTACTTTAGGTGATTTGGCTTCACAATTAATGGTAACATTAAATGCTAGTGAATGGGCTACTGGATTAGTTGTTGATGGTATTTTAGGAGGACTATTCGCTGTATTATCTTTCGTACCTCAAATCTTATTATTATTCTTATTCTTCTCAATTCTAGAAGATAGTGGATATATGGCTCGTGTAGCATTTATCCTTGATAGAATCTTTAGACATTTTGGTTTATCAGGAAGATCATTTATGCCTATGATTATGGGCTTTGGTTGTTCTGTTCCTGCAATGGTAAACACTAGAACATTATCTGATGATAATGAAAAATTAGCAACTATCAGAGTTATTCCTTTCTTTAGCTGCGGTGCGAAATTACCAATTTTAACAGGTATTGCTGGTGGATTAGGGTTAGCATTTAATTTACCTCATGTTGATATAATTACATATAGTATGTACGTTTTAGGTATGGTAGTAGCGGTAGTAACAGTTATCATTATGAGAAAAACTACAATGAGAGGTAAAGTTCCACCATTCATTATGGAATTACCTCAATACCGTATGCCTCAATTTAAATCTACAATGCTTCATTTATGGGATAAATTGAAACACTTTGTTCATAAAGCATTTACAATTATTTTAGCTTCTACTATTGTTATTTGGTTTTTAACTAACTTTGGTTGGAACTGGCAATACATTGGTACTGATATGGATAATTCAATCCTTGCTTCTTTAGGTCAATTAATTCAACCATTATTTACTCCTTTAGGATTTGGATCTCAATTATCTAAATTTGGTTGGGTATTTGCAGTTGCTGCAGTTACTGGATTAATTGCAAAAGAAAATGTAATTGCTACATTCTATACTCTTGCTTGCTGTATTATCACTTACATTAGTAAAGGAGGTACAGATATCTCTATTCCTCCAGAAATTATTGAAGCTTTAATTCAAGCTGGTGAAGCTAGTGAAGATGGATTTAATGAGGCTGCAGCAATGATTTATGCAACAGGAATTAGCGTTCCAGGAGCAATTTCATTTATCGCATTCAATATGTTAACAATTCCATGCTTTGCAGCAGTTGCTACTGCAAAAGCAGAACTAACTAAATCAAAATTTAATTGGACTTTAATATTCTGGTTAGTGACATCTTATTTAGTTGCAATGATGATTTATGTTATTGGTAACTGGTGGTGGACATTATTTATCTTCTTAGTATTAATAGCTTTAGGAGTTCTAGGAATCTATTTATTTAATAAAAAGAATCCTTTAAAAGGTAATAAATAATGGAACCAATTGATATTATTATTTTAGTAGCTTCTATTATTATTGTAGCGAGTGTACTTGGAAGATATATTTATAGAAAAAGTAAAAAAATGACAACTGGTGACTGTGCTTGTTGTACATTAAAAACTGAAAAAACATTAAAAAAAATCCGTAGAGAATTAAAAAAGTCTAAAAAATTAATCAGAGAGTAAAATCTCTGATTTTATTTTTGATAGGGTTTTTGCGATAAAACAGCGACTCTACTGTGAGTAGAGTTGAATAGTAATTTACTATTCAGTTTTGAATATTGACAAAAAGTATATTTATTTATATTATGCGAGTGAGTAAACTTAGTTGTTTACTCTTTTTTTGTGCGAACAAAAAAACTCGCTCTATAAGTAATCAGGTTGCAAGGGTTCGATATTACTTATAGAGCATTTTTTATTTTTATTGATCTGATTTTTTGTTAATATTATATTATCTAAAAATATGCAACTACCTGTTGCGTGACTATGTAATGTTTATAGCATACAATATAAGTGAGGAAAGGAAGTGAAATAAATGATTGATTTTGTTAAAGTCGGATCGAGAATCGCTAATTTAAGAAAACAAAGTAAATTGTCTCAAGAAGAACTAGCAGAACGATTATTTATTACTAGACAAGCTTTGTCAAAGTGGGAAAATGGCACTTCTATTCCATCTATTGACTCTTTACTTGAGATTAGTAAAATCTTTAATACTTCGTTTGAATATCTTTTATGTTTGGGTGAGGAAGGAAGTTTAGATATTGATCCAGATGATATCTTTAATGGACACGAAAGAAACTTTGTTATTCAAAATATCATACAAGGAAAAATTAAAGTAGATATTCCTAATGTTATTTATCAAATGTCTCCTACAGAAAGACTAACGATATTGAAGGGGATTAAAGAAAAGAAAATTGAATGTAATTATGAAGAGTTAGTAGTTAAACTTACAGAATCAGAGAAAAAATATTTATTTGGAGGTGCATATTATGTGGTTCAAAAAAGAAAATAAAAAATATGATGAAGATATCATTGATGTAGAAATAGATGAAGAAGATGAAATTTATGATAATAATGAATATGTTGAAGGTGGGATAAACAAAAATAGAAAATCAACATCTAAAAAAACTCCTTTTGAAGAAGGAATGAAGGATTTTGAAGATGCGATGAATCAATTAGGAGAAACGATTGCTAAAGGTATAAATAAAGCAAAAGTTTGGATGAATAACAATAAAAATGATAAAGTAACAAATCGTTTAGTTAAAATCTTACCTTTTATGGATGAAGAAGATGTTCATGAAATTGTCGATAAAATTCTATTAGATGATCCAGATTTTAAAGGTGTAAATGTCGTTGCAATAATGCCATTTTTAGATGATGAAGACTGTGATAAGATTTTCTTAAAGAAATTACAAGAAGATGATGATGTAGCATTAGAATTAATTAACTTTGTTAGTGAAGAATGCTTATCTTATTTAGTAGATGCATATATTAATGGTAAATATCCTGATTTAGATGTAGATAAACTTTATCCATTCTTAGATGGTGATGATGTAAAAAAACTATTCTATTTTGAATTAAAGAAAGCAAAAAAATAAGACGATTAATTTCGTCTTATTTTTAGTTTATCGATTGGTAATTGAGTGATTATTACTGAAACAAATATTGCGATACAACCTAGAGTTTCTTTTAGAGTATATTCATCTCCTAGAAAAATAATAGAAAAGATAATTGCAAATACACTTTCTAAAGCCATTATCATACTAGCGATAGTAGGTTCAATTTGTTTTTGGGTGTAGACTTGGATAGTAAATCCTATTCCACTAGATAAGATACCACAATATAAAATTGGTATTATAGCATTCATTACATTTTGGATATTTGGAGTTTCGAATATGAACATAAATGGAATTTCTATTATTCCTGCGACTAAGAATTGAACAATAGTTAATTTAATTGAATCACATTTGTTTGTATAATAAGAAATCGCTAAAATTTGTAAAGCATATAATAATGCACATCCCAGTAACCACCATGTGCCTTCACTGAAATTAAACCCACTACCATCATAATTAATTAAGAATAATCCAGTTAATGAAAATACAATAGCAATTAAAATAAAAGGGTTAACTTTTTTGCCAAAAATCAAACCTATTAATGGAACAAGAATGATGTATAAAGAAGTTATAAAACCAGATTTTCCTGCGCCTTCTAAAGAAATTCCTATTTGTTGAGTAGCAATCGCTCCACCGGTTAATACTCCAACAATTAACCCTCCTATAATCAGGTCTTTAAGTTTATATAAAGTACTTTTTATTTTCTTTTTCTTTTTTATTTGTCCTAGAACAAAAGAAATAAATATTAAGAAAATGGTGCAAGCAAAACATCTAAAAACATTAAATGTTAATGGCTCTACATATAACATTCCTAAATCTTGAAATACAAAAGCACTTCCCCAAATCATGGTTCCGAAAGTTAAAAGGGAAACATTAAAAATCTTTTTTTTCATAATTCACCTATTTGAATAAATGTAAATTCTTTAATATATCTTCTTTAGATAATATTTTGCGTATATCATCAATAGAGTTAATGGAAACATTTTTATATACTTGGTACATTCTATTTATTAAATGGTCATTGTAGTTTTCTTCTAATAAATAATGATCGCTAGTAGAGCCATCTGCTTGTTCATCAATTAAAGTAAATAAACTTCTTCTTAAATATCCGATTAAAGAGTCTTCAATCCAATAAGAGAATTTAATGTTGTTGATGTCTTTTTCGATAGATTTCATTTCTATATATAAAGGTAGTCCATCATCTACATTATGCCATAAATCAACAAATGCATAATTAATGGAAGTATTATTCATCTCTTTAGCAAATTTAAAAGCATCCATTTGGATAACTTCAATTTTTTCTTTATGTTCAAATTGAGGCAAGATGTATTCTTTAAATAAGTTAATTGCATTTTTATCTTTTTCAATAATAATTATTTTATTAACATTTTCTTTTCTTGAAATCATGTATGGATAGTAACCTAAACCTAGTCCAAATACTACGATATTTCCAGATGCTTCTTTGATTGATTCTTCCATAGTTTCAATTTCATGAGGAGTAATGCACATCCATATATTATTGTTTTGAGCGATTGTTAAATATTTAAAAGGAGTAGAGAAAAAACCTAGGTTAGATTGTTCTGCGTAAGTATTCGGATCTACATTAATATCTTTATACATAAATCCTTCATAAGGTAAATAGGTATCATATTGGAAATTCCATTTACCAATTCTAGTTTCTGGAACTTTGATATTTTGATAATAAGGATTATTTAAATATTTATTTGGGTCTAAATGTTTGATATTGGAAATGTTGCACATTTTATTCGCATATTGATAATCTTCATCTTCTTCAATTTCTAAAACATCTAAAAAGGATTTATAGAAAGCTTTTTCGATACTTAATCCTTTTTTTAAAGTATAGAAATCTATTTTCTTTTTATTAATTGAATTATATTCATTCAAAAGATAATACAAATACATATTAGAAATATTCATACTTGTATCGTTAATTTTTAATAATTCAATAAGATGATTTAAATCTTTGTTGCTTAAATTAAATTTCATAAGTTAATTGTAAACAATTAAGAATCTCTTTTCAATCGTTTGTAAAATTAAGTAAATACTTTTATAATAGAGATAATGTGTTTAAGGTGATTGATTTATGGAAAATATTAAAAAATCTGAATATAGAATGGCTGTATTAAAAAAGATAGAAGAATTAGAAAGAGAAGGAATCTTTGATGTTGATTGTGAAAATGATCCGCCAAGTAGACCATTAAAAGAAGGTGAAGTGGATTTTTTAAGAAAGAAATTTTCTTCTAAGATTAAATCAAAAATTGCAGACAAAGTATCATTTGCCTATTTTAATAAATTAATAAAAAAAGGTGTAATTGTTATTGATGGTTATGAAGGATTAGAAAATTTGAAAAATATGAATTCAGGTGCGATTGTAACTGCTAACCATTTTAATCCTTTTGATAGCATTCCTATCCACAAAGTGTTTAAAAAATATCAAAGAAAAAGACAACTATATAAAATTATTAAAGAAGGAAATTATTCTTTTCCAGGCCTATTTGGTTTTTTTATGAAGAATTGTTATTCCTTACCTTTAAGTGAAAATTTTAAAGTAATGAAAGAATGTATGACTGCAGTTGATACTTTGTTAAAAGAAGGGAAATTTATTTTAATATATGCTGAACAATCTCTATGGTGGAATTATAGAAAACCAAAGCCTTTAAAAGATGGTGCTTTTAGATTCGCATGTAAAAATAATGTTCCAGTACTTCCTACTTTTACTACTATGAGAGATACTGATAAATTAGATAATGAAGGTTATCCAATACAAGCTTATACTTTACATATTCTTTCTCCTATTTATCCTTCAAAAGATCTTTCAATGAAGGAAAATATTGCTATGATGAAAAAGAAAAATGAAGAGGCATGGAAAGAAGTATATGAAAGAGTATATGGAATACCATTAACATATTTATCTAAGGAGAAAGAATAAAATGATATATTTATTAATTATAATTTTAGGGATGATATTAATCGCAGGAGTAAACATTCTTTTTGGTGGATTTGGACTTCCTTGGCATTATATCGTTCTTGCTACTATTTTATTTACTGTATTAGTAATATTAATTGATGGACTTGTTGCTTTTGTTATTAGACGATTACCAAATAAATGGTTTACTGGTAATCAAAAGATTTTTAATGTATCAAAAAAAGAATTGAGATTTTACGATAAAATCGGTATTAAAAATTGGAAAGAAAAGGTTCCTGAATTAGGTGGATTTACTTCTTTTCATAAAAACAAAATTTCTGATCCTCACAATAATGAATATTTAGAAAGATTTATTCTTGAAGCGAGTTATGGAATAGTAATACACTTTGTTAGTTTCTTTACAAGTTTTTTTGTCATCTTTTTAGATTTTAATATGTTTATAGATTTTTCTAAACCGATTGGACTTACTATTGGTTTACCTGTTGCTATTGTTAATGCGATATTAATTGTATTACCAACTTTTATTTTAAGATATAATTTACCTAGATTAAAAATGTTACATAAGATAAATCTAAGGAGTAAGAAAAAAGAAAATGGAAGTAATGAAGGTTAATGAAAAAGAGTTCTTTGTCATTAAATTATTAGGACATGGAAAAGGTGGATATTCTTATTTAGTTAAAGATGGACTAAATAATCTTTTTGTTTTGAAACAAATTCATCATGAACCATGTTCATATTATACTTTTGGCAATAAAATTGAAGCAGAAATTAATGATTATAACAGATTATTAAAATGTGATATTAGAATGCCTAAGATGATTGATGTGGATATAAAAAATGAACGAATTTTAAAAGAATATATAGATGGTCCTTCTATTGATGTGCTTATTTTACAAGATAAAATGAAAGAAGAGTTCCGTATACAAATCAAAGAAATGTGTAAGTCTTTATATTCAAACAATTTAAATATTGATTATTTCCCAACTAATTTTATTGTTCAAAATGAACTACTTTATTATGTAGATTACGAATGTAATAATTATATGGAAGAATGGAATTTTGAGAATTGGGGAAGCAAATATTGGTCGAAAACTAAAGAGTTTCTAACTCATTTTAATAGGGAGAAATAATGAAAGTATATAATCGTTTAAATGAATATCTAATTAATAAATTTGGATCTAGGACACTAAAAATATCTATTGATGGAGGTTTTACTTGCCCTAATAGAGATGGAAGTAAATCAACTGGTGGATGTATTTTTTGTGGTGAAAAAGGATCAGGAGTTAATTTAAAATCTAATTTAGATATTTCCAATCAAGTTAGAAATTTATTGAACTATAAAAAAGATAGAGCAAATAAATTTATTGTTTACTTTCAAAATTTTACAAATACATATGCCTCTATTGATACTTTAAAAGAAAAATATGATTCAGCTTTAATTGATGAACGAATTGTAGGTTTAGATATTGATACTAGAGCAGATTGTATTAATGAAGAAGTTTGTAAATTACTAAGTTCATATAAAGATAAATATGAAGTATTTGTGGAACTAGGATTACAAAGTGTTAATGAAAAAACTCATACTTTTATTAATCAACATATTACTAATCAAGATTTTATAAACGCTTTAGAGTTATTAAATAAATATAAGATTGAAACAATTATTCATATAATGGTGGGATTACCAAATGAAACTAATGAAGATTTAAATAATTTAGTTAAATTTTTGAATAAATGTAATTATCAAGGATTAAAAATTCATTCTACATATATTGTGAAAAATACAGTTTTAGAAGAATTATATAATAATGGTTACTATAAACCATTAGATTATGATGATTATATAGATAGTTTATTATTTATTTTGACAAACATTTCTCCAGATGTAATTATTCATAGAATTACAGGTGATCCAGGAAAAGAAGAATTTGTAGCGCCTAATTGGATGCTTCATAAAAAGAAAGTTCTTAATGAAATTGATAAAATAATGAGTTCTAATAATTTGTATCAAGGTAAATTTTATAAAAAAAAGAAAGAATAAGCTATTGAATATAGCTTATTTATTTTGCTTATTATTAATGATAAAATAAATATATGAGGTGGTATTGATGAAAAAATGGATTAAAAGAATTATTATTTGTTTTTTAATTTTTATTGGTGTTGCTGTTGTAGGAGCAGGAGGATATGTAGGATATATTCTATTAAGTTATGATCGAATTGGAGATATTGACTTAGAAATTGATTCTCAATCTACAAATAAACAAGTAGAACTAAATAAGGTTTATAGTGCGACAACTTATAATATTGGTTTTGGAGCGTATTCTCAAGATTATACTTTCTTCTTAGATACTGGATATGATGAAGACGGAAATGAAACATGTGGATATTATTCTACCGCTAAAAGTAAAGAAGAAGCTTTGTTTAATATTAATGGATCAATAGATACAATTAAATCATTAAATTCTGATTTTGTTCTTTTACAAGAAGTAGATGTTAAATCAACTCGTTCTTATAAAATTGATCAAAATAAGATGTTTGTGGAAAAGATGGAAGGATATGATAATGTTTTTGCGATTAATTTTGATACAGCATATTTACCTTATCCTTTATATGATATGCATGGTAAATCATTAGCAGGTTTATCAACATTCTCTAAATATCAAGTGGAGGATGCATATAGAGTAGAATATACAATTAGTGATAGTTTATCAAAACTATTTGATATTGATAGATGCTTTAGTGTTTCTATAGTTAAAGTAACTAATGGTAAAAATTTATATATTGTTAACTCTCATATGTCAGCGTATGATAAAGGTGGAACAATTAGAGAAAAGCAAATTGGAGAATTAAATGAGTTCTTGAGTGAATGTAAAGCAAATGGAGATTATGTTGTTGTAGGTGGAGATTTTAACCATGATTTATTAACATACAATCCAGAGTATAATTATACAAACGAAAATAGAGTTTTCTCTAATACATTAAAAGATCCTGATTGGGTAGCTTCTTATTTCGATAATGAAAATAAATCTCCATTAGTTGAAGGATATAAGGTGGTTGCTTCTGACAATGTTCCAACATGTAGAAATAATGATATTGAATGGGATCCAAATAAAACATATAAATGTGTAGTTGATGGATTTATTGTTTCTAATAATATTGAAATTGTTACTCATTATAATGTTGAAACCAAAAATGGTAACTTAGGATTAGATGGTTTTGCTTATTCAGATCATCAACCTGCATATATTGAATTTAAATTATTATAAGCGCTTATTAAGGAGGAAGAAATATGATAAGTTTTGATTTAGAATTATTTAAGAAAATATCAAAGGATATTTTCACTTGTGATTCTCCAACGGGATTCACACATAATGTTATTGGTATAATTGAAAATTATATTAAAGAATACGGTTATAATTATCGCATTTTAAATAATGGGGCATTAGAAGTTTCTATTAAAGGTAAAGATTCTTCTAAAGTTGTTGCAACTTCTGCTCATGTTGATACACTAGGATTAATGGTAAGATCAATTAAAGGTAATGGTAATTTAGCTTTAACTAAATTAGGAGGACCAATTACTGCAACTTTAGATGCTGAATATTGTAAGGTATATACTAGAGATGGAAGAATTTATAACGGAACAATAATTTCTACTTCTCCAGCAGTTCATGTATATAAAGATGCGAATAGTAAATCAAGAGATATTGATAATTTAGAAGTAAGACTTGATGAAGTGGTTAAAAATGCTCAAGATGTTAAAAATTTAGGTATTCAAAATGGAGATATTGTTTGTTATGATCCTAAATTTACTATTACTGAATCTGGATTCTTAAAAACGAGATTTATTGATGATAAAGCAAGTGCAGTTATTCTATTAATGTTATTAAAATATTGTTCAGAGAATAAACTTGAATTTAAACATGATACTAAAATTTATTTTGTAGTTTATGAAGAAGTTGGACATGGGGCTTCAAGTATTGATAAATCAATCGATGAATTTGTTACATTAGATATGGGTTGTGTTGGACTTGATTTAGCAGGTAATGAATTTGCAGTTTCTATATGTGCAAAAGACTCAGGGGGTCCTTATGATTATGAATTAACTACTAGACTAATTAATTTAGCTAAAGATAATAATTTAGATTATACAGTTGATATCTTCCCATTCTATGGATCAGATGTCGGAGCAGCATTAAGCGCAGGCGTTGATTCTAAAGGTGCACTAATTGGAACTGGTGTAGCAGCATCACATGGTATGGAAAGAACACATATTAAAGGTATTGAAAATACATTAAAATTAATTTATTTATACTTACTATAGAAAAAAGGCCGTTAGTTTATCTAACAGCCTTTTTATATAGTCATTATATTTTTTTATAAACTTTAATAATAAAAGATATTTTTGTAGTCAATGAATCAAGATTCTTTAGTTTTTCTTTTGCTTCAAAACTGGTTTTATAATAATAAGGCGTCATAGTGAATAAGTTTTGAATTTGTTCGTTTTCTATTGTAATAGTATCATCTAATTGGTATGAGTTTTCTAGGAAAAACCCACTTATTTCATCACTTTTTGGTTCATTTAGTCTAACTTCAGAATATAAAAATTCTTTTAATTCTTGTAAATGATATCTACCAGGTAATACTCTAATAAAATATGAGTTATTTTTTAAAACACGATAGAATTCTTTTTCGTTTATTGGAGCAAAACAGTTTAATAATACGTCGAATGAGTTATTTAAGAAAGGTAGATAATCCATGTTACCTACAGAATAGGAAATATTATTTAATTTTTGTATTTTTTTCTGAGATGACGCATAATGAATTGCATTCTTAGAAATATCCACTCCATAACTACTAATTCCGAAAGGAAGAGAAATAGAATTATGAATGAAGTTAGTATAGTATCCTTCACCGCATGCTACATCGAGAAATGATACTATATCGGAGTAATGGTTGAAAAGATTTTGAATAATGGAAACAAGTTTATTTCTAAGAAGAGAATAGTATCCTCCTTGAAGAAAATTTCTTCTTGATTCTACCATTTCTTTTGAGTCACCTTCATTTAAACTATGTCCTTGATTGGCAAGTATCAAGTTGACATAATCTTTTTTAGAAAGATCATAAGAATGTTTATTTTGACATTTATAGGTTCTATCGATTTTTATTAATTGCATAGAACAAACTGGACATTTGTATAAAGACATATTCATCACCACAATAATTATAAAAAAATATGAATGAAAATATCTAGTGTTAATTATTGTTTAAAGAAATTAACAATTTTATAAAATAAAGTTTTGATATGTTCCCATAATGTTTTAAAGAAATTAATCATTGAAGAATAGAAGCGAGTGAAGAAATTACTTCCTTGAGAATATTTAACATTGATTTTTACTAAATAGAAATCTCTATTACCTTCTTCATCAAAACAGACGATTTGAGTATCATAGCTTCCTAATTTATTGTAATTAGATTCATAATCTTTAGTAATGTATTCGCATTTTTTATATTTCATTCTTTTGATTGAGCCATTTTCCATTAATTGAGAGATGACTTGCTCTGCAGATTGATATTCTTCATTAGATAGAGTAAGAGATTGAACGTTAATAAAGAAGACTGGTCCTACACCATCTTTGATTTTTAAAGTTACATTTTTTGTTGTTTGATTTTGAGAATTGTCAATTGCATTTACTTTGATTTGGTAAGTACCAGCTTTTGCTAAATCTCTTATATTTGATTCGATATATTTTCTTTTGATTCCTGATTCATTATCTTCAATTGTAAATAACGATAATAAATCGGAAACTGCACTAAATTGGTATTGGTATATTTCTATTTCATCATCACCTTCTATAATAGGAGCATTAGTATCTGTAATAGTAAGGGTGATAGTTTCTGAAATACTATTTCCTGATTCATCAGTGAATGTTACTGGAATTTCTTCGCTAGTAAATAATTTTGGATTATATGTTTTAAAAGAGTCATCTAAATGAATGACACCATCATGATTATCCTCGGCATAGATATATTGTGTAAGGTCTAGTAATTTATTTTCAGGTAAATCATTGTAATCAATTTCTATAGATTTTTCTCCTACAAATACAGGATTTGTTGTGTCTTCAATTGTGAAATGTAATGATATTGTTGATGAGTTATTTGAAGCGTCTGTAGCTTTTAATTTTACCGAAAAAGTCCCTAATTTATTTTGATTAATAGCAGGGGTGTATTCATCTAATTCTACTGTCGGTGTAATTTGAATGTTATCATGATAATCGTATGCGATAATGTCTTGTTTTATTTCTTCTAAGGATAAGCGATTATCATAGTTTATGATATAAGATAAAGCGTCACCATCAGAATAAACTTCATCAGATTCTGCGCCTAAACCAAGTGAAGGAGCAGTATATTCAAAGTCTTCATAACTAGTTGGAGATAATGCGAATCTTTGAATTGTTGCTTTTTCAATAAAATTGATTTTTAGAAAATCATAGTTTGATTCATGCTCATCTCCATATATATTTAAATATTCAGGTAGTGAAGATGTATCTACTTCAATATATATTGTGTTATCTATTGAATAATAGTGTATTTTGTCATCTCTTTCTATTATACCTTTTATTTCATCTGCAGTTTGAAATTGTTCTGCAAAGGAGAAGATGTAATTGTTTTCATCATCCATCATAGTAAAATAAAAGTCTCCGAATGGTTCGATTTCATATGAAGATATATCTTCCTCAAATTCGAAATAAAATGTTAATTTTTTTGATTCAGGATTTTTTATTCTTAAAGAGTTTTTTAATCGAATTGTGCCAGTTCCTGAGTTATAAATAGAATCACCCAAGAAGTAGTTATTTAATGTTGATTGTACTTCACATATTTGATATGCAGAATTGGTATATTCTACTTCTATAGTTTCTGCTTTGGCTCTTTTTACATTAGAACTAATAGACAGAATAGAAGATAGAATAGATAGTGAAAGAATTATTTTTTTCATATTTTGTCCTCCTAAAATTTCCTTCTACATATTTAATTCGCGGATTTTTGAAAAAAGTCTACCCCCCAATTTTATTTTTTTTATTAATTTTAATTTTTTTTATTAAAAATAAAAATCTTTATAATTTTTGTATGAATATTTTTATTTTCTAGGTATAATGTAAAGGCATAAGGCAATCTTACATTCATAGGAGGAATAACTATATGGTAGAATTTAAAACTATAAGAGAACTATATGAAGCAGTTAATTATGGTGATCAATTAATGCTTGATTCAATTGATGAAGTTGAATTAGAAGGATGGATTAGAACTAATAGAGATAATGGTTCTATTGGTTTTATTGAACTAAACGATGGAACATATTTTAAGAACATTCAATTAGTATATAATAATGAATTACCAAATCATGATGAAGTATCACATTATTTAAGTGGTGCGGCTATAAATGTTAAAGGAAAATTCATCTTAACTCCTAATGGTAAACAACCATTTGAAATTCAAGTTACTAGTGTTGAATTAGAAGGTGATGTTGATCCATCTTATCCATTACAAAAGAAAAGACATTCTTTTGAATACCTAAGAGAAATTGCTCATTTAAGACCAAGAACAAATACTTTTAATGCTGTCTTCCGTTTAAGAAGTGTTCTTTCTATGGCAATCCATGAATTCTTCCAAAACCAAGGATTTGTATATGTACATACTCCATTATTAACAGGAATTTCTTGTGAAGGGGATGATATGTTTAGAGTTGTAACTGGAGATAAAGACCCAGATGCATACTTTTGTAAAAAATGTTTATTATCTGGATCAGGTCAAATCCACGTTGAAGCATATGCTATGGCATTTAGAGATGTGTATACATTTGGTCCTACATTTAGAAGTGAAAAATCAAATACTAGAAGCCATGCTTCTGAATTCTGGATGATTGAACCTGAAATCGCATTTGCAGATTTGGAAGATGATATGTCTTTAATTGAAGATTGTGTTACTTATTGTATTGAATATTGTTTAGAAAATGCTCCTGAAGAAATGAAATTCTTCAATGATCGTATTGATAGAACATTATTAGAAAGATTAAATCATGTATTAAATACTCCATTTAGAAGAATGGAATATACTGAAGCAATTAACATTTTAAAAGAAGCTATTAAGAATGGTCATCCATTCCAAGAAAAGAAAATTGAATGGGGTATGGATTTACAATCAGAACATGAAAGATATATTTCTGAAGTTGTTGTAAAAGGACCAGTATTCTTAATTAACTATCCAAAAGAAATTAAATCTTTCTATATGAGAGAAAATGATGATGGTAAGACAGTTGCAGCTTGTGACTTATTAGTTCCAGGTGTTGGTGAATTAGTAGGTGGATCACAAAGAGAAGAAAGATATGACATTTTAGAAAGAAAGATGAAAGAATCTGGTTTACCAATGGAAAAATATCAATGGTATCTTGATTTAAGAAGATATGGTGGTTGTAAACACGCTGGATTTGGTATTGGTTTTGAAAGATTAATGATGTATTTAACTGGTATTGAAAACATTCGTGATGTTGAACCATTCCCAAGAACATACGGAAGTATGGATTATTAATTTAGGAGAAAAAAATGCAAACATTAGAAGAATTAAAAGAAGAAGAATTGTTGAATAAAAAAATAAGACAAAAAAGAAGAATCAGAGGAGTATTGATAATTGTTAATGCATTATTAATCGCTTACGCTGGTTATTTAACTGTGGCTTCTATTGTTGATGCTGTTAAAAATAATCAAGAAAGAGAACAAGGTGAAATTATTACCTTATTAGATAAATCTCCTGCAGACTCTTTAGAATTATATAATGAATATGTAAACAGTAAATATAATATTGTTGATGTAGCAACTTATGGTAAATATTTATTAGTTTCTTCTTCTAGAGTTACCCCTACTTCATTTATGAATAAGGGAACTGCTACTTTGTTTAAAGTAGTAGAAAATAATCCTACATTTAATGAACCTAATTTGGTATACAATCTAAATGGAAATATTAATTCTCAAATTGATTTATTTTCTTTAAGTCAAGGTGATTATTTAATATATAAAGATATTGATGTTACAGCTTTAAATCAAAAAACTGCATATCATTATACTGGAGTAAACTTATTTGAAGAAACATTATATTCTTTACCTCATGAAGATGGTACAAGAACAAAAATAACTATTAAAGGAAAAGAAAGTTCGCCTGCTTTAGTAGTTTCTGTTAGCGATGTAGCAGCATGTCCAGAGGAATACTATGATTTTATTATTTTAGATGATTCAAGTAATGAAGAAAAAGAATTGAAGTGGATTGATTCTTTATCAAAAGATTATAAAGTAAAAGAAGTTTCTTCTTTAGTAGAAGCTTATAAAATGGACGCAAGCTTTGTTATTAATATTGAAGATAGTAATTTAATGTATACTACTCATTACTTTGGAAGTGATTCTACTACAAATGGCATTATCGATAAAGGACCATTAAAAGGATTGGATAGTAACAATGCGATTAGGGAATTAGGTGGATATTTATTTAATGCAGGATATGGAGTATCTATTGAAGATAGTAATGAATCTATCTCTAGTAGTTCTATTGCGATTAAAAATAATATTCAATCAACGCATAAAGGTAAAATGACTTTAGTTATTGGTAATCAAGTGGACGATGAAATGGCATTTAGTTCAATTGAAAGAGTGTTTGGTCTTTAATTGATTTAAGAAGTAGAGGATATTAGCGAAACTAATATCCTTTTTATTTGAGTTTTTTCTTTTATAAGAAAAATTTGCTATTTCAAAGTTAGTATTATTCTTGTATAATATATTTGTATAAAAAAGGAGAACAATATTTATGAAAATGACTTTCAGATGGTATGGAAAGAATAATGATAATATTAAACTTTCTGATATCAAACAAATTCCTGGTGTAGAAGGTATTGTTTGGGCTCTTCATCATAAAATGCCTGGTGAAGTATGGGAAGAACATGAAATTGCTGAAGTAAAAGCTCAAGCAGATGAATATGGTTTTAATATTGATGTAGTTGAATCAGTAAACGTACACGATGACATTAAAATTGGATTACCAACTAGAGACCAATATATTGAAAACTACAAACAAACAATTAGAAACTTATCTAAGTTTGGAGTAAAAGTTATTTGCTATAACTTTATGCCAATTTTTGACTGGACAAGAAGTAATTTATTCCATGAGGTTGGCGATGGATCAACTGCATTATTCTATGAAAAAGGAATGATTCAAGATGATTACAATGCAATGGCTAAATATATTTTAGACTTCACAGAAAAATATAATATGTCATTCCCAGGTTGGGAACCAGAAAGAATGGCTAAACTAGATGAATTATTTAAAGCTTATGAAGGTATTACTCATGAAAAATTATGGGCTAATTTACAATATTTCTTAGAAGCTATTATGCCAACGTGTCAAGAATGTGGTATTAAAATGGCAATTCATCCAGATGATCCACCATGGGATATTTTTGGTTTACCAAGATTATTAGTTGATGCTGCAAGCATTGAAAAATTCTTAAAATTAGTAGATCATCCAAATAACTGTTTAACTTTATGTTCTGGTTCATTAAATGCTAATCCAGAAAATAATGTAGCAGAAATCGTTAGAAAACATTGTTCTAGAATTGCATTTGCTCACATTAGAAATGTTAAGCATTTTGAAAATGGTGATTTCTCAGAAGCATCTCATAGAGATTGTGATGGAGATACAGGTATCTTAGATATTTTAAAAGCATATCATGATTGTGGCTTTGATGGTTATATTCGTCCTGACCATGGAAGACATTTATGGGATGAAAAACCAGGTAAAGTAAGACCAGGTTATGGTTTATATGATAGAGCTTTAGGTATTATGTATATGTTAGGCGTATGGGATATGCTTGACAAACTTGAAAAATAATTATTACTATCAAAAAAGAATTCAGTTTTATTGCTGAATTCTTTTATTTTGTGCCTTCTTCTTTGACGTATTCTTTTAATTCGTCAGTTGGTTTCTTTATGTGTGCTTGTCTAGCATTTAATTTTGCTTTTTTAAGTTCATCAAGATCTTTTTTGAAATATTCATTACCAACTTTAATTGTTCTTATGTTTCTTGCTAATAAAGATATTGAACATAATAGGAAGTGGATAATTGCATATGCGCCAGTTAAAGTTACTAAATAAGTTAACCATGCATCAAATTTATCAAAATAGAATACGCTTGCTTTAGCAATACTTGGCCAATCAGAAATTATTTGGATACCGAAGAATTCTTGAGTAGGCCAATCTAATTTAAATGCTGCTTCTTTTAAATAAAATGCAAAGAAATCCCATGAATAATCTTCTATTACAGTTTGATAAATTAATACTATTGCTAGTAAACAAATTAGAATAATTACTGGTAGTCTAGCGCTAAAATAGAATTTTCTAGTATTCTTTTCCCAAGATACTTTAAAGAAATGTTTTTTATCAGTAATTAAGTCTGCATCTAAAATATCATACATTGATTTTTCGACATAGTCACCTTGTACTTTTAATAAGTATTTAATGAGTTTTACTAAATAACCTACTAATACAAATATTAAGATTAAGACTAATAATAGGGAAATAAGGATTCTTTTATCGGATTCTGAAAGTTGAATTAAATAAATCATACTATTCTTCCTCCTTTTCTATATTATCAAGAGGTTGTACCTCAATTTGAGGGACTTTCTTTTCTTCAATACTAGGAGTAGAACTAGGAGTAATATATTGGATATTTTTTAATCTACCTTGTTCATCTGTTTGAATGATGATAGGTTGGACAATTGTAGTTTTTTCTTCTTTGATAACATTTGTTTGAGTAATAGTAGGGGTAATTTCATTTTCTTTCTTTTCTAATTCTTCATCTTGATTATCTAAATGCATTTTTGCTGCTCTATCAATTTTCATTTCAACTGACATATCTTCACCTTTAAAGAACATCACTATTCTTTTAATGAACATGAAGAAAAATGCAAATAAACAATATACTGCATATATAAGAACACCTAATATAATGAAAGGGGATAATATTGTATATAAAATACCTTGTCCCATAGTTTTTAAGAAATCTACCATATAATTCTCCTTAAAATGATTGTACCCAATTTAGTCTAGTTTATCAAATAGTGTTTCATTAATTTGACCTTTTTTAATTATTTTTTGGAAAATAATTATATATAAACCACTAATTAAATGAGTGATAAATGGAAGTAAAAGTAAAATAGGAGCATTTTCATTACCAACTCTACTATATAAAATAGCAATACCTAGTAGAGCAATAAAATATAAAGGTATTTGAATGAGTTGCATTTTCTTTCTTTGATAAAAAGAAAAAATATAATATCCAAGAATGACACTAAAATAAATACTAAAACCTAATAGTAAACAATATAATGTCAAATTGATGAAAAAAGAAACAAAAGTTAACGTTATTGAAATAGTAGAAATAATGAAAATAGGAATAAATTGATTTTTCTTTTCATTAAATTCATAATTTAACTTTTTAAGTTCGTTACTTATTACCATATATGACAAAGAAACTTGAATAAGAGATAAGGTGTAAATAAAAAAATAATATATATTAGAAAAATCAACGAGGTTAATTTTTAATACAGTAGAGAATAATTCAATCATATTGACTTCATAAATTAAGTCAATTAAATAAGTTGTTCCTATTTGAAGAATACTAACACAAAGTGTAGTTATAAAAATGACATAATATCCTTGTAGATATTTAGAAACTAATGTTCCTAAAACAATTCCAGAAATTAAAGAAGGGATAACAATAAACAAGGTTAAAGAAGGATCAATAATAAAAGTTATAAGGCATGCACAAAAATACACAAGTCTATACTTCCAATCGACCTTTAAGCTAATAAAGGTTGAACACATTGGTAGAATGAGCATTGAAATAATTCCTAAACCAATAATTACATTACTTACAAGAATTAATAAAATGGTAATACTTGCCATAATGCCAGAAAACGCTAATGCTTTAACACCTGTTAGTTTCTTCATAATTAATCTCCTTTAAAAATATTTTAACATATTTTTAGGAAAAATGAAGATTTCTTCCTAATAAATATATAGGAGGATATTTTATGAGGCTATTAATTTGGATATTAATATTTTTATTAACTACTTCATCTTGTAAAAAAGAAATTGGATTGAAACATATTAAAATAGAAGAAGTATTCACTCAACATTATGATAAGTATTTAGTTTGTTTTTATTCTACTACTTGTAAGGCATGTGAAGATACTATTGAATTATTAAACAAAAGATATGAAATAAAAAAATATAGGGCTTTTTTGGTGAAAACTGATAATTTAGATTCTAATTTTGTTTTGGAAAATTATAGTAATGTTGGGATAAGTAAAAGTGAAGAAATTAAAATTTATTTAGTGCCATATTTAATATTTATTAATAAAGGCGTAATAGAAAAAGAATTATTTGGTAATAAAGAAATACATAAAGAAAATCTTTATATTTTCTTTGAGTAGAAATAAGTGTTATGTTATAATCTAATATGAAATATAGATTATACGGAGAAAAGGATGGATTTATCAAGTTTAAATAAAGAGCAATTAGAAAGTGTAATTTCAAAAGATCAATATCTACGTGTTGTAGCAGGAGCGGGTTCTGGTAAAACACGTGTTTTAACATATAGAATTGCAAATTTAATTGTTAATGAAAATGTTGTACCTAGAAATATTATGGCAGTTACTTTTACTAATAAAGCTGCTAAAGAAATTAAAGAAAGAGTGATTTCTTTAATTGGTGATGTTAGAGGAATATTCTTAGGTACTATTCATTCTTGGTGCGCTAGATTTTTGAGATTTGAAGCTAGATATATTGATTATCCTGATACGTTTACAATCATTGATGAAGAAGATCAACTTAATATTATGAAAGGTATATTTGCTAATAAAGGATTACCAAAATCTGATCCAAATATTAAAGGATGTTTAGAATGGATTGGCAATAAAAAAACAAATGGCTATCAATATGAAGATTTAAAAAATGAAAAATATCATAGTGCCTTGATGATGGATTATCTTGATTATTTTAGACAATATACAGAAATTTTAAGAGAAAGAAAATCATTAGACTTTGATGATTTGTTATTGAAAAGTATTGAAATTCTAGCAGATGAATCTAATGGGGTAAGAGAAAGATATTCTCGTTACATGGAACATATTTTGGTTGATGAATTCCAAGATATTAATGATGTTCAATTTAGACTAATCACATTATTGATGACAAAAGACACTTCCTTATATGTGGTCGGAGATCCTGATCAAACTATTTATACTTGGAGAGGAGCAAACCATCGTCTTATCTTAGATTTAGAAGAGAACTTAAATGCTTTGTTTAAAGGTGCAAAAGTAAAAAGTATTGTTTTAAATAGAAATTATCGTTCGACTAAATCAATTTTAAATTGTGCGAATAAATTAATTGATTTCAATAAAGAAAGAGTGAAAAAAGATTTATTCTCATATCAAGATGAAGGTCAACCAGTTAATTTCTATAATGCTAGAACTGTAAAAGAAGAAGCGTTTAAAGTAGTTAGTAATATAATGGAACTACATACTAAAAAGAATGTTGATTATTCAAATATTGCAGTTTTATATAGAGCAAACTATTTATCTCGAGAAGTTGAATCACAATTAAGTATGTATCGTATTCCTTATAAAGTATTTGGTGGAATGAAATTCTATCAAAGAAAAGAAATTAAAGATATCGTTGCTTATTTAAAATTGATTGTTAATCCTTCAGACGATACTGCTTTTGAAAGAATTGTTAATGTTCCAAAAAGAGGTATAGGTCCTACTAGTTTAGAAAGACTTGCTAATCAAGCAGATGCTTTAGGACAAATGAAATTTATATATTTAAAAGAAAACATTAATGAATCTCCACTTACTTCAAAACAAAAAGCATCTTGGATTGGTGTTTTAGATGCGATGGATAAAGTTAGTAAAAAGTTAGAAGCCGGCGAAAGAAAAATAGCTTCATTATTAGAAGATTTTGTAGATAAGATTGGATATTTTAAATACTTAATTGAGGAAGAAGAAAACTATGAAGATAGAATTGATAATATCAAAGAATTAGTTTCTTATGCTGAAGCTTTCTTAGAAGATGATCCAAATGCTAAGTTTGAAGATTTTGTGAATAATGCAATGCTTCAATCATCTCAAGATGATGTAAACAATGGCGATTTTGTTTCTTTAATGACAGTTCATACTGCTAAAGGATTAGAATATGATTATGTCTTTGTTTATGGTATGGGTGAAGGGGTGTTCCCTTCTATGCGAGCAATCTCTGAATCTAAATTAGGGATAGAAGAAGAAAGAAGATTAGCATATGTTGCATTTACTAGAGCAAAACTAAGATTATACGTTTCTTCAAATCAAGATTATTCTTATGTATTACAATGTCCATTAAGTCCATCTCGATTTGTTAAAGAAGCTGGAATTTATAAAGATACATATGAAGATAAGTATCGTATGGGACATACAACATCTTCTTATTATCAATCTCAAAATAAAAAACCAACTATTCAAAGTGTTAAAACTATTTTAGATACTAGTAAAACTAATGGAGTTAAAGATTGGAAAGTCGGAGATAGAATTGAACATGTTACTTTTGGTAAAGGTAAAGTAGTTCAATTAATTGATAAATTAATTGTTGTACAATTTGATAATGTACAATTTGGAAAGAAGACTTTCTTAGGAAGTCATATTTCAATTAAAAGAATTTAAGGAGGAAGTTTAATGATAAAGTATGATAAAGCATTACTAAAAAAGTGTGCGAATAATTTATTGTTTGATATGTCAGATGAACAATATGAATTATTATTAAAAGAATTTGATGTTTTAACAAAACAAATGGAAGTATTAGGAGATATTGAAGGTTTAGATAAAGTTACTCCTATGACTTTTCCTTTTAGTGTAGTTACTTCTTATTTAAGAGAAGATATTCCAGAAGAATCTCTTTCTAAAGAAGATATTTTAAGAAATGCTAAAGATGTTCAAGATGGACAAATTAAGCTTCCAAAGGTGGTGGGTTAATATGAAGTATATTAATAAAACTATTGAAGAATTACATGATTTATTAGTAGCAAAAGTTGTTACTCCTCTTGATTTAGTAAAGGAAGCTATTGAAGAACTAAAAAAAGAAGAAACTAATGCTATTGAAACTCTTTGTGAAAAAGAAGCATTAGAATTTGCTTCTACTTTAGTTGAACCAGAAGTAGATAATTTGTTATGGGGCATTCCTTATGTTTGTAAAGATAATTTTTCAACTAAAGATATTTTAACTACTGCTTCATCAAATATCTTACATGATTACATTCCTTGTTTTGATGCAACAGTTATTAAAAAATTAAAAGAAAAGAAGGCTGTTTTACTTTGTAAAACAACATTAGATGAACTTGCAATGGGTGGAACAGGAACTACAGGACATAAAGGTATTACTTATAATCCTTATGATCCAACTCATTCTTATAAAATGGGTGGTTCTTCTTGTGGATCAGCTTCATTAATTGCGCAAGGTATTTCTCCTTTAGGCTTAGGTTCTGATACTGGTGACTCAGTTAGAAAACCTGCTTCTTATGGTGCATTAGTTGGTTTAAAACCTACATGGGGAAGAATCTCTAGATTTGGTTTATTCCCATTCGCTCCTTCAATGGATCATGTTGCATATTTCACTCGTAGTGTTAAAGATAGTGCGATTGTTTTAGAAAATATTGCTGGAGAAGACTTATATTTTGATGCTACTTCATCAACTAAACCAGTAGATAATTATTATTCTAAAATTGATGGTAATATTAAAGGTAAAAAGATTGCATTAATTAAAGAAATTAATGAATGTGTTAAAGATCAACCAATTTTAGATGGTATTGAAAAATGTAAAAAAATCTTAGAAGATAAAGGAGCGATTGTAGAAGTTATTTCTTATCCAAGAAATCTTTTAGCAGCAGTTTATCCAGTATATATGATTATTTCTTGTGCAGAAGCTACTTCTAATAATGCCAATTTAGATGGAATTAAATTTGGTTTAAGAGAAGGTAATGAAAAGTCTTATCAAGAAGTAATGATGAATGCAAGAACTAAAGGTTTTTGTGAATTAATCAGAAGAAGATTTGTCATTGGTTCTTATTCTTTATTTAAAGATAACCAAGAAGAATTATTCATAAGAGCACAAAAGATTAGACATTTAATCGTTGATAAATATAATGAAGTTTTATCTTCTTTTGATGCAGTATTAACTCCTTGTGGAGGTATTATTAGAAATCCTATCGATGGAAAAGATGATGATGCATCTAGAACTGAAGTTGATAAGATGATTATTGAAAATCATATGGGTATTGGTAATTTTGGTGGATTCCCTTCATTATCTTTACCAATTGGTTTTGATAACGGATTCCCATTTGGAGGAAACTTGACTTCTAAACCATTTGATGAAGTTACTTTATTTAATATTGCTTATGCTTTAGAAAATGAACTAGGATATAAAAACGTTACAGCAAAAGGAGGACAAAACTAATATGAACTTTGAAGCAGTTATTGGAATTGAAATCCATGTTGAAATGAAAACTAAATCAAAAATGTTCTCAGGTGGTAGAATTGCCTTTGGTGAAGAACCTAATTCTTGTGTTAGACCTTTAGATATGGCGTTCCCAGGAACTATGCCTTTAGTAAATAAACAAGCAGTTATTAATGCTATTAGAGTCTCTAATGCTTTACATATGAGCATTGATCATGAATTATGGTTTGATAGAAAGAATTATTTCTATTCCGATTTACCTAAAGGTTATCAAATTACTCAACAAGCTAGACCAATTGGTAGTGAAGGTTATGTTGAAATTAAATTAAGTGACGGTAGAGTAAAGAAAATTGAAATTGAAAGATTACATATGGAAGAAGATACTTGTAAGCAACTTCATATGGCTGATTATACTTTACTAGATTACAATAGGGCAGGTACTCCATTAGTAGAAATTGTCTCAAAACCAAATATTAGAAGCGGTGAAGAGGCGATGAAATATGTAGAAATGATTAAGTCAATTGTCGTCTTCTTAGATGTTTCTGATGGAAAGATGGAAGAAGGTTCTTTAAGATGTGACGTTAATATTTCAATTAGACCTTATGGAAGTGATAAGTTTGGAACTAAAGTAGAAGTTAAAAACTTAAACTCAACCGCGAATGTTCAAAGAGCAATTGATTTTGAAGTTAAAAGACAAACTAAAATGTTACTTGCAGGTATTCCAATTGAACAAGAAACTAGACGTTTTGATGAAACTAAAAAAGAAACTGTCTTAATGAGAAAGAAAACCGATTCAGTCGATTATAAATATTTTACAGAACCAAATATTGCTCCTATTAGATTGAGCGATAAGTTTGTTGAAGATGCTATTAAGTCTTCTCCTGAACTTGCTTCAGAAAAATATGAAAGATATATTGCTTTAGGCTTATCTGAAGATGAAGCAAATCAAATGTTACAAGATAAAGCAAGTAGTGAATATTTTGATAAATGTGTAAAAGAAGAACCAAAGAAAGCTAAGGCTTGTTGGAACTGGTTAAATGGAGATATTTTAGCATATTTAAATAAAAACGCATTATCTATTAATCAATTAAAAGTTACTCCACATAATTTATTATCTTTACTTGATATGATTGAAAAAGGAACATTGTCTTTTAATCAAGCAAGAAGCGTATTTGAAAAGATGACTATCGATAATAAAGATGCAGAAAAGATTGCAGATGAATTAGGATTAAAACAAAATTCTGATGTTGATGCAATTAGACAAGTAGTAGAAGAAACTATTAATGAATTCCCTCAATCAGTTATCGACTTTAAAAATGGTAAAGATAGAGCAGTAGGATTCTTAGTCGGTCAAGTCATGAAGAAAACAAGAGGTAAAGTTAACCCTCAAATTACTTCAAAATTAGTATTAGAAATTTTAAAAAGTAAGTAGGTAAAATTATGAGACATTTAATGTTATTTGTTGATGGATTTGAAGATGTAGAGGCTATAGCAACTCTTGATGTTTTATTAAGAGGAAATGAAGAAGTAGTTAAGGCTTCTTTAATGGAAAGAAAAGAAGTTATTTCTAAAAGTAATAATAAATTAGTCTTAGATACATTAATTGAAGATGTTGATTTAGAAAGTTTTGATTCTTTAATTATTCCTGGTGGTCCTGGTTCATTTAATATTATGGGGCATTTACCAATTGTAGATAAAATAATTAAGTTTTTCGCAGAAAATGGCAAGTTGGTTAGTGCAATTTGTGCTGCTCCTTTCTTAGTTGGAAGATTAGGATATTTACAAAATAAAAAATATACTGTATATCCTGGCTTTGAAGAACAAGTTATCGGTGGAACATATTTAAAAGAATTAGGTGTAGTAAGAGATGGCAATTTTATTACTGCTAAATCAATGTTTTATTCAATTGATTTTGGTTTAGAAATATATAGATATTTTCATGGTGAAGAAGAAACTATTAAATTAAAAGATAGTTTAAAAGGAGAATAAAAATGATTGGAAAACCTAAATATACTTATGGTGATCAATTAGAGTTCAAATGGAATAATGAATCTAATAAAGTTGGTATTGTAGAAATAGTTGACTCTTATGGTACATTTGGACAAAACGAAGAACCTTCTTATGATATTTATGTTGTAGATAATAATACTTTATATAAGCATATTAGGGAAAGTGAAGTAGTTAGAAAAATTGAAAGAGAAAAATATGAAATCATTAAAGTGGTTACTTATTCTCAATTTAATAAACCTGCAAAATTCTTTTCTTCAAAGTGGGGAGTTCCTTTAGAAGCATATTTAGATTCTATGGAAGAGGGATTAACTACTAAAACTGGTGTTCCTGCATGGTTTTATATTGAAGAAAATAATGAAGTTATCGCGGGTCTAGGAATCATTGAAAATGATTTCCATAAAAGAAAAGATCTTGCTCCTAATATTTGTGCAGTATATGTTAGAGAAGATCATCAAGGAAAAGGACTTTCAAGAAAATTATTAAATAAAGCGTGTTCTCATTTAAAAGAGAATGGGATTGAAGATGTGTATTTAATTACAACACATACTGAGTATTATGAAAAAGTCGGATTTGATTTTGTTGGAGAAATAGAAGAAGATTCAGGAGATTTAGTACGTTGTTATCATAGAAAGTGTAAATAGGAGAGAAATTTCTCCTATTTTTCTTTGAATTTTTAAAAATTAATATTAAGTTAATTTAAAATATGATAAATTATATTTATATAAAAAGGATATCGTTTTATGAAACATGTATTTATTATTAATCCAATGGCAGGACCAAAGGATGTTCATTTATTAGTAGAAAAAGAAGTGGAAAAATTAAATATTGATTATATTATTCATGTGACAACTGCTCCTAAGGAAGCAACTACTTTTGTTAGAGATTATATTAAAAATAATCCTGATGAAGAAGTTAGATTTTATGCTTGTGGAGGAGATGGAACAATTAATGAAGTAGCTGCAGGAGTTGTTGGAGCAGATACTTCAAAAGTTAGTATGACTAATTATCCTATTGGTTCGGGTAATGATTATATTAAGATTTTTGGTGGAGTAAATGTTTTTATGGATTTATCTAAATTAGTAAAAGCAGAAGCTAGACCAGTAGATGTTATGGAAGTTAATGAAGGTTTAGGGTATTCAATTAATGTCTTAAATTTTGGTTTTGACTGTAATGTATTAAAGATTATGGAAAAAATTAAAAGAAATAAAAATACTACTAAAGAAAAAGCATATAATACTGCAGTATTAAGATGCGTCATTAATTCTAGAAAAAATGAAGGTGTAGTAATTTGTGATGGAGAAAGATTAAATGATACTCATTTCTGTTTATGTAGTATTGCTAATGGTCAATACTACGGCTCACAATATAGAACAGCTCCAAAATCAGTATGTGATGATGGATTATTAGATATTTGTATCATTAAACCAGTTTCAATTTTAACTTTAGCAGCAGTTATTGGAAAATATAAAGCAGGTAAACATTTGGATGATAAGAAATTACAAAAGATCTTAAAATATCGTCAAACAAGTGGGCTTATCGAAATTAAAGGCCCTGAAGGATTCTGTATCGGTTTAGATGGTGAATTATATTTTGGTACAGAGTTTAGAGTTAGAAATTTAAAACATGCGATAAGATTTGCAGTACCAAATGAATAAAAGTGCTTAAAAGCACTTTTTTTTATTAAAATAAATTGGTAATATATCTATATTATATTAAAAAATTAGTAATTTAAAGAAACCAATAGTTTCGCTTATGCAAACTAAAATTGGTAGTATTATTTTAGTGATTTTTATTAAATATAATTAAAGGAGATAATAACATATGAAAAAATCAGTATTAAAAAAGTATGCAAAATTAATTGCAACATGTGGTGTTAATGTTCAAAAAGGACAAGAAGTAATCGTTAATGCTGCAGTAGATCAAGTTCCACTTGTTAAAGAAGTTGTAGAAGCTTGTTATAAAAGAGGAGCAAAACGTGTAACAGTTGAATGGGGATGTAGTGAAGTAACTAAAGTTGGTTACAAATATATGTCAGTTGAAACTATGTCTGAAATTCCACAATGGCAAATCGAAAAAATGAAACGTAGAGTGGAAGTCATTCCTGCTAGAATTCATATTGCTTCAGGTGCTCCAGATGCAATGAAGGGTGTTGATCAAAAGAAATTAGCACAAGTTAGTATGAAAACTTATCCTATTATGAAGCCATATATTGATCAAATTGATAATAAAGATCAATGGTGTATTGCTGGAGCTGCTTCTCCAGAATGGGCTAAAAAAGTATTCCCTGATTTACCTAAAAAACAAGCTGTTGAAAAATTATGGGAAGCAATCCTATATACTTCAAGAATTTGGGATGATCCAGTAGCAGAATGGAAAAAACACAATAAAGATTTAAGAGAAAAATGTGAAAGATTAAATAACTTAGGTTTAGTTGAATTAAGATATAAATCAAGCAATGGTACAGATTTTAAAGTTGGTTTATTACCAAATGCAAATTTCTTAGGAGGTTCAGAATTTGCTTTAGGTTCAGGTATTGAATTTAATCCTAATGTTCCATCTGAAGAATGCTTCACTTCTCCAAGAAAAGGTGCTGCAGAAGGTTTAGTAGTAGCAACAAAACCATTATCATATCAAGGTGAATTAATTGAAAACTTCTCAATTAGATTTGAAAATGGTAAAGCTGTAGAAGTTCATGCTGAAAAAGGTGAAGAATTATTAAAACAAATGATTTCAATGGATGAAAATGCTGGTTACTTAGGTGAAGTAGCATTAATTCCATATGATTCACCAATTAATAACACAGGTATTTTATTCTATAATACTTTATATGATGAAAATGCTTCGTGTCATTTAGCATTAGGTAGAGGATTCACTAACTGTATTAGAAACTATGATCAATATTCTCAAAAAGAATTACAAGAAATGGGTATCAACTCATCTATGATCCATGTTGACTTTATGATCGGTAGTGAAGATATGGATATCGTTGGTGTTAAAGAAGATGGTACAACAGTACAAATCTTTAAAAACGGTAACTGGGCATTCTAATATCAATAAAAGGGTTGGAATTCCAACCCTTTTATACTGCTTAAATTATACCTGCATACTTAAATGCATTATATATTCCATCATCGTCGATATCAGTTGTGATATAATCGGCGACTTTTTTACATTTATCTATCGCATTTCCCATAGCGATACCAAGTCCTGCATATTCAATCATTTCTGCATCATTATGACCATCGCCAATAGCAATCACTTCTTCTTTTTTGATTCCTAAATAATTAATTAAGGCTTCTATTCCTTTAGCTTTATTATAGTTTAAAGGAATCACATCAAATCCGTATTCATTGAATCCAGAATAAAAAGCATATTTACTAGATTCTTTAAATAATGATTCGTATCTTTCTTTTTCATATTTATCCCAAAAGAGGTTAATCATATAACAATCTTCGTTGTTGTATTGTTTTTTATTAGGTGTTTTAATAGAAATACTTCCATAACCTTCTTCTATAAGTTTTACATTGTCATTAAGTCTAAAAACATCATTTAAAGTTACAAATGTCATATTTAAATTGTTTTTATTAGTTACTTCAATTAAATTATTAACACATCTAGGATCGATAGGATAGGAATGGATAATATTTAAGTTTTTATCATGTACAAGAGTACCGTTACATACATTAAAATAATCGAAACTAACTTGATCTAATATTCCGGTTTGTTTACTTAAAAAGGTACTTCTACCTGTTGCTAAACAAATAATAATTCCATTTTCTTTAGCTTTATTTATTGCTTCAATACAAGAAGAGGGAATTGATTTGGTTTTATGAGAGAAGATAGTCCCATCGACATCTAAAAATACAATTTTATATTTCATTTATAATCCCTCCTTAATAATTATTATAATCATTTTATTTTATAATAAAATAAAAAAAGTCGTATTTACGACTCTTATTTTGCCCAGTTATAGACATCAATATTAATGACTAAACCTTTTTCAGCGACTAGTGAATGATTTTTAATTTCTTCAATCCACATTCCTTTTTCAACAGATGTCCAATCAGGATCAAATACGAATTTGAATTCTACATTTTGTCCTAATTCAAATCTACATCTTGCAGAAAAATGTGTGTCATCTATTTTTTTACAAACCTTTGCTTTTGAAGGTTCCCAATTACCTAAGTTAGAAGAATTACCGCTTAGTAATACTTTTTCTTGTGGTAATCTAGTAGTCATATTAATTGTTACAAAACAATATTTTGCCATATAAAAAATCTCCTTTCTTATATCCATTATCATTTTATATGATTATTTTTATTATTAATACTATAATTTTATGAAAGCGTTTCAAATAAAAAAGAACCCAGTTTTTAGGGTTCTTTAAGAGTTTTAATTAAGCGTTAACTTCTTCTGGAGTAGTTTCTATGACATTGTCAACTACTACCGCATATTTAGCATGTTTTTTAATTGATTCAATAACTGAAACTGCTCTATGTTTTTCAGCATATACTTCACCTGCTAAAACTAGACGGCTTTGTTTATTGTATAATTTAAATTGATATTTTGCATTTTTATCTTTGTATACATAGAACGAACCTTCGTATACACAAAGTCTAAATTTTTCACATGCTTCTAAGCAGCTTTCTTTAGATTTGTAGATGTTTGATGTAGCAATGATTCTACCATTAGACGCAACTAATTGATAGATATAACCAGTTTTTTCTTGTTTGATAATGAATTTACCATTGTGTTCTTCTTTAATTTCTACTTCGATTTTTTCTACTTCAGTATGATCTAAAGTTCCACCTTCATCTAAGATAATATTTTCAGATTTAGCCCATCTTTTATATGAGTTAGATGCTGATTCTGCTCTTACTTTTGTTTTGTAGTTGGCAGAAGTAGCTAAACAACGACCTTGTTTTGTAATGACTCTAAAAGAGAATAATCCATGTTTATCTTCAACAATATCACAACGAGAAATTTCAATATTTCTTTTTAAAGTTTCAATACCATTTCTAACTGCTTTTTCAGAAGTATATGGTTCAGAGACAATAATAACTTCACCATTAGATGCTTTTAATTTATATCTCCAGTTTGGGCCTTCTTGAACGATTACATATTTACCTGCAACTCTTGAAGATTTTTTTACTTCTTCTTCAACAATAGGAGCTTCTTCTTTGGTTTCTTCAACTTCTTGAACTTGTTCTTGAGCTTCTTCAATAGTAGGAACTTCTTCAGGAGTTTCTTCGACTTCTTGAACTTCTTCCACTTTTTCTTCTACCGTCTCATTAACTTCTTCTTTTGGTTCTTCTACTACTTCACTTGGAGTTTCTTCTTTGACTTCAGTGACTTTTTTCTTTTTAGTAGCGCAACAAATAATTACAATTACTAAAACGAAAACCAGTACAATGATTCCATATAAAACTACTGCAGACCAAGGACTAGGTAATTTAAGAGTATTTTCAACCCATTGTACAATAGGATTTTCTAATAATAATTCTTTAATCTTTTCCATTATTTAAATTCCTCCACAACACTTATATTTATTTTACAAAAAAATATAACTTTTTAAAAGGCTTAACAAATAAAAGTTAAATAAAATTTACAATTTTATCTTTTATTTTTAAAAAAAATCATTTTATTTTGAACTTAATTAAAAAAACAATAAAATTTAAAGAAAAAATCAAAAAAATATTGCATAAGTTTAAAAGGTATGATAATATTCTACTTGCTTGAGATAAAGCAATGCCGACCTAGCTCAATTGGCAGAGCAACTGATTTGTAATCAGTAGGTTGCTGGTTCGATTCCGGTGGTCGGCACCATCGAGATAGTTTAAGACCGATTTATCGGTCTTTTTTTATTTCTTTTTTTAAAAGCGTGATACAAATTTGATACAACTTTTATAAATTCTAAGTATTTATAATTTATTTTAAAAAAGAGCAAGATTAATTTTCTAACTTTTTATATATGTATCGATGGATCAATATATGGAAGTGTATTTAATGTTATGAATTTAATTAGTTTTCCTTTAATTATGGGATTAATGCCTTTATTCTTATTGATTTTATAAAAAAATAGTTGCATATATAAACTTGAAGAGTATAATTAAAAGCATAAACGAGGAAATGAAATAGTATTCTAATTATATTTTCTAGCGAGTTGTGGTTGGTGGAAGCACAATAAAGATGAATCAGAAGAACGCGTCATGGAGTTAGTGTGATGAATTCATAGTTGCACTCAGGTTCGCCTGTTATAGCGATAAAGTATGATAGTACTTAAAAAGGTTATTATCGTGAGGTAATAATAAACTAAGGTGGCACCACGTATATTATTTTTGAATATTCGTCCTTAGGCTTTAACGGCCTAAGGATTTTTTTATTAAACTCTTTAGATCGTAAAGTTTCGTAACTATCAAAAAATATAAGAAGGAGGAAATTTTATGAAACTAAACAAATTATTATTAGCTACTTTATTAGTAGGAAGTGTACTAAGTACATCGAGTTGTGGAGGTAACACATTAGTTGTTTACACAGAATCAGGGTTTGCACCATTTGAATATGTTAAGAATGGAAAAATTGTTGGTGTTGACGTTGATATTATGAACAAAGTAGGAGAAAAATTAGGAAAGAAAGTTGTATTTGAAAATGTATCATTTGATACTATAGTTGACACTGTTTCTGAAGGAAAATTGACAAATGTTGGAGCAGCAGGTTTATCAATTACCGAAGAAAGATTAGAAAAAGTAGATTTTTCAATTCCTTATTACAAGGCAAATTTATATGTAATATTTAATGTTGATAATGTAAATAATGAATTTGCTCATACAATGACTGATGGAAATATTGGTGTCTATTGGTCTAGTTTAACTACAACTAAAGGAATTGGTATTCAAACTGGTACAACTGCAGATTTATTCTTAGGAGATGAAATAGCTGAAGGTGGTTCTTTAGAAGGAATTAAAAAATCTGATTATGATTTCTTAGATACTGCAGTAGCAGATATTGGTTTAAATATTGATTATGTAATAATTGATGAATTACCTGCTAAAAAATTAGTAGAAGGAAAAGAAAAATTAGATTGTTTGCCTTTATATTATAAAGGTGAACAAGATGAAATCGCATTTGATGAATATGCTATTGCGGTTACTAAAGGACAAGATGAATTATTAAATGCGATAAATGATGTATTAAATGAATTATTAAAAAAAGATAATGAAGGTATTACAGGTATTCAAAAAATGGTGAATGAACACCTAGGTATCTAGTAGAGGTTAAAATGAAATTAATAGAAGATATTATAGAAATTATTATAACTCCTGAATTAAGAGGATATTTATTTGAAGGATTTATTAATACATTAGTAATTACTGTAATCGCTGCCGTTATCGGTCTAGTATTAGGTGTTATTATAGCGATTATTAAAGTGTTTGCTAAGGAGAATAAGTATTTAAAGATACCTGCAATAATATGTGATGTTTATACTACTGTTATTAGAGGAACTCCGGTTGCTTTACAATTATTTTTAATGGTATTTGCAATATTGGCTATTCCAGGATTTAAAGTAACAGCAGTAATTATTACATTTGGTTTAAATTCAAGTGCTTATGTTTCTGAAAATATAAGAGCAGGTATTCTTTCGGTTGACAAAGGACAAATGGAAGCAGGAAGAAGTTTAGGATTATCTAGATTGAAAACAATGATAAAAATTATTTTTCCTCAAGCTATTAAAAACGTTATTCCTTCGATAGGTAATGAATTAATAGCATTAGTAAAAGAAACTTCAATTATATCTTTAGTTGGTTCTACTGTTGGAACACTAACATTTGATTTAAATCAGGCAACTCAAACGATTAATAAGGAAATATCTAATTATTTAGCTCCGGCTATATTAGCAGGCTTATTATATTTAATTATCGTTTATGGAATAACATTATTAATAAAATTATTTGAAAGGAGATTTGAAGTCAGTGATAAGCATTAAGAATATATATAAATATTTTGATGATTTAAAAGTACTTAAAGGTGTAAGTTTAGATATAAATCAAGGAGAAAAAGTAGTTATTATTGGTTCTTCTGGAAGTGGAAAATCTACCTTACTTAGATGTATTAATCTTTTAGAAAATCCAACTTTTGGAGAAGTTTGGTTAGAGGATAAATTATTAACTAAAGTTGATCCATATCTCCATGAAGAAATTATAAAAAAATCAAATACTTTTAAAAAAATATTAAGTGATAATCCTTCATTAAGCGAAGAAGAAATCCTCCTTCAAATAAATGAAAAAGATTTACTTAACGAAAAAATAAAGATAAAAGAAGGAAAAGAATATAATAAAGCTTTAAAAGATTATTATAAAAAGAATTATCAGGACATAAATATCGCTAGAAGGAAAATGGGAATGTGTTTTCAAAACTTTAATTTGTTTAATAATTATACTGTTTTAGAAAATTTAATTCTTGCTCCTATTGAATTAAAATTAATGACTAAAGAAGAGGCAATAACTAGAGCCTTAGGTTTATTACAAAGAATCGGATTGCTTGATAAGAAGGACGAATATCCATCAAGCTTATCAGGTGGTCAAAAACAAAGAATTGCCATTATTAGAAGTTTATGTATGGATCCTAAAGTTATGTTATTTGATGAACCAACTTCAGCTTTAGATCCTGAAATGGTAAAAGAAGTTTTAGAGTTAATGAGTGATTTAGCAAAAGAAGGAATGACGATGGTAGTCGTCACTCATGAAATGGGTTTTGCAAAGCAAATCGCAGATAGAGTGGTGTTTATGGATGAAGGAGTTATTTGTGAAATGGGTAGCCCAAAAGAAGTGTTTGAAAATCCTAAAAATCAAAGAACTAAAGAATTTTTAAAAGCAGTTTTATAATTTATAATATTTAAATAGAGTGAGAATTTGATATGATCCTTCTTAAGTAGACAAAGAAAAAAAGTAAAACAAATATAATCCCTATATAGGGATTAGAAAATTT
>SVBA01000013.1 GCA_015059095.1 Erysipelotrichaceae bacterium
GATTGATCTTGATGTTAATCCTGAGGATATTTCTTTAGGAGATGTAGTAACAATTACTTGGGAGATTGAGTAATGGTATTATAATAAAGATGTTCTTTATTTTTTTAAGAAACGAATTAAGGTGGATAACAAAAATGTAGTTAAGGAGGAAATATGATACACGGATTAAATAATACTTATTTATATGCTGCAAAAAAGATCATAACTGTATGTAGCAATGGAACTGAAAATGCATCTTTTAGGGGTACTGGTTTCATTATACAAAAGGATTCTGTTTTCTTTTTTGTTACAAATCGTCACATGGTAGAACCTGGATATTTGGATCCAAAATATAAAGGATATACATTGATTGAATTCAAAATAGAAAGTTTTGAAAGTTTTGATTCGGGTAATAAACCTAGAACGTTGAAATCAGCTTTTTTAGTAAATTTTAATGAATTTAAGTTTGATAAAAATGAATATAATGATGTAGCGTGTATTAAAGATCCGAAGTTTTTCGGGGGAATGACTGTAAATTCAATAATTCCATATTCAATGTTGGCTACCGAAAATTGGATTTCCGAAAAAATGTCAGTCTGTGATTATATTGCATATCCTGGGTTCCCAGATTGGTATGATCGACAAAACAATACCCCTATATTCAGAATGGGGACGATCGCGAGTGATCCTAGAATGAATTATTCGTCTATCATAGGTGCTCCTATATCATCACAAATAGCTTATGAAGGTTTTTCAAGCGGAGGAGCTTCAGGAAGTCCAGTTTTTGCGGTTCAACGTGGATTTAAAACAGGATCCGGAATATCTGCTCCAAAAGATTTTTATAGAGAAGTAAAAGTTATTGGAATAAATGCGGGGCACTTTAGTAATCAGATTGGTCATTCCGGTATTTCATATTTTTATAAGTCATCTGTAATTCTCAACATTATTGATAATATATAATGTATATAAGCATTTATTAAAATATGAATTTACTTCGAAAATAGATTTAAAGCTAAATGGAATTTAGAAAATGATAAGATATGGGCGATTAATCCATCTTCATTTGAAGAAGTAGGATGTATTCATACTGCTCAAGGATTAGAGTTTGATTATGTAGGCGTATTTATTGGACAAGATTTAAGATATGATGAAAGTAAAAATACAATTATTATTGATAAATCAAAGATATCTAAAGATGATAAATCTTCGGGAATCAAATCTTGTGGAGAAGCTTTAGCTAGACAATTAATTAAAAATACATATAAGACATTATTAACTAGAGGTCAAAAAGGATGTTATATCTATTGTGAAGATAAAGCATTAAGTAGATATATTAAGAAAATGATAAATAAGGAGTAGTATTTTTATGGATAGATTTGAACAAATAAAACAAAGAATAGACAAATTTGTAACAGATAGAGACTGGAGACAATTCCATACTCCTTCTAATTTAGCTAAATCTATTAGTATAGAAGCTAGTGAACTTTTAGAATGTTTTCAATGGAGTGATACTGATTATGATTTAGAACATGTTAAAGAAGAACTAGCAGATGTCCTAAATTATTGTATTCAAATGTCACAAGTATTAAATCTAGATATAGTTGATATATTAAATGCTAAGATGGATAAAACTGAAAAAAAATATCCTTTAGAAAAATCTAAAGGTGTATCTACTAAGTATGATAAGTTGAAATAATGATTTTCATAAATATGTATTACTTGTATAGAAATGTGTTGATTAACTATATGGTTCATGATGCAACGAAATTTGAAGATGACCATATGAAGAAGATGAATGGGATTAAATAATTGACAACTAGGATAGTTATTATGAATTGTTACTAAGGATAGAGCAGAGTCTGTAAAAGCATTTGGTATAGATGTAAGTATTTATAAATTTATTAATATAGAATAGTTATACCCTTGTATTTGTTAAATAAAAAGGGTATAATAGGGTATAACTAAATATACGGAGGTAATATTATGGACAAACAAGATCTGGAAAGGAAAATTAAAGAATTAGAAAAACAAATAGAAGACTTACCTGTTGGTTCCATTGGTACTAAAAATATTAAAAATAGAACTTATTATTATCATAGATATTACCAAGATGGCAGAAGAATAGAGAAATATATTGATAATTCAGATGTTTTAAAATTTAAAAAATTAATAGAGCATAGAAAATTATTAGAAAAAGAATACAAAGAATTAATAAATATATCTAAAAGATATAAATATAAAAAAGAAAAAAACAAGTTTTTAACTAATGTTCGTGTTGGTGATGAATTAAAGGATTATGTAAATCCAGTATTAAAGTATAAGCATAGAGAATTACTAAAAGATATAGAAAAATATATTTATAGTAATATATTTGATAAAGTATTTATTCTTTATGGATTACGTAGAACTGGTAAAACAACATTATTGAGACAAACAATATTAAAAATGAATGATGATGATTTTTCGCAAACTGCTTTTATTCAAATTACACCTAATGATGATTTAGGAAATTTAAATAAAGATTTAAGAGAATTAAAAAAATTAGGCTATAAGTATATATTTATTGATGAAGCAACATTAATGGAAGACTTTATAGAGGGAGCTGCGCTATTATCTGATATTTATGCTGCTACGGGTATGAAAATAGTTTTATCAGGAACTGATTCATTAGGATTTGTTTTGTCTGAAAGTGAACAATTATTTGATAGATGTATATTATTGCATACAACTTTTATCTCTTATCGTGAATTTGAAAATGTATTAGGAATTAATGGAATTGATGAATATATTAGATACGGTGGAACAATGAGTTTAAGTGGTGTGAATTACAATGGTGAATATGTTTTTAATGATAAAGTGTCTACGAATGAATATATTGATACTGCAATTGCTAAAAACATACAACATTCATTAAAATATTATGATAATGGCAATCATTTTAGACACTTGCGCGAACTATACGAAAATAATGAATTAACCAATGTAATTAATCGAGTAGTGGAAGATATTAACCATAGATTTACCAAAGATGTATTGATTAAAGAATTTAAATCTAATGATTTTGCATTGTCTAAAAGAAATATCAGAAAAGATAAAGACAAACCATCTACAATATTAGATGATATTGACCAAGAACAATTCACATTAAATTTAAAGAAAATGTTGGAAATTCTCAATGTAAACGAACAAAAAGTTCAATTGCAGGAGATACATTCTCTTGAGATAAAAGAATATTTAAAATTGCTAGATTTAGTATTTGAGGTAGATATAAGAACAATTCCTACTTCAAACAATATTGAAAAAAGTACAATCATTACGCAACCGGGTTTAAGATATTCTCAAGCTAAAGCGCTTATCGATAGTTTATTATTAGATGAAAAGTTTATGGACCTATCTTTAAAAGAAAAACAATATTTTTCAATAAGAATTTTAAATGAGATTAAAGGTAGAATGATGGAGGACATTATTTTGCTAGAAACTAAAATGGCATATCCTAAATGTGAAGTGTTTAAATTAAAATTTGCTGTTGGGGAATTTGATATGGTAATATTTGATCCTATAAGTTCTTCGTGTGAAATATATGAAATTAAATTTGGAAGAGAAGTTTATTCTTCTCAATATCAACACCTAATAAATGAGGAAAAATTAAAAGTCACTGAATTTAATTATGGTGACATCAAAAGAAGATGTGTAATATATAATGGTATTTCTCATTTTGAAAATGGTGTTGAATATATTAATGTTGAAGAATATCTATCATTTAAAAAATAATAAAATTAATTATGTAGAATTTAATCTTTTTGATAATGATTTAGCAAAAGAAGCTTTTGATACTTCCAAAAATGCTAAAGAATTGTTGTTGAGAATTTCTGCTCTATCAAAAGTGCCTTTAGTAGAAAATGAAACAATCATTTTCATTGATGAAATACAATTTGCAAGCGAAGTAGTAACTAAAATTAGATTTTTAATAGAGGAAGGATTAATATACTTAGGGAAAAAATAGTATTGATTATGATATAATGTTTACATAAATAATGAGGTAAATAGTATGGGTTTGTTAGATATTAGTAGTGGTGATTCTTTGTATAGAGGTAAAGAATACTATGAAAAGAAACGTGTTTTATCATTTAATCAAATTGATGATTCTACTTATCAAGGAGTAGTTAAAGGTACTTCAGATAACTATGATGTAGTAATTGATATACTTCATCCTAGAAAAAGTCATTGTAATTGTCCTCATGCAAATGGAAGAAGAATTATATGCAAACATATGGTTGCACTATATTTTGGGGCTGTCCCTGATGCTTATGATGATTTTGTTGAAGATGAAAAAGAAAATGAAGAAGAATATGAAGAATACCAAAAAGATGTTGTTAAATATTTAAAACAATATATTGATAGTCTTAAAAAAGATGAACTAAAAGAATTATTAAACGCTATATTAAGTGAAGATTTATACTATAATCACTATAAATATTTATACCGTGAATTTTATGATTTTCTCTATGAAAAATTAGAAGAAAAGAAAATAAAACTAAAATTATCTACAGTAGTTGAAGCATTAAATATGATAAGTGAATATAGTGATATTTATGTTGATATTGAAACAAATGAAATATTAGAAGTAAACGATGTTTATTTTCCTGAAGAAGAAAATGAAAAGATATTAAGAAAAGTAAATAGAAAGCCAGATAGATATTTATCAATTGATTACTATGAATATCAAAGATATTCTTATTCCTGTCTAATTGATTTTATTGATTCATTAGAAGATGTTAAGATTGCAGATAAAATGTATGAATTAGTAAGAGGCAAAGGAGCTTTTTCTAAATTTAATTATGCAATTAGAGAATATAAATTAGAAGATAGATGGTATAAGTTTAAAGAAAAGGCACTTGCTCGAAAAGCAAAAGAATTGTTGTCTTATAATGATTTAAAATATATTGATGATATTAAAAAATAAATAATGAATTTATTAATCAAATAAAAAAATATGCAATAATAAAATCTTAATGTTTATTATTTATACATTCAGTTGAGTTAATATTCAACTAATAAGTTAGTGAATGCTACTATAAGTTGCGTGATTCTTTTTGAGTGTAGAAATATAATGAATTTAATGAAAGGAGAAAAAGAGTTATGAAAAATAAAACTAATAAACCTAAATATAATATGTTTCAAAACTCTTTCTTTATGATTAAGCTTGCATGGAAAGCTAAAGAGAAGAAGGTAATATTTTCTTGTATCCTTTTAGCAATCTTAGGAGTATGTATTAATTTAATTAACTTATTAATTACACCTAGTATTTTAGGAGTAATTGAAAGAGGTGAAGAGTTTTCTAAATTAATTGTTACTATATTAATATTTGTAATAGCTTTATTATTAACTAATGGATTAAATGCATATGTTAATGAAAATGTATTATATGGAAGAGTTACCGTTCGAGGAGAGATAATTGCATTATTAAATAATAAAGCATGTAGAACTTCTTATCCTAATATTGAAAATAAAGAATTTAATAAATTAATAAATCAGGCTTCTAGTAAATGTAATTCTAATAGTGAAGCAACAGAAGCGATATGGAAAACTTTACAAACTTTATTAATGAATGTAATCTGTTTTGTTTTATATGTAGTTCTATTAATGAATGTTGAATTTATTTTACTAATAGTGATTTTAGCTACTACTCTTATTGGATTCTTTATTAATAATTATTTGAGTGAATATAAATATAAACATAGAGAAGAGGAACAAGAAGAAACTAAAAAATTACATTATTTAAATGATGTGTCTAGTTCGTTATCATTTGCTAAAGATATAAGAATATTTGGATTACGTTCTTGGTTAACTGAACTATATGATAAATCGATGAATGCATTACATGCGTTTAGTAAAAAAGTTAGTAGAGTTTATTTTTTTGCTAGTGTATCTGATTTAGTTTTAGCTTTCTTAAGAAATGCAATTGCATACATTTATTTAATCTACTTAGTTATCAATAATCAAATATCAGTTTCTGAGTTTTTATTATATTTCTCAGCGATTGAAGGATTTACTAGTATAGTAACTAGTGTTTTAAATCAATTAAATATTTTAAAGAAACAAAGTTTAGATATATCTATTGTTAGAGAAGCCTTAGAATATCCAGAAATCTTTAAATTTGAAGATGGGGATAAATTAGAAGTAGATAATAATAAAGAATATACTTTAGAACTTAAAAATGTATCTTTTAGATATCCTTCTAAAGATAAGAATATTCTTACTAATATTAATTTAACAATCCATCCTAAAGAAAAGATTGCTATTGTTGGTCTTAATGGGGCAGGAAAGACTACTTTAGTGAAACTAATATGTGGTTATTATGATCCTACTGAAGGTGAGATATTATTAAATGGAGTTAATATTAAAACATATAATAGAGAAGATTATTATAAGTTATTTTCGGCAGTGTTCCAGGATTTTTCTTTTCTTGCAGGTACTATAGCAAGTAACGTTGCTCAAAGAGAAGATAATATCGATTATGATTTAGTCTATGATTGTATTGAAAAAGCGGGATTAAAAGAAAAAATAGAATCATTAGAATTTAGGTATGAAAGTAAAGTGAATCAAAAAGTGTATGAAGATGCGATTAATCTTTCTGGAGGAGAAACTCAAAGATTAATGTTAGCACGTGCTTTATATAAAAATGCTCCTATTATTGTTTTAGATGAACCTACTTCGGCTTTAGATCCTATTGCAGAAGCTAATATTTATAATAAATATAATGAACTTAGTGAAAATAAAGCTTCCTTATTTATTTCTCATAGATTAGCATCAACTAGATTCTGTGACCGTATTTTATTCATTGGTGAAGAGAGAATTTTAGAAGAAGGTACTCATGATGAATTACTAAAATTAAATGGCAAGTACAAAGAACTTTTTGAAGTTCAAAGTAAATATTATAGGGAAGGAGTGAAAGAAGATGAAAAATAAAAAATCAAATTCTTTAATGATAAATTTAAGAGCACTTTCTCTTATATATAAAAAATATCCTCAATATATTATTTCTACTTTTTTAAGTTCGATAGTGACTTCACTTACTCCTTATATTGGCATTTATTTATCTAGTTTAATTATTGAAGAATTAGCGTCTTCTAAAGATGTAGATAGATTGATATTATTAGTTTCTATTACTTTAATTTCTATTGCTTTAACTAGTTTATTATCAGCATTATTAAAAAGATGGAAAGATACTCAAGAAAGTCATCTATATTATAAATTTGAAAAAATATACATTGAGAAGCTATTTGATATGGATTTTGAAAATTTAGATGATAGTAAAACTCATGAACTTTTATCAACTATTAAACAAAACCAAAATGGTGGTGGTTGGGGATTATTTAGAGTTTGTGACAGTTTTGAAAGATTAATATCTTCATGCTTTACTATACTTGGAGGTCTATCTTTAACTATTACTTTGTTTATTTCTAAAGTTCCTGAAAATAGTGGGGATTTTGTGATATTAAACCATCCATTGTTTGTATTGTTAGTTATTATTTTAATGGTAGGAATCACCTTATTATCACCATATTTTTATTACAAAGGAGAAAAATATTTTGCAAAGTATTCTAATAGACATAATTTGGCTAATAGATTATTTGGTTTCTTTGGTTGGTTAGGATATAACAAAGAATTATCTACTGATATTAGAATGTATAGACAAGATAAAATATGTGATAAATATAATAGAAATAAAGAAGATACATTTTCTTCTAATGGTTTCTTTAGTAAACTTGCAAAAGGACCAATTGGTATTTATTCAAGTTTAAGTGCAATCATTCCTATTGTCTTTATTGGATTGGTGTATCTATTTGTTTGTTTAAAATCTTATGCGGGTGCTTTTGGAATAGGATTAGTCACTCAATATATTGCCTCTATTACAAAAGTTTCATCTGGATTAACTGAACTTGTTTCTACTAGTGGAGATATGAAAATTAATTCATCCTTCTTAGAATTAATGTTTAAGTTTTTGGATATAGAAAATACTATGTCTCAAGGTAGTCTTCCTTTAGATAAAGATAATATTATAGAAGGAAAAATAGAATTTAGAAACGTGAGCTTTAAATATCCAAATAGTAATGATTATGTTTTAAAAAATATTAATCTTGAAATTAATGTTGGTAAGAAGATTGCTCTTGTTGGTATGAATGGCAGTGGTAAAACAACTCTTATCAAATTATTGTGCAGATTATATGATCCTACTGAAGGGGAAATATTATTAAATGGTATTAATATTAAAGAATATAATTACTTAGATTATTTAATGTATTTCTCAGTTGTTTTCCAAGATTATAAATTATTATCCTTAAAATTAGGTGATAATGTTTCTTCAGGAACTAAATACAATAAAGAAGATGTTATTTCTTGTCTTTCTAAGGCTGGATTTAATGATAGTTTAGATAAAATGAAAGAAGGGATAGATACTTATTTATTTAAAGATATTAATGAAGATGGCGTTAAAGTTTCGGGTGGTGAAGCACAAAAGATTGCAATTGCAAGAGCGTTATATAAAGATTCTCCTTTTATTATTTTAGATGAACCTACTGCTTCTTTAGATCCAATTTCTGAAGCAGAAATTTATTCTAGATTTAATCAATTGACAGGTGAAAAAACATCATTCTATATTAGTCATAGATTAACTTCTTGTATCTTTTGTGATGAAGTTGTTGTTTTAGATAAAGGTGAAATTGTGGAGCATGATACACATAAAAACTTATTGTTAAATAAAAATGGTAAGTATTATGAGTTATGGAATGCTCAAGCACAATACTATAAATAAAGTAAGGGTAATCAAAGAAGATGATTCTTTAGATTTATTAATTACTATATTTAAGAGTTCTAGTTTAAGTTCTAGAACTCTTTTTTCTTATTAACTGAACTGCATATCTGAAAATGTATAGTTAACGGAACTTTTTGGATTTTTTTGTAAAAAGTTCTTTTATAAAATACTTATGTTTACATAAAAACTATTGATAATTGGATAGTTAATGATAAATGAAAACCTAAGAAAGTATGAAAGATAATTAAGTTCGTCTTAGATTATAAAAACTTTATGTAAGATAGTGAAAAAATAGTGAAATTATAATGAAATTATCGATTGGTGTAGTGAACTTTACGAAAATGATTATTCAAAACCAAGCATAGTTATTAAAAGAATATGAACTTATACATTGTTTGTTTATATATAGTATAAATTCATTTATATTGCTAATAATACCTATGAGGTATATATAAATTATGAATAAAATGATAAAAGTTAATCCGTTTGAATTAAAGAGTAAAAATGTAGAAGAATACTTTATGAATTGGGATGAGATATATCCTAGACCATATGATAAGAAAAAGGTATCACCATGGACTAAAGTAAGAGTTATTTTAATGAATGGTACTGAATTTGAAAGTAATTGGTTCTTACATCAATTTGCTAGACATGTAGATGATAATGATCTAAAAAGAGATTTGGCGTTAGTAAGAAGACAAGAACAGCAACAACAAAAAAGAATAAGTTTATTAAAACCAATTGATGAATCAATACTAGAGGAAACTATAGGCTATGAACAATTGGCGATAGAATTAACTGCAATACTAGCGCAAAATGAAGATAATATGGAAAATAAAAAGGCCTTAGATTTTGCGTTATTAGAAGACTTTGATCATCTATATAGGTTTTCTAATTTATTAAAAATAGATTATGGTATTACTGCAGAAAACTTAGTTGGTAATTATACAGAGATAATGCCAGGTAGACCAACTATTTGTGAACATCGTCATCCATATGATAGTATTAGAAAACCAATGAATAATAAAAAGTCTAGTGATTATTCTAAATTAGTAGCTTCTATTATTACTGCTGCAGAACAACAAACAATGAACTTCTATATGAATATGGCACAGATGTATCAAAATGATTTGGGTAGAAGACTATTTGCAGAAATTGGTATGATTGAAGAACAACATGTTTCTCAATATGAAAGTTTAAAGGATCCAAACTGTTCTTGGTATGAGTGTTGGGTAATGCATGAGTATACTGAATGTTATTTGTATTATTCCATGAAAGAACAAGAAACTGATAAACACATCAAAAAGATCTGGGAAGAACATTTTGAAATGGAATTATCACATCTTAAATTAGCATTATCATATTTAAGAAAGAACACTAATAAAGATATTAAAGATTTATTTAATAATCCTGAATTTCCAGAGTTATTAATCTTTGGAGAAAATAAGGAATATGTAAGAAATATTATAGAACAAACAGTATATAATACATCTTATTTTGAAGATTATGTTGATAATAGAGAATTAAAAGATATTAAAAGATTTTCTTTCTATCAAGATGTAGTGAATAAAACTAATAATATGGTCGCTAGTCATAAGGTTATTAAATATGCGATTGATTTATTTGGTGAAGATTATAGATATGAGGATACACCTCATCCTATAAAGAGTTTACAAAATAAAACTAAAGATAATACTTTAGTGGGTAGAGATTGCCTAAAAGAATAAATGAAATACATAAAAGTGCAAAATTTATTGGTTTTGCACTTTTTAATTGCATGTTATTAATTTTTTTTAAAATTTTAAGAAGACTTTTTCCTCTTTTTAAGCGTTATAAATATATGAAACAATTTTACTTTATGTTGCATATATCACTATATCGTGATACTATAAAGGAGGAAGAGGTAATGCCTATATTAGCAGTTTTCTATGGAATCATTATAAAAATGTTTTTTATTGATGTTGAACATAATCCACCTCATGTTCATGCTTTATATGGAGACTATAAAGTATCTATTTCTATATCGAATTGTAAGATAATAAAAGGAAAGTTTCCTAATAAAGCGTATAAACTAGTATGTGAATGGATTGAAATACATAGAAAAGAATTGTTAGATATGTGGAATAATCAAGAGTTAAAAAAACTTCCACCATTAGAATAAAAGGAGAAAAATGATATTATGTTTCATATGGTAAAATTTGTTGCAGCACTTCCTGATTTTAAATTGTCAGTTCAATTTAATGAAGGAGTTACCAAAATTTATGATGTTAAGCCTTGGTTTAATAAACAAAAAGTATTCCATCAACTATTTGATTTACGTTTGTTCTATAGTGTTAAAGTTGATATGGGTGGTTTTGGGATTAGTTGGAATGATGAAGTGGATCTTCATTGTAATGAACTATGGAATAAAGGAATTCAAGTTCAAACACCTTTTGATAACTTACTAGCACTTTCTGATGCGACTAGATTATGGGGATTAAATGAATCTACCTTAAGAAAAGCTATTAGTTATGGTAAGCTAATTAATGGTGTTGATGTTATGAAGTTTGGTAAACAATGGGTAATCACTAGATCTGCAATGGAAAGAGAATATGGATTACCTGAAGAAGATGATTAATTTATAAATAAAAAAAGTTTTAAAGTGCAAAATTTATTGGTTTTGCACTTTTAAATTGCACTTTAAGATTAAATTACATATAATACTATTATGAAAAAGGAATATTCAAATAAATATGTTATTGAAACAGGCATAGGATTACAAGATGTCGATAAGTTAAAAAACTCATCGTTCTTTTTAGATGAGTCTTCTAGATATATTAAAGGTGAAATTACTTTAGATGAGTTAGATAATATTATTAATTCTTATTATGAAAAGAAAATAGATAATGAAGAAAGAGAAGAAGAAGCTGATAAAATAGCAATTAGAATCGCAAAGATTATTTCTGAAGATTCTTTTACTTTTACTGTTGGTCAATTATTATCCATTCATAGAACATTATTTGTAGATATATTAGAATCTGCTGGAAAGGTAAGAGATTATAATTTTACTAAGAAAGAATGGGTTCTTGAAGGTGATTCAGTAATTTATGGGGATTATAGAGAATTAGAAGTTACTCTTCAATATGATTTTGAACAAGAAAAGATGTTTAGATATAAGAATTTAAGTATTGATCAAATAATTGAACATCTTGCTATTTTTATTTCAAATTTATGGCAAATACATGTGTTTGAAGAAGGTAATACTAGAACTACAGCAGTTTTCTTTATCAAATATTTAAGAAGTTTAGGATTCGATGTTACTAATGATACATTCGCTAAAAATGCTTGGTATTTTAGAAATGCGTTAGTAAGAGCGAATTATACAAATATTACTAAAGGCATATATGAAGATAGAAAATATATTATTATGTTTTTAAGAAATTTATTATTGAATGAAAATAATAAATTACAAAATAGAGAATTACATGTTAAATCGGAATTATTAGTTACTAAATCTAGAGAAGATAAAATATTAGAGTTAATAAAAGAAAATCCTAAAATAACAACTAATGAGTTAGCAGTCATTTTAGGATTGTCAGTAAGAACTATAAAGAGTATTATCAAGACATTAGTTGATAATAATATTATTAAAAGAACTAATGGTAAGAAATATGGGCATTGGGAGATAATTAATTATTGATTGGCGCAATTGTGATAAAACCCCCAAAAAATAGTGGCGCATTTGTGATGAAAGTGGAATTTTAACTTAAAAATTTTACTTGAAGATTTTTGAAATCATATAATTAATCTCAACTTCTCCATATTCATCCATACCAATATAGAATAATCCATTTATTATTGGTTGAATGAGGGTAGAGTTAACATTATCTAAATCTATTGAAGAATATAATTCTTTAGATTTATTAATTATTATATTTAAGAGTTCTAGTTTAAGTTCTAGGACTCTTTTTTCTTGAGTAAAGAAGCTAGAGAAATCATAGTTATCTGTTTTACCACATTTAACTTCACAGGTATAACAAGATGGTAATATTCTTCTTTTTTCTTTATCTATATCACCAATAAATATATATATCTTAAGTTGAAATAATTGAATGTATTATAAGTATAATTTGAAATTTACAAAAATCGGCAAATTTCGACTATGTTTTTTAGACTTTATATTATAGAAGGGGATATTTTGGAAGTATGAAGTTTTTAGATTGTATTGATAGAGTATCAACGTTTGTTGATCAAAAAAGAGTTGCTAATGCTTATGTAGTTGATTACAGAAGATTAGATTATGAAGAATTGAAGGAAGCGCTGAGGAAGACTGCGACTCAATATTGGAATTTTGATAATGTTAAAAAAACATGGGATGAAATAATCTTATCTCAAAGTCATAATGTTAGAGTTTTAGCGCCAATAATTATTTTAGATATTTTGCTTAATAAGCATGATTTTTCTCTCCAAGCAGGAGTATTAGAAAATGAAGTTATAGAACGAGAACAAGATATTATAAATAGGTCTAATGAAATGGATTTAGATAATTTGAAAGAAAAAGAAAAATTGTTTAAATATGTTTTAGAATGTGCATGGGAACATGGAGATAATATTTCGGTTGATGAAAAAAATTTGATTGAAAAAATTAGAGTGAAATTTGATATTACTAGGGAGGAACATTATTTAATTAGTGCTTCAATAGGTAGGTTCCCAAACAAAGGTAATAAAATCCACTCTAAAGATGAAATTAGAGAAGTAAGAAGAGTGTTACAGTCTTCTGGAATTTTATATCCAATAAGAGACACTAAAGGCGTTGATTATGATGTGATTCCAGAAGAAATTGCTCTTTGTATAAGACAAATTTATGGAATTCAAATGAGAAATGAAGCTTATGATATGTTACTACAACAAAAAAGAGTTAAGAAAAAAGAATATTTAATTGATTTATTAGATAGATCAGGAATTGAACATTCTAAATATCCTACATTAAGTGATTTATTTTATCTATGTAAAAGATATATCAAGCCAAGTGAAATATTAGGTGGATTTTCAATTGCAGGTGGTCTAGATGTTAAAGATTTAAAAGATTGGTGTTGGGAGATAGGAAAGCCATATAATTGTGTTAAAAAACAATTAATAACTAATATTATTGATTATTACGATAATTATTTAGTTGTAGAAGCAGAATCATCAGATGAAAGAGAATTATATTTTCAATATTTTGAAGAAATAGCAAATAGAAATTATGATGTTTTAAGGAGACAAAATGTAATTAAAAAGGATTTAGATTGCGAACATTTATTTGAAGAAGCTACTAATTATATTTTTGAAAAAATGTTGGGGCACAAACCATTAATAATGAAAGGTAATGATCATCCAGATGGTATGTTATCATTCAATGATAAAATTATAATGTGGGATAATAAATCAAAAGAAAAAGAGGTTAACCTTGTTAATCATATTAACCAATTTGATAGATATATAAGAAATTGTGAAAAGAGTGTTCCAGTATTTATTGTTATTGGACCTGCATTTAGCGAACAATCGATAGATGAGTGTGTTAAGTATGCTGCTAATAATGATACTTTAATTTTGTTAATAACTGCTAAGGAATTAAAGGATGTAGCTATTAAGTGGAAAGAATTACATGAATTAGATGGACAATGTTTTCCATTGGGTTACTTTAAGCAAAATGGTAGATTTAGCAGTAAGGGGATACTATAAATTTATTTTAGGAGGAAATATATATGAAATATGAAATTATACATTTATCCGATTTACATATAAAAAATCAATTTGATTACGAGCAATTCGCAAATAAAATATACGATTCTATTTTATTTAAAGATAGCAAATATTTTTTTTCAAAAATTATTCTATGTGTAACTGGTGATATTTCAAAGTCTGGTAAGAAAGAACAATTTGATTTTTTTGATAAATTTTTAGTAAAATTATCAAATAAACTTGGTGAAGCTAATAAAGAATTAGAAGTTGTTTTAGTTCCAGGAAATCATGATATTAAATTGTCTTTAGAGGATAAAAATAAGAGATCAGGGGTAATAAGAAAAGCTATTGATGATGGGAAAGCGGAAGAACTGTTAAGTGAAGATATTGATAGTATGAAATGTTTTTTTGATTTTTCTCGAAAATATAATTGTTTTGAAAATAGTAATTTTGTTAGTTCGAAAGTGATTTCTGCTAATAATGAACATTTAACATTTAATATGATAAATACGGCTTGTTTCTCTACACTAGTAAAACATGATAAGGATATTCATTTCATACCAAAAGATGAATTAAATAAATTTTTTCCAATCGATGGTGATGTAATTACATTGATGCATCATAGTTATGAATGGTTTGATGAAAGCGTTAGCGATAAAATTCTAGAGTTGTGTGAAGAATCGATTTTTTATTTGTATGGACATCAACATAGAGATGATGTAAGTATTACGAAAAGAGGAATTGGATTTATTTCAAATGAAATTTTGCCTCACGATTTTTTGAAATCTCATTTTAATATTTATGTTTTTGATAGCAATAATAGGACAATCGAACCATACATTGTTCGTTTTAATAAGTATGAAAATAAATTTGTTAGGGAAAAACAAGAAATTATTGATGTAAAAAGACAAAAAGTTATAAGAAATAGTGATCAAAAATATAAGGATGAATTTGGAAAAATAATCGTAGATAATGATGAGTATGCTTTCGAATCTTTGTTTGTGGTGCCTATTATGACCCTAAGAAACGATGATGAAACAATTAATACTATGGATTTACTAGCTAATATTTTAGAAGAAAAGAAACTTGTTAGTTTATTGTGTAATACTGGTAATGGAAAAACAACTATGATTAAAGCTATTTTTAACTATTATTTAAATAAGGAAAAAACGATATTAGTATTGAATGATTCACATTTGATCACAAATAATTTTGAACAATCTTTGAAAAATGTGTTTGCTAAAAATTACAAATTTAAAACGTATGATTCTTTTATTCAAGAGGCAAAAGAAGAAAAAATAATTTTGGTTGACAATTTAGATTATAGTGACAACAAAATAATAAATTTTTTAAAACAATGTGAGGATGTATTTAATATTGTTGTTATAACTGATAGTAATACAATAATAGATAGAAATAAGTTAGTGACCGAAGGAGATTTGCTAGATTTCGAAAAAATAAAGATTGAAGGATTCAGCTTTAAACAAAGATATGAATTGATAACAAATTTTTCGAAAATATTTGATTCTAGTAATAAAGTCGATGTAATTAATAAATTGGTAGAATCGCTAATGATAGAAGAAACTTTTGTAGATTTGACTTCGCCAGAAAAATTGGCGGTTTTGGTCCAAAAAATAATAAAAGATAAATTGTATGAAGAAAGAGATACAAAAGATGCATTTAGTATTATTTTTGAAAGTAGCATTTTAAATAAAATTGTGGATAATATTGAACAAAGCAAAGTGGATGACGCATATACAGTATTAAGAGAAATAGCATTTTATATGTTTTCTAAGCCGTTAAATGAATGTTATAAAATATCGGCAAGTGAAATTGTATTTGTGATAAAAAAATGTAAAGAAGAATGGGGAGTTGATATAGAATCTGCAAAATTTTTAAATTTTTTGGAAAAGTCAAAATTTATGAAACAAGAAGTGGATGAATATTATTTTAATGGAAATTCATATTATTCATTTTTAATAGCTAAGAGTTTAATTATAAAATATAATAATGGCGAAGATGTAAATGAGTGTATAAAAAAATTAATTGAAAATATATGTTTTGGAAATTATTCTGACATATTATTATTTATTGCATATTTTAGAAACAGCTACTCATTTTTTTCAAGAGTTATTGACGAATTAACTAATTTAACGGATGGATGGTTAAGTTTATCGTATGATAAAAATGACCATTATATTTTGCGAAGAATAAAAAAAGAAGGTTTTAATCATAAGGAAAGTTATGAGAATAAAACTGATTATGATAAACGTATTGATTACCAAGAAAGAAAACTTATTAGCAAAAAAGAAAATGAAAACAAAGAAAAAAAATACAATGATATTTCTGAAAATGAGGAAATTAATCAAATTTTTAAAGCGGCTAAGATGCTGGAAATTTTATCTAAAGGTGCCGGTGGATATAAACCTATAATTAATTTAATTCAAAGACAAAAGATGATAGATTTAATTTGGGTAACCTGCTATAAAATGATTTATAAAGTTTTTGATTTCACTAAAGAAGAATATAACTCTTTATATGAAGATATTAATCAAAAAATAAGAGAAAAATATGAAGAAAAAGGGAAAATATATGACGAAGAAAAAATAAATACTTTAATTACTAATGCTTTGTATGATATGTTATCTACTTTTACTTTGAATATTTTATCTAGCTATGCAAGAGTATTTTCAACAAAAAATTCAATAAAATTAATTGATAAAATATCTGATTATGATGAAAATGATAAATTGATTTTTGATAATTTTTTATTTAAAGCTATTTGTTATGAAAGATATTCAGATGAGCAAAAATTTGTTACATATATATTAGAAAACTATCTTAAAATTGAAAATATCGATCAAAAAAGAATGACTAATCGCATAATTAATTTATATTTGATTACAAATAATGTTAAGCATACAAATATTGATAAAATTTCAGTGGTTACAGAAATCAATAAACAAAAATTATTATTATTAAATCAAAACAATAGAAGTTATTTCGAAAGACTAAATCGTGCTATAAAAATATAAATATAGTTAAATTGTAATAGAGGAAAGATAAAATGAGTGAATTATTATGTCCTATTTGTGGAAAACCAACTAGAGTATATATGGGAAATGCTAGAAAGGATAGATTATGTGCATATCATGCAGAACAATTAAAAAAAGGTGAAGTCAGCATAGATGAAAATAATTTGTTTGTTGACAAAAATGGAGTTATTTTAAACAAAGATTATGATTGTTCTAAAAAGATAAAAGAAAATAAAAGCGATAATAAAAAAGATGATAATGATGAACGATTAATAACAAAATGTATTGCATGTGGAAAAGAAACTAAAAATGGAAACTTGTTTTGCATTCAATGTTATCATAAATACAAAGATAAGAAATTGTTAGTTAAGATTGTGAAATGCAAAGAAATTGAGATTATGGATGAGTCTTATGAAGGAATGTTTAAATGTAAAGACGGTCATATTGTAAAATCTAAATCGGAAAGAGAAATTGATAATTATTTATTTGAAAAAGGGATTGCTCATGCATATGAAAAGAGTATATCTTTAGATGAAGATAAAAATCATGATATACATCCTGATTTTTGTTTGCCAAATTTTAAAAAGTCTGGAAAAAATGTGTATATTGAACATTGGGGATTTAATTCGAATAATATTGAATATACAAAATCTAAAAACTATAAGCTAAAACAATATAAAAAGTTAGGATTAACTGTTATTTCTACTACAGAAAAAGACATGAATGATCCTGAAGCGGCTTTAGATAGAAAATTAGAACATTTTAAATATGATATTGTCAATTTTGCTGATGAAGAGTAATTTAGTAAAGAATGATTAGAAGAAGTAGTTTTTTCTAATCTTTCTTTTTCAATTGAAAGATTCAAAAGAAAAAAGTAATTGTGGTATCTAATAATTTGAATAGTAATTATGATAATTTAATAAAAATAAAGCTTTTGAGGTAATCAATTAATAATGTTAGAAAGTATGACTGAATATGACTGAGTATGACTGCAATTTAAAAATATGACTGAGTATGACAAAAATGACTGAAATAGAAATTATTTACGTTTGTATATTTTTCTAATGTTAGTTCATTTTTATTATGATAAAATTTAGTTAGGTAATATTTTATGAAAATTAAAAGACTTTCAACAATCCTAATTCCTAGCTTAGCTCTATCCTTATTAGGTATGATTCCAATTAATCGTAACTATTCCAAGGATAGTAATGTAGAATGGATGAGTGGAATAAATGATGATACTAGGTTAATAGATATGTCTATTCCTGGTACTCATGATTCAGGAGCTACTCATTCAATCTTTGATGTTGCAGGTAAATGTCAGGATTTAAATATTAAGCAACAATTAAATGTAGGAACTAGATTCTTTGATTTAAGATTACAATTAGTAAAAGAAGAATTTAGAATAATTCATGGTCCAGTAGATCAAAATTTAAAATTTAGAAAAGTAATGGATGATTTATCTTCATTTATTAAAAATCATAGTAGTGAAATGATAATAATATCTTTAAAACAAGAAGATTCTAGTATAGATAACACTAGACCTTTTGAAGTAGTTTTAAAAGAAACATTAGATGAATATAAAGATGTAATGTCTTTTTCTAATACTTTACCTACTACCTTAAAAGAAGGTAGAGGTAAGATACATATTATCTCTAGATGTAATTTAGAATATGGTTATCCTGCTTATGAAGGATGGAAAGATGACACTACTTTTACTTTAAATGATTTATATATTCAAGATAATTACTGTATAGATAATATTAAAGAAAAGAAAGATGATATTATTTCTACTATTCATTTAGCAAATTCTGGAACTAATGATAAGTTAATTATTAATTTTACTTCTTGTTATTTAGATAATTCTTTTCCACCTAGTTATGCTGGTACTACTGCTAAAAATATAAATCAAAATATGATTTCTTATCTAAGACAATATAGTAGTTTTAATACTGGAATCATGGTAGTTGACTTTATGAGTAAAGAATTTGCAGACTCAATCATATGGAGGAACTATTAATATGAAGAAGTTATTTAAGATATTAATATGTATTATTAGTTCTATTATGATGATTCTATCTTTCGCATTTATAATAATTGAAGGTAGACTATTCTTTTCTTGTGATTGGAGTGTATATGATAGTCCATTTTTCAGTATGATTAGATATTTATCTAGATTGCTTTTAGCTATATTTGCATTTACTAAGTCATTACTTGAAGTTATCTATGTTAATAAAAAACATTCCATTAAAGAGTATCTATTTTATGGAGATATTGCTTTAGTAGTAATGTCAATAGTTATCTTAATATTCTCAACTAATTATGTTGGTGTAATATTTTTAATTGTATCAATTATAGGATTATTGACTAAAATAATATGTATCAAAAATAACCTTGAAAAAAATATCCTTGAAAAATAATTCAAGGTTATTGACATAAATTAATATATTTTTTATAATGTCCTTGAAGGAGAAAATGCTTATGTTTGTAGGAAGAAAAAATGAAATAAAAGAAGTATCAGAGTTTTTAAATAGTCCTCAAGGCTTAATGATTTTATATGGAAAAAGAAGAATTGGTAAGACTGCCTTAATTAAAGAAGTTTTTAATTTGCGTAAAGAGAAGTATTTTTATTTTCAATGTACTAAAGACACCTATGAAGCAAATACTAGAGCGTTCGTTCAAGAATTAATGTTGCAAGGATATATAAAAGAAGATATATCTGGAAATAAACTATCAGATATTTTTTATATTTTAAATTTTGTTTGTCCTAATGTGAATATTGTAATTGATGAATATACTTATTTATTTAATTCTACAAGTAGAAATATAGTTGATTCGGATTTGCAAAAAATTAATGATAATTATCTTTTGTCACGTCATTTAATATTAACTGGTAGTGAATTATCCCTAATGAAAGATTTAGAAAAAGAAAATAATCCTTTGTTTGGAAGAGTTAAACTTAAACTTAGTTTGAAAGAATTAAATTATTTAGAAGCATCTGAATTTTATTCGAATAAAACACCATATGAAAAGGTTGCTTTTTATTCTGTTTTTGGTGGTTCTCCTTTTGTTAATAGATTAATAAATAAAGAATTATCTTTAAAAGAAAATATAATTAATTTATGTTTAAATCCAAATTCTGAAGTGTATTCATACGTTACAGAGTTATTGTTTTCAAATTTAAGTGATTCATATAGTGTTAATCGTTTATTAAGTTATATTAAGAACGGCAAAAAAAGAAATTCGGAAATTGAAAGAGCACTAAATTTTGAAAAAAATGGTGGATTGAATAAAAAAATAAAAACATTGATAGATATAGAATTATTAACTAAAAACGCTCCTATTAATAAAGAAAATGATGATAAAAAGGTTCGTTATGAAATAAAAGATAATATTGTAAAATTCTTTTATACTTTTGTCTTATCTAATGTTTCTAGTTTAAATGTAATTAGTCCAGAAAACTATTATGAAATTTTAATTGATTCAGATAATAGATTAGGTAATTTTTTATCTAAAGGATTTGAACAAATTGTTCGTCAATATATTGTAATAAAAGCTAAAGAGGGCGTTTTTAAAGATGTAATTAAAGTTGGTTCATATTATTATGACGATCCAAAAAATAAAGTAAATGGTGAATTTGATATTGCTATTCTGAAAATAAATCAAAAGTATTCTATTGGTGAGGTTAAATATTATAATAATCATAAATTAAGTGTTTTAGAAATGTATAATGAAACAGAACAAATAAAAAGAATCAATGAAATTGAAATTGACGAGATATTTTTTGTTTCTACATTATTCGAAGAAAATAATAAATATAAATGTTATTCAATAGAAAAGTTGTATGAATAATGCATTTAAAAAGGAGACATATATGAATGATTTAAATAAAGCTTTAGAGATTGCTATTAAAGCCCATAAAGGTCAATTTGATAAAGCAGGAAAAGAATATATTAATCATCCTATTACTGTATCTAGTAAATGTAGTACTTTAGAAACTAAGATTGTAGGATTATTGCATGATGTAGTTGAAGATACAGATGTTACATTAGAATATTTAAAAGAATTCTTTAGTGAAGATATTATAGAGGCTATTAGATTAGTTACTAAAGTAGAACCATTAGATATTAATGAATATTATAAAAATATTAAAAATAATCCTCTTGCTAGAGAAGTTAAACTTGCAGACTTATCTCATAACATGGATTTATCTAGATTTGATCAAACTAAGATTACTAAATGGGATTTAGAAAGAGTAGAAAAATATAAAAAGTATTATGAATACTTAATAAGTGATTAATTATGGAAAGATTTATTAAAGCACAAAAGATATATTATAATGATGCTCTTAAAGAACTTAGAAATGGAAAGAAAGAATCTCACTATATGTGGTTTATCTTTCCTCAAATAAGAGGTTTGGGATCTTCTTTTAATGCTGAATATTATGGAATTAAGGATTTAGAAGAAGCAAGAGAATATTGGTCTAATGAATATTTAAGAAATAATTATCTAGAATTATGTAATGTTTTGTTATCATTAGATGATAATAATGCAAGACATATTTTTGGATATACTGACGGTGTTAAGTTAAAGTCTAGTCTAACTTTATTTTATCTTTCATCTAATTCTGAAGTTATACATAAAGTATTAGGGAAATTTTATAATTATGAATTAGATATGAAAACAATAAGTTTATTACAAAAATAAATTGGCATATTTTAAAATATAAAAACGTCAAAATGACATGTAATGTAAAAATAATGTGCCAAAATGGCATTTTTTATATTGTTAATATGCCAAAAATGTTATAAATTAATTATGGAGATGAAATTATGAATTTGAAAGAATATAGAAAAGGGAAAGGAATTACATCTAAAGAAGCTTCTATTGTTTGTGGTGTTCCACTTAGAACTTACATTCGTTATGAGAACGATGATAGTTATGGAAGTAATTTAAAAAGGGACAAAATTTTGTCTTTATTAAAAGAAAAATATGAAGTTACCGAAGAAAAAGGTTTATTAAGCATCGAAGAAATTAAAAATAAAGTAACTAAAGTATTTTTGAATTATGGAGATAAGATTTCGTTTTGCTATCTATTTGGCAGTTATGCAAAAGGATATGCGAAAGATGATAGTGATGTAGAGTTATGTATTTCAACTTCTTTAACTGGATTAGCCTTTATTGGTTTAATTGAAGAACTTAGAGTTTCGTTGAATAAAAGAGTGGATTTGATTAGACTATCTGACATGAAAAATAACTTTGAATTAGTACATGAAATTATGAAGGATGGTATTAAAATTTATGGATAATCGAAAAGATGATGAATATTATATTCGAAATGTGTTAGAAAATATAGATATCATTATTTCATATACAAAAGGATTATCGTATGAAGGATTTGTTGATATTAGGTTTTGAATTATTAAATTTAGATAATTAAACTATATAATTGCTAAAATGAAATAGAATACACATTAGAAAAGTCTCTACTAAATACGATAAATTAAAATAGTTATTAATTTTTAGAAATATGGTAAAATATAGGTGTCTTAAAATATCTATATTTTTATTTTTAGGAGAATAACTATTATGAAAGATAATAAGAAATGTATATTGATTGCAGATGATGAAAAAGAAATTAGGGATGTCTTAACTTTACTTTTAGAAAGTGAAGACTATTTTGTTCTTAGTGTAGATGATGGGAATAAGGTGTTAGAAAATGCTTCAAAAGATATTGATTTATATATTTTAGATGTCAATATGCCTACTTTAAACGGATTTAAAGTAGCTTCAGAATTAAGAAAAAAATATGATACGCCTATCATCTTTTTAACTGCATATTCTAGTGAATCAGATAAAGTAATGGGATTTTCTATAGGTGCAGATGATTATATCGTTAAACCTTTTTCTAATGTTGAATTCTTGTTAAGAGTAAAAGCTAGATTACGTAGAAGTAGTGTGAATAATAATATAGAAGTCGATAATACTAAAGTACAATTAGTAGATGCTGTTTTAGATTTAAATAGTCAATGTATTATTAAAGAAGATGAAACTATTGCCTTAACATATACTGAATTTAAAATATTAGAATTATTAGTTTTAAATCGCAAGAAAATCTTTTCTTTAGATCAAATATATCAAAATGTATGGAATGATAATGCAATTGGTGATGAAGCAATTATGGTCCATATTAAAAATATTAGAAAGAAATTAAATGATAATTCAAGAAATTCAAAATATATTAAAACAGCATGGGGAAGAGGTTATTATGTTGAATAGGAATAATAAAAGTAGGAGATTGTCTTTAGAAATTCTTTTTCTAGTTTCTATTAGTTTAATTATTTCTCTAATCATATTTTTTGTGATAACATATTCAACTAGAGGAATAGTAGAAGAATACTTATTTAATAATGAAATTGTATTAGATGATTATGAATATTATAGTATTGAAAATACAATATTTACTTGTGGATTAATTATATCTGTCATTATATTTATTAGTATATTTCTTGGGCTTTTTTCCGAGAAAATTGCGTATATAAAGACTATTACTAATGGAATTAAAGAACTACAAATTAATAACTATGATCATAAAGTAGAATTAAAAGGTAATAATGAATTAACTGAATTAGCAAATTCAATTAATTTTTTATCTAAACAAGAAAAAGAAGTGAAAGAAAAGGAAGAAAAATTATCTAAAGAAAAAGAAGAATTAATTAGAAATTTATCTCATGATATTAGAACTCCGCTTACTTCAATTATTTCATATACTGAATTGATGTCTAATAAGGAAAATTTATCTGATAAAGAAAAGAACGAGTACTTTAATTTAATTTTGAAGAAGTCTAAACAAATTAAAGATTTAACTGATGTTTTATTAGAGGGTAATAAAAAAGAATTATCTACTTTTGAAGATGCAACTTTATTAATTAAACAATTAGTAGATGAATTCGAAGATTCTTTAGAAAGTTTTAATATTAATATTGATTTAAGTAGATTAAATAAATTTTCTTGGACAGTTGATGTAAATGAGTTAATTAGAATATTTGATAATCTGATTTCTAATATAAAAAAATATGCTTCTAATGAAGACACTATTGATTTAATAATTGAAAATACTAATAATAGTTTAGTTATCACTCAAAGAAATACTATTAAAGAAAATAAAGATGAACAGGAACATCATAATATTGGTATATCTAGTATTAAAAAGATTGTTCAAGGATATCAAGGCAATGTAGTTATAAATGAAAATGAAAAAACTTTTGAAATAATTATTACTTTTTTGAATCTTTAGAATTCTTTAGATTTTCCTACCATTTTTCTTTAGACTTGTAGGGTATTCTATAAGTACAAAAGGCAACACCTTTTGGTTAAAGAAAGAGAGGAAAAATTTATGTTAACAGGTTTAGATTTATTAGTTATTGTATTTATGATATTAGTAGGAATTATTGCTTTATCAATTAGCTTAATGTTCTTATTAAAGAATGAGAAGGCAAAGAAAATATTCTTTTACATCACATCTATTCTTGCACTTTATATCGCTTATGTAGCAACTAGAATTGGATTTGTTTCTGGATATCCAGTGAATGGAATTTTAGGCATCTTAGTAGGTTTAGTAGCAATCGCAGGATTTGTTTTAGAAAGAGTATTTAGAAAAAATGATAAAGTATTCTTAATTTCGCGTATCTCATCAGCATCTGTAATAGTATTAGGATTATTAACAGCATTTATTATTTAATCAGAATTAGTTGTTTGCGAATTGCAAGCAACTTTTTAATTGTTAGTTTTATGTTTTATAAAGAACTATATAATAAAAAAGGACTACTTTTAGAAGTCCTTTAGTTTTATTTATAAAACTATTTTAACATAGCTCTAATAAACCAAATTGATTTGGTATATTGTTCTAAATGATTTTCCATTAATGTAACAATATCATATAGATCTTCTTGATTAGCATCTTTTCTTATTTGTTCGACTAACGATTTCATTTTTATAAAGTCTTCTAGAACAATTTTTAAAGATTTCTTATTATCTATTTCAGAAGATTCTAATTCTTTAATATCTGATGCTTCTAGATATGATTTTAAAGTCGCTAATGGTGCTTGTTCATGCATTTTAATAATTTCTGCAACACTATCTAAAGAAGCACTAATTCCATCATATAAAGTTTCATAATACTCATGGATTGCTTTAAAATTAATTCCAACAATATTCCAATGTAAATTGTGTAGTTTAATGTATAAGACACCTAAATTTGCTAAATATTTATTTAAATTGGTTGTTAATTCTTTTTTCATTTTTTTCTCCTTATTGTTTTTATTAATATTATTTCCACTTTTTAAAGGAATAATACTTTTTCTTATAAATTGAAACTTAAGAAAAAAATGGCACTTTTTATTTTATTTTTTATCAGTTATAATTAGTTTGTATATGAATACAAAATTATTATAGGTAGGAGAAAAAGTTTATGAATAATAAAAAACTTTCAATGGCTACTAAATTAAAATACGGTGTTGGTGATTTTGGTTTAGCAGTAGTAACAGCAATGTTACAATTCTCAATGTTATTCTATTATACTGATGTAGTCGGTGTTAATGCTGGTATTGCAGGTACTGCTATGTTAGTAGGTAAAATTACTTGGGACTTAGTAAATGACGTTTTATTTGGTTTCTTACAAGATAAAACAAAATCTAGATGGGGTAAAAGAAGACCTTATTTAATCTTCTGTTCTATTCCATTTGCAATTGCTTTCTGGTTTGTATTTAACATTCCTCAAGGCTTAGGTGATATCGCTTATTTCTTTATCATCATTGGAACATTCATTTTATTTGATACATTCCATACTTTAATTGCTACAGCATATTCAGCTATGACAGCTGAAATTACTGAAGACTATCAAGAAAGAACATCTCTTTCAACAGTTAGAATGGTATTTAGTGTTATTGGTTATTTAATGGGTGCAGGTGTTATTTCTCCTGTTGCAAATTTATTATCTAATGCATTACAAATAACTCCTCATCAAGGTTGGGGATTAACTGCTTTAGCATTTGGTATTTTAGCAGCAATCTCTTTATTAATTCCAGGATTATTCTTAAAATATACTCCTGCTGTGGAAGAAGAACCTAATAAAGCTCCTTCTTCAGTTAAATCTATTTTTACAGCATTTAAAAATAAACCATTTGTTATTTTCTTAATTATTTCATCAATTATGAGTATTAGTTTTACAATGGTTACTACAATGCTTAATTATTATATTGAACATCAACTAAATATGGGACCAGAAGGTATCTTTATTATGCTTGCAATGCTAGGAGTACTTGCTATTTTCTTAGTACCTTGTGGTATTTTATGTAATAAAATTGGTAAGGCAAAAACTTATGCGTTAGGATTAGCTATTGCATCTACGGCATTACTTGTTGCTTTCTTCCTTCCAAAAGGTCAAAGTATGATTATTTATATTTTAGCAGCAATCGTTGGTTTAGGATTCTCTGCTCAATGGGTATGTCCTCATTCTATGATTCCAGATGTAATTGAATATGATGAATTATTAACTGGTGAAAGAAGAGAAGGATTATTCTATGGTATTAATGGTACTGCTGGTAAAGTTACAGGTGCTTTAGCTTCTGCGGTATGTGGTTGGGGATTAGAACTTGGTAAATATATTGAAGTACTAGGTCCAGGTCAAGTTCAACCAGATTCAGCTTTACTTGCAATTAGAATTATGTTTGCCATTATTCCAGCAGTATTCTTAATGATTTGTATTCCAATGTTATTAAAATATCCTATTGATAAAAAGAAACATGATGCTTTAATGAAGGAATTAGAATTAAAGAGAAAGGAAAGAACTCATCATGAAGATTAGTATTATTGGCGCTGGACTTGGTGGATTAACTTTTGCTTGTCTTGCTTTAAGAGATGGTCATGAAGTTACTATTTATGATAAAAATAATGCTCCTGGAGGTGTAGTAGCACTTTTAGAACATGAAGGATATAAATTTGAACAAGGTCCATTATTAGTAGGTGATATGCTTCCTGGTGAACCTGTTTATGAATTTTTAAAAGAATTAGGAATTACTTTAGAAACTGAAAGAGCAGATAGAGATATCTATATGCCTGATTATAAAATGGTAACTCCAAAAGACTATAAAGGTCCATATTGGAGAAGAGATAGATTAAAAGAGTTGTTTCCAGAAGAGTCTGATAATTTAGATAGATATTATAAGTTTTATGATGATGTAATGGAATTAAGATATTTATCTACTTTAAAACCTAATTTATTTAATAAATTAAGACTTGGATTACAAGCTTTAAAATTAAAGAAATACTTTGGTATGAATGCGGAAGAATTAACTAGATATTTCTTTAAAAGTGAAAAGATTAGAACTTTATATACTGGTATATTAGCGGATTTCTGTGCTGATCCTTCTGAAGCGTTAGGATTAAGTGTAGTATTTACTAATTTTGAAACAGCGTTTGATAAACGTATACCATTAGAAAGAAAAGGTAAAAAGTATTATCCAGGATATTGTTATATTAAAGGTGGATGTCAAAAAATTCCTGAAGCTTTAGAAGACTATATCATTTCTCATGGAGGTAAGATTGTATACAATACAATCGTTAAAAAAGTAGAAGTAGAAGATAAAAAAGTAAAAGGCATTACTTTAGAAGATGGAACTTTTATTGAATCAGATGTCGTAGTAGGCTGTGGAGCAGGTAAAGATTTCTTCTTTGAAATGGTAGGGAAAGAACATTTAGATGAAGAATATTTAAATATTTTAAATACATTTAGACCGATGGAAGCAGTATTTATGCTTCATTTAGGAGTTAAAGATTATAATCCTAATGATTATATTAGATCCTCTTTAGTTTATTGTTATGGTATGTATGATTTACATAAAGCAACAGTTAAATTAAGAACAGGTGAATATCATGAAGGTGATGATGGATTCTTAATCTTTATTCCTTCTAATCATGCGAAAGACTTTGCTCCAGAAGGTCATCATTGTATTACTATTTATACAGTTGCTCCTGATACTTTAAAAGAAGGTTCATGGAAAGATAAAAAAGAAGAGTATGCTAAAAAATTAATTAAGTTAGCAGAACGTTATCTTCCTAATTTAGAAGAACACATCACTACTATGAAAATAATGACTAGTGATGAATATAAAGAATATACTCATATGAAAAAGTCTTCTTTTGGTGGAGTAGTTCCTATTGCTAATCAAAAGAATCCTCCTCATATTACTCCAGTTAAAGGCTTATACTTTGTTGGTCAACAAAGTGAAAATGCTGGTGGTTTAGGAGCAGTAATTATGGGTTCAAAAGATGCTTATAATAAAGCGTTTAAGAAAAAATAAATAATATATTTAAGTTTGTTCTACGGATTAGGACAAACTTTTATTAAAGAGAAAAATGCAATTTTGGATATGAAATCGCAAAAGTCGCTTGGAAAAACCTCGTCGTGGTATAAAAAGTCGCTTGGAAAAACCTCTTCATAGCATAAAAAGTCGCTTGGAAAATCCGCTTATACTTGAAAATAAGTAATATAATATATATAATATATTTGTGTATTAGTTACATTGGAGAATGAATATGTTTAAAAGAAAAATAGAAAAAGAATTGCTGAATTGGAAAAATAATCTTTCATTTAATAGAAAAGCTTTTATTTTAAAAGGATTAAGACAGGTTGGAAAGACATATATTGTCAGTAAGTTTGCTAAAGAAAATTATGAGAATGTTGCTTATATTAATTTTAAGCTAGATCCTAATAAAAAAGAATGTTTTAAAGAAGCAGGAAACGTAGATAGCTTAATTTTAAATATTTCTAGTAAAATGAAAGATGTGCATTTTATTCCAAATAAGACGGTGTTGATTTTTGACGAAATACAAGAATGTTCTGCGGCAAGGGCATCAATTAAAAGTTTTATGGAAGATGGCAGGTTTGATATTATTGCAACGGGGTCATTGCTTGGAATTAAAGGCTATAATAAAAAATATTCTGGTGGTGTTTCGGTTGGATATGAACATACTGTATATATGAAATCAATGGATTTTGAAGAATTTTTATGGGCAAAAGGTATTAATGAAGATGTTATTGATTATCTAAAAAAATGCTTTAAAAATAGAGAAAAAATATCTGACTCAGTTCATTCATCATTAATGAGAATGTTTAGAGAATATATATGTGTAGGAGGAATGCCTTCGGTAGTTAAAGTTTTTTTAAAAACATCAGATATGAATCAAGTAAGAGATGAGCAAAGAGATATTTTAGAAGGTTACAAAGATGACTTTGCCAAGCATCTAGATGAAAATGAAAATGAAGTTGTAGATGTTGAATTATTAGCAAAAATCAATCGTGTTTTTGATTCAATACCTTCTCAATTATCAAAAGAAAATAAAAAATTTATGATTTCGAAAATCGATAAGAAATCATCAATTGAAAAATATGAGGCTGCTATTCAATGGTTGGTTGATTATGGGCTTATTGAGGTCTGTTATAATTTAGTTATTCCAGAGCAACCATTAGAAGGAAATAAAATAAGTAATATATTTAAATTATATATGAGAGATACAGGACTACTAGTGAGTATGCTAGATGAAGAAGCGGCAGGAGAGATCTTATTAAATGATTTAGGTATTTATAAGGGTGCAATTTATGAAAATATCGTTTCTGATGCATTTTTAAAGAACAATAAAAAACTTTATTATTTTTCTAAAGAAAGTGGATTAGAAATTGATTTTATAACTACATATCAAAGAGAGGTTACCTTAATAGAAGTTAAAGCTAGAAATGGAAATGCTAAATCATCTAAAGAAGTACTATCAAATAAAGAAAGGTATCCGGATGTTAATAGATTAATTATGTTAAAAGATTGTAATATAGGAGAAAAAGATAATATATTATCCATCCCTTATTATTTAACATTCTTATTATAAATTTAGAAATTAGAGGAATATAGAATATGGAAATAGCAAGTTTAATTATTTCAAGTATATGTTTAATTTTGTTAATAGTTTTAATTATTAAACAAAGATCAAATTCATCTTTATCTAGTAAAGATATTGATGATATAAAAAAGATTATTTTAGAATCTAGTAAACAAAATGATGAATTATTAGTTAATCGATTAAATGATAAATTAGAACATCAATCTAGTTTATTAAAAGAAAAGAATGATAATTTATTTTCTTCCCTTAATATTCGATTAGATAGTTTTGAAAAAGAAATTGAATCTAATAAATCTAGTATTGAATCTATTAAAAAAGATAATTCGGATTTCTATTCTAGAATTATTAAAGAAAGTAATGATTTAAATGAAAAGATTAGAAATGATTTATCTAAATATATTAGAGAACTAAAAGAAGATTTATCTAAATCTTTAGAAAAATTAGATACTACTGTAAAAGATAATTTAACTGAAATTAGAAACGATTCTTCAGAAAAATTAGAAAAGATTAATATTACAGTTTCAGAAAAATTAGAAAAGACATTAGAAGGTAAATTAAAAGAATCTTTTGATAATGTAGTTTCTCAAATTGGTAGTGTTAATAAAGCGATTGGTGAAATTAAAGGTTTAGCAAACGATGTAGGTAGTTTAAAAACTGTATTAACTAATGTTAAGACTAAAGGTATTGTTGGAGAAGTAATCTTAGGTAATATCATAAAAGATGTATTAACTGTATCTCAATATGAAGAAAATGTAGTAACTAAAGTGGGCTCATCTGAAAGAGTAGAATTTGCGATTAAGATGCCTGGTCAAGATGATGAATTTATCTATCTTCCAATTGACTCAAAATTACCTCTTGAAGATTATCATAAGATTAAAGAAGGTATGGAATCTGGTAATCCAGATATGATTAAAGAAGGAAGAAATAAATTAAGACAAAGTATTAGAAAATACGCTAAAGATATAAAAGATAAATATATTGATGTTCCTAATACTACTGATTTTGGAATTATGTTCTTACCGATTGAAGGATTATATATTGAGGCTTTAGATATGGGATTATTTGAAGAAATTCAAAGAGACTTTAAAGTTAATTTAGCTGGTCCTACAACTTTAACAGCAATCTTAAATGCTCTTCAAATGGGATTTAAAACTTTAATTATCCAAAAGAAGAGTGCAGATGTATTTAAACTATTAGGAGCAGTAAAAACTGAATTCTCTAAATTTGCAGATGTACTTCAAAAAACACAAAAGAAAGTTGGAGAAGCATCAGATGAATTAGATAAATTAGTAGGTACTAGAACAAGAATGATTCAATCAAAATTAAGTAGTATTGAAAATTTAGATGAAGAAGAAGCAAATAAATTATTAGATTAATAAATTATGAAGATACCTTTGGTATCTTCTTTTTATTTGCTCAAAATTTTTATAAAAATATTTAATATAAATATTGTAAAATTCATCTATTATTTATATAATATACTCAAGTTATGAACTCAAGTTCGAAAAAGGGATATAAAATATGGCAAGACCTTTAAATCGTGAAAAAAGTAAAACTAGATCGTTAGTTTTACATTCTGCTACTAAATTATTTTTAGAAAATGGGTATTCAAATACCAGAATTAAAGACATCGCTAATGATTCTAAAGTTGGATATAATGAAATTTTTAGATTGTATGGAGATAAAGATACTTTATTAAGTCAATTAATTGATTTAGTTATTGAGCATCAATTTAATTTTTCTGAAGAATATTTAAAAGACAAAACATCTAGTAAATTACTACTATATGCTTTTGAATCGGTTCTTCAACTTTATATTGCAGAATCAAGTGAACACATTAGAGAAATGTATGCGGTTAGTTATTCTCTACACCATACTTCTCATAAAATTTATGATTATATTACTGAAAAACTTGAGAATGTTTTTAAAGAATATTTACCTGATTATGAAACTAAAGATTTTTATGAATTAGAAATCGCTAGTGCAGGTATAGTAAGAGGATTTATTATTAATCCGTGTAATATATACTTCACTATGGATAGAAAGGTAAGTAGATTTTTAAAGACAATGCTTAAAATTTATGAAGTACCTAAAGAAGTAATTGAAGAAACTATTGCTTTTATTAATCAATTTGATTTTAAAACTTTAGCAAAAGAAGTAATCAATTCTTTATTTGAATATATTGTTAATAGAACTTAAAGGAGGAATTAAATGAAAAAAATATCAGTTGTATTATTAAGTTTATTAGTAACATTTATATTAAGTGGATGTGGTAGAGGTGAAAAAATTGTTGGTAGTGACGCTGCTAAATTATTGTTAGTAGAAGAAAGATTAGATTCAAAAAGTTTGAAAGATTCTAAAATAAATTTAAGTTTTCTTTCTAATAGCATAAATATTAATAGAAAATCGTCATCAAAAGTTCCATCTATTAAAGCAAAAAGAGTTGGCGATGTAGGAGTAAAAAGAGCGGACAATGAAACAGGCGTAGAAGCAAAAAAACAAGGAAATAAAATTGTTTGGACAAATTTTGAAGAGTATTCAAATGCAATTTCTTATTTCGATAGTTTTGTTAATAATATTGAGAAACAAGCGAAAAATGCTGGAAGATTAATTGATGAAACAAAAAATAAAATTGATTCAAATAACGTTTGGGTTAAATCTTTATTGTATGATTTATTATTACAAGTAGATGCGAATAAAGATGTCGTAATGAGAAGAGATAATCAAAGTTATGAAATTGTTACTCGTTCTACAAATGAACAAGGAGTTGATGTTTTTGATATCTTTAATGGGGATGAAGGATCTCAATATGGTAGAAGAGTGAGAAAGATAGGAGATTATAGATACGAATATTCTTATATTTCTGATGATGGTGCATTCGAACATTTCTTTATTGCAGATAAATCAAGAGGATATTGGGTAGTTCAATCTCCGGTTAATGGACATCAATTCTCTATGACGATAATTAAAGATGATAAATGTTATGATTTTACTACTGATGTTGGATCAAATGAAATTGGAATGATTAAAATCATTACTTCTGATACTAAGTGTGATATTGGTTCGTTTCACTATGATACATTTACTTTTTATCCAGGAGCATTTAAAAATATCCAATCATTAAGTATTGATGTTGATGAGAGTGAAATATTGAGTTTAGATAGTTATGATACAAGTGGCTATGATGGTTATAAAGTATTATTTTATACAAAAGATAAAGAATATACTACGATAGGAGATACTTCTGTAGATGTTAACTTAACAAATGGTAAAACATTAAAAGTGAACGATGAATTTGTCAATGGTAAAGTAAAATTTATTATTTCGAGTGTTGATGGTAATGCAGATGGAATGCATCCAAGAATTTCGTTTGAAGTTGAAGGAAAAACAAATGAAGAAAAAATTGCAAATTTAGAAAAATTTGTAGAAGAAACAGGTTTAGAATTTATTAGAAGTAATGAAGAAATATTTTCATCAATAAGAGCAGCTTGTCAAGATGCTAAAGCATCCTTAAATTCTATTTCATGGAATGGTATTAATATCGATAATACTGATTCATATGCTGATGCGATTGAAATCGAAAAAAATAAATTGCCTACATTCTCATCTATGTATAAAGAAGTTAAAGATAATACAGTATTATCAAGAAATCAACAAGGTAGTTTAGATAGAAGAACTAAATTCCCATATGTTATTTCTTCTTCATTTAATGGAGATTATAAAAATAATACTGTCAATCTAAATAATGTTAGTTTAACTGTGGATGATTTTACATTATTTGAAAATAATAAAGAATATAATATTCAATTTGCTTTAGCTCAATATAGTGAAGAAGAAAATGGATATTTTGCCTTATTACCTTTAGAAGTAGAAAATTCGAAATATGTTACTTACACTGGACAAGACAAATTCACTGTATCTTTAAATAATTTATCATTTGTTCTTCCAGTTCCTTCTATTGGAGATTATGAACTAGTCGCATATGTTAGTGATAAAGATGGTATTAGAGTTACTAGACCTCAACCTGTTAAGTTTAATAGTGTTGAATCAAATGAAATTAGCGTTCATAACTATACTGCAACAGTAAATAAAACTGATGAAGGATATTTAGGAGTTCATTCAGAATTAAATGATAATGTTGTATTAGAAATAGAAAATCCTAAAGATAGTTATTCTTATAGTGAATTATATCGTTTACTATCAACTGAAGCTTATAATTATGGAATTCCATCTTCAGAAGATATTGAAGTAATGGATTCTTCATCTAATTGGGTGAAAGTAAATACTTCATCAAATAATCTAACTTCAGGAACTTATAGATTAGCATTTACAAATCAAAACAATTTAGAAGTATTTGTCTATACAACAATTGTTTAATTTGTGATATCATAATGGGGGTAGAAAGGATTTTTATAAAAAATTATGAAAGTGACAAAAGATATTAAATATATTGGAGTTAATGATCATAATATCGATTTATTTGAAGGCCAATATATTGTTCCTAATGGTATGGCATATAATTCATATGTCATTCTTGATGAGAAGATTTGTGTTATGGATAGTGTAGATACTCACTTCTCAAAAATATGGTTAGACAATTTAAAGAAAGAATTAAATGGAAGAATCCCTAATTATTTGGTAGTTCAACACATGGAACCAGATCACTCTGGAAGTATTATGGATATTATAAAAGAATATCCTAATATTATAGTAGTTTCTTCTAAACAAGCATTTACAATGATGAAACAATTCTTTGGAGTTGATTTTGAAAATCAAAGAATAGTAGTTAAAGAAGGGGATGTATTGGATTTGGGGGCACATAAATTAAGTTTTATAGGGGCGCCTATGGTTCATTGGCCAGAAGTTATTATGACTTATGATTCAAAAGATAAGATTTTATTCTCTGCAGATGCATTTGGTAAATTTGGAGCATTAGATATACAAGAAGAATGGGCATGTGAAGCAAGAAGATATTATATTGGAATTGTCGGTAAATATGGTGCTCAAGTTCAAAATGTATTAAAGAAAGCATCGTCTTTAGATATTCAAATTATTTGTCCATTACATGGTCCAGTTTTAAGCGAAAATCTCGACTATTATCTAAATTTATATGATATTTGGTCGTCATATAAAGTAGAAGAAAAAGGAGTATTAATTTCTTATTGTTCAATATATGGAAATACTAAACAAGCAGTATTAGAATTAGAAGCTTTATTAAAGGCGAGAGGACATAAGGTTGTAGTTAATGATTTAGCTAGAGTGGATATGGCGGAAGCTATTGAAGATGCATTTAGATATTCTCATCATATCTTTGCTTCGTCGACATATAATATGGATGTCTTCCCATTTATGAATACATTCATTCATGGATTAGTAGAAAGAAATTATCAAAATCGAGTAGTAGGCTTTATTGAAAATGGTTCATGGATGCCTAATGCTACTAAAGTAATGAAATCATTACTTGAAAAATCTAAAAACTTAACTTACTTAAATACTGAAGTTAGAATTCTTTCTTCATTAAATGAAGATAGTAGAAAACAATTAATGATTCTTTCAGATGAATTATCTAAGTAAATTAAGTTATAATAAATATAAGAAAAGGAGATTATAAAAATGAAAAAATATGTATGTTTAGTTTGTGGATTTGTTTATGATGAAGAATTAGGCGATCCAGAAAACGGAATTGCACCTGGTACAAAATTTGAAGATTTACCAGAAGATTACGTATGTCCATTATGTGGCGTAGGTAAAGAAGAATTCGAAGTTCAAGAATAATAGATAACGCCTATTAATTTAGGCGTTTTAATTTTAATTTTTTTATCGATAATTTATGTTAAAAAAATTATAATAAATATTAAGGAGAGTAAAATTATGGAATTTGAAATAATATTTAGTATCTTAATACCATTTATCGGAACAATTTTAGGCTCTGCATTAATATTTGTCATTAAAAAGATGAGTGATGGAATATTGAGAGCGTTCTCTGGCTTTGCAGCGGGAGTAATGGTAGCAGCATCTATATGGTCATTGATTATCCCTTCTTTTGAATTGGTAGAAGAGAATATGGGGATGTTATCTTTTCTTCCAGTTGTAATTGGATTATGGTTAGGCTTTGGATTTCTAATGCTATTAGATAAAGTTATTCCTCATCAACATCCAGATAGTGATGAAATAGAAGGACCTAGATCAAATTTAAAGAAATCTACTATGACTTCTTTAGCAGTTGCACTTCATAATTTACCTGAAGGTATTGCAGTTGGTGTTGTATTAGCTTCTTCTCAAGTTGGTAACTCAACAGTGACAATAACTATGGCTATTGCATTAGCAATTGGTATTGCTGTTCAAAATTTTCCAGAAGGAGCAATTGTATCTGTATCAATGAATTCAAGTGGAGTAAGTAAAAATAAATCATTTGGATTAGGAGTTTTATCAGGAGCAGTTGAACCTTTAGGAGCATTAATTACTTTTGTATTAATTGATTTATTAAATCCCGCATTACCATATTTGTTATCTTTTGCAGCAGGAGCAATGCTTTATGTGGTAGTAGAAGAACTAGTTCCAGAAATGACTAAAGGTAAACATTCTCATATTGGAACAATACTTTTTGGTGTAGGATTTACTTTAATGTTAATTCTTGAAGTATTACTTGGATAATTTTAGTTTTTCGCGAAAAACTCAATTATTTTTTTGAAAAAACAATAATAAATAACAATTAAAAAAAGCAAACTTATATAAGCATTTATATTTCGTAATGTAAGGGAATTTACTAAAAAATATAAAATTATACTTATTAATAGTTTGCTTTTTATTATATTTGTGTTTGAGAGATAACACTTTGTTATGTTTTGTAGTAAAAAAGATATTATTTTAGAAAAAAATGTCGAAAAATAGGAAAATAATGATAATATAAATATACCTGTATGAGGAAGGAGTAGCGCGTTTATGGTTGAAAAAGAAATTATATGTTCTTTAAATTCAGAAGTAACTGAAGAAGATAGAATATCTCAACGTATGGTTTATTTTGCTTTGGTTAATAATGACTTAGATGAATTGAAAGTAGCATTTGAATACATATACAATCTTTACCATGATCATCTTCATTCACTAGCACTTACTAAAGTTAATAATAGAGAAGATGCTGAAGACGTGGTACTCGATGCTTTTACTGCATTATTTGATGGTATTATGGAAAGAAGAAAGATTGGTCATATTAAAGGTTATTTGTATAAACTATTCTTCTGGAAATGTATGGATTATAATTTGGCTCGTAAAAGATTTCATCATGCTTATAGCTTAACAGATGAAATAGAAAACTTTGCTGAATATAGTACTTTCATTCATGAAATTGAATTGGCAGAACTTTTAAAGAAAGTATTAGAACCGCAAGAGATATACATATTTGTTCATTATGCGATTAATGGTGAACCTTTATTGGAGATAAAACAAAAGTTGAAGCTGAAACATGTTGATATTTTCAAATATTACAAGAAGATAGTAAATAAACTAAAGAAAGGAGCGGACGAATATTATGGAACAAAAATTTAAAACAAGAGAAGAATTAGAAGAATACGTTAAAAATAATCGTACTCCTTTTAGTGAGTTTGAAAAAAGATTAGATTATTCTAAATTTACTAAATCACAAGAAAAGAAAAAATCTCCAAATAAAACATTATGGAGAAGAATTGGTTATGCATTAGCAAGTGTGGTTTTAGTGGTTGTAACTGTTATAGGTGTTGTATTTGGTATTAGTGGAATAACTGGTAATGAAGATTGTCCTTTTGAAATGGGAACTTATGTATATGAATCTCATAAAGGCAATTTAGAAGAAACTGGATTTAATGAAGATTCATATATTGTACTAACCGAAGAAGAATTGTCTGGCCCTGGAACATTTAATATCAAGGACGAAAAGAATAAGTGGTCTGTATATGGGCAGTTTTATTATTGTGAATATGTAAGTGAAGATTTCACAGAATTAGTTGTTGGAGATAGGAGATATTATTTTGATGAAAATATGATAATGTATCAAAATTTATCTGATAATGAACACTATTTAATTTTTGAACTAGAAAATTATATTAATAGCAATTTGATAGTCAATTTCGTCAAAATCTAACATTTTTCAAAAAAAATTTTAAAATTTAAGAACTACTATGTAGTTCTTTTTTCTTTTCAAAAAAATTTTTTCAAAATTCGGCAAATTTCGACCCCCTTTTTTAGACTTTATATAGTGAAAGGAGTAATTTTGAAAGATGAAAAAAAATAAGACACTTCTAGTACTTTCATTGGTTGGTATTATGGCTTTCACTGGGATTTCTTACTCATCAATTGTCCCTACTTTTGTAAAGTCTAAAATTAATCAAGTTACTAGAAAAAGAGGTCGACTCAACCCTCTTAAAAAACAAGAGTCACTAAATGCTGTAGGAGAAATTGCATTAGAAACATTAGACAAGTATGTTGATTCAAATAAATACAGCATTTCAAGAATTTTAGAGATTAAAGACTTTGGAGAAAATCAATATGTATTAGTTGAATTTGATCCAATTGGTTATTTAATCTACAACGTAAGTAATGGAGATATTGTAGAATGTGCGCCTACATCATATTCACCATACTTAAAAACTAAATCCACTAACTTGTATTATTTACCGATGGTTGGATATTTCTCAAATATATCAGGCAAATATACTAGTCTAATGGATGATAAAGAGCTTAACGCTTTACAATATGATGCCTATAAAAAAGAAGCAAATAGATATCATGATAAAGCTATAAAAGTAATTGATGAGAAAAATTTAAATAGAGCATATGAAGGAAGTAAGACTGATTTTAGTAAGAAGAGAAAGAGTACTACTGTAACTAATCATCATTTCTTTACAATGATTTATGCAGATGATGAAGCGAGATATTCATGGTATTTTAAGCAAAATTCTGCTGATTTTGCTGCTGTAAGTACCGAAGATGGATGTTGTGGCTACATTGCAACGGGTATAATTCTTGCATATTATGAAATTTATTATAGTACAGGGTACTTTTCTACCTCGCAAGCAAGTAATTATATTAGTCCTTGCTACTCAACTACTTATGGTGATGGTGTACCTAATATTGCTAATAACTTCTTGTATGAATTAGATCCTAATCCAGGATCTATTACACAAGCACAAATCATTAATAAACTAAATACTTTCCTAAGTGGTAAAGATTTGAATTATACAATTCAAAATACAGTTAGTATTTTTACTGATATAGAAACACCTATTGAAAATGGTTATCCAGCTATATACTGTGGAACTATGCCTAACTTTAATGGTGGTAATATTAGTCATGGGGTTGTAGTCTATGGCATTTATGATAATGGTGATGTTTTATGCCATTATGGTTGGAGTGGATATTCTCAAGTAGTTATGTCTAGTTTAGGTTTGTTCCAAGAATCAGGAGCAATCTCAATTAACGACCATACATCACATAGACATAATAAGTATTTTATTATCAATGGTAATACTCATTGTGGTTGTGGAGATATGATTTTATGTTAAAGAAAACGATGAATAGATATAAAATGCGTAAAACAGAAGCAAAAATTGCCAAGCTAGATAGCGATGGATTAGAAGGTAGAACTAAAGAGTTGTTGCATCCTAAATCTCGAATAGCCCCACCTTTAGAAGTAAGAAAGTATAGAAAAAGATTTACTAGAGCATTTCTTCTTTCTTCTGGAGTGTTTATTTTATGTCTAATAATCATTTCTAGATTTTTTGTTAAATACTATGAAACAATTCCTGAAGAAAAAACTAAAGGTATAGTTTACTTACTTTACATTGTGATGATCTTATTAACTTTAAGTCCATATGCAATATTTGGTATTAGGACATTTTTTAAAACTGATTTGGCACTATTTTTGTTTGCTGAAAAACATGTTAACCATTTTTACAAAATTATGGACCATATGATAGATATTGCCCATCATTGTACTGAGATGATTCTAATTGCAAACAATAATGTAAATTTAGAATATTTTATGGATAAATGTTCTATTGCTGCTAGAAAATCCTTAGGTAGTGTATTAACTTTTACAAATAAGATGATTGGTAGAAGATTGTATACCATGCTTAAGTTTTCTTCTAGAAGATATTTTTCAAAAAAAGTTGATTATTATTTAACAGAAATAAATGGAGCGATTATCGTTTCTTGTAAAGGTAGAGTTCCTAAATACGTGCTAGATATTTTTGAGCAAGTAAATGCCAATATGATTGAATTAAGAAAGGTAGAAATTTAGTATGATTATTTACACAAAAGAAAAAGGAAATCATGATACATATGAATTTGATCATGATAAGAAAACTGTTACTTTTGAAAAGAGTGATTTTTTAGTAAGTGCATCGATTGTTTTATATACTGAACAAGATGAAAAATTAATTGTTAATAGATACAATGATTTTAAAAGAATATTTAATTCAGAGTTAGTTAGTTTATACAAAAATAGAAGATGGGAAGGTATCAAATACTTTATTAGAAAAGTATTAAATACACATAATTTTGTGTTCTCAATCACCAATAAATCGTATGTTTTGGCTAAGATATTATTTTTTACTATTATGGGTAGACAAACATATATATCTAGACCAGGATACTCTTTATCTTTGATTTCTGATTTAGCAAAGATGAAAGATGATTTAGTTTATCCTTTACTATTTACTTGTAATAACGTTAGTGACTCTAATTTTAAAAAATTACTAAAAGTTGTTTTAAATTGTCCTTATTACTTAACTGAATTTCATAATATCTTGAAACAAGATGTTCAACAAATTTATTGGGGTAGTAAATTTGATTCTTATCTAGCAGAATTAACTAAGTACAATTTACAAGATCAAAAGATGTATGATAATTATATCGCAGGATTCAACTTTTCTAATTTGGTCGAAAGATTTACTTCCGGCAGTAAAAATGCTAATTATTTAGGGATTACATTTGTTCATGATACAGAGTATGTATTTACTAAAGAAGTAATGTTTCAATTGGGATTTTCTAACATCACTTTGGAGTACAAAGAAAAAAAAGAATCATCATTTTTATTACTATTAGATGATTTGTCAAAATTCTTTCATATGCTTATTAATGATTGCTTTGATATTGTTAATAACAATCGTTTATATGATAATGAATTATTCAATATTTTATCATATATGATAACTTTGGTTTATCAAGAGAATTTTGAATTCCAAATACCTACTAGCCAATGGTCAACATTAATGGGTATAACAGATTTATGTAATGATTCAGTAAGCGCATTTTATAAGCGAAATGATATAGTTGATAACATTATTGCTTATCATTATGCTCGAATTAATGAATATCTAAAAAATCATTTTGATGATAAAAGAGCATTCGCAGTATTTAAAAATCGAGTCTAATGAAGAGGGAGAAGTCGAAAGATTTCTCCTTTTTTAATCTTCAATTAAAGATTCCTTTGTTTTGGTTAAGTTTAACTTGATATTGGTGATTATTTTCTAACTTTTCGAATCTTAGTGAGAAAGAATTAAGAAAAAATTAAGATTATTATGGTAAAAGGCTTTCAAAAACATTTTACTTTGTTATAATTATTTCATAATTAAGGAGGAGACATATGAATAAGAAACTCATATTATCACTTGGTATGGTTGCTTTAGGCTTGGTTGCATTAGCTTCATGTAAACCAGTTAAGCACGATCATACCTACGATGGTTCTTATCTACATGATTCTACCCAACACTGGCAATTATGTACTGCTGATGGTTGTGATGTAGAAATAAATAGAGAAAACCATCATGGTGGTATTGCTAAATGTGGTGAGAAATTAGTTTGTGTCGATTGTGGTGTATCGTATGGATCAGTGCAAGGACACGTTTTTAATGTCGAGAAGATTGAAACTAAATATCTTGCTAGTGAAGCAGACTGCGAAAATCCTGCTACATACTACTACGTTTGTAGTTGTGGTGAAAAGGGTAGTGAAACATTCACTGTAGGTGATCCATTAGGTCACAAATTTAGTGATTGGGCAACAAAAACTCCTGCAGATTGTGATCATGCAGAAGTAGAAGCAAGAAAATGTTCTGTTTGTGGTGAAGAAGAAACTAGAACTGGTGATCCAGCTAACCACAAATATAGCGAATGGACAACTAAGACTCCAGCAGATTGTGAAAATGCTGAAGTATTAGAAAGAGAATGTTCAGTCTGTCACGACAAAGAAACTAAACCAGGTAAGGCTGCTTTAGGTCATGCTTGGGGGGGATGGACAACTAAAACTCCAGCAGATTGTAATAATGCTGAAGTTGAAGAAAGAGAATGTTCTACTTGTCATACAAAAGAAACTAGAACTGGTGATGCAGCTCTTGGTCATGAATTAGTTATTAAGTTTGATGCTAATCAACACTGGCAAGAATGTTCAAATGGTTGTGGTCACTCTACAACAAAAGAAAATCATAAGGGTGGTATTGCAACTGAAACAGAACTTGCAAAATGTAGTGTTTGTAATCAACCTTATGGTGACTATGCTGATCATACTCATGCATTCACTGAACAAATTAAAGATGAAGATCATATTAAATCAGCAGCAACTTGTATTGATGATGCAGTTTATTACTATGACTGTGCTGAAGCAGGTTGTAATACAATTGGTACTACTTATTGGGTAGATACTGATTCTAAATTAGGTCATGACATGGGTGAATGGTCTAATGTTGGTTTAGATGGTAATAAAACTCAAGAATGTGAAAGAGATGGATGTGACCATAAGGTTACTGAATTCGTTTTAGGTTCTTCAAGTTCTCCAATTAATGTTGATCGAGCTGTTGAGGCAATGGCAGGATACTCTGTTGGTGATACTTCTACAGCTACTGCTTATGTTAGTGGTACTATTGTAAGCATTGAGAAAAATTATTCTGGTAATGGTTACTATCAAGTTATTATTTCTGTTCCAGATAGTGAAAATCAACTTGTTATTTATCGACCTACTTCTGATTATTGTATTAGTGTTGGTGATGATATTAATGCGAGTGGTTATTTACAATTATATAATGAAACAACTTATGAATTAATTGAAGGAACAATTTATGCTGTTCGTCATTTAAATACATTTGATATTTCTCATACAATTGATAATGTTTTAAATGTTACAGTTTCAGCAATTCCAGCGACATCAAAATGTTGTGAAACTATTACATTTACAGCTGAACCAAAATCTGGTTATAAAGTAACAGTATTTGTAAATGATGTTAAAGTAAATCCAACTGAAGGAAATACTTATGAAGTATTAGTTCAAGAAAATATTTCAATTTCTATTGAAACTGAAGCAATTGATACTTCTTCAACTACAGTTTCTACAATGATTAAAGATTATGCAGAAGCTAATAGTTGGACAAATGAAACAAGATATGAATCAGTAGTTATGGATTCAGTTGTAACTGTAACTGCAAATCCAACAACAGGTTCATATAATAACACAGGTAAATATTATACAAATGGTAATAACTGGAGAATTTATCAAAATGAAGCTCCAGAATTAACTGTTACTGTTGCTTCTGGTTATGAATTAGTATCTGTTGTATTTACTTATGCTTCTCAAAATACTGGTATCATTACTTTAGGTAGTGAACAATATGCTTCTGGTAGTGTAATTTCTGTTAGTGGAACATCAGTTACATTCAGTGTAGGTAATACTGGTACTGCAACTAATGGTCAAGCTAGAATTAGTGCTATTGAAGTTACATATAGACAATTAGAAATTTGTGAACACCAATATACTGATTCTTGGACAGAAAGAACTCCAGCATCTTGTACTGAAGATGGTGAAGAATATAGAGTATGTACTCTTTGTGGTCAAGGTGAAGAAACTAGACCAATCGTAGCTACAGGTCATGACTATGAAGGTCAAGAATATAAATTAGCTACTCCAGATACATTAGGTCACTATCAAGAATGTAAAAAATGTGGTGAAGCTTCTGAAGTAGAAGAACATACAGAAGGAACTGCTGCTACTGAAGATTCAAAAGCAGTATGTGAAGTATGTAATAAAGAATATGGTCAACCATTAAGTCATACTCACTTATTTGATCAAGAAGTAAGTGAAGAAGCTTATGTTAAAGTAAAAGAAACATGTGATGATGATGGTGAATACTATTACTCATGTGAATGTGGTGAAAAGGGTACTGAAACATTTAAAGTTGACGCTATTGGTCATAGCTATGGTGAATGGTCAAAAGTTTGCTTAGATGGTTATAAAGTAAGAGTTTGTTCTAATGATTCAGCTCATACTGAAAAATCAGAATATATGTTTGGTAGTGCAACTGCACCTAAGACAATTGCTGAATCTCATGCATTAATTGATGAAACTGGTGCAAATTCAGATTCTCCAGCAACTGGAGCAGCATATATTGTTGGTTATGTTAAGAGTATGGGTTCATACAACTCTGAATATAACAATTATAATGACAATATCATCTTAGTTGATGATTTATCTTCTAATAATGCTAAAGAAATCGCATTATATAGAGCATTAAACCCAGAAAATATTAACGAATCAGCAGTTAATGTTGGCGATAAGTTAGTAGTTTGTGGTTATTATTCAAAATATAATTCTTCATATCAATTATCTCAAAAGAGCCAAATTATCTCTATTGAACACGTTGATTATGAAGTTTCATGTACAGTAGTAGATGGCGAAGGTAATCCTTCAACTAATGCTACAGTTTCTACTATTTCTTCTACAGTTAAATCTGGATCAACTGTTACTTTCACAGTTACTCCAAAAGATGGTTATGATGTAGTAGTTAAATTAAATGGTAGTAAAATTACTGCTACAACTGGTAATGAATACTCATTTGTAGTAGAAGGAAAATCCGTTATTGAAGTTGTTGTTACTGAAGAAGGTTCAACTCCTGTTGGAAGTACTATTAAAACAGTAATTGGTGAATATGCTGCGGCAAATGGCTGGACAAATTCAACACAATATGGAACTGTTGTAATGGATGATGTAGTAACAGTAACTGCTGTTGGTGGTAGTAACACAGGTAAATACTATACTAGTGGTAATAACTGGAGAATTTATCAAACTGAAACACCAGAAATAAAAGTTAGTGTTGCTAGTGGCTATGAATTAGTATCAGTCAAAATTACTTATACTATCGATAAAACGGGCGTATTAACTCTAAATGGTGCAAATGTTGCAAGTGATGAAGTTGTTAGTGCTAGTGAAACAGCAATAGTATTTAGTGTAGGTAATACAGATTCTTCTGTTACTAATGGTCAAGTAAGAATTACTGCAATTGAAGTTGAGTATAAAGTATCAGGTTCTTCTACTCCAGATATTCCTCATACTTGTACATTTGATCAACAAGTAGCAACAGATGTCTATAAAGACAAAGATGCTACATGTTTAACAAAAGCTACTTATTTCTATTCATGTGAATGTGGAGAAAAAGGTAGTGAAACATTTGAATATGGTGAAGCTTTAGGTCACGATTATACTAATGCAGAATGGAAATTTGATGCTGAAGGTCACTATCAAGAATGTCAAAGAGATAATTGTGGTGCTCCTTCTACAAAAGCTCCTCATACATATGATGAAGATGTTTATGTAAGTAATGAAGATGGTCACTATCAAGAATGTAATGTTTGTGGTAGACCAACTGAAACTGAAGGACATACTGGCGGAGTAGCTGATGCAACTCATAGAAAAGAATGTGAAATTTGTGGTGAAGAATATGGTAACTATGTCGTTACTCTTTACTACTTAAATACATTAGAATGGAACAATGTCCATATTTGGGCTTGGACTGAAAATGGTGCAAATCATACTGGTGAATCATGGCCAGGTGAATTAATGCATAGTTATTCTGGTGAAGGTACTACTAATGAAAATTGGTATTATTATTCATTCGAAGTTGAAACAACTGAAGGTTTAAAATTCATCTTCAATGGTGGAGGTGATGATAAAACTTCTAACTTAGATTTCTCTGAAGGTAAATACTATTATTATGGTAATGGTCTAAATGCTTGTGCTTCATTTGCTGAAGCTGAAGAAAAATCAGTAGTAGTTGTTCCACAATGGTTCATTAAAGGTACAATGAATGACTGGTCAGCAGTTACTGCTTATGAATTAGCACTTCAAGAAGGTACTTCTATCTATCAATTAAATAATGTTAAGTTAACTTTAGGTTCTTCATTTAAAATTGGTAATGCTGAAGAAACTGCTTGGATAGGCTATGAAAAATTAGATGAAAACTCAAAACAATATGTTTCTCAAGGTGATGGTGGAAATATTAATTTAATTGTAAATGCTAGATTTAATGTTAAATTTGATACTGCAACTTCTACTATTACATTAGAATTTGTAGAAAAAATTCCATATGATGCAAAAACATATTATTTCAAAGGTGATATAAATAATTGGTCAGGTAATGATGATTATTTATTATCATTTGATGAGGATACTTATACTTATTCAATTCTTCTTGATATTACAGAATTACCATCTGAATTTAAATTAACAGATACAAAAGATGGATGGACTGGCGAAATTACTTCAAGTAATATCGATTCGGGTTGTACAAATTTTGGTTATGGTTCAAACGGTAATATCTCTATTACAAAAACAGGTACATATAAAATTGAACTTAGTGTATTAACAAATAAAATTTCTTATGTGTATTACGAAGCTCATAGTCACAACTATGGTGATACATATGTAAAAAACGAAACACATCACTGGCAAGAATGTTCAGTATGTGGAATGGTCTCTAATAAAGCAGAACATAGTGGTACTCCTGCTACTTGTTTAGAAGCAAGCGTATGTTCTTGTGGACATATTATTGCTAAAGCTTTAAAACACGATTATGAATTAGTTGAAGAAGAACCAGCAACTTGTACAGAAAATGGTATTAAAGAACACTATGTATGTAAAAACGGTTGCGGTGGTTTATTCGTTAAGGAAGATAATGAATACAAATTAGTTGTTCAAGGACAATTAGTTATTCAAGCTCCAGGTCATATTTATGGAGAGATGAAATATGACGATTTAGTAAATGGTAATATTTATCAAGAATGTACTTGTGGTGATAAAAAAGTTACATTCGTATTTGGTAAAGAAGATTCTCCATTAACAGTAGCTGATTCTCATACAATTATTACTGCTATGGTAGAAGCTGGTTCAAATAATGCAAATGTTGATTCATACGTTGTTGGTTATGTAAGAGATATTACTTATTATTCAAGTTCATCATCTTATACAATTAATATCGTTGATGATTTATTTGATAAAGATTCAGCAGTATTAAATTTATATTATTCTTTATTAGCAGATGGTATTGAAGCTCCAGCTATTGGTGAAATCATTGTCGTACGCGGTAAATATGGTGTTTACGGTAGTAAATATCAATTAGGTCAATACAATGAAATTACTAAGGTTGAAGCAGTTTCTTATTCGATTGATAAAGAAGTAGAATATGAAGAAGGCTTAGAAGCTGATGTAGTAGTTAACGTTAATAACGAAGCATATGCTGGTGATACTGTTACATTTACTCTAAGTGGAGTATTTGGTTACGATGTTGCTGTATACTTAAATGACTCAGTAGTAGCATTAACTCCTACTGATGGTGTTTATAGTTTTGTTGCAACTCATCAAAATACTATTAAAGTAGTAGTTTCTAAAAAGGCTGCTACTCCAACTGATGAAAAGACTCAATCAATTGTCATTGCAGATTATGCTGATGAAAATTCTTGGGTAGATGCTACTCAATACTTAACTATTTCTAAAGGTGATATTACAGTTGTTGCAACTGGTGGCGGTAATACTGGTAAATATTATGTAAATGGTGAAGAATGGAGAATTTATCAAACAGAATCACCAACTGTTACTATTTCTGTTCCAAAAGGATATTTGTTAGTTTCAGTTAAAGTTACTTATGCAAGTAATAAAACAGGCGTATTAACTTTAAATGGTAATGTTAGTTCTGGTGCAGTAACTAATGCATCAGGTACATCTATTACATTTGGAGTAGGTAATACAAGTACTGAAACAAAAGGTCAAGTAAGAATTACTGCAATTGATGTAGTATACTTAGCTCCAGGTGAAGTAGAGCCACCTCATACTCATGTATACGATCAAGAAAATCCTATTGCAAAATTCTTAAAATCAGCAGCAGATTGTGAAAATGCTGCAGTATATTATAGATCATGTACTTGTGGTGAATTTGTTGTAGATGCAGAAAATACATTTACATATGGTGATCCTTTAGGTCATGATTATGGTTCATGGACAATTACTATTGAACCAACATTAACAAGTGAAGGTAAAGCTCAACAAGTTTGTTCAAGAAATCCTCAACATGTTAATGAAATTGATATTGCTAATTTAGCAAATACAGAAGTTTGGACTTCCGAAGTAACAAAACAACCAGAATGTGAAGCTGTTGGTGAAACAACTTATACATCAATTTATGGTGCAGTTAAAGTTGAAATTGCTGCTACTGGTCATAGTTATGGTGCAGGTGTAGTAACTGGCCCAACTTGTACAGAAGAAGGTTATACTACATACACATGTGCGTGCGGGCATTCATATATTGATAATAAAGTTGATGAATTAGGCCATATTGGCGGTACTGCTACTTGTATTAAATTAGCAGAATGTACTAGATGTGGAGAAGAATATGGTGTATATGCTGACCATACTTGGGGTACAGAATATACTCATGATACAGAAGGTCACTGGACTACATGTACAGTGGTTGGATGTAATGCTACTTCAACAAAAGAAGCACATGAAACAACTTACGAATATAATGAAACAACTCACTGGGAAGAATGTGGTTGTGGATATAAAACTATTGCAGAAGCACATGAAACAGGTAAAGAAGCAACATTTGCTGCAGCTGCTACTTGTGAATGTGGAAAAGTATTAGAAGAAAAATTAGACACATTATACTTAGTTCCAGGTTCATGGACAAGTGATGGTGCATGGTTTGCAGCTCATTTCTTCAAAGATGGTGGAACATTAGATCCAATTTGGGTTAAATTTATTCAAGAAGGAACAGTATATAGTGTTGTAGTTCCAGAAGGTGAATATGATACAGTTATTTTCACTAGAATGGATAAAAATAAAGAAGAATTAGATTGGTCATCTAAATGGAATGAATCATGTAAAGTAAGCTATCTAGATTCAGAAGAAGATATCTATTATATTCAAAATCCATGGGATGAATCAAAAACTGGATTCTTTATTTCAAAGGTTGAATTATATGGCTCAATCAACAATTGGGAATCTCCTATTTCATTAACTAAAAACGGTTATGATTATTCTGTTGACTTATCAATTAATACTGGCGATAATGTATCAGTTAAATTTGTAATCAATGGAAATTGGATGGAAAAAGGTAAATTCAATTATGATTGCCATGAAACAATTAATGTTAACACAGATGGTAGTAATAATATTGTAATTACTACAACTGTAGGTGGAACATACACTATTAGATATAATACTAAATCTAATACTGTTAGTATTTCTCCACTTGTAATTCACGAATACGTAATTAAAGATGCTGAAGTACCTGCTACTTGTTTAGGAACAGGTACTAAAGCAACTTATAAATGTAATGAATGTGGACAAACTTTCATTAAAGAAGGTGAAGTTTACGTTTTAGTTACAAATGACTCCCAATTAATTATTCCTGCAAAAGGACATACTCCTGAAGTTGTTACAGGTAAAGAAGCAACTTGTACAGAAAATGGTAAAAAACAAACATATAAATGTCCAAAATGTGAGCAATTATTTATCAAAGTAGAGGAATCTTATGTTCTAGTTGAAGAAGATTCTCAAATTGTTATTTTTGCTAAAGGTCATACTGAAGTAATTGATGCTGCAAAAGCTCCAACATGTACAGAAACTGGTTTAACAGAAGGAAAACATTGTTCAGCTTGTGAGCAAGTATTAACTGTACAACAAACAGTTGAAAAAGTTGATCATAATTTTGAAAATGGTGAATGGGAAATAGATGAATACGGTCACTCACAATATTGCATATATGAATGTGGAACTGTTAATAATAGAGTAGAACATAATTATGAAAATCAATTATGGATAGTAGATGAAGAACGCTCTGAATATCATAATAAAACATGTGAATGTGGATATGTATTAAGAGAATTACATGATAATTCAGATTCTGCTACAAGTGGCATTAGAACTTGTTCTAGTTGTTCCGCAACATTTGGTACAAATGGAATGGTTGTTACTCCAGAAGAAACAACAAATACTTATACATTTAGTGATTATGAAAAAGGTACTCAATATGCATCTAATGAAGTACATAAGTTAGATGAAATAGTAACTATTACTACTACAGAATCCCATTTCACAACTGAATTAAGAATTTATTCTAGTTCTACTCATAATGGATATGCAATTATTAAGAGTGAACTTCCAATTTCAACAATTAAAATGAATGCTGGTAATAATAGTGATACAATAAATGTTTATTATTCAACAGATTCAATTTCATGGACTCTTTTTGGTGGAATTGCAATAACTTCTTCTTACAAAGACCATTCATTAGATTTTGGTGAAAATAGTTATAAATATTTAAAACTTGATGTTGCAGGTTCTAATCAAGTAAGAATTAAATCAATGACTTTAACTCTTATAGATAGTAAAGAAACTCCATGTGAACATGATTGGGTGAATAAACCAATATTTAAATCTGATGCTACTCATCATATTCAAGAATGTCCAATTTGTCATGATACTACTAAGATTGCAAAACACGTAGGTACATCCGCTGTGGAAGGTGAAAAAGCAACTTGTACAGTGTGTAGTGCTAAATTTGACGAATTTCCACATGTACATAATTATAACATTCCTGAAATTGTAGCTCCAACATGTACGGAACAAGGTTATACGAAATATTTATGTGAATGTGGTCTTGAAAATGGTGTTAAAGATAATTTTGTTTCTGCTAATGGACACTCTTGGAATGAAGGTGAAGTAACAAAAGAAGCAACATGTACTGAAACAGGTGTAAGAACTTATACTTGTAAAAATGATGCAAAACATACTTATACAGAAGTTATTCCAGTAGTAGATCATACTGCTGGAGTAGCTACTGAAGAAAATATAGTAGAAGCAACATGTACAGATGCAGGATCATATGATTCAGTAGTTTACTGTTCAGTATGTGATGCTGAAATTAGTAGAACAACTGTTCCAGTAGAAGCTAAAGGACATGATTTCACTGAACAAAATACTGATTCTATGTATTTAGAGTCTGAAGCAACATGTACAGAAAAAGCAAAATATTACTATTCATGCTCTAGATGTGATGAAAAAGGCACAGAAACATTTGAATATGGTGATGTATTAGTAACTAATGTTACAATTAATAACACTCCATATAATACATTAGAAGCAGCTGTTGAAGCTGCAGAAGTAGGAACAACTATTGAATTAGAAAATTCATTAGATTTAGTAACTGCTATTGAAATTAATAAAGATTTAACAATTAACTTAAAAGGTAATACTCTTACTGTTAAAAATGATACAGAAGGTAATGGTGTATTCCATGTAACAAGTGGAGCAACATTAACTCTTGAAGGTGAAGGTACAATTAATGGTGCTGGTAATAATAAATGGAATATCGCAGTCTTTGTTGAAGGTGAAAATTCTAAAGCTATTATTAATAATGGTACATTCACAAATAAAGATGTAGATCCAAGTAAATGGGAAGACAATACTCATTTCGACTTAATTTATGTTAAAGATGGAGCTACAGTAGAAATTAATGGTGGTACATTTGAATGTATCACTCCAAAATGGACATTAAATTCTCATGATACATTAGTAGGTACAATTGTAGTTAATGGAGGTTCATTCTATGATTATGATCCATCTAAATCTGATACTGAACCTGGAGAAGGTACAACTAACTTCTTAGAAGAAGGTTTATGTACTGTTTTAGAAGGTAAATACTATGTAGTAGCAGCACATAACTATTCTTCAGTAGTAACTGATCCAACATGTACAGAAAAAGGTTATACAACTCATACATGTTCAGTATGTGGAGATTCATATGTAGATAATTATGTTGATGCATTAAAACATGATTGGGATGAAGGTGAAATAACTACTTATCCTTCATGTACAGAAACAGGTGTAAGAACTTACACTTGTAAAAATGATGCAAATCATACAAAAACTGAACCAGTAGATCCTACTGGACATACCAATACAACAGAAAAATATGTTGTAATCGAAGAAACTTTATATTATGCAACTGTCTGTGAATGT
>SVBA01000014.1:0-4806 GCA_015059095.1 Erysipelotrichaceae bacterium
AAAAATAATAAATGTTTATATCAAAGGTCGGAATTTTCCGGCCTTTTTCTTTGTTTGTCAAGTGTTTGCAAGTTAAACTTGACAAATATCCCATTGCCAATTGGTACTTTGCAAGTTACAATTAAAATATAATAAAGATAGAGGTGATAGTATGAAAATTGGTCAATTTATCTATACTGCGAGAAAAAGAAAAGGAATTTCTCAAGAAGAATTATCTTCTCTTTTAGATGTAAGTAGACAAAGTATTTCTCTTTGGGAAACTGATCAAACAATTCCAACATTAGATAAATTACAAGCAATGTGTAAGATATTAGATGTGTCTATGGATGAGTTAACTGGTGTAGAACCAATTAAAGAAAAGAAAATAGGTGTTATTATTAAACCATCATTAGAAGAAAGAAAAGCAAGAATTGAAAAACAAAATAAAAAATTTGAATTGATAGCGTTCATTATTTCTTTAGCTACTATTATCTTATGGATAAGTGGTGGGTTAGGAATATTTATCTCTTTAGTAAGTTTAGTATTAAATGTAATTTGCTTATTTTTAAAAAGGAATAAATATTGCCAATATGGTTTAATTATTAGTATTACATTTTTTATTGCAAGTATATTTGCGGTCAGTTATTTTTAGGAGGATAGTCGTATGAAAAAAATTAAATATATATTTTTATCTTTATTAACAGCGTTGATGTTTGTTTCCTGTAGTTCTGGTAATGGTAACATGGGAGCTCCAAGTTATGAAGGTGGTTACAAAGACGAAGTAAACGGAGAAGTTGGAGGGCTTGGTAATAATAATATTGTTATTCCAGAAGGCCATAAAATAATCTATACTGTAAAATATGAAATTAATGTTAAAGAAGCATTAGCTCCAGCAATTAATGCGATTACTAATGAAGTTTATACATTAAATGGATATGTTTATTATTCTAATGAATCACTAAATTATGCTACTTATATTTATAAAGTACCAGCAGAAAATTTAAATGCATTCTTAAATGCTGTTGATGAAAATGAAGGTATATCAAGTAAAAATATTTCATCTGAAGATGTTACTTCTGCTTATAATGAATTAGAAGCAGAAATTGAAGTACTAGAAGCTAATAGAGCAGCGTATGTAAAAATGTTAGAAAAAGACGGATTATCATTAAATGAAATTATGTCATTAAATGATAAAATTAGTTCTATCGATACTAGATTAAAGAAAATATACAAAGATTTAGATGCTTATAATGCAAGAATTGATTATGCAACAGTTACAATTGATTATAAACGTGTTTATACTCCACCAAAAGAAGTGTTCTTAGGAGAATATGGAACATTCTTAATTAATTTAGGTAAAGGTGTTGTTGAATTCTTAGCTTATTCTGCTCCATTTATCGTTGTTGCAGGTGTTGGCGTTGGTGTAGTATTTATAGTTAAAAAGTCAAAGAAAAAGGAAATTAAAAAATAAGTAATAAAAAAAGCGGGATTTTAAATTAAATCTCGCTTTTAATATGCTTTAGATTTTGCCTAGTTTTTTTGCTAATACATCAGGAGTATTTGTTGTAATTACATCTGCACCAATCTTAATTAATTGATCCATTTGATCTTCATCATTAATTGTCCAATATGTAATAGATTGATTTCTTCTATGAGCAGCGTTAACCATTGCTCTAGTTGCACAGTTAATTGTAATAGGACCAGCTGAATTAGTCATTTGAGTTTGGAAAGAATGATAAGTAGATGGAATTAAAGTTGTCAATCCTAATGCTGTTCCGATTAATTGAGGAGCAATTTTATATCCTAATGCGCCTACATATAAATCAGGATAATTTTCTACTATATGATCGATCAATGAGTCTGTAAAAGAAATAATCATTGTACGAGCTTTCCAAGTAGAGTATTCTGTTTTGCTAAATAAATCATGAACCATTTTTATAGTTTCATTAGCTTCATTAATTCCTTCTGTGTTTGGTTCTTTGATTTCTAAATATAATTTAAAATCATATTTTTCATATTTAGTTAAGAATTCTTCTAAAGTCATGATAGTTAGATTTTGTTCATCTGCTTGTTGAATAGTTAAGTTTTCATAAGGCTTATTACCATTTCTATCAACAAAGTTTCTTCCCATATTATATTGAAGTAATTCTTCGTATGTTGAATCTTTAATTACTACATCTTTAGTTACTTCTGTTTCTTTTCTTTCATCATCTAAACACATTCTATCCATTGAATCGTCATGATTAATGACTAATACATTATCTTTTGTTTTGTGAATATCAATTTCTACGATATCACAATAATTAGTTTCAATAATAACATGATCGAATGCCTTTTCAGTATTTTCTGGATTTAAGAAAGCACCGCCTCTATGAGCAGAAATCATAGGTTGATCTTTTGCAATAAAAGGATTAGTTGAGTCTAATACTTTTTTTGGTGGGATAATATTAACTACTCCCCAGAAAGCACCTAAAGTAAGAACTATTGCGCCTAATATGATACCTGTTTTCTTTAATTTGTTCATAATAACTTCTCCATTTCTTTTCTAATTATAATATAAATAAACAAAATTTAAAATGATGTAATAATTATTTGTATATCTCAAAAACTAAATTAGGTGATTTTATGTGTACATGTATATATTTAAATAGTTATGGTAGTTATTTTGGAAGAAATATGGATATCCATTATTCTTTTAATGAACAAATTATTTTTATTAATAAGGGGAAAGAAATAAATTTAAAAAACGGTAATAAACTATTAATAAATTATTCATTACTAGGGATAGGGACTACTATCAATGATTATCCTCTTTTTTCAGATGTTATGAATGAAAAAGGTCTTGCTATTGCAGGGCTTAATTTTTTAAATAATGCATATTATTTTCCTTATATAGAAGGTAAAGATAATATTACTCCTTTTGAATTACCATTATACTTATTAGGAACATGTAGCACTATTGAAGAAGTTAAAGAAAAATTAAATAATATTAGTTTACTAAATGTTCCTTTTTCCACGAAAATCCCACTTGCTTATCTACATTTTATGGTAGCAGATTTAAATAAAAGTATCGTTATTGAATCGACTAAAGATGGACTGAAAGTATATGATAATGATTTAAATGTTTTAACAAATAATCCGGAATTTTCTTATCACAAAAATAATATTTATAATTATTTGAATTTATCTATTGAAGACCCGATTCATCATAAATTTAATAATATTAGTTATGGTCAAGGTTTAATTGGATTACCAGGAGATTATTCTTCAATGTCTAGATTTATAAAAGTCTATTTTGTTAAAGAAAATATCGTTTTAAATGATGATCCAGTGAGTCAATTTTTTTATTCATTGGATTCTGTATTGATGCCTTTAGGATTAGTGAAAGCAAAAGAAGAGTTTGAATATACTAGATATCAATCGTGTTATGATTTGAAAAATAAGAAGTTGTATTATAAGACGTATTTTGATAGAAATATTAATTGTATAAGATTTGATGATTTTGTTGATAAAGATTTTCAATGTTTAAGATTAATTAAATTAAAATAATAAATTGCAATAATTCATCTATGCATAGTAAAATATATTTATCTAATTAGGGAGATAAATATATGAGTGATAATAATTTTGGTGTAAAAAAACTTTTAGGCTTTGGCGCAATGCGCCCTCCAATGAATGGAGATGTTGTTGATTATGAACAATTCGCAGAAATGGTTGACCATTTTATGGAAAATGGTTTCAACTATTTTGACACTGCTTCTGTTTATTTAAATGGGGAAAGTGAAAATGCTTTAAAGAAATGTTTAACTTCTAGATATCCTAGGGATCAATACATCTTAACTAATAAATGTTCGGGAAGTTTATTTTCTAAAGAAGAAGATTTAGAAGATATGTTTAATAAACAATTAGAAAGATGTGGAGTTGAATATTTCGATTTTTATTTGATGCATGCTCAAGGTTCAAAGAATTTCCAAAAATATAAAGATTGTAAAGCGTATGAATTTGCTTTTAGAAAGAAAAAAGAAGGAAAGATTAAACATGTAGGTTTTTCTTTTCATGATACTGCAGAAGTGTTAGAACAAATTTTAATTGAATATCCAGAAATTGAAGTGGTTCAAATTCAATTTAATTATTTAGATTTCTTAGATCGTTCTGTTCAATCTAAGAAATGTTATGAAGTTTGTAGAAAATACAATAAACCAGTTTTAGTAATGGAACCTGTTAAAGGTGGTACATTAGTTAAATTACCAGAAGAAGCTAAAAAGGTATATGATGAATTAGGTGAATTATCTTATGCTTCTTATGCGATTAGATTTGCAGCAGGGTTTGATGGCATGTTGTGTATTCTTTCTGGTATGAGTAATTTAGAACAAATGAAAGATAATGTTTCTTATATGAAAGATTTTAAACCTTTGTCAAAAGAAGAAATGGATGCAGTTAATAAAGTAGTTGATATTTATACAAGTAATGAAAATTTAATTAAATGTACAGGTTGTAGATATTGTGTTGATGGATGTCCAAAAAAGATTAATATTCCTGACTTATTTACTTGCTATAATCAAAATGTAATGTTTGATGGTGGTTATTGGGGTTATAAAGGAATTACATCAAATGGCGCGAAACCAAGTGATTGTATTAAATGTGGTAAATGTGAAAAAGAATGTCCACAAAAATTACCAATTAGAGAATTATTAGAAAAAGTAGAAGCTACTTTTGAAAAAAAGGAGAAGTAGAATGAAAGTAATATTAATTAATGGTAGTCCACACGCTGATGGATCGACTAATAGAGCATTAGTAGAAGTAGCAAGAGAATTAAATAAAGAAGGA
>SVBA01000014.1:4906-51342 GCA_015059095.1 Erysipelotrichaceae bacterium
GGACTATTAACAATGCGTACATTAGGTAGAAATATGGCATTCTTAATTAAGTCAATTAAATTAGGAAAAGAAGAAATGTCTTTACCTGAAAAAGAACCATTTGTTGGAACAAATTTTATAAGAAAAGTTTAGTTTTTCGCGAAAAACTAAGTAGTAAAGGTATTATTATGAGTAAAAAAGTAAAAGGATTATTAATATTATTAGGAGTATATATTATTGCTTTAGGAGTAGGAATATTATACTTTAATTTATTTTTAAATAAGATGGATATTTATCTAAATATATTATTATGTAATGTAATAGGAACTATTATAGTTTGGGCAGGAGGAGTAATATTTAAAACTGCTTCTGTATATGATCCTTATTGGTCTATTCAAACTATATTGATCGGTTTAGGATTAATGATTCATTATAATAATTTCAGTATAGGAAGTATTATCTTTTTAGTCACTATATTAATTTGGGCGATTAGATTGACATATAATTTTATTACTACGTTCCATGATTTAACATATATTGATTGGAGATATAAACAGATTAAAGAAAAAACAGGTAAGTTATATCAACTTGTTAATTTATTAGGTATTTGTATGGTTCCTACTTTAATTGTTCATTTTGCTTCTATTCCATTCTATCATTATATTATTAATGATTATGAGTTTTCTTTATTAAGCTTAATTGGTGTAGGTATTATGTTACTTGGAACGATTTTAGAATTAGTATCAGATATCAACATGCATAAATTTCAAAGAACAAGAACTTCTAAAGATCAAATTATTGATGTAGGATTATGGAAATATTCTAGACATCCAAATTATTTAGGTGAGATTTTATTTTGGTATGGAGTAGCTTTATTTACAATATTAAGTACTTTAAGTGGATGGCATCTTCTTATTGGTGCGATTCTAAATACATTATTATTCTTATTTATTTCTATCCCATTAGCAGAAAATCATTTAGCATCTTATAAAGCTAATTATAGTGAATATAAGAAAAGAACTAGAATGTTATTCCCTTTTAAAAAATAAAAAATATAGTTCCCTTTAGGGAACTATTTTAATTTGTATATTTAATAAAAGTTATGTTTTATGATATATTATAAGTAGAGGTGAGATATATGAAAAAACTTATAATTACAATTTCTAGAGAATTTGGTAGTGGAGGAAGAGAATTAGGCAAAAGAATTGCTGAAGCTTTGAATATTGCTTACTATGATAAAGAAATATTATTAGAGATCGCTAAAAAGACTAAGTTAGCGTATGATTATATCGAACAGGTTGTAGAAAAAGAACCTATTGCATATTATCCAATTACAATAGCACGTTCTATTAATTATTATGAAAATACATATGTTGATCATAATATCGTTATTTATACTGAACAGGCTAATGTTATTAAAGAACTAGCACATAAATCCAATTGTGTTATAGTTGGTAGATGTGCAGATTATATATTAAAAGATGAGAAGCCATTTAGAATACATGTATATTCTGATATGGAATCGAAAATTAAAAGATGTAGAGAAAAAGGTGAAGTTGGTGAAAATCTAACAGACAAACAATTAATTAAACAAATTAAAAAGATTGATAATCGAAGAGCAAAATATTATGAATTCTATACTTCACAAAAATGGGGAGATAAATTAAATTACGATATTTGTATAAATACTTCTAATAAATCAATAAAAGAAGTGGTAGATATGATATTAGAGGCCATAAAATAAAAAATAGTGTTTTAAACACTATTTTATTTTGAGTTTAAATTCTTTTTGACACTTTGGACAAGTGACAGTGTGTTTTCCTTCTTTATTTGGAAGTCGCATTCTTTGTTTGCATTTTGGACATTTAGCGATAATCTTTAATGGATTAGTAGAATCTAGTACATATTTTGGTTCTTTCTTTTTAAATTTAAAAAAGTTAATGAATTTTAAATAAGCATTATTTTCTCTTTGACGATTATAAAATCTAGTAGAGAAGATTCTGAATATACAATAAATGATACATAGGATGCCGCCTCCTAATACATACCATCTATATGGAGTAGGGATAACGATGCATACACAACATAATATTACTCCTAACCAAAAGAATAGTTTTGCTAAATCATCTAATCCATTTCTATTTTTCATGAAATTTCTAATCATTTCTTCTTGTTGTCTTTGATCCATACTTTCCACCTACTTTTATATATGATTCTTATTAATCTTATACGATTAAAAATAATAATTCTATATAAAAGTTTTTATTATTCTTTTTATTTTATGGAAATACTATTTATTAGGTGATTTTATGAATAAATGGTATCCAGTCATTATTAATACTATAGGCGCAGTTGTATCTTTGTTATTTTATACTTTTACTCATTTAGAAGATATTAATTCTTATGTAATCATTCAAATTGTTGTAGGTGCGATGATTCCTTTTTTATTAATTGTAATTACTGATTTATTAAAGATTAAATTTCCAACTATTTTTAATTACTTAATTGTTGGATTGATTGTACTTGCTCTCTATCTAGGGAATGGTTTTTCTTTTTATTCTTTATTTTCTATTTATGATAAGTTTTTACATACATATTTTGGTTTTATTTGTTCTTTGATTATGATTTGCGTATTAATTTATTATGGAGGAGAGAAATTACCTACACCTTTAATACTATTTGTTGTTTTCTTTTTTACTTTAGGATTAGGTGGATTATGGGAAATATTTGAATTTGTTTGTGATTTAGTTACTTCAGGAGATTCTTTAGGAATAGATAAATCTATAAATAATGGATTTCATCCTTGCACGGATATAATGGTAGATTTATTAGTCACTATGCTAGGAAATTTATTGTTTTATTTGGTACTACTTATTGATAAATTTAATAATTTTTCCTTATGTCATTTATTAATTGAAAAATTAGATAAAGAAAAATAACAAGTTAAACTTTACTAACTCTATCTAAAAATATTAATATATCTTTAGATAGAAGGTGGTATTATGGTTAATTTTTTAGCAAAATTATTTATTAAAGATTACAAAAATGTAGAAAATGAAAAAGTAAGAGAAAATTATGGAACTCTTTCTGGAGTATTTGGGATTATTACTAATTTAATTTTAGTAGTTATTAAAGTAATAATTGGATTATTATCTGCATCTATTTCAATTATTGCAGATGCGATTAATAATCTTTCTGATATGGGAAGTTCTTTATTGACAATTATTGGTTTTAAAATATCTTCTAAACCTGCGGATAAGGATCATCCTTATGGCCATCAAAGAGTTGAATATATAATTTCTTTAATTATCGCGATGATTATTGCTTTTGTTGGACTTGAATTATTAACTACTTCAATTGATAAAATTATTAATCCAGATATTATTAAAGTAGAGGTTATTACTTTTATTATTTTAGGTGTTGCGATTGTTTTAAAAGGATTACAAGGATTATTCTATTTAAGTGCGTCTAAAAAAATTGATTCTTTATCTTTAAAAGCTTCTGCAAAAGATTCTATTAATGACTGCATTTCTACTTCTGCAGTATTAATTGGTACAATTATTTCTAAAACTACGGGATATAATGTTGATGGTATTGTAGGTATTTTAGTTTCTGGATTTATTATTTATTCTGCAATTATGTTAATTAAAGAAACAATGTCTCCTTTAATTGGAGAAAAACCGGATCCAGAATTAATTGAAAAAGTAACTAGAACAGTATTATCTTATCCTAAAGTATTAGGTATTCATGATGTTATTACTCATCTTTATGGACCAAGTAAAGTATTTATTTCTTTACACGTAGAAATAGATGCAAAAGATGATATATTAGTTTCTCATGATTTAATTGATAATATTGAACAAGAAGTAAAAAGAGATTTTGGAATCGAATTAGTTATTCATATGGATCCAGTAGAAACGGATAATGAAGAACTCAATAAAGGTAGTAAAGTTGTTAGAGAAGTATTAAAAGAAATCGATCCAATTATTATGTTTCATGATTTTAGAATGGTAAAAGGTGAAACTCATACTAATTTCATTTTTGATGTACTCGTACCATTTCAATATAAATATAGTGATGAAGAATTAGTTGAATTAATTAAAAAAGAAGTTAGTAAGAGAGATGAAAAGTATCGCTGTGTTATTTTAGTGGATAAAGATTATGTTAGTTAAGACGAAGAAATTCGTCTTTTATTTTTAAAGTATAATATTTTAATAAAAATCATATCTTCATAAGAGGTGATAATCTTATGAAGATAGAAAAGTATCATGGATTAGGTAATAATTTTTTATTAACAGATTATAAAAAAGGAATTGATTATAAAGAAGCCGCAAGAAAGTTATGTAATCAAAAAACTTCTATAGGTGGAGATGGATTAATTGTTGTAAAAAAAGAACCTTTAGAAATGTTAATCTATAATCAAGATGGAAGTGAAGCAATAATGTGCGGTAATGGAATAAGATGTTTTATTCATTATTGTTTTTATAATGGCCTATTAAATAAAAGAAGAGAAAATATTGAAGTACGAACTAAAAGTGGAATATACATAGTAAGCATTGTTTCTTTATTACCTTTTATTACTAGAGTAAGGTTTAAACGTAGTCTTATTAGAAAAGAAATAATAGGGATATATAATGAAGAATATGAATCTTATTTTGTTAAAGTTGGTGTTAATCATAATGTAATTGTTAGAGATGAAAATAATAAGGAAAAAATTAATAAGCTGAAAAATGATTTTAATAAATATAGCGGATTTTGTGAAGAAACTAATATTAATATTGTAGAAAAAGTAAACGATAATACTATTAAAGTGGAGACTTATGAAAGAGGCGTAGGCCTTACCTCTAATTGTGGAACAGGTAGTGTGGCATCTAGTCTAGTAACTAATTATTTGTTTGATTGTTTAAATAATATTAATGTAATAAATGAATACGGGAAAATATCAATTTCTATATTAGGAAACTATGTTTATATGGAAGGACCTTCAGAAAGAATATGTTCTATAGAGGTGAATTATGATTAAAGGAAGTATAGTAGCATTAGTGACTCCTTTTACTAATGATAATAAGGTTAATTATAGTAAGTTATATGAATTACTTGATTATCAAATTAATAATGGAAGTGATGGAATATTACTCTTTGGAACGACAGGAGAAGGTTCAACTTTAACTAAAAATGAAAAAGTAGAAATTGCTAAAAGGAGTATTGAATATGTAAAAAATAGAATTCCTCTTATTTTAAATGCTGGATCTAATTCGACTCAAGAGGCAATTGAATTAGTAAAAGAATTATCATCTTTACAACCTTACGCTTTATTAGTAATTAATCCTTATTATAATAAGGGGAATGATGAAGGTATCTTTAAACATTATCAAGAATTAAATAAAGTAAGTGAGGTTCCTATTATTATTTATAATGTTCCTTCTAGAACTGGAAAAGATATGTCTATTTCTTTAATAAAAAGAATAATGACTTTAGATAAAATAATAGGTATTAAAGAGGCGTCAAGCGATATAAATAAATTAATTGAATTATCTAAAATACAAAATGAAAAGTTTTATTGGTATTCTGGAAATGATTATCGAGTTATTGAAGATATAAAATTAGGGAGTAAAGGTCTTATTGGAGTAATGACAAACTCTCATCCTAAATTAGTAAAAGAAATGATAGATTGTACTTTCATTGAGGATTTTGAAAAGGCATATGATATATTTTTCAAATTAGAAAATTATATTAAATCGTTATCTCTTGAAGTTAATCCTATTCCAATTAAAGAGGCTTTAAATATTTTAGGATATGATGTTGGTAATTTTAGATTACCTTTATATAATCTTGAAAATGAAAAAAGAGAAATATTAATAGATGCTTTAAAGGAGATAGAAGAATGAACATTGCTATTTTTGGATATGGAAAAATGGGGAAGAGTTTAGAAAATCAATTAATAACGAAACATAATTTAATAATTGTTAGTCCAGAAACGAATACGAGTTTTGAAGATATAAAAGAAAATATAGATGTTATTATTGATTTTTCTTCTCATGAAGTAATTAAAGATATTGAAGAGTATTTATTAAATAAGAAGTGTTCTTTAATAATAGGTACTACTGGATATAGTGATGAAGAAAATAAAATAATAAAAAGAATTAGTGAAAACCATGTTGTAATTAAATCTTCAAATTATTCAAAAGGAATGAATATATTTTTAGATTTAATATCTTTATTTCAAAATTATGATTTATTAAATGAACAATTATTGATAAAAGAAATACATCATAAAAACAAAAAAGATGTTCCTAGCGGAACAGCTTTAATGATAAAAGATGTATTAAATAAAGATATTAATATTGAATCAATTAGAAAAGATGAACACGTTGGTGAGCATCAAGTAATTGTTAGTTTAAATAATGAAAAAATAATTTTAACTCATCAAGCTTATTCAAGAGATGTATTTGTGAGTGGGGTAATTGAGGTATTAGAAATAATTAATAATTTGGAAGTTGGATTATATTCTTTAGGAGATCTTAGTTTATGGAAAGAGAAAAAATGATTAGTTTGATTAAAAATAAAAATAAAACAACTTTAGTAAAGGCTTATATACAAGCGAAAGAAGATATTGTTTTCAAAGGAGTTAAACAATTCGGAGATAAATCTTTATATTTAGTAATTGGGGATTTTAATATTATTAAAAAGACAATAGATGATAATAAAAAAATAATTAAAGCTTTTCATATTGATATTATTAATCGAAACTCCAATCTTCCTTTATTAGATTATTCGAAAGTTAATGCACGTATAGAACCAGGTGCAATTATTAGAGAACATGTAAAGATAAAAGATAATGCAATCATATTAATGGGGGCAGTTATTAATATAGGAGCAGAAATAGGTAGTAATACAATGATAGATATGAATGCAGTTATTGGAAGTAACGCTAAAATTGGAGATAATGTCCATATTGGTGCAGGAGCAGTAATTGCTGGTGTATTAGAACCTCCATCAAGTAAACCTACAATTATTGAAGATAATGTTTTTATAGGAGCAAATGCAGTTATTTTAGAAGGTGTTAGAGTTTGCAAAGATTCTATTGTCGGAGCAGGTTCGATAGTAACTAAAGATGTTCCAAGTGGAGTGGTAGTGGTAGGAGTGCCTGCTAGAATAATAAAAAGGAGTATTAATATAGATAGTAATAAAATAAAAAAAGAAGGGGATTTACGCTAAAAATGACTAATTTATATAATGTTTTAGTTGTTGGGGGAACAGGATTAGTAGGTAAAAAATTAATAGAAATATTGATTGAAAACAATTTCCCATTTAATAGAATTCGATATACTAAATCTGAATACTCTAGTAGATCTTTAATAATTAAAAATATTGAAATTGAAGAAGTTGAATTAAATAATTATTGTTTTGATGATATTGATTTTTGTTTTCTTTGTTCAACTAGTGAAGTTTCTTCTAAATGGGGAAATGTTGCAAAAGCAAAATGTAAATATGTTATTGATAATTCATCTACTTTTAGAATGGATAATAATGTTCCTTTAATAATTCCTGAAATCAACTTTGAAAGCATTAATTCTTCTTTCATCTCTAATCCGAATTGTTCTACTATTCAATCTTTACTAGTATTAAACGAAATTAAAAAAATATATAAAATAAATAAAATTATTTATAGCACTTATCAATCTTGTTCAGGTGGAGGAAAAGAAGAGTTAATAGAATTAAGTAAATCGTATGATAAAGTAAGTTCTATTTATTCTGAGTTATTGTGTGACACATGTATTTCACAAATTGGTGAAATTAATGATACTAGATTTTCATTAGAAGAATTAAAAATGATCAATGAAACAAAAAAGATATTTAATGATTATACTTTAGAGGTTCATGCTTCTTGTATTAGAGTGCCGGTATCTTATTGTCATGGAGTTTTTATTTACTTAGAAGTAGATAAAGAAGTAGATGTTAATAAAATAATCAACTTAATTAAAAATAGTGAACGACTAGAATATAAAAAAGATAATGAGATACTTTATTTTCAAGAAGCTTATCAAAAAGATAAGGTATTAGTCGGAAGAATAAAAAAAGATTTAACAAATCCTAAAGCTTTCTCATTATTTTGTGTAGCAGATAATTTAAGGGTAGGAGCAGCTTTTAATGCATATAATATTGCATTACATTTAATAAGGAGAAATAATGAAAAAAATTAGAGAAGATTTACATAAAATTCCTGAGTTAAGTTTTAAAGAATATAAAACAAAAGAATATATTCTTTCTTTTTTAAATAATCGAGTGGAAAACATTATTGAGATTGGTGATACAGGATTAGGGATATATTTTGATTTTAAAAAAGAAAAGACTATTTGTTTAAGATGTGAGATGGATGCTCTTCCAATAAAAGAAGAAAATGATGTTGAATATAAATCTACTCTTGACAATCAAATGCACGCATGTGGACATGATGGTCATATGGCAATTCTTTTGTCTTTAATCGATGATATTTTAGAAAATAAAGTAAAACCTCTTCACAATGTATTATTTTTATTTCAACCTTCTGAAGAAGTATTTGGTGGAAGTGAACTTGTTATTAAATCAAAAATTTTAGATGATTATCAAGTAGATGAAATTTATGGATTACATGTTTGGCCAAATCTTCCTGAAGGAGAAATATTTACTAGAAAGAAAGAATTATTATCCGAACCTATTGAATTTGATATTGAGATAAAAGGTAAAAATGCTCATGTTGCATCATCTTTTGAAGGGAAGGATGCATTATATGTTGGAGTAGAATTACTCCATGACATAAAAAAAGAAACTAATTTAATTGATGAATCAATTGTTCATATTGGTGAAGTTTACTCGTATGGACAAAGAAATATTGTATCTGATAATTTTCTTTCAAAAGGAACTATAAGAGTATTTTCTTCAAATATAAAAAATAGAATATTGGATATTATTAATAGATGGTGTAATTTTTATAAAAGAACTTTTGATTTAGATATTAATTTAGTTATAAATTCTTCTTATGCTCCATTAATTAATAATGAAGAATTAGTTTCAAAATCATTAAAATATGGTGTTCGACTTTTAAAATATCCATATTTTCATAGTGAAGACTTTTCTTTGTATCTTCAAAAAATTAAGGGAGCATATTTTCTTCTAGGATGTGGAAATGTACCTCCTCTCCATAGTTCAAATTTTGATTTTAATGGAGATATTCTAAATAAAGGAAAAGAATTATTTATTAATTTATTATCAAATTAATCTACATGTAAGAATTCACTAGTCAATTAATTATTTTATTCGTTTGTTTAAAGTGATAAAATAAAATAGTTGAGGTGAACTATATGATTAAAGTAATTGTTGATATTCATGGGGGAGATAAATCTCCAAAAGAATTACTTCCAGGAGTAATTAAAGCAATAGATAATAATTTAGATTTAGAAGTTGTAGTTGCAGGTAATGAAGATATTATTAAAGATTATTTAAAAGAAGTAAATTATCAAGATGATAGATTGACTATTCTATCTTGTAGTCAAGAAGTAACTAATAATGACAGTCCTACTGCTATATTAAAAGAAAAGAAAGATTCTTCTTTAGTTAAAGGAATGAAAGAATTATCGACTAGTGATGCGAGTGGAATTGTAAGTTGTGGATCAACTGGAGCAGTACTTGCTAGTGCGATGTTTATTCTAGGTAGAATTAATAGATGTAGACCATCTTTGGCTGCTACTTTGCCAAATGTGAAAGGTAAATTAACAATATTATTAGATTGTGGTGCGAATGTTGATTGTAAAGAAGAACATTTGATGGGATTTGCTACTATGGGTAGTGTCTTATCAAAAGCAACAGGTGTAGATAATCCAAGAATTGGTTTATTAAACGTTGGTGTTGAAGAGAAAAAAGGAAACGAATTAACTAAAAATGTACATAACTTAATGAAAGAATCAACGTTAAATTTTGTTGGTAATATTGAAGCTTCTAGTGTTTTAGATGGTAATGTTGATGTTATTGTTACTGATGGATTCCCAGGTAATGTTGTATTAAAAAATATTGAAGGAGTCGCTAAAACTTTAATTGGTGAAATGGTAATGAAAATGAAGACAAGTAATGATCCATTAGAACAACAAGTGATTGGTAATTTGGTTGGATATTTTATGAGTAAATACGACTTTAATTCTCAAGGAGGAGGAATACTTCTTGGGGTAAATAAAATCGTTGTTAAAGGTCATGGTGCTGCTAATGCGGATACAATATATTCTACTATCAATATGGTGTACCGTTTGGCGAATAATAAAATGATTGAACAAATGAAAGAATTGTTATAATTTACTCTCTTTGTTAAGAAATTGTTAATTCTTAACATTGAGAGTTTTTTGTTTAAAAAATGTTTTAAAAAATAAATGCAATTTATTTACATAAAGAGCATATATATTTATAATGTTAACGGTATTAACAATTTAAGGAGAAGTTTATGGATTTAAAGATTAAAACTGAAGAATTTATGCTTGTTGTTAATGAATATAACAAGATTAAAGAACATTCGAAAATGGTTGCACCAGATAAAGGATGTATGGCAGTTATGTCTAAACTATATTTCAATAAAGAAATGTATTCTTGTCAACTTGCTAAAGAGTTAAATCTTTCAAGAGCAAGACTATCTTTAATTGTTAAGAATTTGAAAAATAAAAAATATGTTTCTTCTCATTATCATTTAACTGATAAAAGGAAAATACTAATTAGAATTACAGAAGAGGGATCTAAGATTGTAAAAAATACTTATTATCAGACATTAGATAAATTAAAGAAATTGTTTAATAAGTTAGGTGAAGAAAAAACCGATTTAATGATCGGCTTAATGAGAGATATAATTAAAATTATTAAAGAAGATGAGAAAGGAGAAATCTATGCTAAAATTAAGTAAAATTAGAAAAGTATACATAGCAGGAAATACTAAAGTTGAAGCCTTAAAAGGATTAAGTATTTCATTTAGAAAAAGTGAATTTGTTTCTGTTTTGGGTCCATCAGGATGTGGTAAAACAACTTTATTAAATATTGTTGGTGGACTAGATAAATATACTTCTGGTGATTTATTTATTAATGGAAGAAGTACAAAAGATTTCTCTGATAGAGATTGGGATGTATATAGAAATCATAGAATTGGTTTTATTTTCCAAAGTTATAATCTTATTCCTCATCAAAATATTCTTTCTAACGTCGAACTTGCTTTAACTATTGCAGGTCTTCCAAAAAAAGAAAGACAAGAAAGAGCTAAGAAAGCTTTAGATAGAGTAGGATTAGAAGGTTTATATACTAAGATGCCTAATCAACTTTCTGGTGGTCAATGTCAAAGAGTTGCAATTGCTAGAGCTTTAGTTAATGAACCAGAAATTCTTTTAGCAGATGAACCTACTGGAGCGTTAGATACAGTTACATCTGTTCAAATTATGGAATTAATTAAAGACATTGCTAAAGAAAGATTAGTAATTATGGTAACTCATAATCCAGATTTGGCAAAACAATATTCAACAAGAATTGTTAAGTTATTAGATGGAGAACTTCAAGAAGATAGTAATCCTTATTCTGAAAAAGAAGAGGCGAAAGAAGAAAACATTAAGACTAAAGAAGAATTGAGAAAAGAAAGTGCTAAGATGAGTATCCCAACCGCGATTAAACTATCTGCACAAAACTTAAAATCCAAAGGTAAAAGAACTGCTTTAGTTTCTTTTGCAGGCTCAATTGGTATTGTTGGTGTTTCTTGTGTTCTAGCTTTATCTTCTGGTATTCATGGCTATATTGATACTATGCAAGATGACTTACTTTCTGGTAACCCAATTACTATTTCTAGACAAACATATAATGTTGAAGCTTTAACTGGTTTAGTTGAACAAATGGGAATTCAAGAAATTATTGAAGTAACTGAAGGAAAAGTAAACGTTAATTCTTTAATTGAATATGTTGTCAATATGAATAAGGCAACAAGTGATTTAATTATCAGTAATGATATTCAAGAAGAATATATTCAATACGTATTAAATATGCCTAAAGAATTTTATGCAGCTTTAACTTTAGATTATGGAATTAATCCAATTTATAATTTCTATACAGAATTTAGTGTAAATAATCAATCTGAAAATAGATCTATCGCATCGATGGTTGAAAATTATGTACAAGTATTAAAAGATTCTGGTTATAGTTCGTTAACTTCTTCTTTTAATCAATTTACAAACGTTGTTCAACAAGCACCTAATAGTGAAGAATATATCTTATCTCAATATGATTTATTAGAAGGTGAAGTTGCAACTGAAGAAGATGAAATTATGTTAGTTGTATCTAGAGATACAGATCTAACTGATGTATTATTAACGGTTATGGGTTATTATACTCAAGAAGAATTTATGAATATTGCTTATAGAGCATATGATGATAAAAAAGATGATACTAATAATTTCCCATATGATCCTTCTTTAGATAAAAAACAATTTACTTATGAAGAATTATTAGGTCATACAATTAAGTATTATCCTCATGATACTATTTATAAAGCCGAACCTAGTTTAGTAACTCCATTTACTCATAATTATAAAGAAACATCAGATTTTAAAAATGGTATGGATATGAAAATAACTGGTATTTTAAGACCAAAACCAACTATTAACTTTGGATGTTTATCTTCAGGATTCTATTTCACTTCTAAATTTACTGAAAAATATTTAGAAGATGCAGGTAAATCTCAAATTATTCAATACATTGAAGAAAACGGCCTTCAAAATAAAGGATTTGGTGTTGCTTTCTCAAATGGTAATTATAGTCCAGAATTATCTGGATCAATGAAAAATATAAGTTATATGATGGATTATACTTCTTATACTTATTCAGATAATCAAATTAATAAAGTTAATAATTCAAAGAAGATGTATGTAGGACAAGAAACTTCTCTTACTGCGATGTTAGGATTTGCTTCTACTTCATCTAAAACATTCTCATATCGTCAATTTGGTGGTAATTCTCAAGCTAGTTCTATTTCTATTTATCCTAATAACTTTGAAAGTAAAGATTTAGTAACTGATTATTTAGATAAATGGAATGGAGACGAAGATATTACAATCACTTATCCAGATGGTAGTTCTAAAGTAATGGAAAAAACTGATACTAATGATGATAAGAGTGATAATAGAAATTCTGTTAAATATACAGATACTATTGGTTTAGTAATTAATATGGTTAATACAATGATTGATATCGTATCTATCGCATTAATTGTATTTACTGCTATTTCATTAGTAGTATCAACTGTAATGATTGGTATTATTACTTATGTATCAGTAGTTGAAAGAATTAAAGAAATTGGGGTAATTAGATCTCTTGGTGGACGTAAGGGTGATGTTTCTAATTTATTTATTGCTGAAACAGTGATGATTGGTTTAGCAAGTGGAATTATGGGAATAGGAATTACTTATCTTGCTCAAGTTATTGCTAACTTCTTCTTAAGACCACAAATTGGATTCAATTTAGCAGATCTTCCATTCCATGAAGCATTAATTATGATTGGAGTGAGTGTCGTATTAACATTAATTTCTGGGGTATTCCCTGCAAGAAGTGCTGCTAATAAAGACCCAGTAGTAGCATTGAGAACTGAATAATTTTAAATAAGCATAGTCAACATTTGGTTAACTATGCTTTTTAAAAAAATGTGATATAATATATAAAAGGAGGAAGGAAATGAACATTTTATTTTTCTTAATACCAAAAGCAAAAGTTGACTTCATTAAAGATACATCAACATTAAGACAAACAGTTGAAAAGATGTGTGATTGTGGTTTTGCTGCGATTCCAATGATTAATGAAGAAGGAATATATATTGAAACAATTACTAATGGAGATATCCTTTTACATTTAAAAGAACATTCGACATTAGATTTGTTTAAAGCAGAACATATATCTATTAAAGATGTAAAAATTAAAAGACCAACAAAAGCAATTAAAATTACTGCAAATATGGAAGATTTGATGGAAGTTGCAAAGAATCAAAACTTTGTTCCTGTAGTTGATGATACTAATCATTTTATTGGTATTGTTACTAGAAAGGCTATCATTAATTATTTTGAAGATAAAATTAAAGAAGCAAAAAAACTAGGAGTTTAAAAACTTCTAGTTTTCTTTTTAATAACATTTTATTATGATACAATAATTAACGAGGGAAACTTTATGAAACTATTTAAACACTTTATTACTATTACTAAACATAGATGGTTAGTAAGAAAAATATGTTTTAAAATTGGTAGATATTGGCAAGGATTAACTCATGACTTATCTAAGTATTCATGGGTGGAGTTTTTTAATGGTGCAAAGTATTATTTAGGAACAAAAAGTCCAACGATTGCTGAAAGAGAAGATAAAGGATATTCTGCAGCATGGATGCATCATAAAGGAAGAAACAAACATCATTTTGAATATTGGTTTGATGCTAATGAAAAAGGGATTTATGTACCAATTAAAATGCCAATTAAGTATTTAAAAGAAATGTTTGCCGATCGAGTAGCAGCGTCTAAAGTATATAAAGGAAAAGATTATTCCGAGGATTATCCTTTAGAATATTTGTTGACTCATAGAGGTAAAGAGATGCTTCATCCTGAATCTTTTGAAAAGTTAAAAGAGTGGTTAACTTTATTGAAAGATAAAGGGGAAAAAGAAACTTGTAAGATTATTAGAAAAGAAAAAAAATATTAATTGCTAGTGAAAGCTAGCTTTTATTTTACTATATTTTGTATATACAAATGTATTTACAAAACTATTACTTTTACATATAATAAAACTAGAGGTGAATAGTTTTATGAATAAAGACTCAAATATAATTATTAGAATCGATTCCAAGTTAAAAGATGATTTTAAGGAATTATGTAATAAAAACGGCGTAAGTGTTTCTGGTGTAATTGGTATGACAATTGAAAAAATGGTTAAAAGAGATCAAATCCCAATGGCGATAACATATCGATTACGTTATTTGAAAAATTACAATAAGATGTTAACAATTCCAGTAATAAAGAAAAAATTGAAACATATTTTTGATCGAACTGAGGGAAAAGTCGAAAAAGCTTATTTGTTTGGTAGTTATTCTCGTGGAGAAGAAAATAACGATAGTGATGTTGATATTCGTTTAGTGGTTAAAAGAGGATTTACTTTAATTGATCAAGAAGAAATTATAAAAGAATGTGAAAAGATTTTAGAAAAGAAAGTAGATATTGTAACAAGTGGTAATTTAAATAGTGCTTTCTTGAACGAAATAAGAAAGGATGAAATCTGCATATATGAACAATAAAGACTTATTTTTATTGAATGTTATCATTAATCATTATGAAGAAGTGAAAATGGCGTTGTCCGAATTAAAAAGTATAGAAGATTTTTTGAATAATGCTTATATTAGAAAGTCAATTATTTTAGATATTATTCAAATTGGAGAAAATGTTAATAAATTAAGTGATGAAATAAAGAATAAAATAGAAGAAAAAAATCTTAGGGGAGTAATTTCGTTTAGAAATTTTCTTGTTCATCAGTATGGTAATATAGATAATTATGTTGTTTGGGATACTGCTAATACTGTGTTGCCTGTTTTAATAAAAGAATTAGAAATAATAAAAAAATCTTTAATATAAAAATGTGTCTAGAATGAGAAATCTTTAATAGATTATCTTGTTAAGACACATTTTTTATTTTTGGTATAATTTATAATTATTCTTCAATATTGCCTCTAGGTTTAGTAACGAATATATGGTAGACAGGTATTAATAAGAATAATACCCAAAGAGGATGCCATAAGAATATTTGACCTCCTTCTGCTCCTTTAGTAGCTACTTGAACAGAAATACAAATTGTAAAGTAGATTACTGCAATTGCGAATTCAAAAGAAATTTTGATTTTCTTTAGTCCAACTAAAAATGGCATAGCAGGAACTAATATATATAATAAGAAACCATACCAATATCCATCACTTGATCCTGTGAAGTGTTTTAGTGTATATCCTAAGATCATGTGTGCGATAACTACTAAGAAGAATGTAGCGGCACATAATTTTTTTCTAAAATCCATAAATTAATCCTCCTGGTTAATTATATTATACTATAAATATTATATTTTAGTAGCAACCATTAGTTGCAAATTTGTTATAATATTTTTAGGTGATTACATGAATAAAGAAGCGATATTCCATAAGATGGATAAAGAGTATGCATATGCCTTGAGTGAAAACAAGTTCTTAATTAAAATAAGAACTAAAAAAGATGATATTAGTGAAGTCAAATTATTTTATTGTGATAAATATTTAAGAAAATATAAAAGAAAAGAAGGTAGATTATTTTATAAAAAAATGCAAAAAGTTTTTACTGATGCATATTATGATTACTTTGAAGTAGAAATTGAAATTGATGTAATTTGTTTGCGCTACTTTTTTAAATTTGTTTCTAATGATGAAATATCATATTATGGCAATTATCGATTCTATAATAGAAAGATAACTACTATTGATGAAATGTTTGATTTATCTCAACAAGTAAGAGTAGAAGAAATATTTGATATTCCTTCTTGGGTAGAAGGGAGTATTGTTTATCAAATATTTCCAGATAGATTCTCTAGAACTAATTATGATACTAGTGGAATTTGGTATGATCCACCTAAAAAATTTTCAAGAACTTTATATGGAGGAACTTTAAAAGGTATCACTCAACATTTAGATTATTTAGATGATTTGGGTATACAAGTTATTTATTTAACTCCTATTTTTAAATCTTCTTCTGATCATAAATATAATACGGATGACTATTTAAAAATTGATAAGGATTTTGGGAGTGAACTCGACTTTAAAGAATTAGTAGATGAATGTCATAAAAGAAATATTAAATTAATTTTAGATGGTGTGTTTAATCATTCTGGTTTTATGTTTGAACCATTCCAAGATGTAATTAAAAATCAAGAAAAGTCTAAGTATAAAGATTGGTATTATATAAAAGAATTCCCAGTTGAAATTTCTTTTTCAAGAAATAAGGTATATAAAAAACCAACTTGGTTAACTTTTGGTTACGCAGGTATGATGCCTAAATTAAATACTTCTAATAATGAAGTAAGAGAATATATATTTAAAGTTGCTAGAAAATACTTAGAATTAGGAATTGATGGTTGGCGATTAGATGTTGCAGATGAGATATCTCATGACTTTTGGAAAGAATTTAGAAAAGTAGTTAAAAGTATTAATAAAGAAGCTTTAATTATTGGTGAAGTATGGTATGAATCTACTCCTTGGTTACTTGGAGATGAATATGATACAGTTATGAATTATGAATTTTCTAGGGATATTGGATTACTGACTAATGATAAAAATTATAAATGTAGTGATTTTGTTAATGATTATTCTTTTCTCTTAGGTAGAGTTCATAAAAGAGTTAGAAATTATCTTTGGAATTTGATAGATTCGCATGATACTCCTAGATTTTTAACTTCTTCAAAAAGTAAGAAAAAGTTAAAATTTGCTTTAGCTTTACAAATGGTTCTTCCAGGTATGCCGATGATTTATTATGGAGATGAAGTAGGTATGGAAGGAAAAGAAGATCCTGATTGTAGAAGAGGAATGGTTTGGGATGAAGAAAAACAAGATAAGGAGTTATTAACTTACTATAAAAAGTGGATTGATATTAGAAAGAACTCTAAAGCGTTACAAAAAGGAACAACCAAATTTATTAATGTTAATGATGAAACTAAAACTTTTGAGATAATTAGAGAGTATAAAAAAGAATTAGTTAGAGTTTTAGTCGACCTAAAAAAATATGAAGTTAAAATAATTGACTAAAAATTATATTTAAAATATAATACTAGTGTTATAAGTAAATACGAAGAAAAGAAGAAGTAGTATATAAAATTATTTATAGAGAGTTACTGGTTGGTGAAAAGTAATATTAGTTTATATATGAATACATCTTGGAGTTGTGTACCGAAAGAGAGTAGGCTACAACGAGTGATACCCGTTAAAGTATTAGAGTTATTAACTCACTGAGGTAAATAGTGCGAACTATTTATGAATAAAGGTGGTAACACGGTGAAATTCATCGTCCTTTGGTTAATCTAAAGGACGTTTTTTATTGAAAGGAGAAAGAAAATGGGAATTTATGAAGAATTAGAATGGAGAGGACTTATTAAAGATGTATCTGATCCATCAATTAGAGAAAAATTAAATAAGGGTGGTATGACTTTCTATATTGGTACTGACCCAACAGGCGATTCTTTACATATTGGTCACTTTTCAAGTTTCTTAATTTGTAAAAGATTAAAAGATGCTGGTCATCATCCAATTGTTTTGGTTGGTGGAGCAACTGGATTAATTGGTGATCCTAAACCAGATAGTGAAAGACCAATGATTACTAAGGAAACAGTTTTACATAATTATGAATGTTTAAAGAATCAATTAGTTAATTTATTTGGATGTGAAGTAGTTAATAACTACGATTGGTCAAAAGATATTAACTTTATCGATTTTTTAAGAGATTTTGGTAAGTTCTTTAATGTTAACTATATGTTAAGTAAAGATATTGTTGCTAGAAGATTAGAACAAGGTATTACATATACTGAATTTTCTTATATGATTATGCAAGCTTTAGATTTCTGGTGGTTAAATCAAAATAAAGGTGTAACTCTTCAAGTAGCAGGTCAAGATCAATGGGGTAATATTACTGCAGGTATTGAATTATGTAGAAGAAAATCTAATAAAGAAGTTTATGCTTTCACTATGCCTTTATTAACTAAGAGTGATGGAACTAAATTTGGTAAAACTAATGGTAAAGCAGTCTGGTTAGATAAAAATAAAACTACTCCATATGAAATGTATCAATTCTTTATTAATTCTGAAGATAGTAAAGTTATTGATTATTTAAAATTCTTAACATTCTTATCTAAAGAAGAAATTGAAGAATTAGAAGTTAAACATAATGCTGCTCCTCATTTAAGAGAAGCGCACAAAGCTTTAGCAAAAGCTGTTATTACTTTCCTTCATGGTGAAGAAGCATATAATGAAGCTTTAGCAACTGCTCAAGCTGTATTTAGTGGTCAAGGTTCATCTAATATGCCAACTTTAGAATTAAAAGAAGAAGATTTAGTTGATGGACAAATTGATATTTTATCTTTATTAGTTAAATGTGGATTTGCTTCTTCCAAAGGTGATGCAAGAAGAACTGTAGAACAAGGTGGAGCATCTATTGATAATGAAAAAGTTAGTGATGTTAAAGCATCATATTCTAAAGAACAATTAACAAACGGCCTAATTGTTAAAAAAGGAAAAAAGAATTTCAAAAAAGTTATTTTATAAGAGTACTTGTTTACAAGTACTTTTTCTAATACAATAATATATGTGAAAAAAAGGAGATTTTTATGAAAAATAATATTGCTATAAAATTATTAAGTATAGGTCTACTTACTTTAACTTTAACTGTTGGTTGTACTACTCCAGGATCATCAAGTGAACAACCTTCATCAAATGACCCTGTTTCTTCTGAAGTATCAAGTGAAGTTTCAAGTGAACCAATATCATCAGAAACTTCAAGTGAAGAATCATCGAGTTCTGAAACTCCAGTTAAGAATACTTATACAATTAAGATTGGGGATGTAGAAACTACTCTAGTTGAAGAAGAAAGTGGTAAATATACTACTGTTTTAGAATCAGTTACAAAGAATACAGAAATAAAATTCTATTTAAATGGTAAAGAAAGATTCCCATCATGTACTGATTTAGGAAATAACTTAATTTTAAATTCTAGTTATGATACAGTAGTTCATAATGATGCGAGTAATGTTAAATTAACATTAAATGTATCCGCGAATGGTATTTCTGCATTTTTGGAAGGATATCAACAAGCTGTTATTTCGGAGTTTAAAGCAACTGTAAATGGTGAAAGTGCTACACTAACAAATGAGACTCCAGGAACAAATGAAGTTGCTAAATTCTCTATCACTTTAGCAATTAATGATAAACTTGTTGTTTTAGGTGATGATGAAGCATTATATATTGGTGAAAATGCAATGCACTTTGAAAGTGAATATACTGCACCACTTCCAGGTAAATATACAATTTCTGTTAATGAATATAATAGAATTATTATTACTGAACCAGTATTATCTACTGAAGAATTATATTTAGTATATGTTAATGAAGAATTGATTACTCCAACATTCTTAACTCCAGGTAATCCTTCAGATAAAGCTGAATTTACTTTCGATTTGAAAAAGGGTGATGAATATCGAGTTGCGTATGTAAATGGCACTACTCTAGGTAGTGGTACTGCTCTTTATCCATATACTCAAAAAGTATATATTAATGCTGAAGGTAGTTTCTTTGGTGTAAGTGAAAATGCTCAAATTACAATTACTGCAAAAGCAGATGGAGAAGATTTAGCATTACAAGAAAAAGCTCCAGGTGGAGACTTAGCAGTATTTATCATTGAAGTAGAAGCAAATCAAGTAATTGAATTTTTCTTAAATGGTGATCCATTAACATATAAAGATACATCTGAAACTTCATTTAGTTATGAAGAAGGAGGCTTATTTAAAATTTATGTTAATGCATCTTTACAAGTTTGGGATGAAGCTTATGTTCCAGCAACATATAGAGAAATTACAGTCACAGGTATTGAACCAGCATTATTAGAAAATAGAAATATCTATACTTGGTCTTGGGAAACTGGTAAAGAGGGGATGTGGGTTGAAGAATCTCCAAAAGTAAAGGAAGATGGTTCTTTAACTGTTTATCTTCCTGAAACATATGATAATTTCTTAATAATCACTACTTATAGTGATAGAGTAGCTTCTTGGGATAATGTTAAGAGTCAAACCAATGATGTAGCTGTTCCAGTAGGTACAACAACTACTACTGTAACTTGGAAAACAAAAGAACAAATTTCTTCTGGGGGTACTACACCTACTCCAGAAACAACAGGCGTTTATGGATTGAGAGGTTCGTTTGTTGGTGGTAATAATTGGGGAACAACAAATTTATTAACTAAAGTTAATGATGATTTATATGAATTAGTCGTTACTTCTGAAACTGCGGCAGAATTTAAAGTTGTAAAAGTTAAAGCTGATGATGCTTCTTATGTTGAGGAATGGATTGGTGATAATGGTGATGCTAACTATACTTTATCAGCAGGAACTTATAAAATTTCTTTCCAAATCTCAACAAAAACAGTTACAATTACTGCTCAATAATTGATGAAAAAAAGGATATGTATTACATATCCTTTTAAAATGCCATTATTTCTTTAATTTTTGTTTCCTACAAAAATTTCAGCTTGCCCTTCATAGACTTCATTATCAAAGATGATTTCTTCGACTTCGTCTACTTTAATTGATCCAGAAAGAGGGTTTTTAATACTTTTCATTTTTCCTCTTACTTCAGCGGCAATATTAGTGCAGTTTTCAAATGCTAAATCACAACCAACCATAGTACAATTGATTAAAGTTAAATGTTTACAATAACATAATGGTTGTAAGCCAGTGATTGTACAATTAATTAAGGTTAAATCTTCTGAATACCAACCTAAATATTCACCTTTAACAACTGAGTTTTTAATTACGACATTTTTAGAATGCCAAAATGCATCTTTAGTGTCTAATATAGATTCGTTAATGATTAGGTTTTTAACATATTGGAAAGAATATTTTCCTTTAAATTCCACATTTTTAAGGGTAATGTTATTAGAATCAAAGAATAAATAAGCAGAATTAATTTTCGTATTTGCCATAATGATGTCATTACATTTCCAACCAAATTCATCAGAATTGATATCACAATGATTAATAGAAATATTTGAACATTCTCTTAATGCTTTAATTCCATGTAATTTTGATGAAGAGATTGTTCCATTTGTTGAATACCATAGTGCTGCTCTACAAGTATCATACATATGACAATCTTTAATTAAAAAAGTATGATCGTGCCATAATGGATAGCGTAGTTTTAATTCGGTGTTAATAACATGAATGTTCCTACATTCTTTTAATGCAGATTCCCCATCTTCTTCACCTTCTATTTTACAATTTTGAACAATTGTATCTTTTAAATTGTATAAGTCTCTTTCTTTTGAAAAGATTTGGTTTTCTATAATGTTTTTCATAAATTTATCACCTTTAATAATTTTACAAGAAATATGTAATTATGACAATGAAATACAAAAATTATTTTATACTATAAAATATGATAAAAAATTACTTGTTGCCTTTAAGTAAATAATTATTTTATAATTAAGAAGAGGTAAAAAGTTATGTTTTCAATTAAGACACTTTATAAAATAGGTAATGGTCCTTCTTCATCACACACTATGGGACCAAGAAATGCAGTTCTTTATGTATTAGAACATTATCCAAATGCGGATTTATACGAGATGTATGTTTACGAATCTTTAGCGCTTACTGGAGTAGGACATTTATTGGATTATATTGTCGAAAAAACTTTTGGTGATATTCCACATAAAGTAATTTTTGATATGGAAACAAAAAGAGAACATCCAAATACAATGGTATTTAAGGTTCATAAAGACAACAAAATAGAAGAAGTTACAATCTATTCTGTTGGTGGTGGACTTATTGATGTAGTAGGTGTTGAAGATGAAGGATATGTTGATGTATTTCCACATAAAAACTTTTCGGAAATAAAAGAATATTGTATGTCCAGTAATATTACTTTAGTTGATTATATTAAAAAATATGATCAACCTGATTTAATGGAACATATGGAAAAAGTATATTCAACAATGACTACTATGGTAAAAGAAGGATTAGAAAAGAATGGCTTTTTACCGGGAAAACTACATGTTGCAAGAAAAGCTAAAAAGATTTTTAATAAAGTAGTTCCTCATGAAAGAGCAGACATGAAAGAAAAAAGATTAATATCTGCATATGCTTTTGCTGCTAGTGAAGAAAATGCTTGTGGTTCAACTGTTGTTACTGCTCCTACATGTGGTGCGTGTGGAATCTTACCAGCATTATTAAGATATTATGAAGATTTAGGATTTACTCATGAACAATTAATTGAAGGATTATTAGTAGCAGGATTAATTGGTTTAGTTGTTAAACATAATGCATCTATTTCTGGAGCAGAATGTGGATGTCAAGCTGAAGTTGGTACTGCTTGTTCGATGGGTGCTGCTTTTATTGCACATTTATATTCTCAAGATATTTTAATTATTGAAAGAGCGGCAGAGATTGCTATGGAACATACTTTAGGATTAACTTGTGATCCAATTGATGGATATGTTCAAATACCATGTATTGAAAGAAATGCTCTTGGTGCTTTAAGAGCAATTGACTCTGCTATGTTAACTCATTTAATTACGACAACAGATTCAAAAATTTCTTTTGATACTGTAGTTGAAACTATGTATCAAACAGGTAAAGATTTAAATAATTCATATCGTGAAACATCGACTGGTGGATTAGCAAAAACATATACAAAATAGGAGGACTTTTATGAATATTTGGAAAGATATTGGAAAAGAAAGAATTAGTAAAAACGAGTTTATTGGATGTATTGAAATTTCTAAAGGAAGTAAAATGAAATATGAACTTGATAAGGAAACAGGAAGATTGATTTTAGATAGAGTATTATATACTTCTACTCACTATCCTCAAAATTATGGTTTTATTCCTAGAACTTATGCTGGTGATAATGACCCTCTTGATGTACTTGTAATGTGTCAAGAACCAATCGCTCCTCTATGCTTAGTTAGATGTTATCCAATTGGAGTTATTAAGATGATTGACTCAGAAATGGAAGATGAAAAAATTATTGCAATTTGTGCAGATGATCCTTCATTAAATTGTTATCAAGATATTTCTGATTTGCCACCACATATTTTAGAAGAAATCTGTCATTTCTTTAGAGTGTATAAACAATTAGAAGGAAAAGATACTTTTGTTAGTGAAATTAAAGGCGTTCATGAAGCTAAAAAAATTATACAAGAATCAATTGAGAATTACGAAAAAACATTTGGAAATTAATTTTAAGTGAGGACGTAAAATGAAAAACAAAAAAATAATTTTACTTTTATTATCGACTTGTTTATTAACAGGTTGTGATTTTCTTCAAAATATTATGAGTGGTTCAGGTACTAGTTCTAGTGAAAAACCCAATGTTAATTCTAGTGAAACTAACTCTTCTAGTAATTCCTCATCTACTTCAGAAGATGTTGAAACTTTTAATTATTATAAAAATGATGCATATAAGGAGATTGTTTTAAAAACTCCTGATTTTTCAACTAGAAAGATTAATTCTATTGAAGAAGTTACTTTTGATGATTTATTTAATTTAGGTAATAAAGTATCTATTAATGTAGAAGTTTCCGATGAACAATTAATGTTATTACAACAAGACTTTGAAACGGGATATAAATCAGAAATTTATAGAATCGCAGATAAAGTAGATATTACATTAGTAAATTATGGAAATACATATTCTTGGAGTTTTGATCAAGTTGGTATAAGACAAAAAGGAAATACTTCTAGAGAGAATATTTTTGTTGATGGAAAAATAAATGGGTTGAATCATTTTAAATTATCGTTTGATGAAACTTTTGATGATCCTGAAATGTATGGGAATGCATGTGTTGATTGGACAAATAGAGAAGATGAAAAAATACTAAGAGAAGATAGAGATTTTTTAGGCTTATCTGGAGTAGATATTAAATGGAATAAAAATTATGATTCTACACATATTAAAGAAATTTATGCTTCTTATTTATATGACGCATGTAATTTGATGACTCCTTCTGTTGGATTGACAACGTTCTCAATTAAGCAATTAGGAAATAATCAAACTTATGATTTTGGTTTATGTACATTATTTGAACCTACAAGTAAATCATTTATTAAAAGGGAGTTAAAGAAAGGACCTTATGTAAATACTTCAGTTTGGAAAGAAGAAAATAACGGTACATTTGGTGTCCCTGATTCTAAGTATGGAGATTATTACAAAGCAAGTTATGGAGTAGGCTCAGGGTTCTATGGTAACGGAGCTGATTTATCTAGCGGATCGACAATGGGGGATAAAGTTGGTGTAGGTAATATTTCTGGTTCATATATTCCAGCATATGAAAGAAAAACAAACACTGATGTTGCTTATGATGATGCATTATTAAAAGGACTAACTAAAGCTATTTCTTCTGGAACTTACGATTCTATAAATAAAGTTTTGGATCTAAAATATTTTGCGATTACTGAAGCGTGTAACTACTTTATTGGTAATCCCGATGATTTAAAAAATAATCATAATAACTATACAATTTATTTTAGAAGAACCGATGGAAAAGGGATGATTATTCCTATTGATAATGATAGATGTTTTGGTATTACTAAAGATTGGAATCCTGATGGACACGGAATGACAGAAGTAGGGGTTTTTAGCCAAAAACCTGCCGCTAAAGATAGTGTAAACAAATTGCACAAAAAGACAATTTTAGCAACATCTAATGATTGTAAAGCAATATATTTAACTTATGTAAAGGCATTAAATGTTTCTTCGTGGTTAACAAATGAAACTTTCAAATCTTTATATGACATTGCTTATGCCACATATGGAAATAATTCTACTGTAACTTCTTTTGGAGATGGATTTGAATTCAGCTTAGATTCTACTTATGGTAATTTTACTTTCAATGATTATATTAATAAGAAAAAGAATATGGTTAATATGAATCAAACTATTGTCAATAATAATAAACCAAATTCTGGCGATACAAATAATAATCAAACTTCAAGTAGCGAAACTTCTTCAAGCGAATCTAATGAAGGTTATTATGGAGATATTTATTTGACTGGAAAATTTATTGAATGGGCTACATACAATAAGAATTATCCTTTTACATATAAAGGTAATGGTGTTTATACTATTACTTTTACAGTTCAAAATGTAGAAGATGGTGTTGCAAAAGTTAAAATTTATGATGGTGAAAATTATGATAAATTAGATTGGACGATAGTTGATAATACTTTAGTTATGGAAAAAGGATCGAGCGCAAAAATTTATGATTGTTATAATGGACAATCAGTAACTATTACAATCAATACGCTTACTAAAGCTGTTGAAATTGTGAAAGGATAAAAAAATATGATTAATATATTACAAGGTTTTCCTGCAGAGTTAATTGTTGTATTTGTCATTTTAGGTATTATTTTAGTTTGTTTAGTTTTAGTATTTCTACTAGCAAAAAAAATTAGAGACATGGTTTTTAATAAAAGATATGACGACAATAATACTTTGAAATATTTTTATGCTAGTGATTTTGAAAATTTAGAAATTGAACCGATTGAATTTATATCAAATAAAAATAAAATCGTAGGTTATATTTATAAAGATATAACGATTAATGATTATAAAGGGGTAATTGTTTTTTCTCATGGATTAGGGGTCGGACATAATCAATACACCACTGAAATTGATCATTTTTGTAAAAAAGGCTTTTTAGTTGTTGGTTATGATGTAAGTGGAACTGGTAAAAGTGAAGGGAAGACAATTAAAGGAATTACTACCGCTTTATACAATTTAAGAGATTGTCTAACTTTTGTTGAATCTCATCCTATTTTATCTAAATATAAAAAGATGGTTGTAGGACATTCTATGGGAGGATACGCTGCTAATAACATTACTAGATATAATCAAAATTTGGTAGGTATAGTTTCTATGGCAGGATTTGATACTCCACACGGCTTATTGAGTGAAGAAATAGCATTAGCTAATGGTATGGATATAAAGATATTAGGTAGAATGTTTAAACTATTAGATTTTTTATACTTTGGTAAACAAGGTTTATATTCGTCTTTAGACGCCTTTAAAAAGACAAATATTAAACATTTATTAATATCTGGTAATAAAGACAATATTGTAGATACAGTTAAAAACTTTGAAAGATTCAAAGAAGAATTACAAGATAGAGAAAACTTTGAATTCTTATTAGTAGAAGATAGATATCATCGTCCAAATATATCTCTAGAGGCAAGTAACTATGATCAAGAAACAAATATTCAACTTATGGAATTAAAAAGAGAATATAAAAACAAAATTCCAGAGGATGTAAATAGAGAATATTATGATTCATTGGATTATAATCTACTAGTTGAATTAGATAAAGAAGTCATGGGGAAGATTGATGAATTTATCTTAGATTGCTTCAAATAACATTATTTATCTCCGATAAATAAAAAAATAAAAAATAAAATCAACACTACCCAGCGTTTCAAAAAGTGTTGATTTTTTTTATTTTTTTTCAAAAAACTCTTGTTAATTTATATTAAATTGGGTAATATAATTTAGCGTGTGCCAAAAAGCACTAGGGTTTCATGATGCATCAGCATCTATTTTTTAAGGAAAATGATGAAACGCCCGGTGTTGTGGCTTACAAAATAGAAACGAAAGGAGGATTTTCAAAAATGCCTACAATTAATCAATTAGTTCGTCAAGGACGTACAGCAACAATTGAAAAATCCAAAGCCCCAGCATTAAACAAACGCTGGAATTCACTCGCAAAGAAAACAAAAGATCAAAATGCAGCTCAAAAAAGAGGTGTCTGTACTCGTGTTGGTACTATGACTCCTAAAAAACCTAACTCAGCTTTACGTAAGTACGCTCGTGTTCGTTTATCAAATGGATATGAAGTTACTGCTTATATCGGCGGAGAAGGCCACAACTTACAAGAGCACAGTACTGTTTTAATTCGTGGTGGACGTGTTAAGGATTTACCAGGTGTTCGTTACCATATCATTAGAGGTACATTAGACTGTGCTGGTGTTAACGACAGAAAACAAAGTAGATCATTATACGGTACTAAAAAACCAAAAGCAGCAAAATAGTTTAGATATTGCTCGAATTTAATACGTATATAAAAATTCTAAAAAAATAAATTAATAGGAAAGGAGGATTTTTAATGCCACGTAGAGGAGTTATCGCAAAACGCGATGTGTTACCAGATCCAATTTATAGTTCAAAATTAGTAACACGTTTAATTAATAAAATTATGATTGATGGTAAAAAGGGTACAGCTCAAACCATCCTATATAATGCTTTTAATAGAGTAGAAGCAAAAACAGGTAAACCTGCAATGGAAGTTTTCGAAGTAGCACTTGGAAACATCATGCCAGCTCTTGAATTAAAAATGAGAAGAGTTGGGGGTTCTAACTATCAAGTACCAATCGAAGTATCTGCTGAAAGAAGAGTTACTTTAGGTTTAAGATGGTTAGTTAACTATTCTAGATTAAGAAATGAAAAAACAATGGAAGAAAGATTAGCAGCAGAAATTATCGATGCAGCTAATGGTACAGGCGCTTCAGTTAAGAAGAGAGAAGATGTACACAAAATGGCAGAAGCTAATAAGGCTTACGCTCATTACAGATGGTAATTGGAGGAATAATTTAATATGTCAGATATTAAAATGACTCGTAATATCGGTATCATGGCTCATATTGATGCTGGTAAAACAACATGTTCAGAAAGAATTTTATTCTACACAGGTAAAATTTATAAAATCGGTGAAACTCACGATGGTTCTGCAACAATGGACTGGATGAAACAAGAGCAAGATAGAGGTATTACAATTACTTCTGCTGCAACAACTTGTTATTGGAAAGGCCACAGAATCAACCTTATCGACACTCCTGGGCACGTAGACTTCACAGCTGAAGTTGAACGTTCTCTTCGTGTATTAGATGGTGCTGTTACTGTCTTAGATGGTAAGAGTGGTGTTGAACCACAAACTGAAACAGTTTGGAGACAAGGTACTAAATATAGTGTTCCAAGAATTGTTTTCGTAAACAAATTAGACGCTATTGGTGCTGACTTCGAAATGTCAGTTAGATCAATCGGTGAAAAATTAGGTGCTAACGCTGCTCCAATTTGTTACCCAATTGGTTTAGAATCTCAATTAAAAGGTGTTATCGACATCGTTGAAATGAAAGCTTGGATTTATTCAGATGTTAAAGGTGAACACCCAACAGAAGTTGCAATTCCAGAAGAATACTTAGATAGAGTTACTGAATTAAGAGCTTCTTTAATTGAAAACTTAGCTAACTATGATGATGATTTCATGATGAAAGTCTTAGAAGGCGAAGAACCAACAATTGAAGAAATCAAATCTTGTATCAGAAAAGCTGTATTAACAGCTGAATTCTTCCCAGTATTATGTGGTTCTGCATATAAAAACAAAGGTATTCAACACTTATTAGATGCAGTTATTGAATACTTACCTTCACCAGTTGATATTAAAAATGCTGTTGGTACAGATGAAGATGGTAATGAAGTTGAATGTGTACCATCAAATGATGCTCCACTTGCAGCATTAGCATTCAAGATTATGACTGACCCATTCATTGGTAAATTAGCATTCTTCAGAGTTTACTCTGGTGTTGCTAAAGCAGGTTCATATGTTTATAACTCAACAAAAGGTGTTAAAGAAAGATTCTCACGTTTAGTTATCATGAACTCAAACAAGAGAGAAGAAGTTGAAACAGTAGGTGCTGGTGATATCGGTGCTGCAGTTGGTTTAAAATCAACTACTACTGGTGATACATTATGTGATGAAAATCACCCAATCGTCTTAGAATCAATTAAATTCTCAGATCCAGTTATCTCAGAAGCTATTGAACCAAAATCAAAAGGCGATCAAGACAAAATGACAAATGGTCTTATGAAATTATCAGAAGAAGACCCAACTTTCAGATTCTATACAGATAAAGAAACTGGCCAAAACATCATCGCAGGTGTTGGTGAATTACATCTAGATGTAATGGTTACAAGATTAAGAGATGAATTTAAAGTTGCAGTTAACGTAGGTGCTCCACAAGTTGCTTATAGAGAAACAATCCGTAAATCAGCTGAATGTGAAGGTAAATACGTTAAACAATCAGGTGGTCATGGTCAATATGGTCACGTATGGGTTAAATTTGAACCAAACCCAGGCAAAGGATTTGAATTCGTTGACGCTATCGTTGGTGGTGTTGTTCCAAGAGAATACATTAAACCAACAATGGAAGGTTTAAAGGATTCATTAGATAGAGGTTTAGTTGCTGGCTATCCAATCATTGACATCAAAGCAACATTATTTGATGGTTCATCACACGATGTTGACTCATCAGAAGCTGCTTATAAAGTTGCTGCTTCATTAGCATTAAAAGAAGCCGCAAAAAAATGTGATCCAGTTATCTTAGAACCAATCGTTAAAGTTGAAGTTACTACACCATCTGAATATTTAGGTGATATTATGGGTGACATCAGCGCAAGACGTGGTGAAATCAGAGAACAAACTGAAAAAGGTAACGCTCAAATCTTAAGTGCATACGTTCCATTAGGTAATATGTTCGGTTATGTTACTGACTTAAGATCTATGTCTAAAGGTCGTGCTAACTACGTAATGGAAATGGACCACTATGAAGAATGTCCAAAATACATTCAAGAAGAAATTATTAAAAAATCACATAAATAATTGATTTTCAATTATGAAGAATGTTGATTTTAAATAAAAAATGCTATATTATGAATACGTTGAAGTTCAAATTTAATTAATAGGAGGAATTCAATAATGGCAAAAGAAAAATTTGATAGAAGTAAAACCCATGTTAATATTGGTACAATCGGTCACGTTGACCATGGTAAAACTACTTTAACTGCTGCAATTACAACAGTTTTAGCTAATGCAGGTTTATCAGAAAAGAAAGCATACGATCAAATCGATGCTGCACCAGAAGAAAAAGCACGTGGTATTACAATTAACACAGCTCACATCGAATATCAAACAGCAACAAGACACTACGCTCACGTTGACTGTCCAGGACACGCAGACTATGTTAAAAACATGATTACAGGTGCTGCTCAAATGGATGGTGCAATCTTAGTTGTTGCTGCTACTGACGGCGTTATGCCACAAACTAGAGAACACATCTTATTAGCAAGACAAGTTGGTGTTCCATACATCGTAGTATTCTTAAACAAAGTAGACTTAGTTGACGACCCAGAATTAATCGACTTAGTTGAAATGGACGTAAGAGACGTATTAAGCCAATATAACTTCCCAGGTGATGACACACCAGTTATCCGTGGTTCAGCTAGAATGGCATTAGATGGTGATCCAGAAGCTGCTAAAGCAATTATGGAATTAATGGATGCTTGTGATTCTTATATCCCAGCTCCAGAAAGAGATACAGACAAACCATTCTTATTAGCTATCGAAGACGTTTTAACAATCACAGGTCGTGGTACAGTTGTTACTGGTAGAGTTGAACGTGGTACAGTTACAATGGGTTCAGAAGTTGAAATCGTTGGTATTAAAGAAACTAAGAAATCAGTTATTACTGGTATCGAAATGTTCAGAAAACAATTAGATATGGCACAAGCTGGTGACAACGCTGGTATCTTATTAAGAGGTGTTTCACGTGACGAAGTTGTTCGTGGTCAAGTATTAGTAAAACCAGGTTCAGTTACTCCACATACAAAATTCAACGCTGAAGTTTACGTATTAACTAAAGAAGAAGGTGGCCGTCATACAGCATTCTTATCTAACTACCGTCCACAATTCTACTTCCGTACTACAGACATCACAGGTGTAATTACTCTTCCTGCAGGTGTTGAAATGGTAATGCCAGGTGATAACGTTAACTTAACAGTTGAATTAATCCACCCAGTTGCTATTGAAAAAGGTACAAAATTCTCAATTCGTGAAGGTGGCCGTACAGTTGGTGCTGGTACAGTTGCTGAAATTATTAAATAATTTTAGAAAGCTAGAATTTATAGACTATCCATTGGATAGTCTTTTTTTTGCTTTGAAACCGTTTTTATGCTATAAATACATTTTTTGTCAAAGAATATAGATTGATAATATATCAATTTTATGAGATAATTAAGTGGATATCGAATGATAGAATGAGAGGGATTATGAAGCAAACAATTAAGTTTCAAAGAGTATCATTGTTTAGAAGAATTTGTTCCATAATTTTTGATGGAATAATTGCAGTATGTCTTTTTGTCATCCTTTTTGCTTTCGTTAGTCAACCTACCATTTCATCAACTACTTCTTATGATGAAACATACGAAAAATATAATAATGAATTAGTTTCTACACATTTATATTTATATTATGAAGAAAATCAAGCGGTCTCTTTAATATCAGGGAATTATGATAAATATTTACTAGAATTTTATAATGATAATGATTTTAATTATGATTATGAAGATTATTATCAGTTAAAATATGAAAAATCAAATATTAATCCTTCCTTAGATAGTAAAGAAGTACCACTTTTTATTTATAACGAAGATAATGATACATTTTTAGAAAATGTATATGTATTAGATAAAGATGGTAATTTTACTAGTGAGATAGATGAAGAAAAGAAAATCAAAGTAAATGAATTTTATAAAAATTTATTAAATGATTTGAATGCAAAAATATTAAATCAAGAAAAAGTTTTAGAATATACTCAAAAATTAACTGCACTTACAATGCTGATGTTTTTTATAGCGATTATACCAACTATAATCATTTTATATTTATTAATACCGTTATTAATTAAAGATGGTACAACAATGGGGAAAAAGATGCTACAAATGCGAGTTATTGATGCAAAAAGTGGGAAAGATGCGAGTAAATTTCAATTGCTTATTCGCTTTGTTTTCTTTGCATTGATTAATGTAGTATTAGGTATTTTTACATATGGATTAACGATTGTTTTTTCAATTATTATGATGTTCATTTTTAAAACTAGACAAACTTTACATGACTTAGTGTCTGGAACTATGGTTGTTTGTAATTCGTTTAGTGAAAGTGAAAAAATATCTCAAAATGAAATAATTGAAATTACTTTTGATGATGGAAGAAAAGAAGAAGTAAATGAAGAGGCAGTAGAGGAATAAAATATGTCTAAAAAGCAAGAAAAAATTAATAAAAATGTGTCAATTTATACTCCAAAAACTCCTAAAAATAGTAAAAGATTTGCGGCTTGGGTAGTAGATATGATTTTAATAATTGTAGTCGCGACAGGTATTGCGTTTTTAACTAGTTTATTATATGGATATGATAAGTATAATAATGCTTGTATTGAAAAGGAAATAGAGTATGGATTATATGTTGAGCAAGAAAAAGGTCCTATTAGTTTTGAAGGAAAAAACTATGTATTAATTACAGATATTGAAGGAATTAGCGAAGAAGAAGTTAATCAAAGATTAACTAACCTTTCAAAAGATAGTGAATATCAAGAGGCTTATCAAAAAAGAAGTATAGGTCCTGTAGTTATTGTTACAACCGGATTATTCGGATCATTATTAATATTTGAGCTTATTCTTCCATTATGTTTAAAACATGGTAGAACCATAGGTATGAGATTTTTCGATATAGGTTATGTGACTGATGAAGGCATTGAAGTAGGGTTTAAACAATTATTTATTCGTTTTTTATTTGGTAAATTGGTTGTTCAAGCGTTAATTCCATATGCGGGAATTATGTATATCATTTATCCAAGTTATTATACAATTGTCGGTTTTGTAGCGTTATTTGGGGTACCTATTCTTAATATGTTATTAATGTATATAACTCCAGAAAAAAGAGGAATTCACGATTTTATTTCTAAATGTGTCCCAGTAGATAACTCATGTCAAATCTATTTTAAAACAGTTGATGAATTATCTAGGGCTAAAGCAGAAGAGGAAAGAAATAAAAATGAGAAAAAGTATTATTAATTTATCTATAAGATAGATAATTAATTTGACTTTAACTTATACAAATATTAGAATTAAAGTATAGCAATATGCTAGAAGTAAAAATATAATTTTTAAAAATAGGATGGTAAGATTATGCAAGAAAGAGTATTAGGATCAATCATTATGGGCGGAATCGCTATTTTAGGCGTTGTCTGGGCAGTTATTGAAGGTGTCCCACCTTTAACAAAAGCTAAAAAACAAGAAAGTGAATTAGAAAGCAAAATAGTTGAAAAAGTCAATAACAAATATGGTCTTTCATTAACTGAATTAGATATTAGAAGAGTAACTTTTGTCACTAGAGGCGTCGAAGAAGAATATAGAGGTGGAACTAGAGTTGTTCCATATCCATTAATTAGCTTAGAAGGATTTACAGAAGATGAAAAATATTTTAAATGCGATGTTTTAGGTGATGATGATTATATTTTAGATTTACAACAAAAGATTGGATCAAGTGTAACTCTAGCTCACATTGCTTTAGAATATGATATTTATCAAAACTATTCAATGACTTTATCAGAACTATTAAACACTATTGTTAATGATAGAGACTCAACATTTGAATCATTCTCATTTGGTGACGGATTATATGGTAGATTGCAATCTGATGCAGGTGTATCAATTTATGGAGTTGATGATACAGATAGAGATTATGCAGACGCTAAAATCTATACTGTCGAAGAAGCAATTGAAGCTGTTAAAGATTTCGAATATGGAGAAAGATCTGAAGAAGAAGTTTTCTTAAGAGGCACAATCGAAAGTGTAGTATCTTCTTATGATGAAAGTGCTAAAACAACTTATTACACTTTCAAGTTAGTTACTAACGGAAAAGATGATGCACATAGATTTGAAATTTTCTCTGCTAAAACTTTAGATGATAAAGTTGATGCGAGTAAATTAGTTGTTGGTGCTACAGTAACTTGTAAGGGTTATCTATCAACAAACATGGCTTATAAAGAAGCTAATAAATAGGTTAAAACATTATTAAAATGTTGAGCTGAAATGTAGACATAGCAAAGTAAGCAATGAATTATTTCATTATATAAATATGTCAAATAATAAAAACAACATTTAGAGAGTGTGGAACTCTAGATGAAAAAGAATCAATTTTCAATTAGGAGGAAAAAGAAATTATGAGAGTTAAATTAGAAAACTTAACTAAGATTTTCCCAAACAAGAAAGATTCTGGAGAAGTTATTGCTGTTAACGATTTCACATTTGAAATCCCAGACGGTAAATTAATTGGTCTTCTAGGTCCTTCAGGTTGTGGTAAATCAACAACATTATTTATGCTAAGTGGTCTTCAAAAACCAAGTGGAGGTCACATCTATTTCGGTGATGAAGATGTAACAAACTTACCACCAGAAAAACGTGGCGTTGGTTTAGTATTCCAAAACTATGCTTTATACCCACATATGACAGTTAAACAAAACATCATGTTCCCACTTCAAAGTCAAAAAATGGCTAAAAGAGAAATGATGGATAGAGTTCTTGAAGCTGCTAAACTTGTTCAAATTGATGAATTACTTGAACGTAAACCAAGTGAATTATCAGGTGGTCAACAACAACGTGTAGCTATCGCTCGTGCTTTAGTAAAATCACCTAACGTTCTATTATTAGACGAACCATTATCTAACTTAGACGCTAGATTAAGATTACAAACACGTGAAGAAATTAGACGTATCCAAAGAGATACAAAAGTAACAACAATCTTCGTTACTCATGACCAAGAAGAAGCTATGAGTATTTCAGATTTAATCGTCGTTATGAAAAAAGGTGTTGTCCAACAAATCGATGAACCTCAAAAAGTTTATGACGAACCAGTAAATCTATTCGTTGCTAAATTCTTAGGTACACCTCCAATTAACGTCTTCGTAGGTAAGATCGAAAATGGTTCATTATATATCGGAGAGGAATGTGTTTCTAAATTTAACGCACCTGATCAAGAAGTTTATGTTGCAGTAAGACCTGAAGGATTCAATGTTGATCCAAATGGTCCATTCAGTGCAACTATGAAATCTGTCGAAGTAATGGGAAGAGATAGCTCAATTGTTTCCACACATCCAGCAGCTGAAACTCCAATCATTAGATCGATTATTGCTTCAGATACAAATGTTGTTCCTGATGCTAACGGAAAAGTTCACTTCACTTTAAAACCTTATAAAACATTCGTATTCAATAAGGAAACAGAAGAAAGAGTTATCTCTAAAGAATAAAGGAGTTAGTATATGGTAGATTCAAAACAACAATGGAAAGCGTGGGTGTATCTTCTACCAGCACTTATTTTATTAGCAGTATTTACTGTTTATCCAATTATTAATACTGTTAAAATTTCTTTACTTGAAGGTTATCAACCTTTAGGTGCAGTTGGTGGAGAACAATATGCTATCGGCTTTGCAAACTTTACAAAAGTTATTCAATATAAAGATTTCTTAACTTGTTTAAAAAATACCGTATTACTTTGTGTTCTTACAGTTCCATTATCATGTTTCTTAGCATTAATTGTTGCTGTATGTTTAAACTCAATCGGTAGACTAGGTAAATTACTTCAAACAATTTACTTCTTACCTTATGTAACTAACTCAATTGCCATCGGTATGGTATTCGCTATGATGTTCAATATCGTTGGTCTTACTTCTGTAGAAGTTCAAGGTTATACAGGTACATTTGAAATTTATAACATCTATGTTGACTCTAATGGAGTTGAAAGAGGTTATATTGCTCAATCTTGGGGTATTGTTAATAACTTAATTCAAGCATTTGGTGGAGATCCTATTAACTGGATTAACGCATTTAAAAATATTAACCAAGAAGGTGCTTCTACTTATGTAGCAAATATCACTGTAATGGTTATCTATATTGTATGGAACGCTTTACCATTTAAAATCTTAATTTTATTAGGTGGTCTTCAAGGTGTTAATAAACAATATTATGAAGCGGCAAAAATTGATGGTGCTTCAAGAATTAGGACATTCTTTAGAATTACCGTTCCATTATTATCTCCTATGATTGCATATGTAGTAATTACAGGATTTATTGGTGGATTTAAAGAATATTCAAGTATTGTCGGTATCTTCGGTGAAGATATGGGTCCTGCTGGTGATGGATCATTAATGACAATCGTTGGTTATATTTATAAACAAATTTCTAGTAATAGTTATGGGGTTGCTTCTGCTGCTTCATTAATCTTATTCGGAATTATTCTAGCAGTTACATTAGTTAACCTATATGTATCTAGCAAGAATACTCATTATTAGGAGGTGCAATATGGAAGAAAATAAAAACTTAAACGTTGAAACTCCTAATTTAGAAGAAGCTACATCTAAATATTCGGCTTTAACTTCTGCTAATAACTCTTTAGCAGCAGCGCTTAAAAAAGATGCAGCAACTTATGATGTAAAAAAGGTAGAAAGAAATGCAAAAATTCAAAAAACAATAGTAACAGTCATTATTTATGCATTCTTATTCTTCTTAGCAATCGTGGTAATCTTCCCATTCTATTGGATGATTATCTCATCATTAAAAACTTATGATGAATATATTTTATCTACTCCAACTTTCTGGCCTACTCAAACAGTTTACTGGAAAAACTATGTAGATGCATATTCTGCAGCTAACTTGGGTTTATTATTCTTAAATACAGTATATGTTGGTTTAGTATCAACTTTATTATCATTAGTTATTACAGTTCTATCAGCATTTGCATTTGCTAGATTAGAATTCAAAGGAAGAGATTCAATGTTCGCATTCATGCTTGCAACAATGATGATTCCTGGTGAATTATTCACAATTACTAACTATCAAACAGTTATTGTATTCTTAGATTGGAAAAATACATTCACAGCACTTATTGTTCCATTCTTAGTATCTGTCTTCTATATTTATTTATTAAGACAAAACTTCAAACAAATTCCAAACGAGTTATATCTTGCTGCTAAAGTAGACGGCAAAACAGATATGGAATACTTATTAAAAGTAATGATTCCATTAGCACTTCCTTCATTAATTTCTATTACAATTTTAAAGATGATGGGTGCTTGGAACTCATATATCTGGCCTCGTTTAGTTACAGACGATACAACTCATAAATTAATTACTAATGGTCTTCGTGGTGCATCATTCTTCGTTGATGGTGATGAAAACAAGATCAACTATCCTGCGCAAATGGCAGCAGTAGTAATTGTATCCGCTCCACTATTCTTAGTATTTATCTTCTTAAGAAAATACATTATGAAGGGTGTTTCAAGAAGCGGTATTAAAGGTTAGGAATATCGATATCCGTATGTGGTATCTTATTCATATAAAAAAGGAAAGGGAAAAAAAGAAAATGAAAAAAATTAACAAATTATCATTAGTATTACTATTAGGCTCATTACTTTCAGTAGCTTCATGTGGTAATCCAGGATCATCTCAAAACCCTAATGAAGAAGTCGAAATTACTTTCTATTCAACAATGGGTGCAAGCTTAAAAGCAGTATTTGATACTTATTTAGAAGATTTCAATGCTGAATATCCTAACATTAAAGTAACTCACAACAATGAAATCGGTGGTTATGATGAAGTTAGAGATCAAACTGCAACTGAGTTATCAGTTGGTGCAGGTCCAGATATCGTTTATTGTTATGCTGACCACGTTGCTCTTTATAACAAAACAAAGAAAGTTGTTGCATTAGATTCTTATATCGATGACAAAAACGTAGGTTTATCAGATGATGAATATAATGATTTCATTCCAGGATACTTAAAGGAAGGTTCACAATTTGGTGATGGTAAAACTTATATGTTACCATGGTCAAAATCTACTGAAATCTTATATTACAATAAAGATGTATTCGCAAAATTAAATTTACAAGTTCCAACAAAATGGTTTGGTGAAGACGATCCAACATCTATGGAATATGTTTGTAAAAAATTAAAAGAATACGATGCAAACTCTATCCCATTAGGTTATGACTCAGAAGCTAACTTCTTTATTACACAATGTGAACAAATGAATTTACCATATACATCTGCTACAGGTGAAAACTTCTTATTCAATACTCAAGCTCACAAAGATCACTTTGCAAAATTTAAAGCTTGGTATGATAAAGGTTATATCACAACTCAAGCTATTTATGGTTCTTATACATCAGGTTTATTCATTGAAACTGGTGCAGAAAATCAAAAATCATATATGTCAATTGGTTCATCAGCTGGTGCTAAACACCAATGTCCAGATGCAGTTGGCGGAAAAGATCCATTCCAAGTTGGTATGGCACAAATCCCTCAACACAATGAAAACAACAAAAAAGTTATTTCTCAAGGTCCATCTGTTTGTTTATTAAATAATGGCAACCAAGCAAAAATTGATGCTGCATGGAAATTAGCAAAATGGTTTACAACTAATGTTGAATTCCAAGCTGAATTCTCAATTGCTTCTGGTTATGTTCCAGTAATTCAATCAGTAATGGAAAATGAAACATACGCTGCTCACATCGCTTCTGCTGAAAACGAAGCTACTCCACAAGAAGATAGAGCTCCAGCTTATGCTACAAAAATTTGTATGGATCAAGTAGACAACTACTTCACATCTCCAGCATTCGTTGGTTCTTCTGAAGCTCGTTCTCAAGTTGGTAACTTAATTACTCAATACTTCAAAGGCACAGATATTGATACAGCATTTGCTGATGCAATTGCAAAATGTAAAGCAGCTCTATAATTAAAATTTAGAAAAAAAGGAGAAACATATGACACATAACAAATCTTTATTAAAAACTGCATTAATTTCAACTATGTTATTATGTGGTGCTGTGTCTTGTTCAGATCCTAAACCTGAAATGGGTCCTGTAAACTTCCAAGTTCCTGAAGAAGGATTTAATACTTCTCAAGATGTAACTATTAAATTCTATACTACAATGGGACAAGATTTACAAAATGTTTTCAATTTATATTTAGAAGATTTTAATGCTTTATATCCAAATATTCACGTTGATGCACAATTTATTGGTGGTTATGATGATGTTCGTGACCAAATGAATACTGAAATTGCATCAGGTAAATCAGATGTTAACGTTGCATATTGTTATCCAGACCATATCGCAACGTATAACACTGCAAAATCAGTAATTACTTTAGATAACTTAATCGATGATCCAACTTATGGATTTAGTGATGCAGAAGTGTTTGATTTTGTAAAAGCATATTATGAAGAAGGTTCTTCATTAGGTGATGGAAAGATGTATTCTTTACCATTCTCAAAATCTTCTGAAGTCTTATATTACAATAAGACAGTATTTGAAAAACACGACTTAACTGCTCCAACTCATTGGTTCAGTGAAAATGAAAATGATAAAACATCAATGGAATATGTTTGTGGCGCTTTAAAAGCATTATACCCAGACTCAATTCCATTAGGTTATGATTCAGATTCAAACTGGTTCATTACAATGTGTGCTCAAAACAATATTCCTTATACTGCAGCAACAGGAAATAACTATTTATTTAATAATGATAGTGCAAAGGAATTTGTTGGAACATTCAAAAATTGGTTTGATAAGGGTTGGTTAACTACTAAATCATTATATGGTGGTTATACTTCAACATTATTTACAACTACAGATAAACAAAATAGTTTCATGACTATTGGTTCTTCTGCTGGTGCATCTCACCAAAGTCCATCTGATGGTAGATTTGAAGTTGATATTGTTCCAGTTCCTCAATGTAATGAAGATAATAAGGCAGTAATTCAACAAGGTCCAAACGTTTGTATTTTCAATAATACAGATCCTCAAAAAATTATGGCGTCTTGGTTATTTGTAAAATTCTTTACAACTAATGTTGAATTCCAAGCTCAATTCTCAATGACTTCAGGTTATACTCCAGTTATTAAATCAGTATTTGAAAACGATACTTATAAAGAATTCTTAAATGATAAAACAAATATTCAAGCTTTATCTACTAAAGTTTGTGTAGAACAAGAAGCAAATTACTTTACTTCTCCAGCATTTGATGGTTCTTCAATGGCTCGTGATCAAGTAGGTACTATTATTAATAGAGTATTTAAAGGTGAAGATATTAACACTGTATTTGCTGATGCTGTAGCAAATTGTCAAAAATAGTAGGTGAAATCTATGAAAAAAATATTAATTTTAGGATTAGCTAGTTTACTTACATTAGGTACAGCATTATCATTAACTTCTTGTGGTGGTGGAGATAAGCCATTCCAAGAAAAAGTTTATCCAGAAAAAGTCGATTATGCATCAAATTTAAAGTTTGATGCAAATTCTGGAAGAAAATATGTAAAAGTTACAACTAAATTGCTAATTGATGGTGATACAACTCACTTCTATATTAGTGATCAAGATAAAGCTTCTTTCCCAGAAGGACATTTGATTAGAAGTGATGGTATCTTAAAACTTCGTTATTTAGGTATCGATACTCCTGAATCAACAGGTCAAATTCAAGAATGGGGTAAAACAGCATCTAATTTCAATAAATCTAAATTATCAAATGCAACAGAAATTATTGTTGAATCAAATGATGACAAATGGAATTTAGACTCTACTGGTTCAAGATATTTAGGTTATGTTTGGTATAAAACTGCAGAATCTAATGAATTTAAATGCTTAAACCTAGAAATTCTTCAAGAAGGTTTATCTTATGCTAAATCTTTAGGTGATTTATGTTATAAGGATGTATTCCAATCTACATATTCTCAATCAAATACATTAGAATTACCAGTATTCTCTAAAGCTGCTTCTAGTTGGAGATTTGATGATAATTCTGATTCATTAATCGATGCTCAAGGTTGGATTTTGGGTTCAACTAAGAGAAATAAAAACATTGTTTCTTTCAAACAAACTGAGTTGGAAAAAAATAATAATATTCATTTATATGATGATAAGTATGCATTAATTGATAGTCCACAAGATATTATCAATATCTTAAATTTAGAAGAATCTAAATCTAAGAAGATTGAATATTATTTAGGTTTAGATATTGGAGGAACAGTCTCATATTTTACAGGAAATATTGAAGAAGGTGTTGCTTCTACTTCTACTTCTAAAGAAGATGCAGCAAAGGTATATGTTGAAAAAGATACTTCAAAGCCGGGCTATTACAATATGTATGTTATAGGTGAAGATGAAGTAAACGATTATATCACTATTAATACTTCAAACAATATTGATTATATGAATAGAGATGCTAACTATTACTATGGAGCATATATTGAAACAACTGTTAAAGGTTTAAGAACATTTAAAGAAGACTATGTTGGTAAACTAGTTAGATTTGAATCAATTGTTTCTAAGGATAACGGCGATACAATTTATGTTCAAGATTATGATGAAGAAAGTGGATTAACTTATGGCTTACAAGTATATTTAGGCAACAATTTCACTGGTAAATCATTATTATTAGAAGGTAATAAAGTATCTATCTGTGGTACATTTACTTATTATGAAGGCGGAGATACTTATCAAGTATCTGGTCTAACATATATGAAAATGAAACCAAATTATGAAAAAAATACAAGACTTATTGAGACAGGTGTAGAAATCCCATTAAAAGAAATTTCTGCTACTGACTTAAATAAAACAAAAGTAGAAGAAACCGATCCTTATGATGGTATTTCTTATACTGAAACTCTTAATAACACTTTAGTTCAAGTGAAAAACTTAACTGTAAATCGCGTTTATACAACTGATAATGGAGGAGCTTCTGATGGAGCAATGACATTAACTTGTAGCGATGAAAACGGTAAAGAAATTACTGTTAGAACAGAAGTGTTAACTAACGACGAAGGAAAACTAGTCGTTGAAGCAGACGTATTAAATAAAACTATCTCTGTTACAGGTATCGTTGATTATTACAATGGTTCATATCAAGTAAAAGTATTTAGTTATAGTGATATGGTTATTGCTTAAAAATAATAAAGAAAGGAAAAACAAAATGAATTTAAAGAAATTATTAACTTTATCAGCAGCAGCTTTAATGGTTGGAACTGTTGCTGTAGGCTGTAGTGATAATAGTCAAGAAACATTAACTGCAGCAGCTGAATATGTCTGGCAAATGTATAGAGCTACAGACGATTCATCAGTTACAGCATCTTTCGATGTTGTTAACAAAGTTTTAGTTGGTGATGAAACAGTATCAGTCACTTGGACTTTAGAAGTAACTGGTTCACAAGATGCATTCTCATTAACTAAGAAAAACGACAACTTCTCAACAGTAAACGTTGGTTATTATGATGGTAAAGTTACTGAAGCTTCAACAGTAAAATTAGTTCCTACATTTACATTAGGTAAAAAATCTATCACTTTAAAAGATGTTTATGCTGAAGAAGCAGCTAAACATGCTATTGACTTCAATACTCCAGTATTAACAATAAATACTCATGAAGATTGGGATAAAGCAGCTGATGGCGATTCAATCACTGTTAAAGGTACAGTTGTTGATGTTATTGCTAAAGAATCTGGTTCTTCAAGTGCTGGTTCTCTCTATATGGTAGATGATAAAGGTAATGGTTACTATATCTATAAACCAACATCAACAGGCGCTAAAGCTGGTGATTTAATTATTGCTACTGGTGCTAAAACTATTTACAATGGTCAAGAAGAAACTAAAGCTGGTGGTTCTTACCAAGTTATTGGTGAAGGTACTACAATTCCTGTAGTTAACGCTTCAGCAGATTTTGCAGCAGCTACTTCAAATAAAGTTGATGGCGAATTAGCTAACAAATATCAAAATATTCCAGTTAAATTAGAAAAATGTACTCCAATAAAAGTTGATGGCAGTTATTACTGGTTCACAGTTGGTGAAGGAAAAACTCAATTCAACATCTATGAAAATAACTATTTCTTAAACGCTGATCAAATCGCAGCTTGGAAAGCATTATTCAATGATGCATTAGAAAAAGGTTATACATTCACAGTTGAAGGTATTTCTACAGTTTATTCTAAAGCTTACCAAATTTATCCTTCATCAATCGCTCCTCATGTTTTAACAAAAGAAGCTGAATTATCAGTTGACGAAAAACATGTTCTTGTTAAAGGTGCATTAGAAGGTGCTATTTTAGAATCATATAATGCTGCACAAGAAATCGCATTTGAAATTCCTTCATATGCTACAGTTGCATTAGAAGTTATTTCTCCAGCAGAAAACGCTACTGTTTCAATTAAAGATGGTAAAATTGTTGTTACTCCAACTCCAGTTGAAACAACTAATAAAGTTAAAGCTACAGTTACAATTGGTGAATCAACTAAAGAAGTTGAATTAACTATTAAAACAGAAGCTTTAAAATATGATGGATTTGTTGGTACTGCTAAAGTTGATGATTTAGTATCATCAAAAACTCCAGAAACTAAAGATGTTACAGTTAAGGCAGTTACTTATGATGCTTCAGAAGAAGTTGATGTAAAATTCTCAGTTAAAAACTTATTTAAAGATTTCAAAGCTGTTTACTTCGGTAAGAGCATTGATGGTGACGTATTAACAATCAGTGTACCAGAAGGTTACGTTATTTCTAAATTAGAAATTGAACAATATGGCACATATGATAACTTCAAATTCCATAAAGGCGCAGATGCAACTGGTGAAGAAATTGCTCATACTTTAACTGGAAATTTATTAGAAGTTTCTCCAAAGGTTGCTCAAGTTACAATTGATAATCCATCTTCATTCAATTGTTCTTTCTATGATGTTAAAGTTACAGTTGCAAAAACAGAAGTAGGTTTAACAAATGCTAAATTATTAGGTTTTGCTGGAACTAACGTTGCTTATGGTGATGGTGAAGCTACAGTTGATGGCGTTAAAATGAAATATACTCAAGTTTCATGTTTTACAAATAGAGACGATGCTACTAAAAATGATGGTCTTCAAATGAGAAACAAAACATCTGAAGGTGGTGTTGCTTCTTCAATTCAAACAGCTAGTGCAATTGAAAGTGGTATTAAATCAGTTAAATTAACTTTTGCTGCAACAAAATCAACATATGATAATGAAGGTATGATGAAATTTGAATTCTCAAATAATGCTGATTTCTCAGAAGCTGAAACAGTATTAATGAATACAGTTAAAGGTACTAAAGAATATGAAGTAAAAGCTAGTGTTGATACATATAAATATGTTCGTATCACAAATAACTTAGGATATACAACATACTGGGATTCAATCGTAATTGATTATTAATTCTTAATTTGTTAATTATTTTTTGAAATAAAGGCGTTAGTCTATGACTAACGTCTTTTATTATTTTAGTATTCCAAGTTTATTAATTATTTCTATTTTACTTAATAGTTCATTAAAGACAATATCAGCCTCATAATAATCTTTTGTGAATAATTTTATAGATAGTTTGATTACGAGGCTAGAAATGTCTCTAAATGTGGTTTTTAATAAATCTACGTTGACACTAGAATCATATTTAATTATTAAATTATCGAATTCTTCGAGTAGAGAATTTAATTCTTTTTTATATTCAGTTAGTATCTCTTTATTTGAAGATTGTAAGATTGGAATTATAGAAAATAATTTAGAAGATATACTTTCTAATATTTCAACAACTTTTGCTTTTTCATCCTTTGAAAGAGTAGTAAATTCATCAACTAAAATAGTGTTTTGATAAAGTAAATTTCTTTTAACAATACTGAAGTTTTCAGGGAAATATAGGATGGAAGCATATCCTTCTTTAAATAGATGAGCAATACTAGTAAGTGCAAGAGATAGCTTTTCATTTTCTAGATCCATTTCAATAATTTGTTCTTCATAAAAACTAATAATGTGTAAAGGTTGATTTTCTACTAATGGAACATATTTTGTCATTTTGTTGTAACGATAAAACACTTCTTTTGACATATTAAATTTTTTAATAATTGAATCGATAGTGTCTCCTTTTTGTACAACATATAAGTTTACAATAGATTTTGATTTCATAAAATTAGACCTCTATATAAATCTATGTTAGAAAGTTAAATTAATTAACTTTAATTTGAACAATATATTCTTTATAATAAAGTTTAGTGGGGTGATTTTAATGGAAAAAGTTATTGTAATAGCAGTTGCTGGTGGATCTGCAAGTGGTAAAACTACTGTTATTAAAGAAATTTATGATGCTTTAGGTGGAGAAGATATTGCAATTATTAAACATGATGATTATTATAAGGATCAATCTCATTTAACTAGAGAAGAAAGAAAATTAACAAACTATGATCATCCATCTAGTCTAGAAAATGAATTATTAATTTCTCAATTAAAAGATTTAATTGATGGTAAATCTATTAAAAAGCCTACTTATGATTTTATGCTTCAAACTAGAAGTGATAAATATGAAATTGTTGAACCTAAAAAGGTTATTATTCTTGATGGTATTCTAATTTTAGAAGATGAAAGAATTAGAGAACTAGCAGATATTAAAATCTTTGTAGAATGTGATGAAGATTTAAGATTAATCCGTAGAATCAAAAGAGATATGGTAGAAAGAGGTAGATCTTTTGAACATATTATTGAACAATATTTAACTACAGTTAAACCGATGTATCATCATTTTGTTTCTAAAACAAAAAGATATGCAGATATTATTATTCCAAATGATTTCTCACATAGTGTTGCAACTGATTTGTTAATTGAAAAAATTAAATCTATTTTAAAAAAATAGTTAATTACACAACTAAATGCAACAAATAAAAGTTTGTATAGAAAAGAGTAAAAAAGTCGGATAAAAAAGCAA
>SVBA01000038.1 GCA_015059095.1 Erysipelotrichaceae bacterium
TGGAAAATGAGTGATTGATATCAAGAAGTGAACATAACCGATTCCAGAAATCAGAAGTGAATTGAGTACCACGGTCAGAAATGATCGAATCCGGAAAACCATGAAGCTTAAAAATATTATTAATAAAAGAATCGGCAGCAATAGCAGCAGTAGGTAAACATCTAAAAGGAATGAAATGAGCCATTTTAGTTAAACGATCCACCACAACCATAATAGTGGTCATATCTTTGGATTTTGGTAATTCAACAATAAAATCCATAGAGATGTCAGACCAAGCTCTATTAGGAGTAGAAAGTGGAGATAACAATCCATAAGGCTTATGTCTTGGAATTTTGGATTTACAACAAGTTTCACAAGACTTAATGAATTTCTTTACATCATTATGTAATTTAGGCCACCAGAAATTGCGAGAAATAAGTTCAACAGTTTTATTGATGCCAAAATGACCAGCTGAAACAGAATCGTGATGCAATTCAAGAACTCTAGTACGGAGGCATTTAGGAACATAAATTAGATTATCAAATAGAAGAAAACCTTCTTTATCAAAAGAAACTTTATCAATATTTTTAATTGGAGCATTATCAATTTTATCATCACTAATGAATTTAGAAATACGAATAAAAAGATCATCATCCTTTAAGGAAGCTAATATGGAGTTTATCAAAGAATCTTTCTTACTATCAATACAGTTAATAACACAACAAGAAATGGAGCGAGAGTTATTAGCAAATAAATGATCACTACGTCTTGAAAGTAGATCAGGTTTACCAGATTTTTTACCAGCACGATAAACAAGTTTAAAATCAAATCTTGATAAGAATTCATACCATCTAATTTGACGTTGAGAAAGCATTTCAGGTTTCCGAGGGAAAGTAAGGTTCTTATGATCAGTATAGATAATGAATTGATGACGAGCACCTTCCAAATAATGACGCCATTCTTCGAGAGCAACTTTTATGGCAAGTAATTCTTTGTCATAAATCTGATAGTTACGTTGAGACTTAGTTAAGCTCGTAGAGATAAAAGCAATGGGATGAAGTTGTCCTTCAAATTCTTGAGAGAGAATAGCACCAACCGCAAAATTGCTAGCATCAGTTTCTACAATAAAAGGCTTATTACTATCAGGATGTCTGAGGATAGGTGCAGAAGTAAAAAGTTCTTTAAGTTTATCAAAAGCTTTCTGTTGATCAGGACCCCAATTAAAAGGAACATTTTTTCTTGTAAGCTTGTGTAGAGGATTAGCGATTTTAGCGAAATCTTTAATGAAAATTCTGTAATAATTACTTAAACCTATAAAAGATTGAACTTCTTTTACTGTAGTAGGGATTGGCCAATCAAGAATAGCTTTTACTTTTTCTTTATCCATTTCGAGTCCATCTTGTGATAAAACAAAACCAAGAAATGTGGTTTTTGTAACATCAAATTCACATTTTTCTAACTTATCATATAACTTATTATCAAGTAGTTTTCTTAAAACTTCTCTTATATGTTCGTGGTGTTCTTCAAGACTATTGGAATATATAAGAATATCATCAATATAGGAAATAACAAAATCATCCAAATAATCGCTGAGAACATCATTAATAAAATGTTGAAATGTTGCAGGGGCATTCTTTAGCCCGAAAGGCATGACGAGGTATTCAAAATGCCCATAACGAGTTCGAAAGGCAGTTTTGTACTCGTCACCTTCTTTAATTCTTACTAAGTTATAAGCCGACTTTAAATCTAACTTAGTAAAATACTTAGCACCCTTAACTCTATCTAATAAATCACCGATTAAAGGGAGGGGATATGAATTTCTAATTGTCATATCATTCAGCTTCCTATAATCAATACATAATCTTAAGGTGCCATCCTTTTTTCTAACAAATAAAATAGGAGCACCAGCTGGGGACGTAGATTTCCTAATGAAACCTTTTTCTAAATTTTCTTTAAGATACTTTTTTAATTCGTCCCTTTCTGTTTCTGTTAAAGGATAAATAGGACCATAAAATAAATTAGAATTATCCTTTAATTTAATTTCACAATCATACTCACGATGTGGTGGCAACACATCACAATTTCTTTCATTAAAGACTGCGGCAAAATCTAAACAATGGGAAGGAATTACAATAGATTTATTATTATTTAATTTAATTTTAAAATTGTCCTTTCGTATTTTCTTAATACAATTACATCTTTTAATATCAACATCAATATAACAATTAAAACTATCAACTAAAGAATCAATTTCACTCGATTTCAATTTATGGTAAGAATAATTAAAATTATCAAAACACTTACTAAAATAGTTTGTTGGTTCGGCGACCAATTTTTTATTTTTATTTAAACTTTTTATATTATTACATGAAAAATTTTTATTACATGAATTATCATTTTTACATGAATTAGAAATATCACTATTATTAAAAATACAATTTAATTCACTATCACTAATAAACTCATTCATAAAATTATCTTCTAAATCACTATCATCGGACTCGTTAATTGTTTTAACACGGCGGCCTCTAACGTATTCAGCATCATCTTTTTCTTCATCGGATTCCCAGGCATACTTTCTTTTCAAAGAGGGAATAGGAGTGTCCTTAGGCATCTCTTCTTCCTTTATTAAGTCTTCAGTAGTTACAAGTTTGTATTTGTTTTTTCTATTATTTCTTTTCTTACCTCTTCTTTTCCTCTTTCCATGGTTACAGTGAGAAGCACAATAGCTAGAACCAAAGGTGATCTTTCTTGCATCATGGTAGTTCAATGGACAATGCTTTTCGATCCATGGTAGACCTAGAATTACATCAACATCAGGAATTTCTAAAACGTAAAATTTTATTACTTCGAAATGATTCCTGAAACGAAGAATGCACTTCTCCGTTTCTTTGTAGACTGTACGAATACCGTTACCTAGGCCAGTAACTTTGAAAGATTTTTCAATTTTTGAAGATTCAATACCAAATGCCCGGACGAAACTAGGGTGGATAAAGTTCAAATCAGACCCAGAGTCGATGAGAACTCTAACCGGAACTTCTTCAATATTGTTAGTTTTTAAATGAAAAGTTAGTATATTGTTTTTCTGGTTAATAAGAGAATTTTCAGCTTCAATAATCTCCCTAACCTTATGAACATTTTCATTATCCAAGATTCTTCTGATTCTTCTCAAAGTAGCGGAAGATTGGTTATTATTTTCATTCTTTTTATTAATCATCTTCAACC
>SVBA01000015.1 GCA_015059095.1 Erysipelotrichaceae bacterium
CTTTTATTATCTCATAAGAAAAACCCAGTGAGTAGTCCACTTTTTTATTAAGTGTCTATTTCACTGGGTACATTTTATAATAAAATGTTTTTTTTACTTTCTGTTTTTTTGTCTTTAGGATTAGTGGCTTGTAATTTGGGTGAAAATTCTAGTTCAAGTCAAGGACAATCTAGTTCAAATGAATCTTCTATGGAAGTATCGTCTGAATCTTCTAAAGAAAATTCTAGTGAAGAGAGTAGTTCTCCTAGTAGTGAAGAAGCAAGTTCATCTTCTAGTGAACAAGTATCTAGTGAAAACTCAAGTGAGACATCTTCAGAGAGTTCAAGCGAGACATCTTCAGAGAGTTCAAGCGAACCATCTTCAGAGAGTTCAAGTGAGTCTAGTTCCGAAAGTTTGAGTGAATCTAGTTCAGAAGAAAAAAACGAGCCAATTATTTTAGATGTTCCAGAAGTATCTATTTCTTCTATTGGTCTAGCAACTTGGGGACCAATAGAGAATTCTAGTGGATATATCTATGTAATTGATGGAGGAACAGAAGTTAATGTTCCTAATACAACAACTTACGTCATTTTACAAGATGGTCAATCAATTAAAGTTAAGGCTTTAGGAGATGGTGATCAGTATCTTGATAGTGCATATAGTGAAGTTAAAACTTATGAAGCACCAAAGGCTCCAGAAGTATTATCTACACCTGTAGTAACTATTTCAGACTTAGGTTTAGCGACTTGGGATGCTATTCCAAATGCTTTAGGATATATGTATATTCTAGATGGAGGTAGTGAACAAGTTTTACCTGCGACTACTACTTACCTAGTTTTACAAGCAAATCAAAGTTTACAAGTAAAAGCTATTGGTGATGGTGAAGAATATCTAAGTAGTGAGTACAGTGAACTTAAAACTTATGTAGTTGGAACTATTCCTGTTCCAGAAGTATTATCAATTCCTGTAGTAACTATTTCTGAATCTGGTTTAGCTTCTTGGAATGCTGTTGAGAATGCAACAGGATATAAATATAAAATTAATAATGGTAGTGAAGTTTCTATTAATTCAACATCAGTCCAATTAAATGATGGTGATTCTATTGTCGTTAGAGCGATTGGTGATGGGGAATCTTATATTGATAGTGGATATTCAGAAGCAAAGACTTATGTTGCTAGTGTAGTTCCTAATCCAACTACTGCTCCTACATATTTGGGTATTATTGCTTCTAATGAACAACCTTCAAGTAGCAATAATCCTTCATTTACTCGTAATAGTGATAGAGTATCATTTGAAGATGCTTTAAGAAGTTATTTAGGTGATCCTAATAACTCTTTAGGTGAAGATGCTCCTATTAGTAGTGATTATGATGTTTATAGTGCGAGTGGAAGAGTAGTATATATTCAAATTTGGTTAGATAATCCTGATCAAAATACAATTTTATCATTAAAATTAAATGGTAAAAAATATCAAACTGGTGGTGATCTTCAATCTTTCTTTGTTGAAGATGGAGAGTCATATTTAAACTGTGTTTATGTTGCAGTAACTATACCTGAAAACTCATATAGAGAAATTTCATATGAAGTTACTGAAATTGAATATGTTGAAGGTAATAATATTAGTCAAAATGGAAAAGCAATATTAATTGATGAAAATAATGATACTGTTTCTATTGGTTTACCATATCAAGAAAAAATGCCTACAGTAACTATTTCACATATTTCTTCAACTGCATCTTCAATAACAGTAAATGTTAATGTAGTTGATGAAGATAATTTAGCTACTTTAATTTCTGGATGGCATAGAGTGATTATCTTTGATAATGATAATCAAATTTTAGGTCAATATAAACTAAAAAGTGGTGATAATGAAATTACATTTAATAATTTAAGTGCAGATACTTATTATCAAGTAATGGAATTTGTTTTAGGTGATATTAGAGATGGTCAAGGAATCACTGTTCACTGTAATGGTAATTCTCTATTTAAAACTGAAGAAGCAATATCAATAGAAGTTAGTTCTAAAATCTTATTAGATGAAGAAAGTGAAAAATATTATCCACTTATTAATGTTGATGCTAGTATTGAGGATACTTCATTTAGCTTTACAAAGATAGAAATTTGTACTTGGGAAGATGAAGTTGTTTATACTAGTGAATTTGATGGTTCTGTAGAAATAAAAGAAAACATCTTAAATGATAAAGAATATATCGTTAAAGTTTATTATAAAAACTCTATTGGTATTGAACAATATTCTCAAGAATATGCATTTATTGAAGGTCTTGATTCTCCTTGGATGAATTCTAATACAGTCTTTGGATTAGTAAATGATAGTATTATTGGTTTTGAATTTGGAGATGGAAGATATAATATTGATAATTTAAAACTTCAAGTATTCTATACTAGTAGTAAACAATATATTGCTCAAGAAGCGATAAAATTAATTGAAAATCCAAGTATAATTTCAGATTTAGAAGCATTAATGGAAACATTAGATATGCGTAGTGAAGAATACTATAACGCATATAAAGAATGTAATAAATTAAAAGAAGTTCAAGAACTAATTGAATCTTATTATAGTGAAGTTAGTTTAGATGAATGGAAAATAGAACTTGAAAAAGGTATTTACTTATACGAATTTGTATATGGTAAAGATGAAGAATTCTTCAAGGTAGGAAATAATAAATATTACATTGTTTTACCAGATTCTATAAATAAAAAAGTAGACTCTAATTCATGGCAATATATCCTTTCTGGTGATATTGATTATAATGATGGTGATGAAATTGAAAATCGTGAATTAAGTAGTGGTTATTTCACTATTGATCCAGGTTTATCTAGTGATGATTTCTTATTTACAAAATATGATTATGATTTAGGTGGAGACCAATTCTATATTGATGAAAATAATATTTTACATTTAGAATTAATGTCTAGAGATAGTGCAGGTAATGAAACTAATAGAGCATTAGGTTATGTTAATCAAATCGCTTTATTTGGAGATTATGATAAAATATCTTTAGTATTATGGAGTCAAGAAAAAGAACATACACCAATTGATGAAGATAAATGGTTAAATGACATTAGAAGAGTTCTAATTGAAGGTGGAAATATTAATGATGTATTCCCATATGGAACATTAGAACCAATTACATTTGATATGAATAATGTTGATTTATCTTCTTTAACTCCTGGAAATTATCTAGTTAGATATACTTATATTATGTATGGAAAAGAATATACTTTAGATCATCCATACGACGTTGAAGGTTCGCTTGAATATCAAGTTAAAGGTAAATTACCTCAAGCAAGTATTGAAATTTATAATACAATGGAACAATATGGCCAATTTAATATAATTATTCCTGAATCAGTTAATGATGGTTATTGGGATAAATATATTATTGAAGTAAGAGATGATAATCAAGATTTAGTAGGATCTTATACTCAAGATACTCGTTGGGAGATTGGTAATTTAGCTAAAGGTTATTCAATGAGAGTTAAATTAGTCGAGGATGAATATAATGATTATTATACTGATGGAGATTGGAGTGAATGGTTTGTTTGTGAAGCTTGTAAACTATATACACCAGTTGATTTCTATCAAAATTATAATGAAAATGATGTTACTATTTCTTGGGATTATATAAATGGTGCAGATAAATATATCTATAAAATTAATGATGGTGAAGAATTAGAAACTACTGAACCTTCCGTTTCTGGATTAAAAGATGGCGATACTTTCCAAGTTAAAGCAAGCTCATCAGATGTTAATTTAGAAGATTCTGATTATTCTAAAGTGGTTACTATTGAAGATAATAGAATTAAATTAAGTTCTCCTAATGTAACTTATGATGCTGAATCAGGTAGAATAACTTGGGAGGCTGTAGAAAATGCTGCTCGATATGAAATTATTTATGTTTCAACTAATGAAGTGTTGACTACTACTAATAGATTATCTTGCTATGTTGAAGTAGGAAAAGTTTATAAAGTAAGAGCACTTCCAGAAGATTTTAATGCTTATATTGCTAGTCAATCAGAAGAAATTAATACTTCTATAAAATTAGTTACTCCTCAAATTACAATTTCTGAAACAGGTGTAGTTTCATTTAGTGAATATCATAATATAAAAGGAAATATTACATACGTTTATGTTATTAATAATGGCGAAGAACAAACTTCTGATAATGTATATGATGTAGTAACTTTAAATGCTAATGATATAATTAAAGTTAAAGTAGTATGTGATTCTACTGGTTATGTAGAAAGTGATTGGGCAACTGCAACATATGAAGTTGAAAATGATGGTCAAGAACCTTCTCATATTGAAACAACAATTGAAGAATTGGTTAATAATAAACCAACTGAAGAAAAAACAGTTATCTATGAAGTTACAGCATATTGGACATTAAAAGATGGTGGTTCAACATATGGTAATGGTTGGTTACATGATGGACAAGGTAATCAAATAACTGTATACGGATTATGTGCTAGTGATTCAGTATTAACATGGTCAAATGGTGCATATACTTATCAAAATAATAAATCATATTCATCAACAGGAATTAATGATGGAGATATGATTACTGTTGGTATGGTATATAGTGTTCAATATAATAACTATATGTGTTATTTAATTGAAATCGTTGAAGAAGCAGGTTCGCAAACATACATCGATATTAATTTTATTATGATAAACGATACACATGGTGCGTTTACTGATTCAAGTGAAGGCAATTCAATTGGACGTATTGATACATTAGTAGAATCTTTGGAAGAAGCAAATGGTGGTTACATTTTCATCCATAATGGTGATGCATTCCAAGGTTCGTATGTTTGTGGTGAAACTTATGGTTTAGCAATGATTGAAGCATTGAATGCTTCTAGTGTTGATTGTTTTGTAATTGGTAACCATGAATTTGACTGGGGTATTGATAAAATCGCAGCTTATAGAGACGGTGATTTAACTAATGGTGAAGCTAACTTCCCATTCTTAGGAGCTAACATTTATTACAAAGAAACTACAACTCGTCCTGAATGGTTAGATGCTTATACAATTATTGAACAAGATGGTGTAAAAGTAGGTATCATTGGTATTATGGGTCCAGATCAAGAAACTTCTATCTTAAATAGATATGTTAAAGATTATGACTTCGTTGAACCTTTAGAAATAGTACAATCTACATCTGCATATTTAAGAGATACTCTTGGATGTGATGTTGTTGTAGTTGCAGCTCATGATTATAATAGTTCAATGAACTCTCAATTTGCACAATTAAGCGGTTCAAGTAGAATTGATGCAATCTTCTGTGCTCACACTCATCAAAACATTTATGAAACAGTTACAAGAAGTGACTCAAAGGTTATCCCTGTTGTTCAATGTAACCATAAAAATGTAAATGCTGCAGAAGTAATATTAAAGGTTAATGAAGAATTTGAATACACTTATCATTCTGCTACTAAACATCAAATTGCAAATATGTATACTAATCCTATAACATATTATTATGAAATTTCTACAGATGTTCAAACAATTATTGATAGTTATCAAGATTTGATTGATGAATCTAATGAAGTTATCGGTACTGTTGCCGGTGGATTAACGAATAGTACATTAGGTGCGTATGCAGTTGATGCTATGTTAAATTACGTTTATTCATCATATGAATTTGAAGGAATAGATATGGCAATTATGAATACTGGTGGTGTAAGAGCTAGTATTGATTCAGGTGATATCACAAGAGCTGAAGTATTTGAAGTATTCCCATTTAATAACGCGGTTGTTTTAGTAAATATTAGCGGATCCTTAATCAAAGAATTCTACGGAAACAACAGTGGATATATGTACATGGATATGGATGATTCATTCAGCAGTTATACTTCTTTAGATGATGATACAATTTATCAATTAGCAGTTATAGATTATGTATTTGAAAATACTAGATATGAAGATCAATTTGGCACTCTATCAGATGAAGATTATATTCAAACAGATATAATACTACGTGACTTATTGATGAATTATTTAGATGCTGCTTATTAAAAAAAGTAAAATTATAATTTTAAAGCAATTAGTTGACTAAAGCAATTAATTGCTTTTTTATAGAACCCTTTTTATTTGGGAATAGTGTCTTTTATCTAAAAAATAGTATAATGTTGTTATAAAAGAAGGAAGATTATGAAAAAAGAAATTATTTTAACTGAAGAACAAAAAGAATCCTTAAAGTTTTATGTTACTAATGATTATTTATTAGTAAATGCTTTATTGTGGAATGAAGATATAAAAGTTATTAATGAAATAATAGATTTGATTAATTTAGACGGAAGAGGAGTAATGAAAGAAGCTTTAGAAATGGGTTTCGATATAAGATGGAATTGTTCTAAAGAAGAAGGAGAAAGAAAATTTAAAGTATTTGAAAAGCGTTTTCCTTTTATTGATAGTGAAGAAGTTAGAAACAAAATAATTTCTAGAGCAAAACAAGATATTAATAATATGCTGTCTAGTTTTTCGTTATTAGAAGAAGATATAGTTGTTTATAGAAATATTAAGACAAAATATATTAGTGATATTAAAGAAAATAGTGTATTAGAATATAAAGGATTTTCTTCTTGTAGTTTAATGCCTCATATTCCAGAAAATGCCTCTTATGGATCAAAAGGATCTACTCTTTTTGAAATTGAAGTTCCTAAAGGAACTCCTATTATTAGAATAGATTTAATGGAAGATATTAGAAATGAAGTAGATGAAGTGATACTTCCTCCAATTAGTTTTATTATTGAACATATTGATAGAGAAAATAATAAGGTATTTATGCGAGTAATTAATAATAAATACTTACGTTAATAAAAAAATATTGAATATATTCTTAGAAATAATATATAATAATATTAGGTCGGTATACCGACATAATTTAGAGGTTTTTATGCTAAGAGTTATTTTAAAAGAAAAGAATATTTCTTTGTATAGTTTAGAGAAAAAAAGCGATATTAGTCATTCGACATTATCGGATATTTATAATGAAAAAATAAACATAGATAAATGCTCAATACTTACTATGAAAAAAATAGCTAGTTCTTTAAAAATGTCAATCGAAGAATTATATGATTTTTTAGCATATAAAAAATTAGACTATTTTGCATTTAATAGAGATTTCGATTTATATAAAAGTGAAATTTGTCATGATTATAGAAGATTAAAAGATTCTGAATTTTTGAAAAAATATCTTATCAACAAAGAAATAGAAAAACTTGTTATAGATAAGGAATATGTAAAAGCTTTTTATTTATTATCATTTGTTGACTATATATGTTTAAAAAATGATTTGCCTTTAGCGAATAAATATGACAAATTAAGAAAGCAAAAATTAGATAAGATATATGTTTCTGAAAGTATTTTCCTTCTTTTATTGAATAAAAAAATTACAGTATCTCAAATATTTAATGAGTGTAATAAAGAGTTTTTGAAACATAACATCATTGAATCGGAGGTAGAAAATGTCATATAAATTAATTAAGAAAGATGAATTAGATGTTTACTTAAAGGAATTGACTAAAATCATAAGAAAAAACAATCGTAAAAATGATATTTCTTATGAAATTATACTAGTTGGTGGAGCATCAATTTTGGTGAATTATTCTTTTCGAATGTCTACAAGTGATGTAGATTGTATAGATGTAAATAATATATTAATGAATGATGCGATTAATGTGGTAGCAGAAAAATATTCCTTACCTTATGATTGGATCAATACTGACTTTAAAATTACTAAATCATACAGTGATAAGTTAGTTAATTATTCGACTTTTTATAAATCTTTTGGAAATATCTAAGGTTGATTTTAAAATAAATGATAATAAGTATAAAGTTGAAATAATTTATAAAATTAATGAAATTTAATAAAAAATAGTATTAAAACATATAAATTTTGAATATAAATTAAAAAAATTATACAAAAATGTATATTTTTTCAAAAAAGATGATATAATGATATTGCGAAAGTGAGAGGACAATTATGAAAGCATATTTATGTGAATTAAAAGTTAATGGATGTAAAAATATTGATAAAACAATTAATTTGAAATTTTGTAATTCTACAATAAAATCAAAAGTTAAATTTGAAAACACAAACGTTAAAGCTATTTATGGTCCTAATGGAGCTGGCAAATCTGCTATTATTTCGGCAGTCCATATTTATGAAAGATTAATTTGTGATGAAAATGGATTAAACGATAGCTATTTTTCTAATTTTGTAAAAGAATCTATAAACAAAAAAACAAATAAGTTAGAAGTGGAAGCAACGGTGTTATTTTATGATTCAAAAGATAGTTCTTATTTTGCAACTTATAGACATTACATTAGTTTTGTTATAAAAAATAATAGTGTTGTTATTGATTGTGAAAAGATTTCTAAATTAAGTGGAAACTCAATTCTTGACGAGAAATTTAAAACTTTAATATATGTTGAAGATGGAAAAATAATTGAAATTCGTGGTGTTGATAACTTACTTGAGTCTAAAATATATATTAGCTCTTTGAATTTATTAAATAAAAAATCAATTGTTAATATTAGTTATTTAGAAGAAGCAAATTTGAAAAATTATGAAATTTCTATAATTTGCTTAAAGATTTTTGCGTTAAGCATTATTGTTTCTATGGAAAAAGAAGATCTTCATACAAATTACTTAAAAGACCTAGTATTTATTGAGAATAAAATAGAAATGATGAGCAAATTTACTAATGAAATAACAGACGAGGATATATTCTATTTTTCTGTTAAAGATAGAGATGTAGTTAAGGTCGATAATTTTAATAATTATAAAAATAACATCAATAAATTGTATAAATTTATTAAAGTTTTCAAATCAAATTTAACAGGTATTGATATTGATAAAAAGATTAATGGAGATGAATATTATTGTAATAAGATTTTTAATTATGGAGATTTGCTTGTAGATATTGAATTTGAAAGTACAGGTATAAAAAAACTTGTAAGAATTTATAATGCTTTATCAGCATGTGCTAATGGACGTATTGTTTTTATAGATGAATTTGATGCAAATCTTCACGATGTTTATTTTACTAAACTTGTTGAATTTATGAAGATTTATGCGAAAGGACAATTTTGTTTTACTACCCACAATTTAGAACCAATAGATGTTTTAAAAGATAATTCTCATTCATTAGATTTTTTATCAAACGATTCAAGAGTAACAAGTTGGATGAAAAATGGAAATAAATCACCTATGAAAAAATATATTAATGGATTAATTGATTATTCACCATTCAATGTTCACGCGATAGATTTTATCGATTCGTTGCTCGAGGAGGACAATTGATATGGCCAACAAACAAATTATTTTTGTTGTAGAAACTAATGATAAGAGACGAACTGATGATATTTATATCAAAAAGTTGATAAATTATTATTATGATTTATCTGATAATGATATCACTTATCAATTTGTTCATATGGGTGGAAAAGGTAATTTTAAAAATAAGAGTGTAGCTACAAAAATAAATAATTATAAAAAAGAAAATTTAAAAGGTCAAAATATCATTGTCTATTGTTTTGATACAGATCGCATAGATAAAGATTTTGAATCAGTCACTTTTTTAGAAGATGCCCAAAAATTTTGCAAAGTTAATGGTTATGAATTTGTTTGGTTTTGTTATGAAATAGAAAATGTATTTTTAGGAATAACAGTTTCTGATGAAAATAAATTTAAAGAAGCAATTAGTTACCAAAAGAAAGAAAATGTAATCGATGATAAAATTATAAAAAACATGTCGGTTACAGATGGAAAACAGAAATCAAATAACAAAAGTAATATTATACTTATCTTAAATAAGTATTTTAAAAGGAAGGCGCACAAATAAATGACAAATGAAAAATTAATTAGAATTTTAAAAAAAGTGGAATTAAACAAAAACGAAGAAGTTTGTGATGGTATATATCATTGCTTTAGAATAATTAAGAATAAAGTGTTTGATGGAGACGGAAAATATCATTATAGTAAACGCGAATATGAATTTTTAGTAATAACAGAAGATAAAATAAAAAAAGCAATTATTTTAAGAATTGGAGATATAGATCTACATTGGTTGGTGTTGCCTAAATATAGACAAAAACATGTATTAAGTAATGCGTTAAGAAAAGGAATAATCTCAAAGTTGTGGCCATCCATTAAAAGTGTTACTTGTTGTTTTGATTTGTATGATGAATATGATGAAAAATTATCAATAACTAATCATTTAGCTGAAATATCAAAGTTATTTGTAAAATAAAAAAATGCGCGAAAAAATCACGTTCTATTATGTAGGAGGTGATTTTTATAAATAATTTATTTAAATTTAATTATAAGAAAATGCATATTGAGATTAATAGAGATTGTTTAATATTAAATTATAATGATGATGTTTTTACAGCAAACATAAAATATGTAGATATAATTAAATTTTTAAAATTTATCATTTCATTTATGGATAAAAAGTGTTTGACTTAGTATATCCAATAAGAAAATCGTTATGAATTAATTTCCATAGCGATTTTTTTAACAAATTGATTTTGTAACTAAAGTTAAAAATAAAAATGAATAATATATGGAGGGGATAATAAAACTATAAATGTCTTTATTTATATAAAACTAATCCTAGCCAAACATCGTGTTGAAACATGGCCAAATGTCTGATTGTAATATGACAAACTATCAGATTTGTTTTTAATCTACCGCTTTTGTATATGAGTTTTCTTTTTTTATACGATAATCTACCGGTCACGGTAAAAAATGGTGATAATAATAAATGCTTAATCTATATTTACAATAAATAAGCTTGTAAACAGAAGTAAAAAATGCTAAAGATTAACTCTCTAGCATTTTTATTTTGCTTGTTTTATGAATTTATCAGTAACTAAAGTTTCATAAGGAACAATAACTTCTTTATCTAATTCACCAGCTTCTTTTACTATATCAATAAGTTTATTAAAACTTTCTTTAGTAAAGTTCATTGTAGTAGGCCAAGCTTCTATGGATTTATAGTTATTGATAACTTTAGTTAATTCTTCTTCATCTGAAGTAGAGAAATCTTTTTTTAGATAAGGAATGATATCTTTAGTTTCACTTGAATTTACATATTCTAAACCTTTGATAATCGCTTGAGTGAATTTAATTAACTTATCTTCATTTTTATCCATAAATGATTTTAAAGAAGAAAAGCAGGTATAAGGAACTTCTTCGTTAAGTAAATCTCCTAATGATGCGATGATATGTCCTTTATTTTGTTTTTCTATTTGAGTACCGATTGGTTCAAATGCTGTACAATAATCGGATTCACCAGCGACAAATACTCCTGTTGTAGCGTCAAAACTAACATCTGTTCTAATATTTACATCAGCATTTGGATTCTCACCATTTTGAGTAATTGTTAATCCATTCTTTTTGAGAATGTATTCAAGAGTCATTTCAGGCATACCGCCTTTTCTTCCTCCAATAATCGTTTTTCCTTTTAATAGATCATAAGAGAAGTTATCTACTTTATCTCTTCCTAGTAGAAAAGAGCCATCTTTTTGGGTTAATTGGGCAAAGTTAACTGCATAATCTTTTTGTCCATTTTGATGAACGTATACTGTTGCTTCTGGGCCCATTAAACCAATATCTGCATCTTTAGAAAGTAAGGCTGCCATTACTTTATCTGCTCCTGGAGTAGTGACTATATCCACTTTTAAACCAACTTCATTAAAGAATCCTTTTTCTTTAGCGACATACATTGGTGCATAAAACAAAGAATGAGTAACTTCTGCAATAGTAATTTTATTTTCGTTATCTTTACAACTTGATAAAGGAATTATTCCTAATATTAAAGGAATAAATAAAAGAAATTTGATAATTTTAGATTTCATATTTTTCTCCATATTACAAGTTAGTATATGAATAAAAATAGTATCAGTGAAAAAAAGTTAAATTTAAAGTAGACTTTTTTGTTTTTTTTACGAATTAAATATATAGAAGATATTGAGAGTTAAAGTGAGTAGAGAACGAATAATTTAATATCTTTTGCATTATGGAGGTAATTGTGAAATGTTATATATGTTGATATCTGAATGTTCAGATTATGATTTTAAAGAAAAATTAGAACTTAATAGGCCGAAAAGTTGATGATAATAAAAACCATGTTGAATTTTTTGCCTCTGAAACTCATTTTAGCGTTGTAATTTATAATGCAAATTATGAAAAGGGCAAAGAAAAGGGCAAAGAAGAGGGTAAAGAAATTACAAATAAAATAATTGAGCAAATTTCTTTGAATAACAATATTACCATTGCAGAATTGACAAATGTTCTCTCTACTACAGAAAAAACTATTAGATACTATAAACAATATATGATTAGAAAAATATTATGAATGTTATTTTCTAATATCTTACAGAATAAAATTGATAATGTATAACAAAAGTGATACAATAATGTTGAGGGGATTTATATGTCTAATATGAAAAAAAGAAATAAAACTGAATTAATTCACATTCGAATTGAGCCAGAAGTTAAAGAAAAGGCGGAAACAATTTTAAAGAAATTAGGGGTAAATACATCTTATGCGATTTCTATGTTTTTAAATCAAGTCATATTAATGGAAGGTTTTCCTTTTGAAATTCAAATTCCAAAAAACAAAAATGATAATGATGAATATTTAGAACTAGCAAGAATTATCGAGTCTACTGGAGGAACTAGTATTGTAGATGAAAAAAATAAAAATATATTGAAATTATATTCTAGTGGTCAAATAGATTATGAAACGGCAGTGTTTGCGATTAAAAGGAGCTTTGTATAATTATGAGTGATCCATATGTATATGAAGGGACAAATGTTTTGATAAATTTGCAAGGAATAAAAGAACAAACTAAATTGGATCAATTTGAAACCACAATGGTCAATTTAGGAATTATAAGATTGCTAAAAGATTTTCCTGAATTGAACGAAGTAAAAGATATTTTCCTTATTCATAAGATTCTTTTTGAAAATGTTTATGAATGGGCTGGGAAAAGTAGAACGATAAATGTTTATAAACATGAAAGTATTTTAAGTGGATTATCTGTGGAATATTCTGCGTACAATAAGATTAGTAATAATTTAAAGAAAATTCAAAAAAGAATTAACAATATTAAATGGGATAAATTAAGTAAAAACGAAATTGTTTCTCAAATTACTAAAATAGCTGCATCAATTTGGCAAGTACACACTTTTAGAGAAGGGAATACTAGAGTAGTTACTTTGTATATATATTATTTACTTAAAAAGCATGGGTTTAAATTAAATAGAGATTTTATAGGTAAACATGCTAAATATTTTAGAAATGCCTTAGTTTTAGCATCTATTTGTGAATATAGTGAATATGAACATTTGGAAGAAATTTTAAAGGATTCAATTAGTTATAAAGTATTAAAACAAGATAAACAAAAAAAATACGAAACTATTAGAGGATACAATTTAGAAAAATATAAATATAATTATCATACTACTAAGTAAAAAACCAAATAAGATATTAAAAGGACCACTTATTATTGTTTTTATTTATTATTAAATTATTTGATGTATAATATTTTTGAGGTGAAAATTATATGATTAATATAAAAAATGTCACAAAAGAATATGTTGAAGGAATTAAAGCGGTAGATAATTTATCTATTCATATTAGACCAGGAGAGATATATGGATTTATTGGTCCTAATGGTGCAGGTAAATCTACTACAATTAAAATGATTACAGGTATTACTGATTGTGATAAAGGTGAAATTTTAATTAATGGTATCTCATTAGATGATGAGATAAATTCTAAATTACAATTTGGATATGTTTCTGATAGTCCAGATATGTTTTTAAAATTAAAAGGATTAGAGTATTTAAACTTTTTAGCAACCATATATAACGTCTCTAAAGAAGATAGTAAAAAAAGAATTGTTGAACTTGCTGATAAATTTGAATTAACTTCTGCTTTAGGAGATAAGATACAAACTTATTCTCATGGTATGAGACAAAAGATTATGGTTATAGGAGCATTACTTCATGATCCTAAAGTTTGGATATTAGATGAACCATTAACAGGTTTAGATCCTAAATCAAGTTACTTATTAAAAGAAATGATGAAAGAACATGCTAGAAAAGGCAATTCAGTATTCTTTTCAACTCATGTTTTAGAAGTCGCAGAAAAATTGTGTGATAGAATTGGAATAATTAATAAAGGTAAATTAGTTTATGAAGGAACTATGGAAGAAATTAAAGAAAATTATCCTAATTTAACTTTAGAAGAAATATTCTTGGAGATTACTCAAAATGCTTAAGAATTGTTTTGCTTTAACTAAAGTAATGTTAAAAAGTCTATTTGATGGAGGAGAAACTATTAATAAGAAAAAGAAGAGATCTTCTAAAAATGGAACTTTACTTATTGCTTCAATTATTTTAGTTATATTTTTAGGTATACCATTATTTTTTATGGGTTTTATGTTAGGATCTAGCATTAGTTCCTTAGATCCAACAATTATGCCTAATATTTATGATGGATTAATTCCTATAATGATGATAGCGATTCTTTTGTTGTCGCTTATTTCTATTATTAGTGTTTTCTTTTATTCGATGGATAATGTATCTTTACTTTCTTTACCATTAAAGAGTTGGGAAATATTAATTGCTAGATTTATTTCTTCTTTAGGATTTGTTTATTTTATGGAGTTAATGTTTGTTGCTCCTATAATGTTAGGTCTATCCTTAGGGTTTGAATTATCTATTGTTCAAGGTATTGTTACTATATTAGTCTTACTTGCACTTCCATTTTTTCCAATTTCTTTATGTGCGATAGTATTTACTTTCCTTTCTAGAATTATTAATTTTTCTAAATATAAAGGGGCTTTTACTTATATTTCAGTGGCTCTAGCAATCGTTCTTTCTTTAACTATTTCTTTAGGTTCTAGATCATTAGGTAGTGAATTTAATCCTGAAGATACGACTCAAATTATAGAGTTATTAAGAAATATGAAATCAAATTTCATTTATGTATTTCCATTTTTAATTCCAGCTTCTAAAGCTTTATCTACAAGTAATATCTTAATGAAATTAGTATGGGCATTATTATTTGTAATTATTAATTGTGTCTTTATTGTTATTTTTAGTTTAGTATGTCAAAAACCATATTATAAAACTTTAAAAGAAAGTGATAATCATGGTGGTAAGAAAAAGAAAATATCTAAAGAAGAAATTGCTTCTTATAAATCTTCTTCATCAGTATTTAAGACTTTAGTAGTTAATGAATGGAAAAGTATTACAAGAAGTCCTGCTTTCTTTTCTAATACGGTTATGATGACATTATTGATGCCGATAATTATGGTTGTTTCTTTTATAGTAGCTTTTGAAGTAGAAGGTGGAAAAGAAGGATTTGGATTTAATGCATTAATTCAAGATGTTCAAAATCAATCTCTATCTAATTCTTTGGCTCTATTAATTATACTAGCGATTATTTTATTTATTTGTTCAATGAATACTGCTTCTTCATGTGCGATTTCAAGAATGGGTAAAAGTGCAGGATTTATAAAAACTATACCAGTAAAAGGGTCAACAATAATTTATTCTAAATTATTTATTGGTACAATTCTTGGTGATTTGGTTGGTTTATTCTTAGTTGTTTTATTCTGTATATTTAAAATTGTGGGGATATTAGATGGAATATTATTATTTATTCTAATATGTTCAATAAACTTACTAGATAATAATATTGGATTTATCTTTGATTTAAGAAAACCAGTATTAAACTGGGATAATGAAAATATGGCGGTTAAAAATAATTTAAATACATTGTGGGGAATTTTAGTTTCTTTTGCAGTAATTATTGTTCTTGGGGGAATTGGTGTAGTGTTTATGTTTGTTCCTTATGGAGGATATTTTGCTTATTCTATTTTTTTAATTTTAAGTTTACTAGGTAATTTCTTGTTCCATAAACATTATCAAAAATCATCAAAAGTATTATTTAAATCTATTTAATGATTGTAAAAAGAAAGCTAATAAAATAACTTTTGAATATATTTTGAACTTTAGGATATCAGAACAAACTGATATCCTTTTTTATCTTAAGATGATTATAAAATTTTATGTTTTCAAAGTAGAATTTTTATTGAAATTATCGCTATAAATATATTAGAAAAATAAACTGAGACTTTAGAATTCTTTGGTGTAACGATATAAATAATTAAATAAATTGATTAATTATTTTTTATTTATGATAAAATGATAATGCTTGATTAATAAATTACTCTAAATAGGAGGTAACTTATGGAGAAAAATAAAAAAATATATAAAAGAATAATATCTTTCTTTTTAGTTATTATCACTTTATTTGGACTAGGTGGATGTTCTTCTTCAAATAATAATTCAGAACTTACTCAATATGGAGTAGATATTAGTAATTTAACTTCTGGAATTGTTTTAGAAAGTAAAATTACTAGTGAAGATGATTTAACATCTGTAAAATTATCTACTTTAAATCCTAAAGCATATGAAACTTATTATTTAGTGTATAGATTTAAAGCGAAATCATTAGAAGAACTTAAAGAAGATAATAAACTATTAGTTCATTTATCTTTTGACAATTCGGCTTGTCAAATAAGTTCTGGGATAATGATTCAAAAATTGGAAAATGGAGAAACTTTGAAATTTAATTTATTTCGAGAGGAAGATGATGCGAATGAATTGATTTCTAGAGTAGAATTACCAAAAGAAAAAGGTCAAGTAGTAAATGTAACTATCTCTTGGAAATTCTTTTGTGATTTTGATAGTGTAAAATACAATCTTTATTTTGGAAGTTCACAATTAGATACTGAAGGAAATAAATTAAGTATCTCTAAAGTGTTAACTACTAGAAAGGCTACTTACGATAAACCAAAAATATCTTTTGATGAAGAAACAGATTCTATTATTTGGGATACAGTTCCTAATGTACATCATTACAAGATTTACATTGATGGAGAAGTATTAGGATGTGATCCGGAAAGAGAAGATTCTTATCCACATATTGGTAAACAAAATGAATCGGGTAAAGAATGTTTATATCTAAGTACATTAAAATCTTTAGGTGTATCAGGAAAAGTAAAAGTTAAATTATTAATGGAACCTCAAATTAGTGATTTGGCGAATCCTGTGTATTCAAATACAATCACTGTTACTGTTAAGTAGAAGGAGAAAAAATATGAGAAATATAATTAAATATTTATTTATTTTAATTTTTAGTGTCTTCATTTTTGTTTCTTGTTCTAATGGTGGTGGATTTGAATCAGATGAAGTATTTATAACATTAAATATTTATAATAATATCGATGATCATATAGATCAAATTACTTATACAAAAAAATCTGGTGGAAGTGAATATGATGGTAACAATTTAGAAAGATTTGGTTATGATGTTAATAAAGAAGGATATATTTTCTTTGGAGGTTTTAGTAAACCAAATGGTGAAGGAAAACAATACCTTGGCGTAAATAACGTTCTTAAAGTTGATATTAATAATTATAGTCAATATTGGAACTATGATATTTATTTACATTATGAAAAAGAAGATACAGATAATATTATAGAAGTATCTTATGTTTTACCAGAAGGTTGTTATATTGATGGAGAATTACCTACTACATTAGTTAGAGGTAAATATTACGCTTTTCCTAATTTATATCTAGATGAACATTATTTTTCTAGTTGGCGTTTTAAAGCAGTATATGATGACTTTACTAGTAAAGACTTTGGTTTTTATACTTCTAGTGAAAATAAAATCATGTGTTATAACTCTTATCCTAAAATTGAAATTTTTCCTTCTTTAAGTAGTTACAAAAATAGATTTTATATTGATTCTCCTCAAGATTTACTTAACATTAAAAATCATCCTTCTGGAGAAATTATCTTTGTTAATGATATTGATATGAGTGGGGTTAATTATACGCCTTTTGAATTTAGTGGAAGTATTGATGGTAATGGTCATACAATTTCTAATTTAAGTATTACTACTACAAATACAAATGCGGGTTTATTTACTGTAAATAAAGGTAAAATTCAAGATTTAAAAATAAAGGATATTACTATTAATTCTTTAAATGAGAAAACAAGTTATATTGGTGCTTTAGCAGGTACTTCTTCTGGAAGTATTATTGATGTTGCAGTTGGTGGGACTATCAACTCAGAAATGGGTGTTGTTGGTGGTATTGTTGGTAAGATGACTGGTAAAGACTTTGCAGGTTGTTCATCTGACTTAATTATTAATTCTGGTAATGATGGTGCTTCTTATGTTGGTGGATTAGTAGGGAGAATGGAAAATTGTAATATTAGTTTCTGTATCAATAGTTCTACTATTAACGCTCCTTCTACAACAGTTGGTGGTGTAGTAGGGTCTATTAGTAATTCTAATATGGAATATTGTTACAATTATGGTAGTGTTACTGCGACTGGATCAGAGGTCGGTGGATTAATCGGTAAAGCTGATGGAGTCAAGATGTTAAGATGTCAAAATGAAGGTGTTGTTACTGGATGTAATTCAGTTGGAGGACTTGTTGGTGTATTAGATAATTCTAATGTAGAAATATTAACTAACTTAGGTGAAGTCAATGGATATGATAATGTTGGTGGAATTATAGGTAAGACATTATCTAGTACATATGCTCAAAGACAAATGAAAGAAGTAGTAAATGAAGGAAAAGTAATTTCTGTAGGTTCTAATGTTGGAGGAATTATTGGTTATTTAGATTATGATGGTTCTACTTTTGTTCTAGACAACTTAACTAATAAAGTAAGTGTAGAAGCTAGTGGAAATAATGTTGGAGGAATTATTGGTAGAGTTAAAGGCTTTATTGGATTTAATGATGAAGATGTTAGAGTTAATAAAATCACTAATTGTACTAATGAAGGTAGTATTTTAGGATCAAGTAATGTAGGTGGATTTATTGGTGATATAAATCTAAATGCGAGTAATCCTTATGGTAGACATCCTGGAATTAAAATTGAGATGGATACTATTAATAATATAGGTGACATTTCAGGGGAAAACAATGTAGGTGGATTAATTGGTAATGGTACTTCTCAAGAAGGTAAAGGTTCATTTATTAAGAATTCTACTTCTTCTAGTAAAGTAGAGGCTAAACACACTATAGGTGGTATTGGAGGATATTTAAATTACATTAGTGTTGATACTTGTTCTAATGCTGATTCAATAATAAAAGCAACTTCTTCTTTAGTTAATGAAAATGGTAGTTATGCTAGAGTTGGTGGATATTGTGGAGTAGGTTATGAAATTAAAAATTGTACTAACGAATTAGATATTTCTTATTTGGGAAATGGATCTTATGTTGGTGGAATTGTAGGTGAATGTACAGGTAATTTATCTTCTTGTATTAATAAAGGAGATGTTAATGCTAGTGAAGCATCTTTAGTTGGTGGAGTAGCAGGGTTTATTAATGTTTCTAAAGAATATCATGCTTCTTCTTTAACTAATGAAGGTACTATTAAAGGTAATGAATCTGTTGGAGGATTAGTTGGTAATTTTGTTCAACAAATGACTGGTATTAAGGATAATGAAGTTCATGTTTCTAGTTTTGATAATTTGATTAATTATGGTGATGTATATGTAAGTAAGATGTTTGCAGGAGTGATCGCTAGTGTATATGGTGATGCTGCAAATGAATACTTAAGATACCCAACAGTAAAAGTCACAATTACTAATATTGAAAACTATGGTGATATTTATGTTTCTAATGAAGAAGAAATGGCTTCTATTGGAGGATTAGTTGGATATATTAAGACTGATAGTGAAGATTCTTATATTAAGTATTACAAAGTTAGTACTAAGATTAATGGAGTATTAGTAAATGAAACTAATACTATTGGAAATAATGTTAATGCTTCATTTATTGAAGGAGAATATATTCCTAAATAGATAAATGATAATCTATAAAAATAGGACTGGTCATCCAGTCCTTTTTACTTGTAATAAAATATATAGTTCATCATAGACTTTTTTAAATTTTTAGCGTTATAAATATATAGGAGCGATAATAAAAAGTAAATGCGGGTAAAATATACTTACTTATGTTTAAAAAAATTGACAAAAAATATAATATTGTCTATAATTATAAACATAACGAGGTGATCGTATGAGAAAAAATGGAATGTCTGTTTTGCCACAAACAAAAAAAATATTAGAACAAATGGGGATGCAAATCAAATGTGCTCGTCTTCGTAGAAGGTTATCTGTAGAACTTGTTTCTGAAAGAGCAGGTATTAGTAGAGCAACCTTGTGGAATGTAGAAAATGGAAGTCCTTCTGTAGCAATTGGTATTTATGCTTCGGTTCTTCATGCTTTGAACAATATGGATAAAGATTTATTACTTATTGCAAAAGATGATGAACTTGGAAGAAAATTACAAGATTTAGATTTACCTATCCGTAAACGTGCTCCTAATAAGAAAGGAGAATTATAATGAAAATAATATATGTTTATGAAAATTGGTTGTCTGATGAACCATCATTAATAGGAAAATTGTATATTGATTAATGAAGCAATTATATAAAGATGAGATTTAGTTTTAAAAAAAGGACTTAACTTGGGGCAGCTTAGGTTAGTCCTTTTTACTTGTAATAAAATATATAGCTCATCATAGACTTTTTTAAATTTTTAGCGTTATTAAATAGTAGGAGGAACAAATGTTATGAAATATTTACTGCAAAAAATATATTTTTTTAGTTTGAAAGTATATTGAAATGCTCAACGAAGTATAATATAATTGTACTTGGGTGAGCAAAATGATAATTACAAGCAAAGAATTAATGGAAAAATATAGAAACTATAAAAATCCAAAAGTGAAAATCAAAAGAGAAATAGATGATGGGAAGTATTTTAAATTGATAAGAGGTGTTTATGAAGATAATTTGAATGTTGAAGGATATCTTTTAGCAAATATTATTGAATCTCCATCATATTTATCTTTTGAGTATGCATTATCAAAATATGGTTTAATTCCAGAAAGAGTTTTACATTATACTTCTGCTACTACCTTAAAGAAGCATAACAAAATAGTAAATAATGTTTTTGGTTATTATTTTTACACTGATATTCCTCTTCAAGTATGGAGATATGGAATTAATAGAGTTAAAGAAGGAAATTATGTTTATCTAATTGCTATTCCTGAAAAAGCATTGTGCGATTTACTTTATAAAGAAACACCATTAACTTCAATTAAGCAATTGAAAAAATTATTATTTGAAGATTTGAGAATTGATGAAGATCTTTTTTATGAATTAGACAAAGAAAAAATAATTTCCATTTGTGATCTTTATAGGAAAAAGAATTTGAATTTATTAAAAAAAATGTTGATGAAGGAGGAAAATGATGAATAGTATTATCAAAGAAATGTTAAACAGATACAATTGTAAAACAAAACAAGATTACATAAACGCTTTTAAAGAAATCGTTCAAGAAATTGCGTTATATGCGTTAAGTCAAACCGATTTTTTTGATCATGCTGCATTTTATGGTGGTACTGCATTAAGAATATTTTATGGTTTAGATAGGTTTAGTGAAGATTTAGATTTTTCGTTAGTTGAAAAAAATGAAAAGTTTACTTTAGAAAAATATTTTGTAGATTTAAAAAATACATTTGACATTTTTGGTTTGAAATTTGAGCCTCAACTTAAAAAGAAAAGTAAAGAATCAAATGTACAATCGGCTTTTTTAAAAGGAAATACTTTAGAACATATGTTGTTGATAAATCCAATGGATGATATAGTTGAACATATTCAAAAAGAAGAAACCATTAGAATAAAGTTTGAAGTAGATATTAATCCTCCAGCAGGAGCAACTTATGAGTATAAGTATGGAGATTTACCACTTCCATACAGAGTAAAAGTATATGATCAAGCATCGCTATTCGCGGGTAAATTGCATGCGGTTTTGTTTAGAAATTGGAGAAATAGGGTTAAAGGAAGAGATTTTTATGATTTAGATTTTTATATTAGGACCGGTTGTTTATTAAATGTTAATCATTTAGAAAAAAGGATTAATCAATCTCAAAATGTTTTACAAGAAAATTTAACATTAGGAAAAGTAAAAAAATTATTAATACAAAAAATAAATGATGTAGATTTTGATGCTGCTAAAAAAGATGTAATCCCATTTGTTTATAATCTAGAAAGATTAAAATTTTGGGGTAAGGAGTATTTTATAGAAAAAATAAATAGAATCGAAGAAAATAAATTTTATATCTACAAAAATACTTATGATTTAAGAAGGGCCGATGCAAATGAACATCTACTCAAATCAAAAATTTTAGCTTCTTTTAATGTTAATGATATTAAAAGAAGAAGTGAAATTAGAAAAGAAATAAACCAAAGATTTTTTAATTACACTATAAGTAGTGATGATTTACTGAATTTTGGTGATAATAAAAATTTAGAAATTACAGCCTATATTATTGAAGGATTGGGAGAACACATTTATCTAGATGGAAAAATAGATGAAAATGATTTAATAAAGATATTGAACTCAATTGTATATTTTTAAAAATAAAAGGCTAGATCTATAAAGATATCAATATAATAATTTGCTATTAATATTAATAATTTGTTTTAAACCGTAAAGTAAATAAATTACAATAAACTGTGGGAATTGTCGAAAAAATAAGATATACTATAATTACAAACATGTGATCTATGTTAAAGAAAAGGACTAGCTTGGGACTAGTCTTTTTCCATTTTATGGAAGTATAAAACATGTGATCTTAATCTACTTCTTTTTAGTAGAATTAACAAAAACAAAAAAAGAACATAATATAAATGTTAATTTGCTGTAATAAATATTATAAATAAGATTAACGGTGGTGAATAAACAATGATATATGATATGCAGTCATTAAAGAATAGATGAAGAATTATTTATGCAGTTAGATTTTAAATTCATTAAAGAAATAGCGGATTTATATCGTTCTAATACTTTGTATGTTTTAAAGAAGTTTATAGAGAGGTTCTAAATTATAAAAAAATAATTGCTAAATAATAAAATATTGAATATAATAATATTGTCAGTATTCAATTTTTTTGAATATTCAAAGGTGGGCGCTATGGTTATTTTAAATTTAAAAATGGATAATATTTTATTATTTGATGATTTTAAAATTAATTTTTCTTATCCAATTAAACTACGTAATACTATCATTAAAAATGAAAATTTGGAACATTTTCCTAACTTTAGATATAAAAAGCTAAATATCTTTTTAGGTGCAAATGCAAGTGGAAAAACTTCTTTAGTAACTTGTATGTGGCGCATTTTATTGTTTTTACGTAAGAAAGAAAAACATTATATTGAAAAAATAGTTAATGATGTTTATGAAACTTCTAGTATTGAAATTGATCTAGTTGAAGAAAATAAGGAAGAATCATTTTTATATAGAATTAAAATTAAAACACATTATGACAACGAATTGAAAATTACTGTCTCATATAAAAAAATATCATTAACTAATACATCATCATATGAAAATATGGTGAAATTATTAGATGACGAAATTTATGAATTTGGAGACTATCTACTTGTTTTAGAAAAATTGAATTTAAATATTGGATGGAATATTGTTTTACCTGGAACTGAAAGTGGCTTTGATAAAGTGAATTTCTTAACTATTGAAAAAGAAAATGAAAAGAAAGAATACTTATATATTTTAAGTAAGATAATGAAAACGTTAGATCCTTCTATTCTTGAGGTTACTGAAAGCAAGGATATAGATAATTCATATGTAATAAACCATGAGAACAAAGGGAAAATAATTATTCCTAATGGATACAAATTATCAGAAATTCCATATTTATCAAGTGGTACTAAATATGGAATTAATATTACAAATATTATTTTTTCAATAAAAAATCATTATAATGGTATTTATTTTATTGATGAACAATTTTCATATGTTAATTCCGATGTAGAAGAAGCAATATTAGCGACAATGGTTTCGCTTCTAGGCCCAAATGAACAATTGTTCTTTACAACACATAATTCAAATGTTTTGAATTTAAGATTCCCATTCCATTCGTTTTATTTTATGAAAAAAGAAGTAGTAAATAATAAAAGAGTCATTAGTGTTTCTTGTGCTTCAGAAGTTGAAAATAGAAATAATGTACCTGCAAAGTCTCTTTTAGATAATGATGTATTCGGTACTGCTCCTAAATTGGACAGGATATTTGAAATAGGAGAATAACATATATGGCTAAAGTGTATAGGTATTTTGTAGAAGGAGAGTGTGAAGAAAAAATTATTGATGCTTTAAAAGTGCCTTCTGTTAATAAAATATTACCAGGTAAGGTAGAAGTTTTTAACGTGATTAATAAAAGATTAACACCAGCGCGTTTAGCAATCCTTCCTGAAGATGCAGTTATCATTTTAGTCTATGATATCGATGTTGAAAAAACGGATATATTAGAAGAAAATTTATCCTTATTAAGACAACAAGGATTTAAGAATATACACCATATTCATTCTATTAAAAATTTTGAAGATGAAATTGTTTTTTCTACAAATTTGATGAATATCCATAAAATGTATAATACGAGTAGTAAAGAAGAATTTAAAGAAAAGTTTATGCATCAAAGTGATATTCTTTCAAAGTTAAAAAGATATAAATTTGATAGTAATAAATTATGGTCTAGAGTAGTTAAAAAAGGGCTGTTTAGTAAATACGCTAAAGAGGAATCAATTAAGTTGATAAAGAAATAATGATTTAAATATCAATTTGGTTATAAAAAGATATTGTGGAGGAAGCGAGTTTATGGAAAGAGGAAATTATTTTAGAGATTTTATAAAAACATTTAACTTATTAAAAATCATTGCTATGTCATCTGCTTCTTTTATAATTATAGTTCTTTTAGACACATTCATTTTTAATGTTGAGATGCAAATTTGGAAAAAGATTGTTCTATATTTGATAAGTATTCTCTTGATAGTTTTTTGCTTGACAAATGTGAGAAAACTAAAGTTATTATTTGCTAAATATGTTACACAACTCGATTTTATATTATGGTATTTACTCTTTTTTAATGTTTATTTTTTATTAGGATATTTTAATGAACAAAATAAAGTGTTAGATATTTTTAATGTTAATATTTGGTGGTATTTGGCTCCTTTTTTTATAATATTTTTCTCTATTTTATTTAGAATAGTATTTGTGTACTGTATAAAAATTAATAATAAAAAAAACGTATATACTTTATATGAATTTCTGACATTAAATGATATAAGTAAAGATTTTACATTATGTGACACCCCAACAGAAAAAGATTTATTTGGTAGATATTCTATTATTGATGAAATTTCTTATTACATTAATGATTTAAAAATAGATAAACCTTATACCTTATCAGTAACAGGGCAGTGGGGAGAGGGTAAGACCACATTATTAAAAATGATAAAAAATATTGTTAATAAGAATGTTATTTGGATAGATGAATTCGACCCATGGTTATATAAAGATGAAAAGTCTATGTTTTATGGCTTGTTATCAATAATCACTAAGAATCTTAATATTGATTCGGGAGCAACCATCACTTTAATTAATAAATTTATTTCCAATTATATATCCGATTTAAAATACAAAATTCCGTTAAATATGCTAAATTTCTCTTTGTCAGATGAAAGCGTGATTGAAATAATTAACAAGAAATTAAAAAATGAAAATAAGAAAATTGTATTGATAATGGATAATATTGATAGAGCAAATGATCAAAATATTATATTAATTTATAAACTTATTTCATCAATATTGAAAATTAATAATATTATTTATGTGTTATCCTATGATCAAAATATTATTGATAAGGTTCTAGAAAGAAATCATTTTGATAAAAAATTCTTAGACAAAATAATTCAAAAAAAAATAGATGTTCCTAAAATAGATGCAAAGAAATTAAATGAAACATTTTTAGCATTATTAGAAAAAACAGAAACAGTTCTGAATATTAATCTAAGTGAGTTCAAAACAAACTTTATTGCTTCTAGAGTACATGTTTTTGGTAGTGTTCGTGATCTAGTTTTATTTACCAATAGTATATTATTTGTATTAAAGAAAGATTATGGAATAAATTTAAGTGATTATATATTTTTTAGACTGATAAAACACTTTAATCCTTCTTTGTTTGAGGAAATATTAAATAATCCTTTTTATTTTTTATCGTGTGATAAAGAAAAACATGATGGATATTTAGATTTTTATCATATTGGTGAGTTTGAAAGAATTAAGGAATATCAAAGAAATCTTTTTGATGCAGCAGAAAATAAAAAATATTTAAAAATAATAAGACTAATGTTTCCTGCGGTTGATGATATATTTGCTGGATACTCATCATTTGGCAATTATAGTAAAGAATTAAACAATAGAAGGTCGATAGCGTCAGGTAGATATTTTAATTTGTATTATTTAGCTAATTACAATGAAAATCAACTTTTTCAAGCAAGTAAAAAAGTTGAAGCATTAATAGATGAAATTAATAAAAAAGGAAATATTTATGAAAATTTAAACTCAATGTTTGATATATCAAATGTAGACCAAGTATCTATTTATATTATGTTTAATAATTATTTTGAAAGAATTAATTCTGAAAATGTTGTTGAAATTTGCACGTTTTTAATTCGAAATAGTAACTATTTCAATAAAACTATATTTCCTCCTTCGGCAGATGATTATAATATATATTTTTTAGCAGAACAAATTGGAAAAATGAATTACATTGATTTTTGTGAATTGAAGCCATTCTTAAATCAATATAACAAATTAAATATGAACAAAATGTTAATTTATTATTTAAATAAAAATTATAGTGATGAAAATAAAGTGGATAATAAAATTATAGATGATCTTGAAAAAATGCAACAAAATCTAATAAGTAAAATTATAGCGAACAATGTAGATATTTACTCAGAAAATAACTACGCAAGAAGAAATATATATGCATTAGATACTGGCGATAAAGAAAAAAATTTTTTACAAAATATTTTAACTAAAGAGAACATTATTTTATTTTTAAAAGATTTTATTGGTTGCATTAAAGGAAAAAACTATCAATATTATTTACGAGTAATAGATTTGCTGAATTATATTGATTATGATAATATTCAATCGTTGAGAAATGAACTTGACGAGGGAATCTTAGAAGAAAGAGATAAATTTGTATTAAAAATATTTGATGCTACAGATTTCATTAACTTGAAAGAAGATAATTTTAATCGCAAAGATGTAGTTCCGTCAAATGATGAGATTGAGTTTTGGTAAAATAATGTGAATAATTTAGAAGATGGTGTGAACACCTGAATAATATAGAATTTAATCATTTACAATAATTCTATAAATTGAAGAAGAATCAATTAATTTAAAAAAACATAAAGCTTTACACGTTTCATTTGGTTTAATAATTAACACTTCCAAAAAAAAATATAATAAACAGTAGTAATTGTTAAAATAATATCGTACAATAATTATACAAACATGTGATCTATGTTAAAAGAAAAGGACTAGCTGGCGACTAGTCCTTTCCCATTTTATGGAAGCATCAAACATGTGATCTTAATCTACTTCTTTTTAGTAGAATTAAAAGTAATTATAAATAATATAACTACCAGGATAACCAAGTATTCCACTTGGTACCTCCTATCACACGTCAATACTTGCCATATGACGCATTTTGTACATGTTTGAACCCTCCTATAAAATTGTCGATAGAAACTATCGACAAATATATACTAACATATAATATATTAATAATCAATGAAAAACTACCGATTAATCGGTCTTAATTTGGTTCCAAATATGGTGAAAAAATGTTTTAAAAAAGTCTTAATATTGTTCTAAACAAGTCTTATTTTATTCTCAATTATTTTGTATGGAAATCCATGATAATAGAACTTTTAAAGAGTGATATTTTCTGGTAATAATTAGTAAATATACATTTATTACATAATAAAGTTAAAATTAATATTTTATTTGTTGACAAATATGGTCGGGGAAGGTACAATGATTTTAAGATGAAACCGCTTTCTTTTTTTGTCGTCCACTAATTTCGATAAAAAATAATTATTTTTCTGTAAGAAAAAGGGTCATTAGTTTAACTTATAATTTTTAAAAATTCATATCGGAGGATAATTTATGCCAAAAGTAAAAGAAGAAAAGAAAGTAATTGTAGAAACTACTACTTCTTTTAAACGTGCTAAAAAAAGATTGTCTCCAAATGAGTTAAAAGAGAAAAAAGAAAAAAGAATAACTAAGTTAACTAAAGAAGTTGAAGAGAATGCTAAAAAGAAAGAAATTAAACAAATGGATGCTAATAAAAAGAAAAGGGAAACTAAGAAAGTTCCTGATAAAGTTAAATTAGCACAAAAGACTCCATTTGGTTATTACTATAATGTTAGTAAAGATGCTTATGGAAATATTGTTTATTGTAATATCTATCAATTGATGAATGATAGAAAATTAGGTAGAATCTATCAACCTCAATATTTCGAATTAGCAGAACAATCTTCTAGAATATTTGAGATTAATGATTTATTAATTAAGCATGCTTTAGGTATTTGTCTATTATTACCAGATATTAAGTTTGTTGTTCAAGTATCTCCTAGATATTTAGAATCTAAAGAACTTACTAAACGTCTAGAATTATTATTAGAAGGTGCTCCTAGTAATTTAGTCTTAAGCTTTAATGCTAGACCTTTAGTTATTACTGGTACTCCAGGTAAACGTAGATTAGAGAGTTTAGTTAAGAAGTATAACTTAACTTTAATGTTAGATCAATTAGAGACTGAAAGAACTTCATTATTATTTGAATTCCCAATTAAGTATGCTCGTGTTGATTTAAGATATTATCAAGATAAGGATGTATCTAAAACTACATTTATTAAGTTTATGAGTGATTATTGTAAGTCACAAAATATTACTTTATGTGCTAGATATGTTAATTCTAAAGAACAAAGAACTTGGGTATTCGCTAATGGTATTAAATATATTGAAGGGGATATCGTACAAAAGATTAAAAATACCGTATTAGGTGCGGTTGATGAAGAATAATCATTAATCGTTTATTATATATAGATTTGAAAGGATGGTGATTGAGATGTATAACTCACAAGATAGAGTTGAAAGAAGAACTAAAGAGCGTAAGTTTACTAGAGTGTTATCTGTATTTGTTCTATTAGCAGCATTATTAGTCTCTGGTTATTATGTTTTTTCTACTACAATCACTGATGGAGCTTATAAAATCTATGTAGGTGGTAAGAAATATGAGGATGGTAAAATTGAAATACCGGTAGGATCTGATTTAGTTGGTACTACATCTAAAAATGGTAGACCATTCTATGAAATGAATAATAAAGAAAATAAGAAGCCAATTGGTGGATCTAATGGAGGTTCAATCTTCCAAGAAGAAATAACTGATGAAAGAACAGAAATTGTTTATCAAAATGGTTTCAAATACATAATGTCATTGGCTTCCAATGATGAAAGATCAGTACAAACAAATCTATATGATAACGGACAGTCTGCTGAAGCTAATGGTGATGAATTCTTAGCAACTAAGTTCTACATCCAAAATAAAAGAAAACCAAATGAATTAACTGGTGATGATGGAACTATTGAATATGGTATTAGAATTGATGTTACTGCTAATTCTAAAAATGCATTATCTGCTGCTAGATTTGCTGTAATGAAAATCACAGATGAAGAAAAGATTTATAACATCGACGAAGCTAAATATGATAATTCTTGTTTCGAAATGTATGTAGTCGCTCAACCTAAAATGGAAGTCCAAGAAAATGGTGATACATTAATTTATACAGGTGATGAACCTAATTCTAATGAATATGTTTCAGCTATTGAAAGAGGAAAATATACTAACGAAGAAGATGTAGAATTATTTAAAAATCCTAATAAGGGTCATGAAGATGAAGATTGGGTATGTAATAACATGAGATTAAATCCTAAATCTAATCAATGGTTCTATGATTCTTATGAACATGATGAAATATCTTATAAGATTAAATCTGAGGAAATTGTTCCTTATGTAGTATGTATATGGTATGAGGCTAGTGATCCTAACCATAACAATGATATATTAGGAGGATATATATCATTTATAGTCACCTACTATGAGGTGGAATAAATCATAGTAAACTAACTTTGGTTTCAATTAAGGATTGTATTAATTGAAAGAATAATAGTAATTTAAGTACAAATAGTTTGGAATAAAGAATTACTAAATTGATTGATGTTTGAATAAATCTTTGGTTATACTTGGCAACTTGTCCTAAGTATTGAAGATTAATAAGTAATTTAATTATAGAGTGGTATCGATAGTTCATATATCTTATTAATCTAAGAGAAAGGGATAAGGTGTCGAGTATAGCTAAAGATTTAGTCCAACAGCCAATCGAGATAGTGATACACTGGTCATTATTATTTAAGTAAAGGAAATATAATCATTTTGAAAATATAATAAAAATCTTTAAAAAGTAAAACAAAAAATAAGAAAAGGAGACAAAATTTTATGAAAAAAAGATTATTAATTTCTTCTGTATTAATGTCTGCTGTTCTAGCATGTGCATTAGGTACAGGTACTTACGCTTGGTATTCTGCAAGTGCAGGTGGAGCAACTGTTCAAGCAACAGGCGCTGATGGTAAAGTTAGTGTAGCTGATCCTAACGTTACTACATCTAGTATGGGATATTCGATTGTAACAACTTTAGAAGAAGTTGATACTGTTGGTAAAACTTTAGTTTTATCTCATTATGGAAAATTAAATGGAACTGGTGAGGATAGATGGTATTCTGCATACACAGATGCTGCAGGACAAGATAAAGAGTATGTTTTAAATCAAAATCAAAAAAACGAAACATATTATAGACTTTATTCTGTAAAAATTACAGGTACATTAGATCAAAACGCAGATAGAAATGAATTTGAGGCAATTGTTGAAGGCACTTATAGCATCACATTCGCTTCTGAAGCCGGAACTTATGAAGAAGGTGCATATGTAGCAAATTATGCGGCTAGTATGTTTACATTACCTAATAAGAACTCTATCGTTCCTGGGCAAACACCATCTAATACATTAGAATATGATGTAAAAGAACTTGCAACAACTGATGATGACGAAAAAATTATTGGTTATTTAGTTGTTTATTTAGATGGTGAAAATATTGACCCAGCAAAAGATTTAGAAGTTAAAGCTTATGTAACTGGTTCAGCAGATATTAACTAATAATTTGTTATTTTATCCCTACGCCGAATTTCTCGGCGTAGAGATTTCTTTCTTTTTCTAAAGTAATAAATTGCATTTATTATTTTAATAAGAGAAAGAATTACTCAGGAGGAATTTTATGAGTGAAAATAAAAAAGTAAAAAAGGAAAAAAGTGTAGTCCAAGTATGGATTGAAAATATAATTCAAGTAGTTATTGTAGTTGCTTGTTTAGTTTTTTCTATTATTGTTATTGCTAATCCAGGTGGAGTAAAAGAAGATTATTCTAAGATTAATGTTAACTCAATGCCTGTATTATCTAATTCTATGTCTGGAACATTTGAAGAAGGGGATTTAATCTTTGGTGAAAAATTAGAAGAAGGTGAAATCTTAGATATTGGTGAAGTTGCTATATTTGTTGTTAATGATCCTAAACAATCTGAATTCCAATTTATTAATACTCATAGAGTTGTAGGTTATTATTATGAATATAGTGATGAAGGAAAGAATTATTCTGGATATAAAGATTTACTAAAAGTAGAAAGCGTTAAAGATGAAGCATCAGCCGATGCTTATTCTCAAACTCTTGGATGGGAAAGCTTTAAGATTACTGGATATATTACTTCTGGTGATAATAAGGCTATCTATTATAAAGATGGAGTAATTGGAGGAGAGTTAATTAAAGAAAGTAACACTGACTTAATTGATGATTATAAACCTTCTCTAGCAGGTGTTATCGGTAAATGGAATGGTAAGAAATTAAATGGTGTTGGTGGAGTTATTACTTGGATGCAACAACCTACTAACTTCTTCTTTGTTATCATTGTTCCATTAATCTTATTATTTGGTTATAATGTTTGGATTGTTATTTCTTATGTAATTGAAACTAAGACTGCTAAGGCTAGAAAGCTAGCACTTGAAGAAGCTAAAGCAGGTGGTATTTCTAAAGAAGATGAAGAAGAAATTAAGAAAAAAGCTATTGAAGAATATTTAAAGAAAATGGAAGAAGAAAAAGCTTCTAAAGAAAATAAAGAATAGTGTTCTATTCTTAAATGCATATAGGAAGGAGTGTGCATAGTTATGTTTGTAGAATTTTTAAAAGAATTTTTAGGAGTATTTGCTAAAGGATTAATTGGTCTATTTGTAAGTACAGATTCAGGTTATGGAGGTATTTTAGGTGGTTTATACCAAATGTTTAATATACCTGCATATGTCAATATCATTAATCAATATAAAGCAGCTTTTGGTATTGGTGAATGGATTGGTTTAATCGCTATTTGTTTAGTTTTAGTTGCTTTACTTGTTGGACTAGTTATTTTAGTTGTTAAAGGAATCATCAAACTTATTAGAACTTTAAGAAGTGGTGGTTCTGTTGATTCTGATTTGTTAAATGAAATCGAAAGATTAAATAAAGAAATTAAAAAGAAAGATAAACAATTAGTTTTAGCAGCTCAAGGTAAAGGTATTCCTTATGTTAATGTTGGTGGAGGAAGTTCTGGAGTTAATTTAGATAGTGAAGTTATTTCTGAAGACAAAGTTAATACTAATGGTGAATCAAGATTCTATAAATTAACTGAAGTTGATAGAGATTATGCGACTAATCCTCCTAGCTTTACTTATGATAATGAAATTACATTAGAAGAATTATGTAATAGATTTAGAAACTGGGCTTGTTCAGAAATGAAGTTATTCTATGAACCTAGAGTTATTAGATTATTCTTTAGTTCATTCGCTACTACTAGAATTATCATCCTTCAAGGTATTTCTGGTACTGGTAAAACTTCACTTCCTTATGCTGTAGGTCAATGGTTAAATAATCCTGCTACTATTGCTTCAGTTCAACCTTCATGGAGAGATAGAACAGAGATTTTTGGTTATTTTAATGAATTTACTAAGAGATTTAATGAAACTCAAATTTTAAAGAAAATGTATGAAGCTAAGTATAATGAACAATTATATTTAACTGTTATTGATGAAGCTAATATTGCTCGTGTTGAATATTACTTTGCAGAATTGTTATCTATTCTAGAAATGCCTTCTAGAGAAAACTGGATTGTTGATATTTGTCCTTCTGGTTGGGAATCTGATCCTAAGTTTATTGAAAAAGGTAGATTTAAATTACCTGAAAATATGTGGTTTATTTGTACTATTAATAATGATGACTCGACTTTTGCAATTTCTGATAAAGTTTATGATAGAGCGATTCCTATTAATATTAATAGTAAAGGTATTCCTTTTGAAGTTTCTGAAGAAGATAGAAATGCTTCTCATATGTGTGTTTCATATAAACATTTAGAAAGAATGTTTAAAGATGCTCAAGAGAAATATAAAGTTAGTGAAGAAAATATTAAGAAGTTCGATGAAATGGATAACTATGTTATCGAACATTTCAGATTAGCATTTGGTAATCGTATTGTTAAACAATTAAAAGAATTTGTACCAGTTTATGTTGCTTGTGGTGGTACTGAAATTGATGGTCTTGACTATGTATTATGTAACAAGATCTTAAGAAAATTTGAATCTTTAAACTTAGCATATATCCGTGATGAAGTTGATGGTTATATTCAATATTTAAATGATCACTTTGGCGAAGAAAATATGACTGAGTCTAAAGAATATTTAGAAAGATTAAAGAAATTATTCTAATTTAATTAGAAAGGAGGTTCCATTATATGGATAATAATGAATTAAAATCGTATATTGAGAAAGTTAGTGAATTATTTAGTGATGATTCTAATTTTCATAGTTGTATAGATGCGATTAATAATGGTAGAACCTCTTTTACAATTTCTCAAAAATTCTTAAAGAAAGAATTTGATAATGATTGGATTGATATTATTGAAGAAGTTCTTCCTTCTATTGATGCGATTGTTAGAAACCCTAGAAGATTTATTACAGTTGAAGAAGATATTATTGATATTTCTTTGGCTAAACAAATTTCTGTTGAATCAGTTAAACATTTAGCGCAGCATACTCAATTTATCGCTTCTGTTGATAATCGAAAGGGTACTGTTACTCCAAGTAAAATTTTAAATACTTCAAAAGAAGAATCCTTTGAAGTGTATGAAAATAGATTCTTATATACTTTAATTTTAAAGTTAAATGAATTTATTAATAAAAGATATGAAGTTATTAAAAAGAGTGTCGTTACTAATTCTCAAGAAATTAAAGTTAGTTTAAATACTAAGTATAATTTTAATGGTACTGATATGAATGTATCTTTAGTAGCGTCTACTGATATGCCTTTTGATGAAGAAAAGTTTAGAGAATCTCAAGCTTATCAATCTGTTCAAAGAGTTGAAAAGATTAGACAAATTGTTGCTGGATTTTTAGGTAGTGCATTTGCTAAAGAAATGAGATCTTCTGCTTTAGTTAGACCTCCAATTACTAGAACTAATGTAATTAAGAAAGAACCTAACTTTAAAAAAGCATTAATCTTATGGCAATTTATTGAATCTTATGAAAAGAGTGGATTTGAAGCAATTGAAGTTAATGAAACTTTAGCACTTCCTGAAGAATTAACTGATAGATATAATAATGTATTATTCTTAAATAATGTTATTTTAGATGAGTATGCATCTAATTTTGGTGAAAGAGTTATTAAAGAATATAAACCTCTTAATATTGAAGAAGAACTTAAAAAAGAATTTGAAGATGATGATTTACCATCTATTAATCTTGAATTAAGAGAAGTTAGAAAAGTATATGCTAGACACGTAGGAGATAAAACATATTCTCAAAAAGAATATCGTGCTTTTACTAGTGCACTAGATAGAGTATTAAATCAACATCGTATTAATGAAGAGGCTAAGAGTAAAGAGGCTAAGAAGAGATTAGAAGAAAAACAAAAGAAAGAAGATGCTCGTTTAAAACAAATTGCAATGAACGAAAAAAGAGCAGAACTTAAAAAGGCTCAAAAAGAATTGGAAGAAGAATTTGCTAGAAAGGCAAAAGAAAGAAAACAATTAATTAAAGAAGCTAAAGAAGCTGAACTTGAAAAGAAAAGACAAGAAAAGGCTCGTAAAAAAGAAGTTCTTCAAGAATTACTTGAAAGACAAGAATTTGAAGATAAAGTTAATGAATTTGGTAGAATTATTGAAGAAAAAACTTCGAAAGAAATTTTATCTTATATTTCTAAAGAAGATAGTAATATCTCTAAAGAAATGAAAAAAGAAGTTTTAGAAACTAAGAGATTAATTCAAAACTTAAAGAAACAAAAATTAGAAGAATATTCTAAGTTATTAGATGAAGAAATTGCTAGATTAGCAAATGAAGATTATGAAGAAGTTAAATAAGAATAAAGAAAGTAAAAAGAAAACTCCATTGAGAGTTTTCTTTGATATTGTAGGTTATGCGATATTTGGTTTTATTTTTGCATTAGTTATTGTTGTTGGATATCAAAGTATATCTGGACAACAACCTAATCTTTTTTCTTATTGTTTATATTATATTGAAACTGATTCTATGAAGGGGACTAAAGAAGATTCTTTTCCTTCAGATACTGTTATTCTTTCTAAATTAGTAGATGAAGAAGCATGCTTTTCTTTAGTAGAAGGGGATATTATTACATTCTTTCCTACTGATCCAGATACTCCTTCTTATATAAAAACTAAAACTCATCGAATTGTAGAAATTAATTATGAAGATAAAACTATTATTACTAGAGGGGATGCAAATTCTAGAAATGATACTCCTATTGAGTTTAGTGATGTACAGGCTAAAATGATTAAGATTAGTCCTTTATTAACTAAGTTATTAGTTTTGTTAAGATCATTCTGGGGATTTTTATTATTTATCTTTATTCCTATATCTTCTTTAATTGTTCTTCAAATTTATTCTTATTTCTTAGAAAAGAAGAAATTGGAATATGAAGAACAGGCTAGTAAATTAGAAGAAGAACAAAAAAAGAAGATTGAAGAAGAAGCAATTAAAGAATATTTAGAAAGTATGAAAGAAAAAGACATGGAGTAGTTCATGTCTTTTTGAGTTGGTTAAAGAATATAACGAGATTGAATTAATAATGATAATTAATATTTTTTATTTTGAAATTATAAAAAAGAACTAAATATTAAAGGAAAACTTTAATTTCAAACAAAAAAAATGTTTAAAATATTGAAAATATTACATAATATATAATAAAATAAATGTGGGAGGTAAATTTTATGTTCAGTTTAATGAAAATTAAAGTAAGTGGATATCGTATGCTTAAGGATGAATTTGAAATCAATTTTATATCTAAGTCAAGAGTTAATTCTGATGATGAAGAAATTATAGAAATTGATTCGAATTTATATACATTTAACATAATGGCATTTACTGGTGGTAATTCAAGCGGTAAATCTACTACACTAGAACTTATTGCTAAGGTAATTGAGTTAATGAAAACGGGAAGATGGGTATATAGAAAATTTGATTTTGAATCAGATAAAATTAACTTATACTTAGAATTTTATAAAGATGGTTATATTTATAAATACGATAGTAATATTTTGCCTTTAGAAGATATTGATAGTTTTGAAATAGAAAATCCATATTGTAAAATAGTAAATGAAAAAATTAGTAAGGCAAAATATTCATCTAATGTAGGCAAAAGATATAATAGAGAATTAAACTTTGTGGAGACATTTGAACAAGATTTGAAGATAGAAGATACATCAAAATTATTATTTATTTGCAAGGATAGTGTTACAGGATACAATATTAAACCATTTTCAAATAATATTAGATATATTAATAATAATTTTTTCGAAAGTTTGAATAAGTTTAATGATAAATTGACATTTTCAATTATTCAATTGTTAGATGAGGGAATTGAATATATAAATTATATTAGTCGAGATACTATTGCTTTAAAAAGATATAACAAAGTTGAAAAAATTGTTACTAGAAGAGAATTAATATCACAACTATCTAATGGTACATTAAAAGGAATTGAACTATATATTAGCATTGTTAATTTACTAAAAACTGGTGGAGCTATGATTATTGATGAGATAGAAAATTGCTTCCATAAGAATTTAGTGAATAATATTTTATTTTTACTTACAGACAAAACAATAAATAAAAACAATGCACAATTATTTTTCTCTACACATTATGTAGAAATTTTAGATGTTTTTGAAAGAAGGGATAATATATATATTCTACATAAAGAAAATAATGAAATTAATATTAAGAATTTATATTCAGATTATGAGATAAGAACAGAATTGTCAAAAAGTAAACAATTTAATAATAACACATTTAACACATTACTAAACTATGTAAAATTAATGGAAGTAAGAAGATTAATAAAAAATGAAATATCTAATTCTAACTGAAGGTGAATGTGAATTAGGCTTAATTAATGTGTTATTAGAAAAAAATATGATGATTTATAGTTTTGATGATTTAGTATATGAAAGAGCATATCATGAAAGACAACTCACTGATAAAATAAAAGAAAGAATTAATTCATTGCCATATGATGAAAAAATTACCATTATACGTATTGGTGATAAATTAACAGATAGTATTAATATACCACCAGAATATAAAGAAAAAATAGTTGAACAAATAAAAGTTTGTACAAAACCAGAATTTGAAATATTGCATATAATTCATAAAAAGAAAATTAATGAATTTATACATAGAAAAACAGAAATTTACGCATCAGAATATTTAAAAAGTATTGATAAAACTTATAAAAAAACAAGAGATTACAATTATAATTACTTTAATTCACTTAAAGAAAAAGAATTAATAGATTTGTTACAGAAATATTGTCAATATAGAAGAGGAACACATAAGAAAGAAGAAAAAGCAATATATGATTTGCTAAAAAAATAAAATAAAGACATGAATTAATTTATATCTGTTAAATAGACAGGCATCAGTTTAAATTCATGTCTTTTTGTATTAATTTATTCTCAAAAAAATCTCATATTAGTCCCATCTATATAGAAATGAAAAATAATGGGAATTTTGTGGGAAAACTAGATGAATAAATAGGGATTCGTAGTCTTTTTTAAGTGATATAATTTATTTGTCTAAGTAATTAGACTAACTTGTGGAGGTATAATAAATGCAATACATGCGTTTAGAGGTACCTATAGGCGTGTAATGGAGGATAAGTAGGTGGAATCCTACTTAATATTATTAATTATTATACTTACTTTGATCAGTAGTATAGTGAATAATAAAGCTTCTAAGTAATTAGAAGTAACTCTATTGCATTACTATAGTTCTTCAAAGAGGAAAAGGGATGAGCTACCACTCATCCCAATTCTAATTGCACTCTATTGCATCTATTAGTATTATATATCGTTTTATTAAAAAAGTGAATAGGTGTAAATAAAATTTTTTATTGTATAAATAATAATATTTTTATTATTATTCGTTGTAAGCGGTTGCAATTATAGTTTATTTATATTAATATAAATACAGAAAGAAAAAAATGTGCACTATTTTATTAATAATAAAATAATTTTATTCTTCAAAGATAATACTTATGAACACAGCAAAAAGATTACAATTATTACTATCTCCAGTTTTAATCGCTATGTTAGCTTTAATGCTAGCAGTAGTTTCTTTTGGCTGGTATCAAGCTGAAATGGGAGATGTTGAAATTGAGGCTAGTGGGGAATCTGTTGATATTACAGTAGAGGCTCCTGATTATATTAATGTTGAATTAACCCAATTAGGTGATAATTATACTTATTCAAATAGTAGTTTTACTATTGATCAAGGGCAAAAGACATTAGGTTATTTTGGTCAAACAGGAGAATATGATGTTAGCAGCAATAATAACGATAAACCATACATTATGTTCTATCGAGTAGACATAGTTGCGGTTAATAAAGAAATTGATATATCAACTGCTTATGTAGATGGTCTACAAATAATTAAAAATGAAGATATGTTAGTTAATGAAAATGATTGGTTAAAAGAACAAACTAAGTTTATGGTATATTTCTACACTTTAAGTAATGGTGCTTATGGAGAAGAAAGTGATTCATTCACTCCAACTTCACCAAATGAATTTACGACGTATATGGGTATACATTTTGATGATCCGATAGAAAATGAATTTGCATATTCTGATTTTAGGTATTACGGATCAATTTATAATTTACATATTAAGTTTGTATAAAATAGAAAGGAAACAAGCAAGTGAAAAAAATTAGATTAATTATTGTTACTATAGTTTGTCTAGTTACTACATTAGTAGTAAGTTCTTTTGCTTGGTTTGCTATTGGTAATAATGGACTTTTATCTGATCCTATTGAAACTAGAAATCAATTAGTTATTGATTTTGCTCCTGCCGGTTCAAATGAGGAGGCTATGATGCCTGCTAAATTGAAAAAAGGAGTTATCAATTCTCCAGAAGGAACTATTGTTGGAAATAGTGAAAGTGTTCCGAAAGGTTCTGCTTTATTACCTAAACATGATGATGACTGGAATTATGTGGTTGAAAATGGTCAATTAATAACAGATAATCAATATTTAGATACACCAGCCACAATTGTTTATTCACAATTTGCTTTAGAGATCGGTTCTGCTGATGAAACGGGATATAAAGATTTATTGATTACATTTAGAGTTAGATATTTTAATGTAAACCAAATTAAAGATGGGGAAAATAAAACGCCAATTGCAGATTTACCTTTGTTTGAACAAATGGATGCATTAGCATTTAATTTCTTTTTATTAGAAGATGAAGAAGGCTTGTTAGAAGAACAACTTGCTACAATATCTACTAACCAAGGTACAGTTGAAAGTAATAAAACAATTGAACGATTTATGATAGAACAACAAAATAATATATCTTTCCGTACAATTGATGGAAAAGCAGATAACTCTGAATTGACAGCAGATAATATTGAAACTAAAATAAGTAATTATCGTCAAGAGGCTATTGGTGATGAGGAATCATATAAATTTACTGTTACATTTTACAATATTCATCTTAATCAAACTTATCATATTTTGTTAGAATCTTATTACAATGTTCCGGATGCATTGGTGGAAGGTAATTTACCATTAACAGGACAATTTGTTTTAGATTTAAGTTATGAACATACTGAACCAAGTAATCCACCTCAACAATAAAGAAAGGAATAGAAGACATGAAAAATAATAAATTAAATAAAAAAACTAATTTAGTCTTAGGCATTGCTATGTCTTCTTTAATCTTGGTTTCAACAGTCGTCTCTACTTTTGCTTATTGGCAAAAGGATCGTATTGAAGTTTCTATTCCAACTTATGAATTCAATGCTACTGAAGAAGAATTTACTTATTATGCTTGTATTCCTAATGTTGTATCAACTACCGGTTATGATTATTACGATTTAGAAAGTATTCCTACTGATTTAGTAGATAGAGTTACTGCATTAGCTGCAGTTAGATTTGAAGCTTTAACAAAAACAGCATATATTCCAGCATATCCAAAGGTTACTGTTGGTGGAATTAGATATAACTATAATAATCAAGATTTACCAGTAATCCATATTTTAAATTCTTTATCAAGTGATGAAGCAATTGTTAATAATGGATTCTCAAATATTGAAACATTAATTATTCCAGAAACAATTACCTATATTCAACCTGGTTCATTTTCTAATTCAGAAAATTTAAAAGCGGTATCAATTCTAGGTGAAATTAATCCTGATTATTCAAAAGATCCTGAGGCTAAAAAAGGTGGATATATAAATTATGTGTCTAGTGAATTTGATGGAGTAACGGTTTATAAAAAAGATGAAAATAGAACTCTTGAACCAACTTTTTCAATTAATACTAATAATTTACGTTTTGCTCAATTTGGTAGTAGTTTTGAATATGATAATAAAGCAGAAAATTATTATACTTTTGTAGTTACAGGTAATAGTGGTGTAGTAGCAGGTGATCTTATGAGTGGAAGTCCTGCATTAGAAGCTAATACAAAGTATAAATTAGTATATGATGGCGAAACTTTAGAAGCTATTCCATATAAATATGAAATTTCATTAGGTAATCAAAGTGAAGAATTGATTTTAAATCCTAACGTTAATTATGAAGAATATATTATAGATAAACCACAAGGATCAAATTATAATGTTGTGCGCTTACAATCTCATGTACAAGTTGAGGTTAATGAATATATTAATAACCAACTAAATGGAGAAGTTGAATCTACATTTAATTTAAGTAAATTAAATGCTTATTATAATGCAGATAATACTGTTTTTGAAATAAAATATGCTCCTAGCCATGTTTATGAATCTATACATTATAGTGGTGAAGAAACTGAATTAGTTGAAGAAAAAACAATGACTCAAATCAGTGCAGAGAAAGTATATTTTTTAAATCAAGTTGATGGAGAAGTTGATCCTATTAAGCCTTCAGGAGAAGTAATTACTACAGTTAGTGTTCCAAATAATGATTATGTAGGATTATATGTTAAAGCAGGATATTCAGCATATCCAGATAAATATTATCTAGATCCTACTCAAAATGCTGATGTAATCAAAATGGAATTGGATAGTAAGAAAATAAAATATCAATTTGAATTTAAGGGTTCTAATAATCCTGCTGGTATTGAAAATAATGTTTCTCCAAATTTATTTATTTTTTATTTAGGTCATTATAATGTGTTGAATATGCCAGATTATGTTGTTGAGGATATTACTAGAGATGAATTACAACAATCTTTAACTTCTGTTAATCATAATAGTACGAGAGTATATCTACAATTATATAAAGATGAATTTAACACTAATAGTGATATTACTGGTCAAGATCGTAATGGGGAATATAAATGGTATTTAGTTTATTGGACAAAAACAGGTGTTCAAAAATCATTTAGAGTATTTTATTCAGATACAACTTCTACAATTTTAATTGCAGATATTCCTAATGAAGCAGATCATTTTAAATTTGTAAGAATTGATGCTGATGTTAAATTAGATGATGCGTTAAAAAACGATTGGTCTGGAATTAGTTTTGCTTGTAAGGCAGATTTAAAAGTTAATGAAAATAATTTATTTGTATTTGAGTCAAAAGATTATGACACTAGATATTTTAATGTAACGAATACTTCGAATTTGACTGTTCAAGAAAAAGCTGATTGTAATAGAGTATATTTACAAATGAATAATCCAGAGATTGTTACATCTGATCGTAATGGTGAATTTAAATGGTATATTGCTTATTGGGAAGATGAAGGACATACTGTTCTAAAGACAGTTAGAGTTCAATACACTAGTGGTACTAGTAATCTTCTATTTGGGGATTTACCAAAAACTGCGATTGACTTCAAGTTTGTTAGAATTAGTAAGAATGTTAATATAGAAAATGCGTTTACTGGTAATTGGGAAAATGTTACAAATACTATTGAAGGTGATAATTTAAAAGTTGTTGAGGGAAAAAATAGATTCACTTTCTCATCTTGGGTAGGAAATAATTTTTATGTTACCGCAGATACATATACACATAATAGTTTCGTAGAAGATCAAATTCGATATGGAGATAAAAATGAAAACTATTTAATTTTAACTAATTATGGAGAAAATAACACGGAAGAGAAATATATTCCTTTAGATGAAAACTTAGGATATGCATATAAAGATCTTGATAGTGGAGATCAAAATTCGACGTATAATCTAGAATTTTCAAAAATTGATAATTATACTTCCCGTAGTATTCAAAAAATTCCATTACCTAAAGGTACTGTTATTAGTGCGAAGATTGAAAATATTTCTGCTTCTGGAACCACAACATATTACTTCAATGATGTTTCATTTACAAATTTAGATAATGTTTCAATTGCAGATGATAAAGAACCTGCAAATGTACTGGTCAAAGATGAATATTTTGAAGTTGTTGATGGCAAATTAGTAGTCAAAAAAGATTTAGTCGCAGAAATATATTTAAAGGTCACTTATAGTGAAACTGCTACTAGTAGTGCAACTGAACCTAATCATTATGAATGGCATTTTGTGCATAAACACAATGTTATTAATGGAAACTTTAATAGTTATGATTTAAATAGAGAAGTTGTGTCGGATGAAAATTCGACAGATATTGAAAGGACTATTACTACTCGTCAACCAGGAAAGAATGCATATCCTTGGTTAGATGGTACCGGAAATGTAATTAAACTAGATAGAAACTTTGCTAATAAAGAATATGAAGAATATAGATTATTATCTGATACAAATTTAAGCGGAAGTTATGTCGTTTCATACTATTATGAAACAGATAGAGATTTTGGTGGAAATACAGGTAGTGTATACTATGGTGTTATTAATGGAACTACTCCAAGTGGAGAAATAATAGTTAATAATGATAGTAATGTTATCTTATTTACTCCAGATGGAGAATCTTCTTATGATAGAAAATATTATGCTGCATTTGATGATCATGGTAATTTCTTAACTAATTTAACATTTAATAGAACACAAACTATTAATGAAGGATATCAAGTCTTATCTTGTGTTATTCCTGAATCATTAAGTGATTTTAGATATGTTTATATTTATGAAGTAGATGAGAATAATGAAATTATTCTTTATGATGATGGTAATGGAGGAAAAATACCATATCAACTTAACGGAATGACATCATTAATTGATATAGTTAATGATTATAATGCTGAACACGGATACACTGAGGGTAACCAAGAATATAAAGAATTAGAAATTCCAGATGCAAATGATGAAAGATTATTATTTGACTTTTATTTAAAAGAAATTCATCCTGCAAGTGGCAATAATGATAATGCAGATGAATTAAATCAATACAGAACTAATAGTATTGGTTTCTCTTACCCTATTCAAGATACGGAAACAGATAGAGTATTCTACTATTATAATGTAAAATTAGGTATTCATACTGGCGGAATTAATACTGGTATTAGATATCAAATATATACTGATACTAACTTCAGTCATGGTATTACAATATCTAATAATGATCCTGAAAATAAATTAGATGAACAAATTATTGATGGATATTATTATAATGATTTGCATTTAACTAGTGATTACATTATACGTTTCCAAGATACTAAATTTAAAGAAGGATATTATAATTTAGTATTAAGAGAAAGAACTATTGAAGAAAAAAAATATTATTATTTAGGTTACCAATATTTAGGACCAGATGATGCAGAAAGTAATGAATATTACCTTCATATTCATGAAGTAAATGATGGTGTTGAAGGTGATTTAATAGAAATTATTAAAATGGATTCTATGAACAATGACAATCATTACTTCGCTGATGTAAATTTTGAAGGTACATATAAATTCAAAGTTTATGATAAACAAAAAATCTTAGTATACGAAGGATCTAATTATACTTCAACGGGTGATCTAATTTCTAGATTCTATTATGGAGTTAATACTACTATTGATGGTACTAATAAATTGAAACAAGTAGAATTGAATAAAATGGTATTAAATGTTAACTTTGGGTCTCATCCATTAAATGAACAGGATACAGTAACTGATGTTGAAGAAGGAAATATTAGATATGTTCCTTCATCTACTGCACATTATTCTGAAAATGGTATTAAATATTATGATGTAAAAGTTAAAACAGGACTCGAAGAAAATAGATATCGTGCAAAAGATGATGAAACATATTATTTATTAGATAAACATCTTGATAATTATCGTGTAACAATTACAAATGTAAAATTTAATAATACAATTAGTATATATTTAGGTAACAACGTTGTTAAAACTATAGATTTACCTCAACCAGGTAGATATGAAATAACATATAATCCTTCATCAGACATTATTGGATGTTATAAATTACAAATTCCAGATGTATTCTACTTATTTATTGATGAAGAAATGGTCGCAGAACTTGAAGTAAACTCATCTCAACAAGACTATTATGAATATGTTGTTAAAAATCATATTGTATTAGAAACAGAATTAAATTTATCTTCATCTAGAGTAGTAGTTATGGATAGAGCAGATGGTTTAGGTAATATAGTTGCAGAAATTTCAAAAGTTACTGTTGATTTTGATTCAACAACAATTGTTGATAAGGGAGCATACGCTTTAACTTATTCTATCGATTCATCAAGAAGAGAAGGGGACACATATCATGTATTTACTTACTTGAATTTTGATTCTTCGAAAGTTTCTAGTACTGAATTAGTTTATAATTATGATATTGTAACAATTGTTGATGATAATGAAGTAATTTCTGCAGGAGAACCAATATCAAAAACTATTATTAATGATGGTAAATGGAAATTTGATATTTTAGATTTTGACACTATTGAAAATGTGTATGTTCCAATAGGTACTTATTTTGTAGGTTGGGCAGAAAGTTCGGACGCTCAAAATGCAACTTATGAAGTTGGAAGCACTTATTCTTATGATGGTAATGAACCATTAGAATTGTTCCCAATATTTAAAGATCGTTCAGAAAGACATAAAGTAATTTGGATTAAGGCTCCTGACTTTGACTCGTCTGGATTTGCAATCTTTAGTTTGGATAATTTAGAAACTACAAATATTACTGGTATTTCTTACTCAGGATATGACGATTACATTAATGGAACAAATGGAAAACCAAAATATGTAACTATAAACGGAAACGAAGTTACTGTTGATCAATCCTTATTTGAAGTTATTGGTTATGTAGAAGGTGGAATTAAATTAGTAGTTCATTTACAATCTGAAATCGATGGTAAAACTTCTACTTGTACTGTTAGAGTTGATTATCCTAACTATGATAATAGAATGCCTCTCACATCTACATTTGAAACAGGATTTGATGAATATAATCTTATTGGAGATGGCGACGTTCCTACAAATGTTACTAATGTATATAAGCCTAATACTAATGCTTATCCATCATGGACGTTATTTACTTCTAGCATAAAAGAAAATAACGGAGATAATTTTATTCAATTAAAGTTGCCAAAATCTACATCGTACTATGGATATGCATTAATAGATTCAATGTTTGTTAATATTAAGCAAATTAGATTTGAAATGTCAGTAAGTGTGAATTCGGTTGTTAATCTTAGACTAGAATTATTGGATTATAGTAAAGAGGTAGTTCATTATGAAGTATTAAGTAACGAATCATTAGGTTCAGGCGCCAGCAATAATGGAAAACCAGATATAAAAACTATTAATCTAAACATTAAAGGTGCATATTTCGTTAGATTTATTATCGACGTACCTCAAAGTGACATTGATAGAACAGTGAATATTGATGATGTAACTATTATTACCGGAGAACCTTCGTATTCTTCAAATTTCAGTAGTGGTGATTATAGTATTATTGGTAATTTTAAAGTTAATGAAGAGTTAGTTGAGGCTAATAATGATTATGCATTAAATTGGAAATTGTATGAAGCTAGATTTGGATATGAAAATGCATATGGTAATGATGGACAAGACAAGTCGAATTTGGCATTAATTTTAAGAACTATAGGTGAAAAAGATGGATATGCAGTTACTTCAAGTAGATTTACATCTATTTCTACAATTACATTTAAATTAAAATCAAAAAGACAAGTGGATAATAAATTAAATGTGTATTTAGTTGATGCAGAAGGAAACATAGTTCATACATTACTTGAAAATAAGACTACAAATTCAAATGATTACATTGATGTTGAAATTAATTCTTCATTTGTTGCGAATAGTCCAGAAAATGGATTATTCCTAAAATTTGTAATGTCACACGATTCTGTATCAAACGAAGGAAGCAATATGTTTATTGATAATTTATATATTAAGTTTTAAAGATTAATATGTAAAAACTTAAAAAATTGATTTCTAGAAATAACTAGTCAGTTTAGAATTAATCTAAGAAAAGGACTATAAAAAGGGGTTCTATAAATAATTCGTCGGTTTAGCGTAGGCCAATAAAAAACTGTCAAAAAATCGTCTGAAAGAAATATCAGGCTCTATAAATAATTTTAGGGTTTTGTAGGGTCAAGCCAAACAAAAAAGTAATGGCAGTCATAGGGTAGATGAGA
>SVBA01000029.1 GCA_015059095.1 Erysipelotrichaceae bacterium
GAAAGTGTAAAAGATCGATTTGATTATCGGTCTTTTTTTATCGAATTATTATAATAATTATTGAATAATGATTGGCTTTCTTATATAATTTAATATGCAAGAAAATTGCAAATAAAGGAGAGTAAAAACATGAAAAAATTAGGTTTAATTACATTATTAAGCGTATTAACAGTTGGTGCTCTTGTTGGATGTGGTGGCAATAATAGCTCATCAGAAAATCCATCATCAAGCGAACCAACATCTTCAGAAGTTTCTAGCGAAGTAAAATCAGAAGAAGTGTCTTCAGAAGAAGTATCATCAGAATCTTCATCAGAAGAAGTAGAAACTAATGAATTACCAGCAGCATGGGCTGAAGGTGATACAAGCTGGGCAGCAGCAAATTGTTCAGTACATTTAATGCCAGCAGAAGGTTCTAACCAAAAATCAGTAAAAGAATTCTTAAATTATCCAGGAGCACGTTTCATTGATTTAAGAGATGAAACTGAAGGATATTCAGCAGGTCACGTTGAAAGATTTGAATCTATTTCATACTTTAGATTAGTTGAAAAATTATTCTCAAGAGATGGAAAAGTATTCACTCCATTATATGATGATTCTGAATTCTACTTAAATGCTATGTTCCCAAAAGATGCACCAATCTTCTTAATGTGTGCAGCTGGTGGACGTGTAGTTCATATGATTAATTTATTAGCTCAATATGATTATGACACATCAAAAATTTATAACGTAGGTGGATGGGATTCAATTCAAGCAGCTGAACAAGCTGAAACAAATCCATATGCTGTTTCAATTGGCTTTAGCGCAGCTAAAACAAATGAATATAACATTACTTTAGAAGCACCTGCAGCAGTTAAGAGTGTTAGAAGAGCAGCAGCAACAGTTGAATTACCAGATGCTTGGGCTGAAGGCGATACAAGTTGGGCAGCAGCTAATAGCTCAGTACATTTAATGCCAGCAGAAGGTTCTTCTGTAAGATCAGTAAAAGAATTCTTAAATTATCCAGGAGCTCGTTTCATTGATTTAAGAGACTCTACAGAAGGATACTCAGCAGGTCACGTTGAAAGATTTGAATCTATTTCATACTTCAGATTAATCGAAAAATTATTCTCAAGAGATGGAAAAGTATTCACTCCATTATATGATGATTCTGAATATTACTTAAATGCTATGTTCCCAAAAGATGCACCAATCTTCTTAATGTGTGCAGCTGGTGGACGTGTAGTTCATATGATTAACTTATTAAATCAATATGGATATGATATGTCACAAGTTTATAACGTAGGTGGATGGGATTCAATTCAAGCAGCTGATCAAGCTGGAACAAATCCATATGGTATTTCAATTGGCTTTAGCGCAGCTAAAACAAATGAATATAACATTACTTTATAAGAATCAATAAATCAAAAAAAGAAAGGGATTCCAATCCCTTTTTTTCTAAAGAAGGAGAAACTATGAAAAATAAAATTTCTATATTGATTTTGTCTCTATTTTTAGCAGTAGGATGCGGGAATAACTCAAGTGAGAATTTATATAAAAATGTACCAGCTAAAATCAACGCTAATGGAGTAGGTATTGAAGATTCTTCAATAAATACTAGAAATATCGATAATTATCTTTTTAGGGACGATGTTGTTTATGTTGATTTAAGATCTTATGCTGAAATTGCAACTGAAGGACACATTGCAGGTTTTTCATTTTATCCTTTTTATGATTTTATCGCTACTAAAGAAAATGCTGAGGATTATGAAGGTAATCCAATTAATGATCGCTTGTTTAGAATGAAAGCGGAATATGGACAAACAGGATTGGTAGGTAATTTTGAACCAAATTATGAAGAATCTGTAATGGTTTTGAATGATTTGTTTCCAAAAGATAAATATATTTTCGCTATAACTATTTCTTGTAATGAAGTTACCTATTTCTTTAATTTGTTGATTCAGTATGGATATAATCCCGCGTATTTATATAATATAGGTGGATTTTCCATTGGTACAGGATTTTATAATATTGCTTATGTTAATATTGAAAATCCTAAATATTTAGTTAAAGGTAATTCTTATTTATATCCTATTGGTCAATTTGAAACATTTGATTTCATGAAAGATTTAACACCAATTACTAAGGTTTAAGTTGAATTATATTGAAAATATAATTAGTTTATTATAAAATTAAAAATGGATAAATATGGAGGTATATTTATGAAAATAAAGAAAATATTATTTGCTCTTGCGTTACTTTTAGGTCTTACATCATGTGGCGTTAATGGTACTGGTTCGGGAGTAAGTTCTGGAGAAGGACCAAGTTCAGAAATTATAAATTCAGGAGAAAATAGTAATTCTAGTGAATGCGAAAATGGAGTATGTGGTGGAGATTTAGAATTAAATTTAGATGCTATTAATGAATATCTTGCAACAGATTCATATTGGGCTGATTTAAAAGTTAAAGGTGATGAAGTTGCGTTAATTCCTTTTACACATATCAACGGACCTAGAAATGAATGGAATTTCTTTGCTATTGTTCATTTCCAAAAGAAAGTAGGATCTTATTATAGATATCAAGTCACTTATTTATCATGTACTTGCCGTTCTTCACAAGTTAACTATTGGCAAACTATGTATGTTGAATTAACACGTCCTAGTACACTTGATGAAGTTAAATTAAAAAAATTAACATTTGATTATGATGGTACAGGAGATTATTTAGCTGGTTTCTGGGGGGATTCAGGTGTTACTCATCCTATCGATAATTCGGATTACAATGTCTATTATGAAGATATTAAAACAGGATTTATTCCTTTCTTAGTTGGTAAAACATATGCTGAATTATCATCATATGATGGTGCTGAAATTGATGGTCAAGTATTTGATGATACAGTATTTGGAATTGATCCTACTGAATTTGAAGAAGATATGGCAGGCGTTATGTTCCGTGGAGAACAAGTAAGATTAGATCATTTTGGTGGTGCATCTGTTTCAACAAATAATATGTTACGTGTTATTATTGCTTTAATGGAATATCATGGTGCAAATAACCTATAGTAATAAGATTTAATATTATTAACCAAGGTTTATCCTTGGTTTTTTCTTTATATTTAAATTGTTTATTATTTATGATATACTACTAAGGCAGGAGGAGATTTTATGAAGATGACATTAAAACCTAATAAACATGATATCTTTATTGGTTCATTTATTATTGTTTTAATAGTGTCTTTAATTATCTCTGTATTATCTTTGAAAAATAGTGATGATCATTATGTATATATCAAATATGATGGACAAGTTGTACATCAAATGGATTTATATAAAGATGAAGTTTATGTATTAGAAAAAGAAGAATATAAAGATTTATTAGGAGATTTTGAAGTCACAGTTAAAAATGGGAAAGTATTTATTAGTGAAAATACTTGTCCTCAAGATTTCTGTAAACATGTTGGCGAAATTTCTTTTAAAGGTCAATCTTTAATATGTGCTCCTAATAGAATAGTTGTAGAAATTGGTGAAAAATTAGAATCAGAATGTGATTGGGGGGTATGTTATGAAGGTTAAACATATTTCTCTTTATGCTTTATTTTTAGCGATTGCAGTTATTGCTAATTATATAGAACATTTAATTCCTTTACCATTTATGTATCCTGGAGTTAAGTTAGGTTTAGCTAATGCTGTAGGATTAATTGTTCTATATTATTTAGGTAGAAAGTCTTATGCTTTATTCGGAGTATTAAGAGTTTTACTATCTGCAATATTATTTAGTGGATTTGGATCTACTTTCTTGATTGCTTTAGGAGGAACAATATTAGCAACTTCTATTACTATATTATTAGTAAGTGTAACTAAAGCTTCTATTTATGGAGTAAGTGCAGGAGGAGCAGTATTCCATGGTTTAGGCCAAGTAATTGTAGTTTCCATTTTATATGGAACAATTCAAATGTTATGGTATATGTTAACTTTAGTGATATCTAGTGTAATTACTGGCTGCTTAATGGCGTTTATTACTTCGTTAATTATTAAAAAACTACCAGAAAAATTAGTAAATAATAGCTAAGGGGATCCTTAGCTTTTTTTAATATTTTCTACACTAAAGTAATTAACTCAAAAGTCGGCAACTTTAAAGCTAATTAATAAAGAAAATAGTATTTTATGGAAAAACCGGTAAAACGTACATAAAAAGTATTGGAAAAACCGGAAAAATAGCATATAATAATATTGGAAAAACCGGAAAAATACACATAAAAAGTATTGGAAAACCGGATAGGAGGCTTTTATGTTTTTTAGAAAGATAGAAAAAAGGCTAAATGAATATTACGATGATCCATTGAAAAAAATAATGGTTATAAATGGTGCTAGACAAATTGGAAAAAGTTATATTATTAGGGAAACGGCTAAATTAAAGTTTGTTAATTACATCGAAATCAATCTAAAGGCAGATTATGATGGACCTAAACTATTTGAAAAAATATCAAAAACAAGAGATTTTTATTTGCAATTAAGTGCGTTATATGGAAATAAATTAGGTAATGAATCTAATACGATTATTTTTTTGGATGAGATTCAAGTATATCCTCATTTATTGACTTTATTAAAAGCTTTATTTGCGGAACATAGATACAGATATATTGCTAGTGGTTCATTACTAGGAATCACTCTAAAACATACTTTTATTCCTATGGGAAGTATAGAAGAAGTTAATATGTATCCTATGGATTTTGAAGAATATTTGTATGCGTGTAATGTTGGGAAAGATGTTGTTGATTATTTAAGGGAATGTTTTGAAAAAGTGGAACCTATTTCTGAAGGAATTCATAAATTGGTGTTAGAAAGATTTAAAGAGTATTTGATTTGCGGTGGTCTTCCAGATTCTGTAAAAGCAATGGTAGAAGAAGAAAACGTATTAAAAACAAGAGAGAATCAAGAAACAACTTTGAAATATTATAAGGATGATGCTTCTCAATATGATAATGAACATAGTTTGAAAATTAGAAGAATTTATGACTTGATGCCTTCATATATGGAAAATAAAGTTAAAAGAATAAAAATTACTCAAATAGAAGGGAAAAAAGATTATGATTTATTGAAATATCAAGATGAATTCGATTATTTAATTAATTCAGGATGTGCTTTAAATGTAAAAGCTATTTCTAATCCTTGTTTTCCATTAATAGAATCTGCTAGTAAAAATTTGATAAAACTATATTATAACGATGTGGGGATATTAACTAATATTTTATATAAAAATAATATTGGTGCAGTATTAAATAATGACAAGGGTATTAATTTGGGTTCAGTTTATGAAACTGTTGCTGCAATAGAATTAAAAGCGCATGGACATGAATTGTATTATTTTGATAGTAAAAAAGTTGGAGAAGTGGATTTTTTGATTAATGATTATGATAATCTAAGTGTTTTGCCAATCGAAATTAAATCAGGTAAAGACACCTATGAATATCGTGCTATCCCAAAATTGGTTGATAAAAATGGAAATTATAAGTTGAATAAAGGATATATATTTTCTAATAAGAATGAATGTATAAAAGAAAATGATTTAGTTAAATATCCAATATATTTAATAATGTTTGTTTAATAGGAAATAACTCAGTAAATAACTGAGTTTTCTTTTTTATTTAGATGTGTTATACTTTATATGAACACATTCATAAAAAGAAAGGAGGAATTATGCCTAAGATTATAGAAAATCTAAAGAGTATTATTTTAGATATTGCAAGTTCTGAATTAAAGGAAATTGGTTATTCTAAATTAACTATTCGTTCTATTGCAGAAAAAGCTAATATTGGTGTAGGAACTATTTATAATTATTTTCCAAATAAGATGATATTAGTCGCTAATATAATTGCAAAAGATTGGAAAGAATTTTTAGAAGAATATAATAGCCAATCAAAAAATAGCAATAGTCTAGAAGAAGGAATAAATTATATTTATCTATTAATTAAAGAGTTTTACTTAAAATATGAAACTATATTTAATGAGATATCTTTAGATAATATTGGAAAAGAAGAGTATAGTTTAAGACATAAATTCTTCATTAGTCAGATAAGTGATAAATTAAAAGAAGTATTTGATAATTATAATATAAATATTGATCAAAATTATTTAATACTTTGTAGTGACTTATTAATAAGTGGATGTATACACAATGATGTGAAAAAAGAAGTTTTAATTAAAGCCATAATGAAAATTTTAAAGGAGGAATAATTATGAGTAGCTTTAAAAATTTAAGAATTGTTGATAATTTCTATCAAACAAGTTCGTATTTCCCAATGCCAATTGTAATGATTGGTACATTAACTGATGATGGTAAAACAACTTTAGGACCTTATTCATTAGTTCAACCTTATTATATTGCAGGTAAAGATTATTATGCGATGTTACTATTAGTTAGAAATAATTCTAATACTGCTCAAAACATTTTAAAGACAGGCAAATGTACTTTAAACTTTATTACTGATGAAAAGAAATATTTTAAAGAAGCAGTTAGAATGGGATTCCCAGGTGATACACCTGAAGAAAAAATGAAAGATTGTATCTTTGAACTTGAAGATGGTCAAATGTGTTTAGAACATCCAGAAGAGAAATTCCCTCAAGTAGTTAAGCAAGCAGTTCAAGTTATGGAATGTACTTGGATGAGAGAACTAGATAACGCTCAAGATGATAAACCAGGAGAAATGAATGGCTATGAACCTCCATATCATAACTTTAATGGTATTACTTCTAAATTTGGTGCTCATTTCATTTTAAGAGTCGATAAAATCTTAATGAAAGAAAAATATCATGATGCAATTATTAATGGTGTAAGGGCAAAAGATTTCCCAAATATTCCAGTTAACTATGGATATAGAGATTCTAAAAATTTCTGGAGTTCAAGAGCAAGAAAGCCATATCCTGAATTATTACCTATGAGACAAACAACTTTAGATTCAGTCAAATATGCTGCTGAAAGAGTTTGTACAGATGTTAAGTTTACTGATGAAGCATTAAGTGCATTTGTAAAAGCGCCACGTATTTTCTTACCAACAATTTTAAAAGGCTGTGTTGCATGGGCTAGAGAAAGAGGAATTACTTTATTAACTAAAGAACATATTGATATCATTAATGATAAAAGATCAAAGGAAAAGAATAAACAATAAAGAAAAAAGCATGGATTAATCTCCATGCTTTATTTTTGCCTAAAAACTAAAGTTTTTTAATAAATGAACGTCTTCTTTTATGTTGGATATGTTTGAAGAATTTCCAGTTACCTAGTACTTTGACATTTGTTTCTAAGTTTAAGTTTGTTTCCAAGTATTCGATATTGTTTTCTAACAATGTATCTTGCAACATGTGCATCATTACTGCATCGATTCCTAAACCTTGATATTTTGGAAGAACTGCGATTAATGCCATATCTAATTGCTTTGGATTGTTGATCGAATTTAATAATTTAATAATCGTTGGAATGGTTAATCTTCCACCTGATTTTTGTAAAGCTTGTCCGATAGCAGGTAATAATAATCCAAATGCAATTACTTTGTCGTTTTCATCACAAATAACCATAATATATTTTGTATTTAATACTAGTTTGAAGTTAGCAATAGTATTCTTTTTAGCTTCTTCAGTTAATGGTACTGTTCCATATAATGGATTATAACAAATATCGATACATTCAAAGATTCCATCGGCGTATTTATCAATGAATTTATTTTTATTTTTTATTCCTAATCCACCAATATGAAGATTCATTTTTCTCATTGTACGATCTGCGATTCTTTTTAATTTATCATAATCATTATATTCAGGATATAATCTATGTTCTAACCAGTCTACATCTTTAGTAAAACCATTTGCTTCGATTAATTTTTGATAGTAAGGGAAGTTATATTCTTCTTCATAAGTATTTAAATAATCAAATCCTTCAATTAATAAACCTTCTCTTTCTAAATCGTTATATCCCATTGGACCAATTATTTCTTCTAAACCTTTTTCTTTAGCCCATGATTCAACTGCTTCAAATAGTTTTGTAGCAGTTTCAATATTATCTTCACAATGAAATCTAGAGAATCTAGCTTTTTTAGTATTGTTAATTTCATTATATTGATTTTGTACAATTCCTTGAATTCTTCCAACAACTTTATTATCTCTATATGCGATGAAGAAAATTTGATCACAAGTCAAATTGTGTATGCTTTTTTTAGAAAATAAAGCAACTTCATCTCCGTACATACTAGGAACATAATAAGGATTATCTTTATACATTCTTAAAGGTAATTCTACAAATTCTTTTATTTGCTTTTTAGTCTTTACTTCGACTATTTTGATTTCGTTAGTCATAATTAATACCTCTTATGTATATAAATATACATATTTTTCTTGTTTTTGTCAAAAAAATCTCTATTGTTGATAGAGATTTTATTGTCTTTTACTTTCTAAGTGACGAGATAAAACAGCTAGAGAAGATGCCATATTTTCTGTTTGGATAATTACATTTTCTCTATCTTTAAGAATAATTGGTGCAAAGTTCCAAATAGCTTGAACTCCAGAATCAACTAAACGATCACAGACATCTTGAGCATATTGAGCAGGAACTGTGATGATGCCAATATGAATATTATTTTCTTTAACAAAAGAAGAAAGTCTTTCCATTGAGTGAACAACAACTCCTTTAATTTCATTGCCAATAATTCCAGCATATGAATCAAAAGCTCCAACGATTTCTAATCCATAGTCTTTGAATCCTTTGTAACCTAGTAATGCTTTACCAAGGGACCCAACACCAACTAAAACAGCTTTATTAGTGTTGTAGCAACCTAAATATTCTTCGATATCTCTAATTAATTCTTCAATTTCATAACCTACTTTTGGTTTACCACCTAATTTAGATGCAGTTGCTAAATCTTTTCTTACTTGGACATCGTGTAATTCTAATTCTTTTGCTACTTGTGAAGAAGAAATATATTTAACATTTTGTTCTCTTTTTTGTTTTAATAAATCTAAATAGAAAGGTAGTCTTTTTAATGTTGATTTTGATGCATTTTCGTTCATAATTAATACCTCTTAACAATATATTACAATTTATTTACTTGAATTTCAATTCATTGTTTCTATTTGGAAAATAGAAAAGAGAAAAATCGAAATAAGTCTTTATGTGTAACCATTTTTAAGATAGAATATTAAGAGGTGATTAATAATGAAGCAATATTTAGATTTATGTAAACATATTTTAGAAAATGGACAAGTAAAAAAAGATAGAACAGGTACAGGAACTATTTCTTATTTTGGTGAACAATTTAGATGTGATTTAAAGGATGGTTTTCCTTTATTAACAACTAAAAAAGTATTTTATAAAGGAATATTAGGAGAATTATTATGGATTATTTCTGGCTCTACTAATATTAGACCTTTAGTTTTACAAAACATTAGAATTTGGAATGAATGGCCATATAAGGCTTATACTGAATGTCCTGAATATCAAGGCGAAACTCAAGATGAATTCATTCAAAAAATTAAAGATGATGAAGAATTTGCGCTTAAATATGGTGAATTAGGACCAGTATATGGCAAGCAATGGAGAGATTTCTTTGGAGTAGATCAACTTTTAAAATTAGAGAAAGACTTAAAAGAAAATCCATTCTCTAGACGTCATATTATTTGTGCTTGGAATCCTGCTTTAGTTGATAAAATGGCTTTACCTCCTTGTCATGCCTTTGTTCAATTTTATGTATCAGGAGACGGGAAAAGATTGTCGTGTCAACTTTATCAAAGAAGTGCAGATATTTTCTTAGGTGTACCATTTAATATTGCTAGTTATGCGACATTATTAGCGATTATGGCAGATACTTGTGGTTATGAGGTTGGTGAATTTGTTCATACATTTGGTGATGCTCATATTTATTTAGATCACGTAGAACAAATTAAATTACAATTATCTAGAGAACCAAGAAAATTACCTAAATTAGTTATTAAAAATCACCACGATAGTGTAGTAGATTATAAATTTGAAGATTTTGAAATCGTAGATTATGATCCATATCCTGCGATTAAAGGAAAGGTGAGTGTATAGTATGTTAAAAATTATTGTTGCACATGATCCGAATAGAGTTATCGGTAATGGAATTGAAATTCCGTGGCACATCTCTGAAGATTTTAAACATTTTAAGTTAACAACAACAGGTCATACTATTGTTTATGGTAGTACAACATTTACTTCTATTGGTCACGCTTTACCAAATAGACATAATATCGTATTAAACTTTACAAAAGATTTTGATGCTCCTGGATGTGAAATTGTTACTTCAATAGACGAAATATTGAGAAGATATAAAGATACAGATGAAGTTTGTTTCATTTGTGGTGGAGCTTCAATATATCGTCAATTTATTGATCATTGTGAAGAATTAATTATTTCTGAAGTGAAAAAAGAATATGTTGGAAATATTATTTTCCCAGAATATAAAGATAAATTTGTTTGTTATAAAGAAGACGAAAGAGAAGAATTTATTATTAAATATTATAAAAAGAAATAAAAAACAAATTGATTTTTGTTTTCTTTTTTTATTAAAAAAATTAGTTTTTTAAAAATCAATTCTCCTCAGGGTAAAGTCGATGTGACCTTAAAGGAACTTTCGTTTTTAATTTATTTTTGTGCGTTATTAGTTAAAAAAGAATAATTTTAATAGTGTTCTCGCAATATATTTAAATTATATATTAGCGGTATTTCTATAAAATCGGCAGTTTTTCACTGTATTTTCTAGAAAATCGACTAAAAGAACAAAAGAAAAATATTTTTTCAAATTGAAAACACTTTCAATATTTAACTTTTTTAAAAAATGAATAATATATAAGTGCGAAGTTAATTTAAGGAGGTTCGCATTTATGGAAAAATTTATTGTTAACGGAAGAATTAATTCAAGATATATAGAAGAAAAGACTTTTTCTACAAGTAAACGCGCTAAAGAATATGTAGATAAGTTATGTCTAAAATACGATTTACAAGTAGAAGAGATTGTTGAAGAAGATAATGAAAACTTATATTTAGTTGATTATTATAATCAATTCTCAATTAAACAAATACATTTATAAATATCGAATTAATTCAACAAGAGCACTATGTGCTCTTTTTATTTTATTTATAATAAAAAGATCTTTGAAAAATAAAAAAAAGTAGAAATTTTAAAATGTACCCAGTGAAATAGACACTTAATAAAAAAGTGGACTACTCACTGGGTTTTTCTTATGAGATAATAAA
>SVBA01000016.1:0-1183 GCA_015059095.1 Erysipelotrichaceae bacterium
AAGTTTTGTTTTGTTAACATTTTATATAAATAATTAATTATATATATTTTCTATTTTTATATGTGAAATATAATTTCCTAGTTAATAAAAAAAAGCCCGGCGGCTCGCTATTCTGTCCTTTCGGATACCTTCGCCACTACGGTGCTTAACTTCTGTGTTCGGGATGGGAACAGGTGTGTCCACCGCGCCATCACCACCAGACTTTTTTTACAGAGATTGTTCTCTGAAAACTAGATAATATATAATTTACCATATTCTCTAAATTAAATCAACGCGCTCGTTATAAAATTTACAAATCTTAAGTCCTCGATCTATTAGTATTACTCGACTAAACACATCACTGTGCGTACATCTGTAACCTATCAACCTTGTCACTTTCAAGGGATCTTACTTCTTACGAATGGGAATTCTCATCTTCAGGTCGGTTTCACGCTTAGATGCTTTCAGCGTTTATCCGTTCCGTAGGTAGCTACCCAGCCGTGCCACTGGCGTGACAACTGGTGCACCATTGCTACGTCCATCCCGGTCCTCTCGTACTAGGGACAGCTCCTGTCAAAATTCCTACGCCCACGACAGATAGGGACCAAACTGTCTCACGACGTTTTGAACCCAGCTCGCGTACCGCTTTAAATGGCGAACAGCCATACCCTTGGAAGGTACTTCCCCTCCAGGATGCGATGAGCCGACATCGAGGTGCCAAACCGCGTCGTCGATGTGAACTCTTGGACGCGATCAGCCTGTTATCCCCAGGGTAGCTTTTATCCGTTGAGCGACGGCCCTTCCATACGGCACCGCCGGATCACTATGCCCGACTTTCGTCCCTGCTCGACTTGTCTGTCTCGCAGTCAAGCACCCTTATGCCATTGCACTCGATGCATGATTTCCAACCATGCTGAGGGTACCTTGGGGCGCCTCCGTTACATTTTGGGAGGCGACCGCCCCAGTCAAACTGCCCAGCTAACACTGTCCCCGATCCCGTGTAGGACCAAGGTTAGAATGCTCATAATCCAAGAGTGGTATCCCAAGATTGACTCCCCCGAAACTGACGTCCCGGATTCACCGTCTCCCACCTATCCTGTACATGAATTACAAGCATTCAATATTAACTTACAGTAAAGCTCCATGGGGTCTTTCCGTCTAGTCGCGGGTAACCTGCATCTTCACAGGTAATAAGATTTCACCG
>SVBA01000016.1:1203-39842 GCA_015059095.1 Erysipelotrichaceae bacterium
AACTTACCTGACAAGGAATTTCGCTACCTTAGGACCGTTATAGTTACGGCCGCCGTTCACTGGGGCTTCAATTCAGGGCTTCGCTTGCGCTGACTCCTCCTTTTAACCTTCCAGCACTGGGCAGGCATCACCCCATATACATCGTCTTACGACTTAGCATAGAGCTGTGTTTTTGTTAAACAGTTACCTGGGCCTCTTCACTGCGACTGCATCGCTGCAGCACTTCTTCTCGCTAACTTACGAAGTAATTTTGCAGAGTTCCTTAACAATAGTTATCTCGCTCACCTTAGGATACTCTCCTTGACCACGTGTGTTCGTTCTCGGTACGGGCCGCATATACTTAAGCTAGCAGCTTTTCTCGAGAGCTGGCATCATCAACTTCGCTACTTGGCCGAAGCCGTTCGCTCCCCATCACATATTCCCCTTAAAGTGCACGGATTTGCCTATGCACAAGGTACCTTGCTTGGACCGCCATCCAGTAGGCGGATTGATTAGCCCTCTCTGTCACTACATCGCATATATACGGGTACAGGAATATCAACCTGTTGTCCATCGACTACGCCTGTCGGCCTCGCCTTAGGTCCCGACTAACCCTGGGCGGACGAACCTTCCCCAGGAAACCTTAGTCAAACGGTGACTGGGATTCTCACCCAGTTTCGTTACTCACGCCGGCATACTCACTTCTATACGCTCCACCACTCCTTCCGGTATGACTTCACCGCATATAGAACGCTCCCCTACCACTGAAATATTTCAATCCGTAAATTCGGTGTTATGCTTAGCCCCGGTAAATTTTCGGCGCGGAGATACTCGACTAGTGAGCTGTTACGCACTCTTTAAATGATGGCTGCTTCTGAGCCAACATCCTAGTTGTTTAAGCGTCTCTACATCCTTTAACACTTAGCATAAACTTAGGGACCTTATTTGACGGTCTGGGCTGTTTCCCTTTTGACCATGGAACTTATCTCCCACAGTCTGACTGCCAGATATACTTGATGGCATTCGGAGTTTGAGAGCATTCAGTACCGCGAGATGCGGCCATCATACTATCAGTGCTCTACCTCCACCAAGCTTAATTCTAACGCTAGTCCTAAAACTATTTCGGGGAGAACCAGCTATCACGGAATTCGATTGGAATTTCACCACTAGCCACAAGTCATCCGCGGGCGTTTCAACGAACGTCGGTTCGGTCCTCCGCTGGGTTGTACCCCAGTTTCAACCTGCTCATGGCTAGATCATCCCGTTTCGGGTCTATGACATCATACTATGGCCCTTATCAGACTCGCTTTCGCTACGGCTCCGTGTCTTCCACTTAACCTTGCATGATATCATAACTCGCCGGCTCATTCTTCAATAGGCACGTCATCAGGCATTAACGCCCTCTGACTTCTTGTAGGCATACAGTTTCAGATTCTTTTCACTCCCCTCCCGGGGTTCTTTTCACCTTTCCCTCACGGTACTGGTTCACTATCGGTCACTATCTAGTATTTAGCCTTATGCAATGGTCTGCACACATTCCGACAAGGTTCCACGTGCCTCGCCGTACTCTGGATCCCACTAGAGTCATACACTCCTATGAATACGGGGCTGTCACCCTCTATGGCTCACCTTCCCAAGTGATTCTTCTCGAATGTACACATCTCATAACGTGGTCCTAACCCCAACTCAAGGTTGGTTTGGGCTGTTCCGCTTTCGCTCGCCGCTACTGACGGAATCGAATTCTCTTTCTTTTCCTCTAGGTACTAAGATGTTTCAATTCCCTAGGTATTCCTTCTCATTGACTATGTATTCATCAATGGATGACATGATATAACTCATGCCGGGTTCCCCCATTCAGAAATCTTGGGATCAATGCTTACGTCCAGCTCCCCCAAGCTTATCGCAGGTAGTCGCGTCTTTCATCGCCTTATAGTGCCAAGGCATTCACTGTACGCCCTTATTAACTTAACTCTTCGTAAATTTTATAAGTTGCGTTTGTTTTTAAAGATCTAATTTTGATTTTTTGATTTATTCGCAGTCTCAATTAACTCTTGAAACCACGACTAATTCAGAAAGAACATGTTATTAATATTATCTAGTTTTCAAAGAACAATTTGAGGATAGCCTCTCGGCTGATCTCTCAAAACTAAACAGAAACTCGCATTCACGCACTTTTCTCACACCACTTAATTTCATTCAATATGCTAAATTTAGGTTTTAAATGTACTGCCGACTAAATATAGTCGAATAATTCTTTCTCCATAGAAAGGAGGTGATCCATCCCCACGTTCTCGTAGGGATACCTTGTTACGACTTAACCCCAATCACTAGTCCTACCTTAGGCGGCTCCCTCCTTACGGTTAGGATACCGACTTCGAGTATTACCAGCTCTCATGGTTTGACGGGCGGTGTGTACAAGGCCCGGGAACGTATTCACCGCGACATGGCTGATTCGCGATTACTAGCAATTCCAGCTTCATGTAGTCGAGTTGCAGACTACAATCCGAACTGAGACCGGCTTTTTGAGATTTGCTCCATGTCACCATATTGCTGCTCTTTGTACCGGCCATTGTAGCACGTGTGTCGCCCAGGACATAAAGGGCATGATGATTTGACGTCATCCCCATCTTCCTCCGGTTTAAACCGGCGGTCCCTCTAGAGTCCCCAACTTAATGATGGTAACTAGAGGCAAGGGTTGCGCTCGTTGCGGGACTTAACCCAACATCTCACGACACGAGCTGACGACAACCATGCACCACCTGTGTGAACTATAACTATCCCCTCATCTCTGAGGTCTTTAATTCCATGTCAAGTCCTGGTAAGGTTCTTCGCGTAGCGTCGAATTAAACCACATGCTCCACTGCTTGTGCGGGCCCCCGTCAATTCCTTTAAGTTTCATTCTTGCGAACGTACTACCCAGGCGGAGCACTTAATGTGTTAACTTCAGCACAGGGTAACCCCTACACTTAGTGCTCATCGTTTACGGCGTGGACTACTAGGGTATCTAATCCTATTTGCTACCCACGCTTTCGTGACTCAGTGTCAGTATCGGTCTAGTAAATCGCCTTCGCCACTGGTGTTCTTCCATATATCTACGCATTTTACCGCTACACATGGAGTTCCATTTACCTCTCCCGCACTCTAGTCTCCCAGTTTCCAAAGCGTACAATAGTTGAGCTACTGCCTTTAACTCCAGACTTAAGAAACCACCTACTCACTCTTTACGCCCAATAATTCCGGATAACGCTTGGAACCTACGTATTACCGCGGCTGCTGGCACGTAGTTAGCCGTTCCTTTCTCGTAAGATACAGTCACACAAAGATCATTTCCTATCCTTGCCATTCGTCTCTTACAACAGAATTTTACGACCCAGGGGGCCTTCATCATTCACGCGGCGTTGCTCGGTCAGGGTTTCCCCCATTGCCGAAAACTCCCTACTGCTGCCTCCCGTAGGAGTATGGACCGTGTCTCAGTTCCATTGTGGCCGATCACCCTCTCAGGCCGGCTACGCATCTTCGTCTTGGTGGGCCGTTACCTCACCAACTAACTAATGCGCCGCATTCTCATCCTAAAGTGCACCAAACGGTGCTTTCAAACCTCGACCATGCGGTCAAGGTTCCTATCCGGTATTAGCCAAGGTTTCCCGAGGGTATCCCAGTCTTTAGGGCAGATTGAATACGTGTTACTCACCCGTTCGCCGCTAGGTTCCGAAGAACCTCGCACGACTTGCATGTATTAGGCACGCCGCCAGCGTTCATCCTGAGCCAGGATCAAACTCTCAAAAGTTTATATCTTAGCTTAAAATTAATCTGGTTTTGTTATTGTGAAAAAAATTGACGTTGTATGTTTATTTCTGCTTAGTTTTCAAAGATCAGTTTCAACTTTTGGTTCTCACCGCAAGTTGCCTATTAATAATACCATTCTATATTTATGTTGTCAACTAGTTTTTTAAACTTTTTTTCAACTTTTTTTTGAATGTTATTTTTTACTGTTTTTTGAGGTGTCCTCAAGCAACAGCCTTATTATTAAACCACATTAAAAATAATATTGCAACAATTTTTTTGAAAAATTTTTATATTTTTTTATGTTTTTTTATTTAATCCGATTTATCGAATTTTAATACGAAAAAAGGAGAAAATATTTTATAAAAAATCTTTTTTCTCCATTATTTTATTAATTTCTACTTCTTCCTATAATTCTAACTAGTCTCAAAAATATATAAATAAAATCTGTATATAATTGCAAAGCCATATAAATTGCTAATCCTTCAGACATATATCCTGAGTTTGCTAATTGTTTTGCTTTATTTACATCATAAGCAGTTAAAGCCAACATTGCCGCTAAACTAATATAAGATATCAAATAATATATTGGTGCACTTTGAAGGAAAATATTAATTATGGTTAATGTTATAACTCCAAATAAGGCTCCGACTCCAAACATTCCTAAAGATGTTGTATTTGTTTTAGTAAATATTCCATATAAAGCCATTACACCAAATACTAAACTAGTACATAAAAAGACAAAACCTAAAAATCTAATGCTATAAGTAAACATTAAACTAGACAATAATACTCCCATACATAAAGAATATAATCCATAGGTAATTAGTCCACCTTTTTTATTTCTTAAACAATATAACTGACTTACAAAAACTAAAATAATTAAACCAATTGAGGAAGCAATAGTAACCCCCAAATAAGAAATAGGTCCAAGAACACCACTACCAAATAAATAAAATAATCCTACTGCACTTAAAGCACTTATCAATAAACCTAAGAACATATATCCAAATACTTTAACAATTGAAGGATTTCTAACTTGATCATAAGAATAATAATTTTCCATTTTTCTCCCCACCTTATTATATATAATATATTATACCCACAAAAATATGCAATAAAAAAACTTGGTAGTAATTATACAACCAAGTCATAAATGTTTATTTAACTAAATTGTGTAACATTGCTTCGTAAGAATCAACTTTTAACGAAGCTCCGCCAACTAATGCACCATCAACATTTTCTTGTGATAAGTAGGCTTGAATATTATCTGGTTTTACAGATCCACCATATAAAATTAATACTTGGTCACAAGCATCACCATACATATCTCTTAAAATATCTCTGATGAATTTACAAATATCTTCTGCAATTTCTTTAGAAGCATTTTTACCAGTACCAATTGACCAAACTGGTTCATAAGCTACTACAACTTTAGAAATACATTTTTCACATAAATTTGCTAAACCAACTCTAATTTGTTCTTCAACAACTTTTTTAGTTTCTCCGTTTTCAAATTGAGCTAATGTTTCACCACAGCAATAAACAGGAACCATATCATTATGAATTAATTTAACAATTTTCTTATTACATTTTTCATTTGTTTCATTATCATATGTTCTTCTTTCAGAGTGACCAATAATACACCAAGTTACTCCTAAATCCTTTAACATAGGAATTGAAACTTCTCCAGTATAAGCTCCACTATCTTCAAAATGACAGTTTTGAGCAGCAACAATCATGCCTTCAGTATTTTCTAATACTGTATTTAAGCATAAGTAAGTTGGAGCAACACCAACTAATACATCATGTTCATTAGCAAATTTTACTAATTCAGCTGTTTGTAAAGCAAAATCTTTTGCTTCAGAAACAGTTTTATTCATTTTCCAGTTACCTAATAATAATTTTTTTCTCATACTATTCACCAATTACATCAATGCCAGGTAAGTGACCATTATTTTCAATCATTTCTAACGAAGCACCGCCACCTGTAGAAACATGTGAGAATTCATCTTTGAAACCAAATTGTTTACATGCTGCAGCAGAGTCTCCGCCACCAATTACTGTAAATGCTTGGCCTTTTAAATCAGCACATGCTTTACAAACTGCGATTGTACCAGCTTGATAAGCTTCTTTTTCAAATACACCCATTGGGCCATTCCAGAATACTGTTTTTGCTTTAGCAATTTCAGCAACATAGATTTCTCTAGTTTTTGGACCGATATCTAATCCTTCAAAACCAGCAGGAATTGCATTTGAAGGAACTTCTCTAACTTCTGTAGGATTATCAAAGTCATTAGCACAAACTGTATCAACTGGTAATAAAATCTTACCTGATTCATACATTCTCTTAGCATAATCTAATTGATCAACTTCACATGGAGATTCACCAATTTCACCACCTAAAGCTTTCATAAATGTATATGCCATAGCACCACCGATAATAATCTTGTCACATTTTTCAACTAAAGCGTTAATAACTTTAATTTTATCAGAAACTTTGAAGCCGCCTAAAATTGCAACGAAAGGTCTTTCTTCAACATTAACAACTTTACTTAAAGAAACAACTTCTTTTTCAACTAAGTAACCTAATGCAACTTGTTTACCTTCTTCTTTTAAAATTGAAGGAATACCATAAGTTGAAGCATGAGCTCTATGAGCAGAGCCGAAAGCATCCATAACAAATGCATCAGCTAATGAAGCCCATTCTTTTGATAATTCAGGATCATTCTTTGATTCACCTTTTTCATAACGTGTGTTTTGAACAACTAATACTTCGCCATTATTTAAACTAGCAACTGCTGCTTTTAATTCTTCTCCACGAGTAGCTGGGCAGAAAGAAACTTTAACGCCTTCTAATAATTCAGCTAATCTAGCAGCAACTGGTTCCATATTGTTTTTTGCTTTTTGTTCAGCAACTACTTCTGGTGCTTCTTTATGTTTAATTTTACCTAAGTGTGACATTAAAACTAATTTTGCACCTTTAGAAATTAATTCTTTAATTGTTGGTAATGCGGCAACAATACGGTTATCATCACGGATAACTCCCCCTTTAATAGGGACATTGAAGTCGCAACGGCAAAGTACTACTTTACCTTCTACTTGTAATTCTTTAACATTTTTCATAAAAATCATCTATCTCCTTTTTTACGAACACTTCTATTATACTGAATTTTCTTTACTATCGTAAAGAGTTTTGAGATTTTAAATCGATTTTTTTATATCGATTTCATATTTACAAGTATAAAAGCAATATATTTTCCCTAAACTAGATTAGAAAGGAAATAAAACTATGACTTTTATACCTGCGGTTAGTTTAAAAAATAAAGATGGAATTAAAAACTACGATATATATTCTATGTTATTAAGTGAAAGAATTGTTTTTATCACTGGGGAAATAAACGATGAATTAGCTAGTGTCGTCGTATCTGAATTACTTTACTTACAAGCGATTAATCAAAAAGAACAAATAACTATATATATAAATTCACCTGGAGGAGAAGTTAATGCCGGACTTGCAATATATGATGTTATAAAATCTTCCCCTTGTCCAATTTCAACAATAGGAATTGGGTTATGCGCATCGATGGGAGCTGTCCTTCTTTCAAGTGGAACAAAAGGAAAAAGATTTGCATATGAAAACTGTGAAATTATGATTCATCAACCTTTAGGAGGAACAAATGGACAAGTATCAGATCTAGAAATTATGACAAAAAGATTCTTAATAATAAAAGATAATTTAAATAAGATTTTATCTTTAAATTGTTCTACACCAATAGAAAAGGTCGCAAGAGACTGCGACCGTAATTTCTTTATGAGTGCTAAAGAAGCTTTAGAATATCATCTCATAGATGACATTTTTAAAACTATGTCCTCTAATGAAAAATCTTGAATTCCTTTGAGTAATTCTGACATATCAATTTTTAAAGCAATAGCAATTCTATTTAAGATCATTAAAGAAGGATTTCTTTTACCTCTCTCTAAATCAGAAATATAATTCTTATTTATCTCTGATTCTAAAGCGAGTTGTAATTGACTCATCTTTCTTTTTTTGCGTAAGTAAATAATTCTTTTACCTAATTGAGTGTAAATATCCATTATTTTTTACCCTCCAATCTTTCTGCTAATTCATGAAGAGAAATAAATACCCTATTAACGCTAGATTTAGACATTTTAATTTGATATTCATCTAATAAAATATCTGCTATTTGAGAAAGAGGAATATCAACGTTATCTAGTCTAATTTTAGCGATTATTTGTTCTTTTTCATTAAGTAATTTTAACCCTAATTTTTCTTCAATAATTTTAATATCTTCTATCTGTTTTGTAGCCTTTTCTAAGGTTTTTTGATAATTTGCATTATAACAAATTTGATATCTATTATCAGAATTAATAAAGTCTTTTTCAATTCTTACATTTTCAAATTGAAGCATAGAAGTAGACGCATTAACTACTGCTAAAAAGTTCGCAATTTGATCTGCTTTTTTAATGTAAACAACATATTTTTTTCTTCTAGCAATCATTTTAGAATCCATGTTTTTTTCATTTCTAAATCTATTTAATAATTTTATTAAAAACTTACCATCTTGTTCTGTATCAACTACCATTTGAAGATGATAATTGTCTCCACTTGGTGAATTAACACTACCAGAAGCTAAAAATACGCCTGCAATAAAACTTCTTAGTCCATTATTTAAAATTAAATCATGAGGTACTATTTCTTCTCTATCTCTATACAATTCCAATTCTTCTAAAATTTCTTCAATGCATGTAACTATTTTTATATTATATACAACACATTTATCTAATTTCATCTTTTTTGAATAAGTAAAAATCGGAGAAATATTAAATAAATGGTTAATAGATTTATATATCAATTTTGCTATTTTAGAACTTTCTGTAGAAAGAGAAATGACATCATTATCAAAATCTACTCTACCATTAGTCATAATAAAACCAGAAAGTAAGCCTAATAATTGTGCATCAGTATATTCTAAAGAACATATTTCATCTTTAACAGTTTGTGTAAATGAACCTCTTTTCATAAAAAAACTCCGCTCCTTTCTAGCGAAGTTTATTATACTATTATAAGTGTACTTTTTGCAAGTGTTATTTATTTAAATAATGAACTGCTGACATAGCAGCAACTGCACCATCTCCACAAGCAGTAATCACTTGTCTTAAATTTTTAGCGATACAATCCCCACACGCAAATAGTCCTGGAATACTTGTTTCCATTTCAGAATTAACTTTAATATATCCTCTTTCGTCTAACACTTCTTTATTAGAGATAAAAGATGTATTTGCATCTGCTCCAATGTAAGCAAACATCGCTTTAATTTCTACTTCTTTAATTTCATTAGTTTCTACATTTTTTAAAATGATTGAAGAAACCATATTATCTCCTTTAACTTCTAGAGGAATATATGGAGTTAAAATTTCAATATGTGAATCTACTTTTATTTTATCTACTAAAATTTGATCTGCTCTAAACTGATTTCTTCTATGAACAATGTATACTTTTTCAGTAATGCTAGATAAATATAAAGCTTCTTCTAAAGCAGAATTTCCTCCGCCGATAATCGCCATTGGTTGACCTTTAAAGAATCCACCATCACAAACAGCACAAGTAGAAACTCCTTTAGCAAAGAATTCTTTTTCTCCTGGAATTCCAAGTTTCTTTTCTAATGTACCCGTAGCAATAATTACAGCATCAGATTCATATTCTCCATAGCTTGTTTTTACCAAAAAACTACCTTCTTTTTTAGAAATATCAACAACTTCATCATAAACAACATCGATATTATTTTCCATCAATTGATTCATCATTTGGTTAGCCAAATCACTTCCACCAATCGAAGTAAAACCTGGGTAATTATCGATTTTATGAGTCAATGATACCTTTCCTCCTGGCATCATTTTTTCGATTAATATCGGCTCAATCCCGCCTCTTTTTAGATATATTGCAGCAGTAATACCAGCTGGGCCTGCTCCTACAATTATAACTTTACTCATCCTTAGATTCTCCTTCATTTATAGATTCAGAAATAATAGTTTTATCCTTAATTGTTTCTTCAGTTGACCAAACTCCTAAAGTTCCTTTAGTTAAGTAATAAACTAAATCCATAATCCAAAAAATTGGACCAAGGATTAATGAAATAATACCAGCATTAAAATTTCCTTTTGAGAAACGATATAAAGAAGCATTAATCCAACCTGTTACAGGAACTACCAATAATATAACTTTTGTTTTATGTGATAAATTATCAAACCAAGAAGAATAAGAATTTACTAATGTAATCATATCTTTTTTCTTTGGTTTTAATACATAATGATTAACATACAATAATACAACACCTAAAACACCAACAATAATAAATAATAATGCAGTAAATTGAGAAGTTGAGAATTCTCCATTAGGAGTCATAATGAAATCTTGGTTTCTTAATGGTTCCATAATAAATCTTACAATTCCATACCAAATGAAATAAGAAAAAGTAATAACACCTGGAACAATATATTTCTTTAATAAAATTCCCATAACAATGAATAATAAAATGAAACCTAAAGAGTTAATCATACCTTCAATTAAGAATAGTGGATTTGCAATTTCTCCTGGACCAATACCTGATCCTGGAATAGTCATTTGATCAATAAACCATTGACCTAACCAAGACCAATTTGATGCAGGAACTGGTTTACCATATACTTCTTGATTAAAGAAGTTTCCCCATCTACCAACTGCTTGAGCAACTAAAATAGTAGGAACTGCAGTATCTGCAATATCAACTAATTTCATATTTTTACGATATTTTTTAACAAACATAACTCCTGATAATACACCAAGAATTACACCACCTTGAATTGCTAGACCACTTAATCCTTGGAATTGAAAACTATCTCCGACTTTTTCTACGCCAATACACGCTAATAAAGAAAGCCAGATATTTTCTCTAACAAATTCGTGAGCTTGCCAAATACAATACCAAAGTCTAGCGCCAACTAAGCCCAAAGGAAATGCTACTAAAAACAAATTTTCTAATTCTTTAGGATCATAGCCAATTCTTTTCATTTTCCACATAGATAACACTAAGGATAAAAGCGCACCTAATAAAATACAACAAGCATAAAAAGTAATATTTAATGGACCAATACTAATCGATGTTGGTAAAGCTAAAATATTCATACTTATCTCCCCCTTCTTAACAATTCATTTAATCTTTCTTCAAATTCATAAGTAGAGTCATAACCAGTCTTCTTTAATTTATAGTTAGTAACAGCTACTTCAATAATGTCACAAATAGAACGTGCTCCGCTTACTGGAATAGTAATCATTGTAACTTTTTGACCCAAGATATCAAAAGTACTAGCAGTAGTACCTAATCTTTCCAAATCTTCAACAGAATTCATTTTAACTAATTTAATAACTAAATCAATTTCCATTTGGTCGGCAATCGCATTAATACCAAACATCTTACTACAATCGATAATACCAATACCTCTTACTTCAATCATGTTGTGAAGTAATTCTGGAGCTCTACCAATTAATCTATTTCTAGTGAAAGAAATATCAACACGATCATCTGAAACTAAATGATGACCTTTTTTAACTAATTCAAGAGCAGTTTCTGATTTACCAATACCAGATTCACCAGTAATAATAACACCAGTTGAATAAATATCTAATAAAGTACCATGAATAGAAGTTTGAGGTGCTAATTCATCAGATAAATAATTCATTAAATCTACCATCATATCATTTGTTCTTCTTGTCGATTTAAAAATTGGAAAGTTTTTCTTCTTTGCAATTTTTAAAACTTCCGGATTACAATCATTATTACCGCAAATAATACAGCCAGGACATTGTTCAACAAATAAAAAATCAAAAGCTAAATTCAATTCTTCAAGAGTCATTTGTTTAATGTATGCTGTCTCTTTATTTCCAATTAAAATCAATCTTTTAGAACGAGGATAACCAAAGAAACATGCTAGTTCTAGACCTGGTCTATTACAAGCGATTTCAGTGATTTGTTTCTTCATCGCACTCCTATCCCCATTTAGCCAAATTAAACCAAAGTGATTAGCTATATTTTGAATAGTTACTTCTTTTTTTCTCATATATATTCACCTTCTTTTTTTAAAGTTTATCATTAACAAGGCATAATAGTAAAGAAGATATATTATCTTCCCATTCTATTTTTATCACGAATCAATATTTTCTTTAAATATTGACCAGTATAAGAGTTTTCAATTTGAGATATTTCTTCAGGAGTACCTACTCCTACAATAGTTCCACCATTATCTCCACCTTCTGGGCCTAGATCAATTAAATAATCTGCACATTTAATAACATCTAAATTATGTTCAATAACCAATACAGTGTTTCCAGTAGAAACTAATTTTTCTAATACACCCAATAACTTCTTAACATCATCTACATGTAAGCCAGTAGTTGGTTCATCTAAAATATATAAAGTTTGACCAGTAGATCTTCTTTGAAGTTCATATGCAAGTTTAACTCTTTGAGCCTCTCCGCCTGAAAGAGTAGTAGAACTTTGCCCTAATTTCACATATCCAAGACCAACATCAACTAATGTTTTAATTTTACGATAAATCCCTGGCAAATTTTCAAAGAAGTACATTGCCTCTTCACTAGTCATATCTAATACATCTGCAATAGTTTTTCCCTTATATGTTACTTGTAAAGTTTCATGATTATATCTTTTACCTAAACATTCATCACAAATAACATAAACATCAGGCATAAAATTCATACTAATTCTTTTTACGCCATCACCTTCACATTTTTCACATCTACCGCCCCTAACATTAAATGAGAATCTAGACTTTTCAAACCCTCTTGATTTAGCCTCAATAGTAGATGCAAATAACTCTCTAATATCATCAAATACACCAATATAAGTTGCAGGATTACTTCTAGGAGTTCTACCAATTGGTTCTTGAGAAACATTAATAACTTTATCTATATTTCCTAATCCTAAAATTTCTTTGACTTCTCCTGGTTTAACTTTTGTACCATTTAATTGTACTTGAATAGTTTTATATAAAGTTTCAGTAACTAAAGATGATTTACCACTTCCAGAAACGCCAGTAACACAAGTAAAACATCCTAAAGGAATATCAACATCTACATTCTTTAAGTTATTACATTTAGCACCTCTAATTTTAATAAATTTACCATTACCTTTAGAACGTTCTAAAGAATAAGGAATAAATAATTCACCCTTTAAATATTTGCCTGTAATTGAATTTGGATTATTAATTACTTCACTTGGTAAACCTTGAGCAACTATTTCCCCACCATGCACTCCTGCCCCTGGACCAATATCCACTAAATGATCAGCAGCAAGCATAGTATCTTCATCATGTTCAACAACAATCAATGTGTTACCTAAATCTCTCATGGTTTTTAATGTAGAAATTAATCGATCATTATCTCTTTGATGTAAGCCGATTGAAGGTTCATCTAAAACATAAAGAACACCAGTTAATCTAGAACCAATTTGTGTTGCTAGTCTAATTCTTTGAGCCTCTCCTCCTGAAAGAGTCATCGCCATTCTAGATAATGATAGATAATCTAATCCAACATCAACTAAAAATGAAACACGATTGTGAATTTCTTTAATAACTAAATTACCAATATTATTTTGTTCTTCATTCAAAGAAGAAGGTAACTCTTTAATAAAAGTTAATAAGTTCTTTAAAGACAAATTACATAATTCATGAATATTTAATCCATTAACTCGAACACTCAATACTTTTTCATTAAGTCTAGCTCCTTTACAAGCTGTACATGTAGTATCTTCCATAAAATTAGCATAATAACCTCTCATAAATTCCGAAGTCGTTGTCATATACATTCTATCAACATGATTTTTGACTCCTTCAAAACCAGTACGATTATTTACATTACCAGAAGAAGACTTAATTTGGAATTTAATTGGCTCAGGAGAACCATACATTACAATATCCTTTTGTTCTTTAGTTAATTTACGATATGGCATATCCATTGGAATTTTATAATGATTACAAATATAAACAAATTCTTGCCACTCTAAATTTAGTGATCCAACTATATTTTTATAATAGACAATCGCTCCTTGATTAATAGACAGATTTTCGTTTTGAATTAATAAATCTGGATTACATTCTCTTTTAATTCCTAAACCGTTACATTCTGGACATGCACCTAAAGGAGCATTAAACGAAAAAAGTCTAGGTTCTAATGGAGGAACAGAAAATCCACAATGCTTACATGCTTGTTTATCGCTAAAAAGTTCCTCTTTTTCTCCCATTTTAACCATTACATAACCATTGCCAACATCTAAAGCTGTTTCTAAAGATTCATATAATCTAGAATCGCTATCTTCTTTTAAAACAAGACGATCAACAACTATATCAATCCAGTGTCTAGCATTCTTTTCTAGTGGTTGTAATTCAGAAAAACGGACAATATCTCCTCTATCAATTCTTACTCTTTCAAAACCTCTATTTTGGAATTTTAATAATGTTTCTTTATGAGTTCCTTTTTCATTTATAACAATAGGGGCAAATATAAAAATTCTTGTTCCTAATTCATTCTTTTTAATAATATCAACCATTTGTTTAGGAGTAAATTTAACAATAGGTTCATGATGAGTTGGACAATATGGAATACCAATTCTAGCATATAATAATCTTAAATAATCATAAATTTCAGTCACTGTTCCAACTGTTGATCTAGGGTTATGTGATGTTGTTTTTTGATCAATTGCAATCGCAGGAGAAAGGCCTTCAATTGAATCAACATCAGGTTTATCTGCATTACCTAAAAATTGTCTAGCATAACTAGATAAACTCTCAATATATCTTCTTTGTCCTTCATTAAAAATCGTATCAAAAGCAAGAGTAGATTTACCACTTCCAGAAACACCAGTAAATACTATTAATTTATCTTTAGGTATTTCTAAATTAATATTTTTTAAATTATTTTCTCTCGCTCCTTTAATAATAATTTTATCTTTTGTCATAATACATCACCTTTAATAATTTATTTTACCATATTTTGTTATCTAATATAACAAAACATTAAAAAACAGAAAAAAATCTCCTAAGCGACACCTAGGAGACAATTATTATTTTAATATTGATTTAAGAATTTTTAAGTTTTTCTTTTTATTATATGGCTGATAACGTAAAGGTAAATCCAACCATGTTTTTCTATCCATAATATTTTTTTCATAGGAGAAAGCATTAAATCCGTCTTTCCCATGATATACTCCCATACCACTTTCTCCAACTCCACCAAATCCTAATTCACTGCTAGAAAGATGAACTACTACATCATTAATACATCCTCCACCATAATTAGTTCTTGATGTAATCTTATTAATTTCTTCTTTAGATTCACTAAATAAATAAAGTGCTAATGGACGTGGTTTACTTCCTAAATTATGAATAACTTCATCTAAAGAGTTATAAGTTAATATTGGTAAGATAGGACCAAATATTTCATCTTCCATTACTTTATCTTCATAAGTAACATTATCCATTACAGTAGGAACAATTTGTAAAGTATCTTTATTAACCTTACCACCTACAACAACTTTATCTTCTAATATTAAATCCTTTAGTCTTTCAAAATGTTTTTCATTAATAATTTTTCCATAATCTTTATTTTCTAAAGGATTAATTCCAAATTGTCTATTTACTTCATTTACAATTTCTTTTACTAATTCATCTTTAATCGATTCATGAGCAAGTATATAATCAGGAGCAACACAAGTTTGACCACAATTTAAAAATTTACCAAATACAATTCTTCTTGCTGCTAATTTAATTTTAGCGTGATTAGTAACAATACAAGGACTTTTACCTCCTAATTCTAGTATCGAAGGCGTTAAATTTTCAGCAGCTTTTCTTAATACTTCTTTTCCAACGCCTTGACTACCTGTAAAGAAAATTAGATCAAACTTCTTTTCTAGTAATGCAGCATTTTCTTTTCTTCCACCAGTAATAATTCCTACATATTCACTAGAAAAAGTAGATACAATTAATTCTTCAATCACTTCACTAGTTTTAGGAGAATATGCACTTGGTTTTACAATACAAGTGTTACCTGCTGCAATAGCATCAACTAAAGGATCAATAGTTAGTAAAAATGGATAATTCCATGGACTCATTATTAATACATTTCCGTAAGGAGAAGGCTTTTTATAACTCTTAGATGGAATCTGTACTAAAGGTGAAGATACTCTTTTTATTCTAGAAAGCTTTCTAACATTTTTTATCATATATGTAATTTCAGACAATACCAATCCTACTTCACACATATATCCTTCATATTCGCTCTTGCCTAAATCAATAGTTAATGCATTCAAGATTTTTTCTTCATTATTTTTTATCGCGTTATAAAGTTTTTTTAACATATTAATTCTAAATGTAACATCTAAAGTAATACCTGAATTAAAATATTCTTTTTGTTTTACTAATACTTCATCTAATTCATGAATTTTCATAATATTTCTCCTTCTTTAGTAAAAAAATATTAACATATATTTTTAAAAAATAAAACTACAAGAAAAAAGGAGAATGTCTAATTCTCCTATTAATAACTAATCATCTTCTTCAATATCTTGATAATATGCATCGATAACATCTTGTTTTGGATTAGTCTTATGCTTCATTATTAATCCTGCGATTAATCTAAATAAAGGTACACTTAAGAATATCACCCATAATGGATGCCATAAATTAAAAAACATACCTAAAGCACAATAAATAGATGCGGCTAACACTTCATATTGAAAAAGATTAATATTCTTTCTAGCAATCATATTAACAATACTAGAAGGAACAGGAATTAAAATAAATAAGAACCAAAAATGAGACCATCCGTTATTTAAAGTAAATCCTAACACTAGATAAATAGCAGTAAATAATATCGCAGATATAGACATAACCATATTATCTATTACTTTAATCTTTTCGTTCCATTTCAATACATCCTTAATAGTTAAATCGATTTTATTATTTTCATCATAAATAACGCTAGCCTCATCACCACCCAAAATCACTTTAGTAGAAGAATTAAGAATAATTTCTTTTTTTAAATCCTCTTCCTTAACGACTTTATTTTCTTCAATTAATGATATTGCTTCACTACCATTTAATAACTCATCCAATGAAATATTATAAAGGGCTGCTAATTGAATAAGATTATCAGTATCTGGAGAAGATTCGCTTCTTTCCCATTTAGACACAGCTTGTCTTGATACTCCTAATTTATATGCTAATTCTTCTTGTGATAAATTGTGTGCCTTTCTTAATTCACATAATCTGTTTGCAGTTTTTATATTCATACTTGTTTCCTCCTACACCATCATTAAATCAAAAACAAAGTAATCAAACTACCAATTCTAGTTTGAAATAAGGCAACTTTAGGTTGCATTTATATTTTATTACTGCAATCAAAATAAAACAATATTTTTTAAAAAAGTATTAGTTTTTCGCTAAAAACTCAACAATTATATTATAAAAGGTGAGCCTAGGGGATAAGACTCACCTTAGTTTTAGTTTTCTTCTTTTTTAGAAATAATATACTTAAATACTCTTTTTACATCTTGACTATCCATAAATGGATAAAGATGATCTATTTGTACTTCTTGATAATTTCCTTTAATATATTCATCCACCAAAGAAGATAAACATTCTTTAGAAATAAAAGGGGCTAAACAAATAATACTTTGTTTTGATTTATTATTGTCTTCTAAAATAAATTTATTAAATAGCTTATCGCAATCTTTCTTTTCTAAAAATGGAAAGACACTAACTAAACTAACATATTTATATTCTTCTTTATTATTTAATATTTCTTCCACAATTTCATATGTATCTTCTTTATTCATAAACGGTAAAGCACCTATTAATTTATTTGATTTTGATCCACTTTTCATCGAAAATAAATTCCCAAAATCAAAATTAAATCCTTTACCATTAAAGTTTAAATGGATGTTTTTATTTTTTAAGTCTTTAAGTTCTTCTTCTAATTCTTCAATTTCTTCTTTTGCTTCTTCTAACTCTTCTAGAGCATCTTCAAATTCATCTTGTTCATCTTCATCAGTAAAGACTAATTCTTCTTTATTTTCATATTTCAATGCGTCTTCAAAACTAATTTCTTCAAACACTACTTTATTATCTATCATTACTTTCTTTAAAATCATATCTATTTATCCTTTCTTAAATAATTTTGTTCTCCTATAGTAAGTTTAGGTATTAACTCAGTTAAATCGCATTTAATTTTTCTATCTTTAATTTCTCTTAATATCATCATTCTTTCTACAGGAGATAATTGATAGAAAACACTAGGTATATCTACAACTAAATTACCATTTATTATTTCATTAATAACAAACAATCGTTCATGACCATGAAAAATATCATCCGGATTAATATCTATTTCATCATTCAAACATAATAACTCATCAAAGGTAACATGAAACATTTTACATAAATCCAACAAGACGTCTATTGAAGGAACGCCTGTTCCATTTTCCCATTTAGATACTAGCTGTCTAGATACAAACAAAGCTTCTGCTAGATCATCTTGAGTTAAATTTTGTTCTTTACGATATTTAGTAATCTTCATACCTACTTTAACAAAATCTATCATTCTTACTTCCTCCTATATCTTCATTATAAAAGAGTAGATAATAGAAATCACGCAACTTATAGTAGCAAATAAAAAGGCCCACCGAAGTGAGCCTTATATTAATTACTTAAACTATTTATTTAAGAATTTTTTTAATTTATTCCATCTGTCAATAGCACATTTTTCAGATTTAGTTAATAATTCTTCACAATGTTCTGGATTAACTTTTGGAAGTTGAGAATATCTTGTTTCTTGCATTAAGAATTCTCTGAATTTGCTGAAGTCTGGTTCTTGGCAATCTAATTGAAGAGCGTCATCACCTTTTCTTGGGTCGAATCTGAAGATTGGGAAGTAACCACATTCAACAGCTCTCTTTTCAGTTAATTGAGAGTTAGCTAAGCCACCTTTAATACCATGGTTAACACATGGAGAGTAAGCAATAATTAATGAAGGACCATTATATGATTCAGCTTCTTTTAATGCTTTAATAGCTTGCATTTTGTTAGCACCCATTGAGATTTGAGCAACATATACATTACCATAAGTCATAGCGATTAATGCTAAGAACTTCTTAGCTGTCTTTTTACCTGATGCAGTAAATTTAGCGATAGAACCTGTTTGAGAAGATTTAGAAGATTGACCACCAGTATTTGAGTAAACTTCTGTATCTAATACTAAGACGTTAACGTCTTCTTCGTTAGCAAGAACGTGATCTAAGCCGCCGTAACCAATATCGTAAGCCCAACCGTCACCACCAACGATCCATACAGATTTATCTAATAAGTCTCTTGATAATTCATTTAATTCAGATAAGTTATTATCAGCGATTGCTTTTCTTAAGCCTGGTAATAATTTTCTTACGTATTCTTTATCTTTAATATGAGACATATAGTCTTCAAATAATGCTTTTTCTTCTTCAGAAACTTTACCTTCAGAAATTGCTTCATTCATTAATCTACAAATTTCATCTAATTTATAGTCAGTAGCAATTCTCATACCGAAACCGTATTCAGCATTATCTTCGAATAATGAGTTAGCCCAAGCAATACCTTCACCATTCTTATCAGTACAGAATGGAGTTAATGGAGTTGAACCTGAGTAGATTGAAGAACAACCTGTTGCGTTAGCAACTAACATATCTTTACCGAATAATTGAGAAACTAATCTATAGTAAGGCGTTTCACCACAGCCTGCACATGATCCTGGAACTTCCATGTATGGATATAAGAATGCTGCACCTTTAACTGTAGTTACTGGGAATTTATCTGTCTTATATTCAACGTGTTTGAATAAGTAATCTGCTAATGGTTCTTGAACATCAAATTGAGATTTAGCTTCAACCATTTGAAGAGCTTTAACTTTCTTCATTTCGCCTGTTACTGGATCTTTAACTGGTTTACCTGGACATTCGTTAACACATAATCCACAACCAACACAGTTTTTAGGAGTAACTTGGATACGGAATTTTAAGTCTTTTACATTTGGGCCCATTGCTTGTAATACTTCATCTTGAGAAGATGGCATACCTTTAACTTCTTCTTCAGTTAATAAGAATGGTCTAATTGTAGCATGAGGACATACGAATGCACATTGGTTACATTGGATACAATTTTCCTTAATCCACATTGGAACTCTATCAGCGATACTACGTTTTTCATTGAATGTAATATCATTTCTCATAGTACCATCTAATAATTCATGTTCTATGAATTTAGAAACTGGTAAATCATAACCTTCTAAGTCGCCAATTGGAGCAACATAAGTATCCCAGTATTCATCACCTGTAGTAGCAACTTCTCTATGAGATGGTAATTCTGCCCATGAAGGATCAACTGCTACTTCTACTAAGCCAGAAGCACCTGCATCGATTGCATCGTAGTTCATCTTAACAATTTCTTCACCCTTCTTAGAGTAAGATTTTTTAGCGAATTTCTTCATCCAATCTTGAGCTTCTGCATAAGGCATAATTTGTTGATTTAAATAGAAGAATGCTGATTGTAAGATAGTATTTGTTCTTCTACCTAAACCAATTTTTGCTGCTAATGAGTTAGCATCAATGATGTAGAATTTAGCTTCTTTTCTAGCTAAACCACGTTTCATTCTATTTGGCATTCTTGCTACTAATTCTTCAGCTGACATATCAGTATTTAATAAGAAAGTACCACCTTTCTTTAAACATTTGATCATATCAAATTTGAAGATATATGAGTCTAATGAACATGATAAGAAGTTAGCATGTTCAACATAATATGTAGATTTGATTGGTTCTTTACCGAATCTTAAGTGTGAACGAGTAACACCACCAGCTTTTCTTGAGTCATATGCAAAATATGCTTGAGCATATTGATGAGTTGCATCACCAATAATCTTAATTGAAGATTTATTAGCTGAAACTGTACCATCTGAACCTAAACCATAGAATAAGCAAGATGTGTAGTTGTGATGAATTGAGAATTCTTCATCAACTGGAATTGATAAGTGAGTAACATCATCGATGATACCTACTGTGAAGCTATGCCATACTTTTTCTGCGTTTAAGAAATCATAAACTGATTTAACATGTTTTGGTTGAGTATCTCTTGATGATAAACCATATCTACCACCAACTAATACTTCTACTTCTCTACCTTGTTGTTCTAAAGCTGCAACAACATCTAAGTATAATGGTTCGCCTAAAGCACCCATTTCTTTAGTTCTATCTAATACAGCAATTTTCTTAACTGAAGATGGAATTACATCAACTAAGTGTTTTGCTGAGAATGGTCTATATAAATGAACTTTAACTAAACCAACTTTTTCACCGTTTGCATTTAATGCATCAACAACTTCTTGACCACATTCTGTGATTGAACCCATTGCAACGATAACTCTATCTGCATCTGGAGCACCATAATAAGTAAATGGAGCATATGTTCTACCTGTTAATCTAGTTGCTTCAGCAAAATATTTTTCTGCGATTTCAACAACTTTAGCAAAGTGAACATTTTGAGCTTCTCTACCTTGGAAGTAGATGTCATCATTTTCAGCACCACCTCTAGTTACTGCATGAGTATGAGGATTTAATGCACCTGCTTTGAATGCATCTAATGATTCATGATTAATTAATTTGTTCCATTCGTTCGAATCAACAAATTCAACGTTTTGAATTTCATGAGATGTTCTGAAACCATCAAAGAAGTGAACAACTGGAGTTCTTGAATCAATTGCCACTAAGTGAGCAACGTTTGCTAAATCAGCACATTCTTGAACTGAGTGAGAACAAATCATTGTTGCGCCTGTTTGTCTAACAGCGTAAATATCTTGATGATCACCAAAGATTGATAATGAACGAGTAGCTAATGCACGAGCTGAAACGTGAAGTACAGCTGGTAAACATTCACCAACCCATTTATAAATGTTTGGAATCATTAATAATAAGCCTTGTGAAGCTGTGTAAGTAGAAGCTAATGCACCACCTTGTAAAGCACCGTGTACTGTACCTGAAGCACCTGCTTCTGATTGCATTTCTACAACTTTAACAGTTGAACCGAATGCATTTAATTTGCCTTCAGCAGCATATTGGTCAACCAATTCTGCCATATTTGAAGACGGAGTAATTGGGAAAATACTAGCAACTTCTGTAAAATTGTAAGAAGCTAATGCAGTTGCAGTATTACCGTCTACTGATAAAAATGTTTTTTTAATTTCTGCCATATTTCTTTCTCCTATACCGTTTTATTATACATCAATAAAAAACATAATGATATAAATTAATTGTAAATTATTTACAATTTAATTTCTTTTTTAGGTGTTCTAACACCTTTTCTCTGAGGTCATCTCTTTCTAATGCAAAGTCGATAACTGCCGATACATAACCGAACTTATCACCAGCATCATATCTAACACCTTCAAAGTTATAAGCATATACTTTTTCTTCCTTCATCAATCTTCTAATTGAATCAGTTAATTGAATTTCTCCACCTGCTCCTGGAGTTTGTGTCTTTAAATATTCAAATATTTTTGGACTTAAGACATATCTTCCTAAAGTAGCATAATTACTTGGAGCATCTTCTGTCTTTGGCTTTTCAACTACATCAGAAATTTGAATTAATCTACCATCCATAATTATTGGAGTAATAACTCCATATTTATGAACATTTTCTCTTAAAATTTCTTGAACCCCCAATATTGAACTATTAGTTCTTTCGTAAGCGTCAATTAATTGTTTAGTAACTGGTAATCCATTTTTATTAACCATAATATCATCACCACAAAGAACAACTACTGGTTCATTATTCGCCCATTCTTCACCTAAAGATACAGCATGGCCTAATCCTCTAGGATTATTTTGTTGAACATAACTAATCTTAATTCTAGTTGCAATATCATGAACTAATTTAAGTTCATGAATTTTATTAGTTTCATACAATTTCTTTTCAAGTCTTTCATCAATTGAAAAATGTCTCCTAATTTCTTGTTTACTATCATTATCAATAATTAGTATTTCTTCAATTCCTGAATCAATACATTCTTCAACTATATATTGAATAGTTGGAATATCAATAATTGGTAACATTTCTTTAGGAATAGCCTTTGTCGCAGGTAAGAATCTAGTTCCAAATCCTGCTGCTGGAATAATCGCCTTTTTAACTTTTAAATTCCCCATAAGATTTCACCTCTATATTAATAATATAGCAACTAAAATAAATTTGCCATATGTAATTTCTTCCTATCAGTAATATTTTATCATTAAAAAGTAGTTGATAATATTTTAATATTATTTTAAACTATAAATAAGAGAGGTGTTTTTACTATGAGAAAGATTGATTGTAAAGTTTATAACCCATTAGGTCTAACTTCTAGAGTTTGCGCAGAATTAGTTGCTGAAGCTAATAGAGCTTTAAATTGTACTGTAACTCTTTACTTTGAAGATGATATTGCAGATTTAAAATCAATTATGAATATGATGTCTTTAATTATTAGAACTGAACAAGAGTTCTATATTACAATTAATGGATCTAATGAAGAACAAGTAGAACAAAAATTCCTTAGTTTATTAACTCAACTAAAATTATTAAAACAAGAAGCTTAGGCTTCTTTTTTTGTTCTTAAAAAATAAAAAAAATAATATACTCTACTGGTGATAAAATGCGTAGTTATATTAATGTCAATTTAAGTAGAATTAAAACAAATATAAAAGAAATTAGAAAAACAAATAACAAGCAAATACTTGCAGTAATTAAATCAAACGCTTATGGTTTAGGTTTAATAGAAATAGCAAAATTTTTAGAAAAAGAAAATATCTCTTTTTTTGTTGTTTCTACATTATTAGAAGCAATAACATTAAGAAAAAATAATATTAGGTCCTCAATACTTGTTCTAGAAAAAAGTGATAATTATCAAACATATTTAAGATATAACTTAATATATTCTTTATACGATTTAACTTCACTAAAAGAAATAATTATTAAAAAAATACCTCTTAGAATGCATATAAAATTTAATACTGGTTTAAATAGATTAGGTATAGAAGAAAATGAACTAGACGAACTAATAAATTTAATCAAAAATAATAAAGTAAACATAGAAGGAATCTTTACTCATATCGCAGATGAAAATACATATAATAAACAACTAGAAAAATTTGAGTTTTTCGCAAAAAACCTCTCTTTTATCAATAAATTATTAATCCATATTGATTCATCTAGATTTATAGATAAAAATAATTTTTCTAATGCTATAAGAATTGGGTTATCTTTATTCACAGATAAAGAAAATGCATTATCTTTATATTCTCCAATTATTAAAATAAAAGAAGTAAAGAAAGATGAATTAATTGGTTATCATGAGCAAGAAAAGACTCCTTCCAAAGGATTCATATTAACTATTCCTTTAGGATATGCTGATGGATGGAATTATCAAAGAAGAACTATAGGATATATTGATAATCATAAGGTCCAACAAATAGGAGAGACTTGTATGGATCATATGATGTTTTTCTCAAAAGACAAAATAAAATCTCCAACTATTGAATTAATTGGAGATAATATAACTATTGATTATCTTTCTACTATTTATGAAGAATCTAAATATAATATCTTATCTACTCTATCTTCTAGATTAGATAGATTTTACTTTAAATGATTATTCAATTTTTTTGCTCTGTTTTTTTCTGTTAAGTAAATAATTAACCAAATAATTAAATAAGTTAAAATAAATACTACACTGAATATTAATACACTAATTGGATTTTTAGGAATCCAATTATTTACTAAATACATCATTAAATAAGATAAATATAATATACTTCCATGAATTAAAATAGCAAAACCTATTCCCAACTTTTCTTCTTCCCAAACAATTGAAGTACCTGCACAAATAAAACCAATTAAATAGGTTGATAAAATACCTTTAAAAATCATTAATCCATTAGAAAGAGTATCTACATTACAAAAATAAAGAATGAGCATAACTATTCCATAAATTAATGGACCAATTCCACCAAATAATAACCCTCTTAAACAAAACTTTTTAATTCTTTTTTTCATTATTTAACACCAATCCTTTCTTTCACATTTTTAATTTGTCTTCTAGATACATAATCTTGATATCCAGATTTAAATACAACTAATAAATTACCACCTAGACTAGCCTTAAAATAATCTATTAAATTTAAATTTGCTAAACAACCTTGATTAATATAAATAAATGAATCTTTAAACATTTCATTAAGTTCATATAATCTTTTTTTAACTAGATATTCTTCTTTATTAACTAATGCATACACTTTTTCATTTTGCGTAAAAAAACATTCTACTTCTAAAGCATTAAGTTCTTTAATAATGTCATCTTTATAACCAATTAAAGGATGTTCGTCTTGATAGCAAAGATTTTCAATTAAAGAAATTAATTCGTTTTTATTTTTCGCATACGCTACTATTTCTTTTTTATTTATACTTTTTTCAAATCTGAATTTCATACATTTCCTCCTTGCCATTTTAATTTTACATAAATCAAAATTAAAATAAATATCTAAAACTCATTCGGTATTTAATTAAAAATATTTGGTAACAAAAAGACCTATTTCTAGGTCAAATCATTTAAAATTTCAATAATCATATTTTTTAAAATAGGTAAATCAATCTCAATTATTTCTGTAAAAAAAGTATAGGACACATTTTCATAATCATGCGTCAATCTATTTCTAAATCCACTTAATTCTTTTAAATTATCATTAAACATCGGATATTTAATTAAAAGTTCATCACTAATCGCCGACGCTTCTTCTTTAAGTTGCAAAAACTTATAAATTACACCATCAGAATTTTGATCGTTTGCTTTTAATACGCCTCTATTATCTTTAATATGTTTAACATAGGCGTTAATATAATCAATGTATTTAAGCATTTTATTTAAATGATAAGAATCATTTTTCACTTTAACCATATATTTTTTCTCCTGTTTTTAAAATTTCACTAATAAAATCAATATTATCTTTTATATCATCAATTCTTAATAAATCAACTTTTTTATGAAGTTTTTGACATAATTCATCATATAGACCAACGAATTGAAGTCCTTTGATATTTCCATCAATCAATAAGTCGATATCCGAATTCTCTTTAGCTTCTCCTCTAGCATATGATCCAAATAAATAAACATATTTAATATCATGCTTGTTACAAATCTCACTAACAATATCACGAATTTCTTCTTTTTTTAAAATTCCCTTATCTTCACTAATCCTTTCATATTCTGTTAATATTCTAATAATGTTATTGTATTTAAACAAATCTCTTTTAGATTTACCATATTCATAATTTTGAAACGTTCTTAAACTTAATCCTGTAATTTCAGCAGCTTCTTTTTGTGTTAGTTTTTTAAGTTCTCTTACTTTCTTTATTTCCATTTTTTCATCCCTCATTTTTAGTATAAACGAAAACTTTTCGTATTTCAATATTATTATATATGCAAAGTTTTCATGTTAACAATTAACACAACACGAAAATAGGATTGTTGAGTGATATCACAATCCTATTAAAAATTTTATTTTTTATCTTTAAATACATTTACAAGTAAAATGGTAACTCCTGCAATAATAGCAACTACAATAAAGATACCTAACATTCCAAGACCTAAATATTTTAAGCCTTCTATAAAATTACCTGGTTCAAAGAATAAATCTATTTTTTGTTGTTCACTTAATAATCTAAACATATTAAATTACCCCCATCATTGCTGCAATTGCTAAGATTAAACCACCTGCAACTACTGAAGCAATTTGTCCAAATACATTAACACCAATTGAGTTCATCAATAAGAAGTTAGAAGGATCTTCATCTTGTCCCATTTTATGAACAACTCTACCTGACATTGGGAATGCAGAAATTCCTGCCGCCCCAATCATTGGGTTAACTTTCTTTTTCAAGAATAAATTCAAGAACTTAGCAAATAATACACCACCAGCTGTATCAAAGATAAATGCAAATAATCCTAAACCTAAAATTAATAATGTAGCAGGTTGTAAGAATTGTTCTGCTTTCATTTGAGAAGCAATTGAAATACCTAAGAAGATTGTAACAATATTTGCTAATGAGTTTTGTGCTGTTTCGCTTAATCCATTTAATACACCACATTCTTTAATTAAATTACCAAACATTAAGAAACCAATTAAAGCAATTGATTCTGGAGCAATTAAACCTGTAATTAAAGTTACAACAATTGGGAAGACAATAACTGCAAATTTAGAAACTGGTTTATTAGATTCATCCATTTTAATTTGTCTTTCTTTTTTAGTTGTTAATAATTTAATTATTGGAGGTTGAATAATAGGTACTAAAGCCATGTAAGAATATGCTGCTACCATGATAGCGCCTAAAAAATTAGAATCGAGTTTTTGGGCAACAACAATAGATGTAGGACCATCAGCAGCACCAATAATTGCAATACTTAATGCATCTTTTGGTTCAAAGAACATTAATGCGATACACATAGTAAAGAAAATACCAAATTGAGCAGCAGCACCAAATACCATTAACTTAGGATTACGTAATACTGGTCTAAAATCAATCATCGCACCAATACCAATAAATAGAATTAATGGGAATAATTCATTACTAATACCCATATTAAACAAAGTTTGTAAAGCACCATGTTCACCAATTGCTCCACTAAAAGGAACGTTGACCATAATAGTACCAAAACCTAATGGAACTAATAGAGTAGGTTCCATCTTTTTCTTAATCCCCAAAAAGATTAATACTGCACCGATAAGCCACATGACCATATGTTGCCAAGTAACTTGTCCAAAATTCTCAATTAAGAATTCCATACTATCTCTCCTATCCAATCAATATTTTTTTATTGATTTTCGTACGTTTCTTATTTTACTACATTATTTATTATAAATAAATAAAAATTAAAACTATTTATTAATTTTAAAGATTGAATAAAGATATAAAACAAATTAAACTAAATATAGATATTAGAGGTAAACTTATGGATAGATTATACTATTATAAAAGAAAATTTAACCAAGCATTAATAATCCACGGAATTTGTTGGTTAGTAGGATTTATAATTCTTGGAATCTTTTTATTTCCAAAACAAATCGAAGAAGGAGTTATTGAACCACATGAACCATTCACAATTTCTTTAGTCTTCTTAGGAGTATTAACTTTGATCAATTTATTATATAAACTACTTGGTGTATTGTCATTTAAATCAGAAAGTATTCTAAGTGTTGCAATGATTTTATGTTTTCCTTTAGGAGTAGTTGGTATATTAGTATTTATTCCAATTTATAGATATTATCATGTTAGAGAATTCGTCCAAGAAAAACTTTCTCCACTTAAAGAAAGTTTACTAGAAAGAAAAATACTTAATAAGACCATTAGTGCATATCAATCAGTATGGAAAAAGCAAAACTTCTTAAAAATGATTCTTTTATCTCTTATTTTATTATTACCTGTAGTCGCAATCATAGGTGGACTAGTCTATTTATACTTCTTTAGTTATGATATCTTTAATTATGTATTAATCGGATTAATTATTATCTTCTATATATTTGTAAGTTTAAAACTAGGAGGACTTCAAGATTTTGAAGTAACTACTAAAAAATATGGAGTTTCAATTGGTGATACTTTCTTTGATTATGGTGAAGTATACCTCCATGAATATGAATCTAAAACTAAAACTGAAACTAGTCTAGACATTACAGCTTTCTTACTTGCAATTCCTGCTACTATAATTCTATTAATCGCATTTGCCATTTGTTTAGTAATATTCACTGTTTCTGCCCTATTAAGACTTATTCTTCCTTTCCTACCATTTGGAGGAAGAAGTACAATCTTCTTGAAAAGAAAAACATTCGTAGATTATGAGTATACAATGGGTGTTGGATTTTTAAAGAAACCTTTTTTTGTACTAAATAGATTATTATATAAAATATTTAGAATTAATTTAGTATCTAGAGATTTCTGGAGAGAAGGTATTGGACAAAACTATATTGAAACTCAATTAAAAGATAGAAACTTAAGAATTTTAAATAAAAAATTAGATAGAATCGAAAGAAAATACGGAGAACATTATTAATTAAGTAACATAAAAACCTGTAAATTTAATTACAGGTTTTTTTACGCTTATATATTTAAAAAGAAACTAGCCCATAAAGTATATACGCCATAAGAAAGAGTGTCAGGATCTTCTTCTGAAGTAACAACTTCATATCCCATTTTTCCTTCACGCCACGATTTCATTCTTTCATCACTAATTCCATATATTTCTTTTAATTTAATCCCCAAAGAAGTTCCTCTCATCATTTCAAAAGTTAAAATATGTCCTAATTCATGATAAATTACTTCAATAACTCTTTCTAAATCTTCAAAGATTTCTTTACGCAAAGTAATTTTATTATCCCATCCTGCTAACCCATCGACAATTCTTCCTTCAAAAGATAAATTAGGAATAATTTCTAAATTAACTTCAGGAATACTTAAAACTTGACATACTATATTCCATAATTCTCTTAATCTTTTTTCTTTTATAGAAAAAGAAAGAGTATTCCATTCACCTTCCCACACTCTATGAAGCATAAATTCAGTTAGTAAAGCACATTTCATTTCAATTTCTTTATAAGGGCTATTATCAAAAGAATGATAAGATAAAATTCTATTAACAATAGGTGCATTATTTAAATCATATTTGGCCCCATCATCGTTTCTTATCGCAGCTTTTATCCAATAACGAAGTGCCATAGGTAAAAATGTGTCTCCACAATAAGTAAAATACATTCTTGCAAGTTCACACATTGACCAAACATCCTCTTTTTCTGCTCCTCTTTGTAAAAGCACAATTTCACTAGACACTTGATGTTGTAGTCCATTTTCATCTTGCATCATTCTTGCTACATTCCATAAATCTCTACCATTACCACCTTTTAAAGTAGGTTTTAAATATGGAAGATGAGATTTTTTAAATATTACTTTCATAAATTACTCTCCTTACAATTAACAATTACAAATAATTCGTATTTTCAAATTTTTCCTTACCATAATATTATTTAGCTTTTATTCTGTCTGGTTTAAAACACATTTGTTCCCACATTGCTTTTGACTCTAATCTTTCCACAATTATATCATTTTCTATTTTTTCTAAAATAACTTTTCCACCCATTCGATGATATGATCCTCTAAATCCTAAAATGTAAAACATACATGCAAGCGGCATACCAACTATATCCCTCATAACTTGTCTTTCAATATTTTCATCACCCTTTTTATAAGTAATACGATAATGGATATTTCCATCATCATAGTCATAAACTAAAGTTTTGGCTACAAATCTTTTTGTATACGAATCTCTTTCATGATCTTTTTCTTCGTAGGTAAGATACTTAGCAGCATCTTTTGTTAATATCTCCCCATTTTTAGCCAACATAAAAATAGGAATAGGTTTATACTTATCTTTTTTCTTCGCATAAATGTAAGAAGAAACAACTACATAATCATTTATTTTAGCTCTTCCCCAATACCAATCATTCATAAGTAAAATCATTAACTTATTTCCCCAGTTATGATCATGATAACCCGTTCCAAGTAAATTAATAACTTCATCTTTTAATTGCAACTTACCTTCTACAATACCTTCAGGAACTGAAGGTAACCAGCAAAAATAATCTTTCTCATCAAAACAAATATGTCCAGAATCCGGACGCCATGCAGGAACACTAGCGTTTAAATATATCTTACATTCTACTTCTTCGTTTTTAAAATAAACCTCATATTTATTTAAATCACCTTTAACATAACAATCCCCTATTTTAATATCGCATCTTTCCTTTGAAAAATAATAGTCTTTAGATTTTACTTCTACTCGAATTTCTTTTCCGTTAGGATTTATATAGTTTAATGAAACAAATGGTTCAAATTTACTCTTAAATGATGTCACAGGCTTAGTATAAAAAATAATAACTAAACTCGATCCATCACTATATTTAGAATCAAAATACCACCATTCATAATTACCTGATTTTTTAATAGTTCTTAAGCCAGCTTCTTCTATTTGTACTTTATCAGTTAATCCAATTTCATTTGATTTTAATAGTTTTACACTCATATCTTTTCTCCATACTTACAATCTTCTATCTAATAAATTTTTAAACATTAGATTTTTAAAAATCTTGTATAAATTAATAAAAATAAATTACATACTAAAGATTAAATGTATCTTTTATCATTTTAGCTACATCTTTAGCTTCTAAATTTTCATTATTTATTCTTAAATAATTTTTAAAAGGAATTTCACCTTCATTACTAACCAAGCGATGTAAATCGTGATTTATTAAACGTTTATTAGATGCTTCTATATCACGTTTTGAAGCCTTATTAGTTAATCTATTTTCTGTTTTATTTCTTTGTAAACGGACTTGTTGAGACGCTATTAATTCCACACAATAAACTTCATCAAATTTACTAACAAGATTATTTACATATTCCCAATCAGATTCTTCATCAAAAGCCCACATTATAGTATGAATCATTCCATAATTATCACTTTCAATAAAATCATCAAATATAATCTCGCGTAATTTAAGAATAGTATCCTCTTTAAAATATCCAAAAATATCTATAACAGGTTCTATTGTCATATGATTATGAAACAATCTTAAATTTGTTATCTTCATTAATTCTTGACCCACAGTCATTTTACCAACTGCACCTGCACCTATTATTAATACTAACTTCATTTAATCCTCCTTATTTTATAAATTCTATTTTAGTGTTTTCTCAAATTCATATAATTTATATAATTTTTTCGATAAATTTCCAGCATATAATTTCCTAAAAATTAATTTTTCTAAACCTTCCAATTCTTCTATATATTTAGATGGTGTCATTTCATGTTCTTTTTTAAATAAAACATTACTATCACCTACTAATTCTGGATTATCAAGTCCAAAAACTTGTGTAACTCCAACATCATTTATTGGATTTTTATATTTCGACATTTTTGCAGCAAACAAAGAATAACAATCCATTAACAAATTTACAGTTTCAAAATGATTACCTATATTTGATATCAGATTTTTTAACTCTAAATTAGTTAAATACATACTTACACCTTCTAATACAACAATAGCATGTTTAGTATATGGAATTTTAGTTAACCAATCAGATTCTCTAACATCTCCATTAATCATTTTGTAATATTCATCTTCATTATAATATTTTCTTCTTTCAGTAATCACTTCAGGAAAATCAACATCATACCAATTATGATTATTTGTTCCTACTCTTAAAACTCTACTATCCATTCCACAACCAATATGGATTACAACAGCTCCTGAATTTTTAATCATTTGTTCTTTTAACCATTCATCAAAAACTGCTGCACGAATTCCCATATAGTAAGATAACCACTTAGACTTTGATTTGCCTTTTAATTTAAACTGTTCTTTATCCCATATTTCTTCAGCTTTTTCATCTTTTAAAATAATTCCTTTTTTACTAACATAAGATTTACCACACAAAGGAATATATAACGTTTTATTAACACTATCCATATAAAATAAACACCTCTACAAAATCTAATTTATTCAATTATTTTCCAAAATCCTGTCTTTTTAGAACCTATTCTTTCAATAATCTTATTTTCACGTAATATTCTAATGTTATTTTCAATTGCGGTTTCTGAAATACCTATAATAATAGATAGTTGCTTATTTGTAACATTAGGATTATTTCTTATTTCTTCAATAATTTTATCTCTATTTGTTTTTTTCTTTTTCCCAACTTTATTCCCAACTTTATTCCCAATCACATTAATCCAATTAAATGGTATTTTTATAACAATTGAATTTTCTCCTATTCAATTGCCTCTTTATCATACTTTTGACATATCTTTTGGTAATTTACTGAAGTAAAAACACAAAAAATGATGCAAATTCTTAAAGGTGATGGGGTTCGATTATCATGGTAAATATCTATTTGATTAATGCTTCTAAAATATTCTTTTCTATGTATTCTACTCTATCAAAAACCATTGGTTTAAAATAACCTGTTACAGTTACTACGATATTATACTTTTTATTAATATAAATTACATTACCACCATCGCCAATCGCACCAATTACATCACTACTTCTATGCGGTATCCACCATAAATAACCATAATCTTGATTGCCAAATTTATAATCTAAGGAAATGTATGATTGAGTCATTTCATTTAAATATTTTTCACTAATAACTCTTATACCATTATAAACACCATTATTAAGAACTAATAAACCAACTTGCGCCATTTCATAAGCTGACATAGATAAGCCCCATCCTGCTGTAGGCATATCAGTAGGATCCATAAACCATACTTTTCCATGGTTTCCTTTGTTCATTAAATATGTAAATTGATCTTCTTTAGACCTACAGTTTGCATTTACTCTAGGTTCAATTCCTAATGGTTTAAATAAATATTCATTAGCAAATTTTAATACATTCATTCCACTTGCTTGTCTGATTATTCCTAATAAAATTTGAGTTCCTAAGGTATGATATCTAAATTCATTAGTAATACCATTTCTACCGCCTAAAAAATCTAAAATTGATAAAGTCCAGTCATTAGATGTACAAACCTTTTTCCATGGTTCACTTTTCCCTTTATATGGTGCCGTCATACTAAGAATGTGTTGAATTGTTATATCATAAATAGTTTTTTCTCCTCTTTTTGGAGTATAAACATCTTTATAATAATTCATCACTTTATCATCAACACTTTTTATAAATCCTTTATCAATTGCAATACCTACTAACAAAGAAGTAATTGATTTAGTAACACTCATCACATTCATTGTATCTTCTTTACTAAATCCTTCTCTATATTCTTCTATTTCTAGTATATTATCTTTATAAGCAACTATTTGTCTAATATTAATGTCATTTTTACTTGAATAATTATTTAAAACTTTCTTCATAATTAAGTCACCTACTAATCAATTAATTCTAATTTATTTAATTATTTTCCAATATCCTTTTTTATCTGATCCAGTTCTTAAGATAATTCCTTTTTCTTGTAATGCTTTTAAATATCTCTCTGCTGTTCTTTTTGATTTTTCAATCTTCATGGATATTTTTTCGGCAGTTAATGTAGGATCATTGATTAACATTTCAATAATTTTTCTTTCCGTATCATTAATATTTACATCGACATTTTGGCCGACGTTTGCACCGACATTTATTGATTCCATAACTTGTTTATTAAAAGGAATCGTAACAATAATATGTTTATCGTTAATTTCAAAAGCTTCCTTTCCATATTTTTCAATAATAATTGGAACTCCATGTCCCGTATGATCAACTATATCTAAATCAGAAAAAATTTTCATCAATCTTGTATTCCTTGGTTTACTTATTCCTCGGTAGAATTCTTCAATTGATAAGTTGTGAGGCAATCCTCCATGTGATAAGATTTCGATTCTATCTCTAAAAAAAGATACTTGCGGTTCGGTTATACTCCAATCATTATGAACAATTGCATTAACAATAGCTTCATTTACACTATCATAATCAAATAAATAAGTATCAATTCTTGGTCTAACAGTAGTGTTAGATAAACAGATATTTTCGGCAGCTATTCGATTCATTAATTGCCTATATCCAAAAATAATTGATTTGTCACCATAATCACTTCTTTGTGAAATGCTTGCTTTATTTAACCCGTTAAATTTTACAAAAATTAGCGAGAACCTATTATTATCAGATAGCAATTCCGCCATAATATTATATTTACCTCTTGAATTTATTAGTTTTAAGTTAGTTTCGAAAGTGTCATCATTCAATCTTAATCCCACTTCCAAATATGAGTTTTTTAAAGTAAAAAATGATAAGGATTCAAGATTAGTTGGAGAAGACACAATAATATCATCATCAAAAAAACGAAGTTTATATCTTTCATTTATCTGAGTTTCACTCATCGATCTACAGCTTGAACCAATGCGAATCAAGCATCCATTAGATGAAAAACCATACTTTTTAATGCAATATATCGGCAAAATGCCTTTTTTAACATTAATTACAACGACTGGTAAACCTTCAAGGAATTCCAATTCTGGTTTAACATCTTCAATTGCACTAGGTTCTATTTGCATTGTTACAACATCAGAAATATTTCTTAATATCTCATCGATTTTTTGAGCCCCGCAAACACTTCCGTCATCATTAACTCCAATATATATTTTTCCGCCATCTGCATTTAAAAAAGAAACAATTTCCTTAATAATTTGATCAGTATATTTAGATTTGAATTCTATTTTATTTGATTCTATCATCATAACGAACACCTCCACTAACTATATTATACATCATAGAGCGACATTTTCCAATAATAATGCGACACTTACACCGTCATTTTATATAAAAACTAAGTTGATAATGGCGTTTATACATAATTAGTTCAAGGGACTTGTACCTTCTTAAAAAAGAAAAAAGTTTGACACTAATGTATCAAACTTGCTTGTCTTAAATGGCAAACACTACCTATTTTAATACAATTCCGTACCCTTTAATGAGTAATCGTTAAAAGGTTTGCTATTTCCGTACCCTTGTAGGTAGTTTTTGTACCTTTATTCATATTGCCAGTTAATTAATTTTATTATATGTTCCAAACACCCAAGTTGAATCTTCAATTTCACTTGGACTTTCTGTGTGATGATATAAATCATTAATTACAATTTTATTTGGATTGCTAAAATCACCTCTAAGATAGAAATCAGGTGGATAATAAATACCAAATGTCGTATCGTAACGTTCTTTATCAGCATCAGTAACTTTATTATAAGGGTCATTTTCTATATAAAGATAAATTGTCTTTTTATCTTCCGCTATTGTAATAGTTCCTTCAATAATTGTTTCACCATTTACATATTGGAACAATTCATTCGTTACAGGTTTAGTATATAAGAAAGTAAAACTTTCTCCAGTTTCTAACGTATAAGTACCACTTGGAATGCAGAATTTATTAGAGTATTTATAATTATCAGATTCTACTTTGTAATCATTACCTTCTAAAATATAACTTCCCATTTTATAAGGTAATTCACTAATTCGATAAATATAAGTATGAATAGAACCATCAATCATTCCAAGATCTTCTTCTTCACTCATAATTGTAAACTGAGTAAAATCACTATTAAAATCTTCGACATAACATCCAACCCAATCTTCTTTTTCTTTATCACTTCTTGTAAAAATAAAAGTTAGAGGTGTTATGACATCTTTACTAGTTCCCTTAGAAACAACTCTATAAGTTCCATTATATTTTTTAATACCATCTTCGACATAACTGTATGTCATAATATTTTTGCTACCATCAAATGTAAAATAGGTATCTTCATCATCTTTCAATAACCATTTGCCTGTAGATGATTCTAGTTCATTATCAAAGTTTTCAACTTTTCCATTTGATCCACTACCACCTAATAAGTTATCTAAAAAATCACAACCAGTTAACATACAAGAAATTGTAATCAATAGAAAAAAAGAAAACAAATTAATAATTTTTTTCATCTTTATCGCCTCTCTTTAATTGAGTTAGTTTTTAGTATAATTATTATATAAAATTTATATCATTTTGTCTATGAAACGACACAAAAAAAGAGCGCTCTTCTTATTCTCTAAAAAATTATCCATTATGTCACCTTCTAATCTAGTGCCTATAGTATACCATAAAAATAGCTTTATTTTAAGTAATCGTTAAAAGGTTAGTAATCGTTAAAAAGTTAAAACTTCAAACGTGTTCGCTTATTATTTTTAGCTTGAAAAACAATGCCTTTAAAAGAAAAAAAAGCCAACACAGGGCAAATAAAAGGCGTAACGGTGGGACTTGAACCCCTAAAAAAGAAAAAATCTCGACACATTTAATTGTATCAAGATTAGTAGTCTTAAATGGCAAACACTACCTATTTTAATACAATTCCGTACCCTTTAATGAGTAATCGTTAAAAGGTTCATTTTTTCCGTACCCTTGTATTAAAAGTCCGTACCCTTTTAGGTAGTTTTTGTACCCTATTTCTAATCGATAAATAGTAATTTATCTTTCTCTTTCTAAACACAATTCTATATATTTAATCATATCATCGTTTAATTTATTATGTTCATAATCAAATTCTGATAAATAATCATTAATATTAATTTCTTTTAATTTTTTTTCATTAACTTCATCTGTTATTTGATCAAGAATATTTCCAATTTTTTTATGAATAGTCATTGATGCTAATTTACCACCAAAATTCATAATTGTTACATATCGATGAAATAATCTTAATAATATAAGAGCAAATCCAATTATATTAATTTCTATTACATCATTATAATAATTATTTAAAAAGTATTTAATATTATTTTTTAATTCATCATCAACATTAAATTTTGCATCACTAAGAATTTTTAATATTTTATTATACTTAAATTCGATAATGTTGCTATTCTCTTTTTCTAATTCATTATTTAAATATTCATATCCTAATTTTTCAAAAGGTAGATAAGTTAACATATCTAAATATAGATAAAATTTTAATTCGGCATCTAAACTAAAATCATGAAATAAATAATATATTATACAATTTCCTTTTGCAAAAAGACTATGATATTCAGTTTCAAGATAGTCTTTAGTATTATAAATATCTGTCATCATTATTCTTCTTAAGTTCATGTCATATAATACATGAGTTGAAAAACCACTATAATCTTTTCTTTCCATAATTTTACCTCCTAATCTAGCATACCGAAATATCTTGAATGTTTAACATCTAGTTCTCTTTCTAAATCTTTTCTAATTTCACGTTGATATTCTTCAAATAAAGCATCCCACGAAACTTCATATTCTTCATCGCTCATAAAACTTGTAGTATATGTTGCTGATACATTCATTGGATAAATTGCGTAAACTATATCATTATATATGAATTCTATATGTGCAAGTTTTACTGGATATTGCTCAATAAATGTTTTTTTATACTCCAATATCTTTTTATTCCATTTATCTAAAAATAGTTAAAGTTCATTAGGTATATCTAAGTATTGATAATCATATAAACTTACTACATCTTTATACCAAATATCAAATGTACCATTATTATCAAACCAACGTTTATATTCAAAATTATCATCTTTGGGTTTGGTATATATAACCTTCATAAAAACACTTTCCAATCTATAAATTCTAATTTATCTATAAGTCAATTATACCATAAAAACCTAATTTATACCATTAATATGTAAATCGTTAAAAGGTTAGTAATCGTTAAAAAGTAAGGGTAATCGTTAAATTGTTAAAAAAGTCCGTACCCCTAACCTACTAATCGTTAAAAAGTTTAAACTTCAAACATGTTCGCTTATTATTTTTCACTTGAAAAAGTGTCCCTTAAAAAGAAAAAAAGCTCACACATGGCAAATAAAAGGCGTAACGGTGGGACTTGAACCCCTATAAAAAGAAAAAATCTCGATACTTTTTATTGTATCAAGATTGGTAGTCTTATATGGTGCACCTCCGGAGACTCGAACTCCGGACCCACTGATTAAGAGTCAGTTGCTCTGCCAACTGAGCTAGAGGTGCAATTGCTTTAAAATAATATAATAAATATACTATTTTTGCAATATATTAAGGCTATTTTTTTAAAATAGTGTTAATTACACAACTAAATGCAACAAATAAAAGTTTGAAAAGAAAGAAATGTTTCAATTAATTATTAAATCACATT
>SVBA01000017.1 GCA_015059095.1 Erysipelotrichaceae bacterium
TGTTCTGTATTTTCTATTCTACTTCTTATTTTTATTAATTCTCCTTGATATTCCATTTCTGGAATTTCTTCTATTATCTGTACTTTATTATTTTCTTTCATATTAAAAACCTCCGTATATATATTTAATACGAAGGTTTTTTTATTATTGCCTAGTTTGAATTTAATTTTTTTCTACATTGCTAAATAATAGTTCATCTTCTTGTTCTTTTTGCATTTTAGTTAATTTCTTCATTTCAAATACAATAAAGATTAAAGTAATAATAAAGGCTATTATATCAGAAGTTGGTGTTGCATACAAAATGCCTTTTACTCCAAAGAATAATGGGAAAACTATTAAGAAAGGTATAACAAATACTACTTGTCTTGCTAAAACTAATATTACTCCTCTTTGAGGTTTACCAATTGCTGAAAAGAAATTTGCAGATAACAATTGAATTGCATTTAATACAATAGTAGATAAATAGATTCTCATACCCATTCTCATAAATTCAACATACAATTCATTATCACTTGAACCAAATAAATTAATAAATATATGCGGTGTAAATTCAAATAAACAGAAAGCGATAGTTGCTAATACAGCACATATAGAAATCGCCCATTTATAAACTTCTTTAACTCTATCATATTTTTTAGCACCATAATTAAATCCATAAATAGGTTGTGCTCCTTGATTAACGCCAATAAATACACCTAAGAAAATAGAGTTAATTTTCATAACTAATCCAAATGCTGATAAAGGAATATCTTCTCCATATATAGATAATGCTCCATAATGAGTTAAAGAATTATTAATAACGATTTGAAGAATTAATAATGCTAATTGATTAGTTGCATTAGATAAACCTAATGACATAATTTTTAAACTATGCTTGATATCAAAGTCTTTAAAATCTTCTAGTTTTAATTTAATTCTTCTAAATCTAAACAAATATAAAATTGATACAAAACAAGATACTATTTGTGAAATGATTGTTGCCAAAGCTGCACCTTTAATTCCCATACTAAATACAAACATAAAAATAGGATCCAAAATTGTATTTAATACCGCACCTACAACCATACACAACATTGAATATCTTGGAGAACCGTCTGCTCTAGCTAAATTCGAAATAACGTGGTTTAAAATTAAAAAAGGAGTGCCTATAATTGTAATAGAAGCATACGCATATGCATATGGAAAATTTTCAGTAGTTGCACCAAATAAATTTAATAATGGTTTTAAAAATATCATTCCTAAAATACAATAAAGAATTCCAAATACAATCGCTAAAATAATAGCGTTTACTACTGCATTTTTGGCTCTTTCTTCGTTTTTTTGCCCTAAAGATATTGAAAATCTACTAGAAGCACCAATACCAATTAATAAAGCAAAAACCAAACAAATAGTAGTTAAAGGATAGCTTACATTAGTTGCTGCATTACCTAAAAATCCAACTCCATGTCCAATAAAAATTTGGTCAACAATATTATATAAAGAACTCACTAGCATTGCTACTACACTAGGAAAAGCAAATTTTAGTAATAATTTAGGTACTTTTTCATAACCTAGTGGATTTTTTTCTTTGACAATTTCCATAAATTTCCTCCTAAACCTAAAATAGGTTAACATTTATTTTAAAATTTTAAAATAAAAAAAGTGAAAATTATTTAACTTTCACCCCTAATAAGTTGATTAGTGATACAACCTGATTCTCACTAACAATGGATCCTTTAATCGATTTAAAATCAATTCTAATACCTTCTAAATTATTACTAGATAAATCAATGTCCTTTAATGAAGTAGAAATAAACTCACTGAAAGATAAATTATTATCTTCAAAACAAACATTTTCTAAAGTAGATGAAATAAATGTCGACTCTTTTAAAGAACACTTATTAAATATTACATTTTTAGATTCTATTTCACTCATATTAGTTAAGTTCATTAATGAACCATTAAAATTAACATCTTTAAATACACTCTTATTAAAAGATGCACCTAATAATTTGCAATTTAAAAATACTACTCTAGTAAAATGCATATTTTCTAATTTTACATTAGATAGATCACAATTTGAAAAAATTACATCTACAAAACTTGCATTAATGAATCTGACTTTAGAAAAATCTATGCTTTTAAATTCGACACTATCGATATTTACATCCACTAATTCTACTTCATCATCTTTTTCTAAAATTAAAGCATCTCTTAAATCTTCACCATCTAAAGAAGTCAATCTAACTTCATCTAAATATTTAATTCTAGGTTTATTAATTTTCATACAATATCACCACAATTATTATACAAATTCAAGTGACATTTATCATTATAAATATTCTATAGAACCAATTTTTCATTATTAATAATTTCGTTAATTAATTTATTGTATATAATATTTTCTTCAATTTTAGTTATTGTAGTAATTCTTTTTCCTGCATCTTTACTTGAAGCACCACAATGATATATTTTTTCAGTTAATTTATTAAAATCAATAATTATATATCTATCATGGAATCTATTATTATTTTTCCTTAAAGTTATACTAACACCTGTATCTTTAATAAAATCATCTATAAAACTACTATTCAATTTATTCTTAGCTTTATTATCACTAAAAATAACGACTTCAAGATTGTTCGAAGCAGATTTTAATAACTGAAGTGTCTTTATATCAATATAATCATCAATAATATAAATGGATTTTTGAGCAGATTTATATATCTCTTGATATGCAATATCTGCTTCAATTCTTTCTCCATTTAAAATTAGATAATGTTTATTAATATCTTTAGAAAAATCTTTAATAACATTTTCAAATCTTTCTTCTAATGTTTGAATTTTATTAGTATTTTCATTAATTAACCTAAATAAATTTAAATAATTATTTTGAGTAATTAAATCATTACTTTCAATTATATAATCTTTCATATTTTTAAACATTCTAATTAGTGACTTACTTTGTTTAGTTGCTAATTCGCCTCTCAATACTGTCATTAACATATAAACCCCTTGTTCAGTAAATACATACGGCAAAGAAGTTCTTCCACCTTTATTTCCCATTACCCAATTTTGTGCAGTCGATTTTTTCGACCTCAATATTACTTCATATTCTTCTTTAGTTATTCGAAACCTAAAATCATCATCAAATCTCTCAATATTATTTTTAACTTGTTCATTGAATCGTTTAGTTTCATACCCATAAATTTCTGCAAGTTCAAAATCCAGCATCACTTTTTGTCCTCTTATAGTATAAATTTTTGATTCTATTAATTCTTCATTTAGTTCAGGTACTATTAAAGCATCTATTTTCATTTCAAATCCTCCCACATAAAAAAGATGAGATTTATTGACACCTCATCTTATTAACTACATTAGTTTATAAAACAGCATCAACAAATTTAAATTAAGTCGATACTGCATTTGACTTATTATTTATATTTTACAAATTTTTAAAAATATTTTCAAGGTTTATTTATATTATTATTTAATTTACAAAGTTTTACTAAATACGCAATTATACAAAATATAGTCTTTTCTTTCCAAAAGAAAAAGGAATTTCTTCCTTTTTCTATACTCTAATTTTAATATACTCTCCATCATTAGTTATCACTTCAACTAAATTAAAATGTCCATTTTCTTTTATATAATCTTTCAATACTTTATACATGTTTTTGAATGTATTTATATCCAAATCTACTCCACTATATTTTTTTATCTTATTTAAAATAATTTTTGATTTAATTAATGATGTAGGTAATACTAGATTAATTTTCACTTTTTCTTCTTTACTAATTACCTTTATTCTCATAATTACTCAACAACAATGCGAACTGTATCTCCATCACTAGATTCAACGTTTACTAGTTCTCCAATTACTCCTTGTTCTACTAAATCAAAAACTTGTTTAAAATCAATATTTTCTAAAGCTTTATTTCCACTTACAGGAACTGCCATACCAGAATCCAAGAAAGACTTAATTAAAAGCATTGGTAATTTAACATTAACTTTATCTCCATCATTAGATTCTACTATGATTTTTAATACCATATTCTTTAAATCTTTTCTTTCAGTTTTATCTACTAATTTTACCTCATTAGGATCTACTCTACCTAATAATTCATCAATAGTTACTCCTAATATATTAGCAAGTTCACCTAAAATAGAGATATCTGGAGAAGAAATATCATTCTCCCATTTAGATACTGCTTGATAAGATATATTAACTTTATCTGCGATTTGTTCTTGAGTATAACCTTTGCTCTTTCTAAGACGAGCGAATCTTTGTCCAAATGTTTCTTTCATAATGTTTTTCTCCTTTTTATACTTTCATTATGTGCTTTTAAATTTGTTAAATTAACATACCATTAGTTGAATCGACTAACTTATTAGTTGAGTTTTCTATTAATTATAGGTTGAGTTACTATTCATTAAATATATTACAAGCACTTAATACTTGAGAATTAGTTAATTTTATTTTTTCTTTACTATAATTAAATTCTTCAATACTATAAACTATAGAACTAATATAATTAAGTTTAATTAACTTCTCATTTCTATTATATATATTTCTACATTCTTCGATATTTATTGACATAGATTTAGGTAAAAGAGTCGAGTTTTTCGCTAAAAACTCACTAAAATTCGAACAAGAATTAACTATATTAGTTGCTCTTACTTTACCAATTCCTTTTATACCTTTAATATTATCTGAACTATCCCCAACTAATGATTTATAGAACACATATTTACTTGGATCAAACCCCATTTTTTCTTTAAATAAATTAATATCATATAATAAAGAAGCTTTACCTCTATATCTTAGAACTGCTGTATTCTCATTTATTAATTGGAAGAAATCACTATCAAAAGAAGAAATAATAACTTTATGATCTTTATTAAATAAATATGTAAGTGACGCTATTACATCATCTGCTTCCATATTAATTGAATCAATATATTTAATTCCTAAATAAGATAAACATCTTTTAATCTTTTCTTCTTCAAAAAAAGGAACTTCATCTTGAGGCAAACTCTCCCAATCTGTAAATCTATTATTTTTATATTCACTATATTCTTCTTTCCTATCACTTGATCCATCATAGTCAAATACAACACACACTTTATTAGCACCATATACTTTTACTTGCTTTAACACAAAAGAAATAAATCCAATAGTCGCATGAATCGTTTCTCCTTTTTTATTATAAATTTTACTAGGCATACCAAAAAACATTTGAAATAATAAATTATTACCATCAATAATTAAAAAAGTTTCCATATATCTCCTAAATTTCTAATAATTTTTCTAATACTTCTCCAATATCCTCATGGAAAACAAAATCAGCATAACTATCATAAGGTGTTTCTTCTTTATTTATAATGATTAAACACTTACCTCTATAATATCTAATTAAGTCTGCTGCAGGATATACATGTAAAGAAGTTCCACCAATAATTAAAACTTCAGCATTATGAAAAGTATTACAAGCATCCATCCACGCTCTTGAATTTAATGCTTCACCATATAAAGTAACTTCTGGTCTAATAACTCCTCCACAAGAACATTTTGGTACACCATTACTCTTTTTAATAACATCTAATCCATATTTTTTAAAGCAATTCATACAATAATTTCTATAAATAGAACCATGTACTTCAATTACATTATTTGAACCACCTAATTGATGCAAATTATCAATATTTTGAGTAACGATACTTAAATTATGATATTCATTTTCAAATTTAGCCAAAGCAAGATGAGCCTTATTTGGTAAAACATCATCTTTTATCATAAATTCTCTATAAAACTCATAAAACGTTTTAGTATCTTCTAAAAAATAATCTATAGATAACATCTCTTCATAACTACGATTATATTTACTCTTTAAATTATATAAACCTTCTTTGCTTCTAAAATCTAATAATCCAGAATTAGTAGACACCCCTGCACCACCAAAAAAGCAAACACTACTCGCATTTTTAATAATTTTATTTAAACTACTATAAATATCATTAGTCATAAAGTTCACCTTTTATAATTATATCATACATATTAAAAAAAGTATTTATTTATATAATTAAAAATAAACAACAAAAAAGCCCAACGAATTGGGCTAATTTAACAAATGGTGACCTATACGGGATTCGAACCCATGAATGCATGCGTGAAAGGCATGTGAGTTAAGCCTCTTCTCCAATAGGCCAGTAATGGCGCCTATCGTAGGACTCGAACCTACGACCGATCGGTTAACAGCCGATTGCTCTACCGACTGAGCTAGATAGGCAGCTTCTTGCTTGTAATATCTTCAAGCAAGTAAGAGTTTACCATAACATTTTTTAATATGCAAGTGTTTTTTTAAACTATTTTAACTATTTTGTTTTATTTTCAATTGCAGAGACGATATCTTTGACTACTGTGAATGCCATCATTTCATCGTTTTCAAATTCGATACCGAATTTTTCTTCTAGGTCCATTAACATATCAACTACATCTAATGAGTCTAAACCTAATTCTTTTAAGTTGCTTTCTAAAGAAACTTCTTTACCATTAACAACTTTTTTTAATCCTTCAAGGACTTGTTCTTGGATATTCATAATAATTCTCCTTCCAATATCTGCTGCCTTGATTATAACAATATTATTTTAATATTACAAGTTTTTTGTTTTACTCACCAAATAGTACCTTTACTGCATCTAATAAAGGTAGCACAACAATTTCTTTATCGTTAGATAAAAACTTTAATAAACTTTCTATCTTTTCCCAATCATTCTTCATTTCAAATTCATAAGAATGTCCTGCAATTACAAATAAAGAATTATTTAAATTATTCTTTTTAAAATCTTCTAATTTTTCATAAATATCTTCATCATCATACAAAGCATTAATTGGTAAATGATATCGATCCTTAGGCATATATTCATTTGATAAATACGAATATCTAATATATTTTAAGTTAATATTATCTTTTACAGTTTGAATATTGTCTTCCGTTTGGTCATGAAAAGGAAACGCAAAACCTTCTATTTTACATCCAAATATCTTATTCAAATTACGGATATCTTCTTTTACTTGTCTTATTACTTCTTCTTTAGATAAAGAAGAAAAATATGGATGAGTTAAAGAATGAGAAGCAACTTCATGACCATTATAATACTCTTTAACTTCATTTAATCTTAGTCTTTTAATTGGATGATCACCATAATACCAAACAAAATCTTCTAATCCAGAGTTAAGATTCAAACTTGCTTTTAATTTATATTTATTTAATAGTTCAATAAATTGTAGATCATATATAGTCCCATCATCGAAGCTCAAACTTACTATCTTCATAATTAAAGTCTCCTATAATTCCTAATAACTTAACAATATTTTACTATCATTTACTAAAAATATGATATAATAATTTTTAGTTTTGGAGGTAGTCCTATGAAAAATAAAAAACTATTACTATCTTTAGTTTCATTGATTGGATTAACAAGTTGTGGAGGTATCGCATCTCATAACACTTTTTTTGCTGCTAGTTATTTAGAAAACTTAAACTTATTTAATATGCCTACTATAGAAGTAGATAATACTAGATTATACGATGGAACTCATCTTTACTATACAACTACACAAGTAGAATTTGATAATTACGCTTCTAAAGTATTTACTTATTTAATAGAAAGAGAAACGATGAAATATGTTTTATATAAAGGAGAAGCAAGATCGGATTTACTAGATTCTACTTATAATCGATACAATGTGTACGCTTCTGAAAATATTAATGATTATAAGATTGATAATGGATATTATTTTATTTTTTCATATACAGATTTAAATAATGATACTTCTTTACAAATGGCTTTCTCTATCACATTAGAATATTATAATGAATCCTCAACCAATGAATTATTTGAAGAAGATTTCACATATAATGCATTAATGAAAATAGAAGGCATCGATAAGCCACACTATTATTTCTACACCATAAATGATTAATAGTTTTATTACAAATAAAAAGTTTTGTAAATAAAAAATATAAATCACAGATAATTAAGACCTTTAGGTCTTTTTTTCTTACTTTTTTAGTTAACATTTAGTGAAATATTCTCTATAATATAGACTATATAAAGGAGAAATTATATATGTATAATACAAAAAGAGCTTTTTCGTTATTAGAAAAAATTAGTTTTGTTAGAACTGGAGGTTCATTAGAAGAACTAAAAGCTGCTAACATCTTAAAAGAAGAAATTGAAAAAACAGGAACAAAAGCATGGTTAGAAGAATTCCCTGTTGATCATTCAGAAGTTAAACTTGTTAAATTTGAAGTTACTGAACCATATCAAAAAGAATACGAATGTGTTGCTGTTAAAATGACAGGCAATACACCTATTGAAGGAATCGAAGCTGAAGTAGTCTATGTACAAGACGTTGATGAATGCTTATCTAGAAATTTAGAAGGTAAAATCGTTTTAATTAATGGTAGAATGATTCATAAACATTACAAAAAGATTATCGAAAAGAAACCTGCAGCATTTATCTCATTTGCAGGTTCAGTATATGATGAATTAGATAAATCAGATTTAGATGTTTATCCATTAAGAGAAAAACAATATGAAATGGGTAAAATTCCTGGCATTGGAGTAAGAGCAATCGTCGCTCAAGATTTAGTTTTAAATCACGCTTCTAAAGCAAGAATTACTTTAATTCAAGAAGAAGGAAAGCGCAATTCTAGAAACGTAGTATGTGAAATTAAAGGTACAACTTATCCAGAAGAAATTATCGCAATCACTGCTCACTATGACTCTGTTCCATTCTCAAATGGTGCTTACGACAATGCTTCAGGTTCAGTAGGTATTATGGAATTATTCCATCACTTCAATGAAAATAAACCTGCTAGAACATTACGCTTTGTATGGTGTGGTTCTGAAGAAATGGGCTTACTTGGTTCAAGAGCTTATGTAGCAGCTCATGAAGAAGAATTAAAAAATTATGTTTATAACTTAAATATTGATATGATTGGTGTAATTTTAGGCAAAGAAATTGCTTGTTCAACAGCAGATAATTCGTTAGTGTCATATATTGATTATGTTGGTAAAGAAGTTGGTATTAGTGTTGCATCATATCAAGGAGTATACTCTTCTGACTCTACTCCATTTGCAGATAAAGGTATTCCTGCTACTTCATTCTGTAGAGCAGCTGCTCAAGGAGGAGCACAAATCCACTCTCGTAAAGACGTACTAGACCACATGTCACACGAAGCATTTGATCCTTCATTAAAACTAATAACTGCTGTTGCAGATCGTTTAGTAAATGCTCATACATTCCCAGTTAATAGAAATATTCCAGATAATATGAAACTTGAATTAGATTACTACAATCTAAGAAAAGAAAGACCAGGACCTTCTGGAAGATTCTAGTCGAAAAAATCCTTCATTAATTTGAAGGATTTTTATTTTGCTCATTATTTGGAAATTCAAACTTAAATGCTACATATTTATTAGAGAAGTCTGCAACTAACGTTGCATTATATGTTTTACCAGTCTTTTTAGAAACAAGATTTTCAAATTCTACTTTTCCTTTAGTAAATATTTGTTTAGCAAGAGTCTTAGTTAGTTTCTTTTCTAAAGATTCAAACAATTTATTATTTTTAAATAAAGATAATCCACATCCAGAATTACAACATCTATATCCTAGTTCAGTAACCTCAATAAAGTTTCCACACTTAGGACATTTACATAATTGATTTTCTTTTGCCACTTCAAATATTCTAGGAGGTCTACCAACTTCAAAAGTCTCCATTTTATGCGAAAAAACCTCATCAATTTCTTTTTTCGCTACATTTAGAGAATCTTCAACACTTATTTCGTTACGATAAACTTTCTTTAAAGAACGACCTATCTCTGCTGTCTTTTCTTTAGGCATCATAATATGCAATTTATCTAATGTCTCGACATAATATTTACCCATTGGTTGAAGATAGTAAACGTTATCTTTTAATAAAATATAACTGGAATTAATCGCATTTTCAATAATAGAAGATCTAGTTGCTTCCGTACCTAATTCGATACCTTCAAACATTGCTTTTAATTCTTCTAAATCATCTTCTTCTGATTCTTCATCTTTTTTATCTTCTATTTCTTTTAAATTATCTTTAAAAGGATTCTTTAAAAAATTATTAAAAGTCTCAACAGTATAATGTTTTGGAGGATTAGTTTCCTTCTCTTGAGGAACAAAGTTGATATTTACTTCATCACCAATTTTTAAATTTGGAAGAACTTTATCTTTCTTTTCTCGATCTTCAAAAACTGTCCACCCTTTATTTAATACTACATCACCAGTTAATTTAAATTGTTCCTCTTCGCCTAAATCAATATCAATAGTAGATCTAGATACTATTAAATCTTGATTAGAGAATACTGCAAAGAAACGATGAACAATCGTTTGATAAACTTGATATTCTTTTTCACTTAATTCTGATTTTTTAGGAATCTTATAAGTAGGAGTTAATGCAGAGTGAGATTCAATTTTGGAATCATCAAATATTGCTTTACTATCTTTAAATCGTAAATCAACTCCTAAATTTTTAAAATTATTGACAATTTCTTTAAATTTTCCCTTTTCATTTTCTGCTAGATGTTGGGCAGGAGTTCTAGGATAAGACACATATCCTTTTTCATACAAGTCTTGAACAATCTTTAAAGACTCATCTAAACTCATTTTATACTTTTTACCTAATTCACCTTGTAATTTACTTAATGAATATAGTTTACCTGGAGAAATAGTTTTCTTTTCGCTTGTTACATTAGTAACAATCGCCTTTAAAGAATTCATTCTACTAGCTTCTTCTTTAGCCTTATTTAATTCATCAAATTCAAATTCTTTTTTAGAAGTTAATTCAACTACTTCACCATTAGTTAGTTCTTTAGAAGTTAAGACATAATACTTTCTTGGTACAAAGTTAGTAATTGCCATATCTCTTTTATATATAGCTTGAACAATAGGTGCAATAACTCTACCTACTCTTAATAATTGATTATTCGCTTTTAAAGTAGCATATCTAGATAAGTTAATACCATACAACCAATCAATATAAGTTCTCGCTAATCCTTCATTAGCCAAATTATCATAATACGAATCATCTCTCATAATTTTCAATTCTTCTTGAATTGTTTTAGGAGTTTGATCTGGCATCCATAATCTTTTAATAGGAATATCTTTTTTTAATGCATACTTAATAACAAGACGAACAATAATTTCCCCTTCTCTATCACTATCACCCGCATTTACTATGCAAGAACAATCTTCCCTATTAATTAAAGATCTTATAATTTTAAATTGATTAATTATTCCTTCATCTCTTTGAAGCCCAAACTTAAATTCTTCTGGATAAAAAGGTAAATTATCTAAAGTCCATTTAACTTTTTCTTCAGGAGGTAAACCTTCATATTGTTCAATATCATAAAGTCTAAAAAGATGTCCAAAAGCAAAAGTAACAATGTAATCTTTATTTTCAAAATAACCATTGTTTCTTTTCATTTTTGGATCAATTGCATCTGCAATGTTTTTTGCTAGACTTGGTTTTTCTGCGATTATTACTATCATAATTCACCTATAAAAATAAAAGAGGTTTTCACCTCTTTCATTATACTATAATTTTGAAATTGCAACAGCAATTCTTTCTTTAATTTTATCTTCTTTTAAAATATTTAAAACATAGTAGATATTTGGAGATTGTTTAGAAGAAGTTAAGGCAATTCTTACCATTTCTGCTACATCACCAACATGGCCTAAATATAATTCTTTATTTTTCTTATAAATTTTATTATTTTCTGCAAAATTATGTCTAGTACCTAGTACTTTTAAATTATTAAACCAATCTTGTTCAGGAATTTCATAATTTAAAGTAGAAGCAAAATCATTTAAAACATCCTTAATTACTTCTTTGTCCATAGAAGGATTCCAAGGTAATTCTTCATTCATTTTTTCTAAATAATATTCATCATAGAAAAATTTCACTTTTTCAAGAATATCTGAGCATTTTTCGTAATCTTTACGAGGATTTTCTTTGTCTTTTTCAATATTCATAATTTGAGCAAAATAATCTTCATCTCTTAGAATTAAACTATATAATTCTTCATTATATTCTTTAGCCCATTCCTTAACAAAATCTTTCATTTCAGGGCCTTTATATTTACCTAATAGTTCTTTTGAGAAATATTTTAATTTATCAATATCAAATAACGCTCCATCAAGACTCATCTTACTAAATGAGAACTTAAAATCATCTAAAGTTAAATCTTTATTTTCAATTTGCCATTCTTCAAAATTAGAGTTTGCAATAGTAAATAAATATTGTTTAAAAGCATATACAGGATAACCATCTTGTAAGAAGAAAGAACAAGCAGCTTCATTATCTTTTCGTTTAGATAATTTTCTTCTAGTACCATTATCCATTTTCATAATTACAGGAAGATGAGCATATCTAGGCGCAGTCCATCCCATAGTTTCAAATAATTCTAAATGAATTGGTAAAGATGGTAACCATTCTTCCCCTCTAGAAACTACAGTAGTTCTCATGAAATGATCATCAACTAAATGAGCAAAATGATATGTTGGTAAACCATCAGATTTATAGATTACGATATCTTGATCATTTTGAGACAATTCTAAATCTCCTCTAACTAAATCTGTTACTCTAACTTTATTTTCATGATTACCATTAGATTTAAATCTAATGACATATGGTTTTCCATTTTTAATATTTTCGATTTGTTCTTCTAAAGATAGTTTTCTACATATAGCATAGTCTCCATAATAACCAGGAGTAACTTTATTTGCTTCTTGTTCTTTTCTTAATGCGTCTAAATCATCTCTAGAACAAAAACAAGGATACGCTCTACCATTTTCTAAAAGATGTTTAATAACTACTTTATAAATGTCTGCTCTTTTCGATTGGATGTAAGGACCATATTTACCTTCTTCGTGATCTCCAAAATAACCTTCATCATTAACTACACCAAATACTTTCATTTGGTCTAGTAATTCTTTACCAGAGCCTTGAATTTCTCTTTTTGTATCAGTGTCTTCAAGTCTAATGAAGAAAACACCACCAGATTGTTTTGCTACCTTTTGAGTAACCATTGCAGTAAATAAACTACCTGTGTGTAAAAATCCTGTTGGAGAAGGTGCAAATCTAGTTACTTCCGCTCCTTCAGGTAAATCTCTTTTTGGATATTTCTTTTCTAAATCTTCAACTGTTTCTTTAATATCAGGGAAGATTAAATTTGCTAATTCTTGTAATGTTGCCATAAATTCTCCTTTCTATTTATGTGGTGCAATATAGAATCTACCATTTAAAGAGTTAACTTTAGTAGAAACTATAAATGCATTTGGATCTATTTCATGTACAATCTTTGTACATCTTTTTACTTCATTTGTGGATAAAACAATATAAATTATCAATTTATCTTGTTTAGAATATGCTCCCTTACCTTGAACAATAGTTGCACTATGAGGAAAATAAGAAATTAACATATCTGGAATTTGTTCATTCGAAGTAATAATTTGTAATGATTCTTTTTTATTTCTAATAACTAAAGAATCAGTAACAGTAGAAGAAACAAAGAAATAAACAAAACTATACAAAGCCATAGTTAAGAAAGATAAATTTCCTACTCCAATAAATGTTAGTATCGCATAAACAACAACAATTCCAGTATTGACAGTCATCGATATTTTGCCAATAGATGAATTAGTATTCTTTTCTGTCATATAAACAGAAATAATATCAATACCTCCTGCTGAATGTCCATGAATAATTGCTAGAGATGCTGAAACACCAGTCAATACACCTGAGAACACTGCTCTACCAAACATTTGTAGTTCAACGCCATAACTATTTTCATAATAGATGCTACATATACTTTCAGGAATAGTATTCGCAAATACAAAATATAAACTAATATTTATTACAGAGAAAATAGCAAATTTTTTACCAATCTTACGATATGCTAAGATTAATAATGGTATATTAACTATTACATAGAAAGCAGATTGAATAATGTAACCAATTGAAGAGTTGCCAATTTGTTCATCAACAGGAACACCAACTAACTCTGCAATTTTTTGAATAATTTGTGATACCCCGGAAGCTCCACCTGTAACAATCGCATTTTGTCCTTCGAACAAAGGAGCAACAAACGCCCTAAAATTATAAGCATAAATAAAACTAGACGTTGCCGCTATAATAAGAGTAAAAATACACTCACAAATATTTCTAAATAATGGATGATCATAGAAGTAATCTTCTATCGCCTTATAAATTTGTTTTAATTTCTTCATAAAAATATAACCTCGAAATCACTAATTATTTTATCATTTACGCCAAATAAATCTAGATTTAATTTGCATATTTCTAAAATAATTAAAAATATATCCTTTTAGGATACATTTTATCAAACATTTTGAACAGTTTTTTCTAAAAACATAAATTGTTTATTGAAAATAAAAATATATAGTGGTAAGATAATAACGCTATTTAAGAAATAGGAATACAAAAAACGGAGGAAATTATGGATAAATTTTTCATCGCTATCGGTAGATTTTTCAAAAAAATTTGGGAATGGATCAAATCAACTGCATGGGTCCAACCTTTATTAATCGTTGCAGTCATCTTTGGTATTATCTTCTCTATTAATCCAATCGCTGATGCAATCAAAGAAGCAGTAGAAGCTGATGACACTGGTGAATTCTATGAAGAACACAATGTAAAATATAACGAATTATACGTTCAATTACCTGATCAAAGTCCAAAATATTATAAAGACGTTGAAAACGGTAAAAAAATCTTAACTGAAAATTCAGGTACTGTTATCGTAATTTATTTAGATTCAGGCGTAAGCGCTGGTATTGAAAACGAAATCGCTGCATTCTATAAAAATATCGAAAAAACAGAAACTAAATTCTATATTGTAGACTTTGCTTCTGAAGAAAACTCTAACTCTACATGGAACGAAGACGAAAAAGAATATAGTGCAGATGCTGGTAAAGTATATTACAATCACTTATTAGACGAAATCTATTCTGCTTACAATGATGACGCTTGGAGAGGCGACTACAATGAAGCATTTGAAAACGAATATGGTTATTCTGTATTATACAATGGTTTAGATTCATTTGAAACAAATGAAACTTCTCCAGATCTAGCAGCAAACGACTTAACATTACCTTTAGCTGTCAAATACGAAAACGGTAAAATTGCTGATATGAGATTTGGTACTTGGACATCTTACTCAAAAACAATTACAAAATCTAACAACGAAATTTTACAAGACATGTGGAAAGGCGTTTCTAAATAATTAATTAGCAAACTAAAAGAACCTCGGCGAGGTTCTTTTTTTATCTTTGAATGTTATTTGGTTGAGTACCTGTATGACACATATTCTCTTCTGTTTGAGAGAAAGTATGATAATATACTGGTCTAGGAACATAATGGTTAATGATTCTTGTATTATGTGGAACTACAATTGGTTGCTCAACATAATAGCAGCGATTACAAACACATTCTTGGACTGGCATAACTATCACTTGACATTTACAAGGTGCACCATAATTACAACACTTATTTTGATAATTCATAAATAACCTCCAATAACACTTTAATATATGCAATATTTTTTTCTTCATAAAGATTAATGCCTAGAAATATCTTTTACTATGAAGAAAAGCTTATTTATTATCCTAATATTTATACTAACGTTCTTATTTTATTTACTATTTAACGACTTATCAAAGGCAAATATCATTGTGTTTAATGATCTTTTTATTAATAAATATCTTCCTTGTCTTCTCCCATTTCTTATACTTACTAATCTATTATATAAATTCATTAATTTTGAAGATCTTTACATTCTACTAAAAAAGAAAAATCTTTCATTACTATTTGATATCCTTATTATATTTGTATGTTTAATTAATGGAGTTCCTGGCCAATATATTTTATTAAATCATCTACAAAATAAAGGGATATATTCAAAAGAAAAAGTAGAAGATATTATTAATAATTATGGAATTATTTCATTACCATTTATTTACTCAATTACCAACAAAAATATACTTTACATTTTCTTGTTAATTGGTATTAACACAATATCATATTTATTAACTAAATCTAAACCAACTACTTACCAAATAAAAGATACTTCATTAAATAAAAATATCACAAATAAGATTTTTCATTCTTTATCGACTATATATTTATTTTCTACTAGTGTAGTATTACTTGCTATCCCATTAAAATTAATCTTTAATTGTCCTTTAATATTTCTATTATTAGGACTAATCGAACAGACATTCCCCATCATAAATTTAGTAATAGCCAAGTACTATTACATATCTTATTTTTTACTAAATTTCACCTCGTTTTCTTTAATATATCAAATAAAAAAACTAAACCCTTCTTTTTCGTCTATCAACTATATAAAAAAGAGGCTCATTTTAGCCTCTTTAACACCATTAGTATATTTTATCTTTTCTTAAAATATTTTAATACTGGTTCTGGTACTAAACTAGAAATATCAACATTATTCAAATAAAAATCTTTAACATATGAAGAAGAAATAAATCCTTTACCAGAAGATGCCATTAGAAACATCGTTTCAATTTCATCATTGATAAATTCATTTGCTGCTGCTAATTGAAATTCAAATTCAAAATCTGTTACTGCTCTAAGACCTCTTACAATCACTTTACAACCTAATTCATGCGCTTTATTAACTACTACACCATCAGTATAAATAACTTCAACATTAGGAATATCTTTGCAGGATTCTTTCGCCATATTTAGTCTTTCTTCAGTAGTAAAAAAGTATTTTTTCATTGGATTATCTGCAACACAAACATACACTTTATCAAATACATCACTCGCTCTTTTAATAATGTCTAAATGTCCATTTGTTAATGGATCAAAACTTCCAGGGTAAATTGCTTTTTTCATAACTACCTCCAATACACGCTCACATGGATTATACCATATTTATACTTTCTATATTTAGAAAATCTTTCATCTTCTTGAAAATGTACATCACATTCCTTAACAATTACTGCATTTTCACTAAGCATATCATTTTCAAACATAAAGTCAATTACTTCATCATATATCTTCTTTTCTTTATATGGTGGATCTAAGAAAACTAATCCAAATTTTCTATTCTTATTATTATTTAAAAACGTTTTATAATCTTGTAAATAAACTTCAGTTTTTTCAGAAACTTTAATATTTTTTATATTTTCTTTAATCGTTTTATAAGCTTTTAGATTAGTGTCAACAAACACACAAGAAGTTGCTCCTCTAGATAAACTTTCCAAACCTAGAGCACCTGAACCTGCAAAAAGATCTAATACATCCTTATTAGCAATGTCAAAACTAAGAGCAGACATTAAAGCTTCTCTTACTTTATCAGTTGTAGGTCTAGTAGAATCTACATCCGGTGCCTTAATTTGTAAATGACGATATTTTCCTGCAATAATTCTTAACATTACTTTTTTTAGGTATATTTTTTACTTTCCTACCTATAATAATAGTGTGCTTGAGCACTATTCCTCCATACTAAAGTAGGCTATGCCTACTTTTTTATTTACAACTCCCTTTATTAATTTTAAATAATGACAATAACTTCATTTCTAAATATCTTAATGGTTCATTAACTTCCTTTAATAAAGAGTAATACTCTTCTACTAATGGATGAGTATCTAAATTTAATTTCTTCTTATAAAGAATCCTTTGATATTCTAAAACTTCTTTAGAATCCTCTTCATAATGATTAAGTGAAGAAGAATAATCTCTCTGTGCTTTTTCAAATTCTAAAACCAAAGAAATAACCGAAGGATCTTCTTCCATTTTCTTTTCAACTTCTTTAATTTTATTTACACATTCTCTAGATTTAATTAATTCACTAATTTCATCTATTTTTTGATAAATATCCTTCATATTCTACTCTCCTATTATATTTTAGTATTTGTCTAATTATCTTTCAAGAATAAAAGAAAAACTAGACACAGTCTAGCCTTACATCAACTCTTTTGCTAGAGATATCATCAAAGAGATATCTTCCATTTTATCTACTAATCTTTTCCTTCTTTTCGTCTTATAATCTTCTAAAAAATTCTTAAATTCATTTACATTTCTTGATAAGGATTTATGCCAATAAGGATTTTCTCTTAAAAAAAGAAAATAATCTAAATCTTGTTCTAAATAAATCAATAAATCATTTCTCATTAATCTACATCCCTTTCATATGGTTGATGCATTTTTCTTTTAGTATTCACATCATCTTTTTGTGTAATTTCTGATAAAATTGATAATACTTTTTTCATTCCATTCAAACCTTCAGTAATCTTATCGATATCTATATTATTTATCATATCCATAAAAGAAGAAAAAGAATTAGATTCTTGTTTACTAGAAGAACTATCTTCCTTAAAGATTGGATCCTCTTCCCCATAAATATCATACTTTTCATAAAGTTCTTGCCAAGTAACCTCTTTATTATCCACTTTCTTTTTTAAAAAAGGTTTACTAGAAGCGAACTTTTTAAATTGTTCCATTTTATCCATATCATTCACCAATATAAGATATGCAAAATAAAATAATTTTAATCAAAATAATATCATTTTAAAAATTACTACATATTTTAAATTAGTTAAGGAGGTAGACATTATATGTACTATTACGGTCAAAACTTTGGAGGTTATCCTAATGGCTATCAATATCCAACAAATACTGGTGGATCATGGGGTGGCGTCTTTGCTATTATCCTAGTCTTATTTATCTTATTAGTTATTATCGGATGCGGTTGTTCTAATAAAACTAATGGATGTGGATGTAACGGAGGGTACTAAGTACCCTCTTTTATTAAATAAACTATTTCTTTTTCTTCATCCATTTGATAAACTATTAAATGGTGATGTAAATGTTTAAAATTGTAAAAGATTCAGCAAAATCTATTAGAGAAAAATGTAAACCCGTAGAAACTCCTATTTCTAAAGAAGACAAAGAATTAGCACTTTCTATGGTTGATTATTTAATTAAAAGTCAAGATGACGAATATGCTTCAAAACATAATATTCGTTCTGGAGTCGGTTTAGCTGCTCCTCAAATTGGTATTCAAAAAAGAATATTTGCAATTTATTATGTAGTAGATGATGAAATAGTCCAATATGCTTTAATCAATCCAAAAATTATTCAAAATTCTTTAAAGAAAGTTGCTTTAGCAAGCGGAGAAGGTTGTTTAAGTGTTGATAACGATCATCCTGGCTATGTATATCGTTATAATAAAATTGTTATTAAAGGATTTGATGCTATCCAAGATAAAGAAGTAACAATTACTGCTAGAGGATATGATGCAATAGTATTACAGCATGAATATGACCATCTTGATGGAATTTTATATTACGATAGAATAGACAAAAAGAATCCAAATAAAGAAATAGAAAATTCTTATTTAATTTAATAATATACACATTAGATATATCTAATGTGTTTTTTTTATTTTTTTCTGCATATAATAACAATAAATTATTGAATAATTTCCCTTAATAAACTTTACAAAGTTAGTTCAAATCAATATAATATATATTAGATTTAAGACCAATATCGATAATTTCATAGAAAGGATTTTTGTATATGATTAATCAAGTATTATTACAATCGCCTGTATCAATTTATGCTTTAGGTGGTCTAGGCGAAGTAGGTAAAAATACCTACTGTATTGAAAATGAAAACAATTTAATTATTATTGACGCTGGTGTCATGTTCCCAGAACAAGGTATCTTAGGTGTCAACTATGTTATACCAGATTATACACACTTAAAAAATGTAAGAAGTAAAATCAAAGCACTATTTATTACTCATGGTCATGAAGATCACATCGGTGCCATTCCATTTTTACTTCAAAATGTAAATATTCCTGTAATTTATGCTCCTAAATTGGCAGCATCACTTATCAAACATAAATTAGAAGAATCAAGAGTATCTACTAAAGTTAAAATAGTAGAGTACAACGAAGATTCTGTTATTGAAGTCGGTGACTTTAAAGTACAATTTTTTAATGTAACTCACTCTATTCCAGATGCATTTGGTATTTGTGTTGATACTCCTCATGGTAGAATCGTAACTACCGGAGATTTTAAAATTGACTTAACACCAATTTCTGAAGATATTTCTTTAAACAAAATAGCTAAACTTGGAGAAGAAGGTGTTGATTTATTATTATCAGATTCTACTAATGCTGAACAAGAAGGATACACTCAATCTGAAAGAAGTGTTATTGATGCAATATTTGAAGTATTTAGTAAGGCACATGGTCGTTTAATTATTTCAACTTTCTCAAGTAATATTTCTCGTATCCAACAAATTGTTGAAGCATGTATTAACTTCAAAAGAAAAATTGTTATTATTGGTAGATCAATGGAAACAAGCATTTCTGTCTCTAGACAATATGGATATATTAAAGTTCCTGATGATACTATTATAACTCCAGATAAAATCAAAGATTTTAAGCCAAATGAAATTGTTATTTTATGTACAGGTTCTCAAGGCGAACCAATGGCTGCTTTAAGTAGAATTGCAAATGGTGAACATAATATGATTAAAATAGTTCCTGGAGATACAGTTGTATTCTCTTCTTCACCAATTCCTGGAAATACATATTCAATAAATCTAGTAGTAGACCAATTAGCTAGAGTCGGTGCAAATGTTATTACCAATTCAGTATTCTCCAATTTACATGCATCTGGTCATCCAAGCAAACAAGAATTAAGATTAATGATAAAATTATTTAAACCTAAGTACTTTATGCCAGTACATGGCGAATATCGTATGTTAAGATTACATGCCGAATTAGCGCAAACTCTTGGTATTCCAAAAGAAAATACATTTGTTCTTGCTAACGGAGATACTCTCGAACTAAGAAAACACACAATTAAAGAAGGAAATAGAGTACCTGTAGACAATATCTATATTGATGGAAAAGATATCACTGGACTATCAACCGCAGTTATTAAAGATAGAAAATTATTATCGACTGATGGAATGGTCGCTGTTTTAATCGCAATGGATTCAAGAACTAATTCTATTCTTAAGAAACCAGAAATAATTACTCAAGGATTCATTTATCCTGATGAAAGATCGATTAAACTATTAAATTATGCGACTGAAATGTTAAATGAAGACTTAAAAACATTAATGAAATCTAAAGTTACTTTCGGAGAAATCAAAAACATAACTAGATCCACAGTAGGAAAAATCTTATTTGAACATACTCATCGTAATCCAATGATTATTCCAATTATTATGAATAAAAATGAAGGAAAGATTTAATTATGTTTATTTTAGCAAGTAAATCTCCTAGAAGAAAAGAACTATTAAAATCTATTATTCCTACATTTGAAATAATTCCAAGTAATGTTGATGAATTTAAATATTCTTTAGATGAATTATCATTAGTTAAAGCTCTAGAAATTGCAAAAGATCATCCTAATGATATCATTATCTCTGCAGATACAATTGTTATATTAGATAATAAAGTATTTGGGAAACCTCAAGATGAAAAAGATGCATATCGTATGCTAAAAGAATTATCAAGTAATGTCCATGAAGTTAAAACTATATACACTATTTTCTGCGAAAAACTCCATATTTCTCATACAAGAGTAATTACAAGTAAAGTATATTTTAACTCATTGAGTGAAGAATTAATTTCTTCATATATTGCGTCTGGTTCTCCTCTTGATAAAGCAGGAGCATACGGAGTTCAAGACAATTCATCTTATCCTATTATTTCACATATTGAAGGAAGTTACACAAACATTGTTGGACTACCAGTTGACGAATTAAAAGAAGACTTAATTGCTCTTAAGTTAATCGCCTAAACAAAATAAACAAAGCCTCATAAACATACTTAGGAGGCTTTTTTATGCGTTATATACCATATCCTTGGAAAGAAGGAGAATTCGAAAATTTAACAAAAATTAGTTTATGCAAAGATAAAGAAGATAGATTTATAGGACCATTACTTCCATTTCTTGGCGGAGTATTAATAGGAGGACTATTCTTACCTAGACCTACACCAGTCCCTCCATATGGACCTATTTATCAACCTATTCCTTACGTACAACCTGTTCCTTATGTTAATGAAGCGCCAACATATAGTGTTCCAGTAAACAAATAAACGACCAATTAAGGTCGTTTGTTTTCATTTATAAATTCTTCTAAATCTTTAGATTTTTCACCAATTATTAAAGTAACTTTATTAGTCGCTCTAATTAAAGAAGTTACACCATTTTCTTTTAATTTTTCTTCATTAAGTAAACTATAATCTTTTAAGACTAATACTAATCTAGAGCCTTTTGATTCACAAGAAATAATATTTTCATTTCCACCGAATATCTCTAAAAATATATTATTTTGTTTTTTATCATTTTCAATTTGCTTTCTTACCTTTTTATTTTTTATTAAGACAATAGTAATTGCAATAACAAGTAAAACTCCTACTATTAAAAGAATTATCCATCCCCAACTTATAAACCAATTTGATTTACTTAAAATACTCATAATGTTTCCTCCTAGTAATCATTCTAATTAATAAGCAATAAAAAAACAACTTTTTCTTTAATAAAGTCTCTTTATTAAAACTTTTTAACTAGACTTAACTACATAATATAGTTTAGAATATATTATGTAAATGAAGGGAGAATCACCATGAACTCAAATATTGAAATCGAAGCTAAGGTCTTATTATTAAAAGACGAATACGATACTATTATTAGAGAATTACAACTTGATAAATATCGTAAAATCACTCAAACAAATCATTACATTGATACACCAGATTCATTTTTAAAAAGAAATGGAATCGCTTTAAGAGTGAGAGAAAAAAACCAAGAGTTTGTATTAACTCTTAAAACTCCATTAAGCGAAGGCTTATTAGAAAAAAACGATAGCATTTCATGGCGTGATTTTGATTTACTTCAAGATGAAGGTATATTCCCTGAAGGTGGAATTAAAAAATTCTTAGCAATTCTAGGCGTTAATGTTCAAGAGCTAAAAATTTTGACAAGTTTAACAACTGATCGAATTGAAGTAGACTATAAAGGTGGAATTCTTTGTGTAGATAAGAATCATTATAGTGGCATTATCGATTATGAATTAGAAGTTGAATTCACTTCAATCGAAGGTGCTAAAGATTTAGCTCTTAAATTATTAAGAGAATGTAATATTTCTAATTCAACATTTAACAATATTTCAAAACAAGCTAGGGCTTTAAATGCTCTAAGAAAGTAGGTAAAAATGGAACAAGTAGTTTTAAGTGGTATTAAACCAACTGGTCAATTACAACTTGGAAATTATATTGGAGCTTTACGCAACTTTGCAAAATATCAAGATGATAATCAAGTCTTTGTATTCATTGCTGACTTGCATGCATTAACTCTTCCAATTGATCCACAAGTTTTATATAACAACACTCGCGATATTGTCGCATTCTATTTAGCATGTGGACTAGATCCAAATAAAGCGACTATTTTCCTTCAATCAGATGTTCCTGCTCATAGTGAACTTGGAACAATTTTAGGAAACTATGCCTATATGGGTGAAATGAATAGAATGACTCAATTTAAAGAAAAAGCATCAAAATTAAACGATAAATCTATTGGTCTCGGATTATATACTTACCCTGTTCTAATGGCAGCAGATATTCTTTTATATAATGCAAAAACAGTCCCAGTAGGTGAAGATCAAAAACAACACGTAGAATTATGTAGAAATCTAGCAGAAAGATTTAATCATCGATATAAACAAGATGTATTCACTATTCCAACTCCTGTTATCAACAAAACAGGTGCTAGAATTATGTCTCTTTCCGACCCAACAAAAAAGATGTCTAAATCTGATCCAAAAGGCGACATTCTATTAAAAGATGATTTAAAAGCAGTTAGGAAGAAAATTATGTCTGCTGTAACTGATTTAGAATGTGAAGTAAGATATGATAAAGAAAATAAACCAGGTATTTCTAACCTATTAACAATTTATTCATGCTTAAAAGATATAACAATCGAAGAAGCAGAAAAAGAATTTATAGGTTGCAATTATGGAACATTTAAAAAAGCAGTTGCAGATGTAGTATGTGCTACATTAGAAGAGTTACAAGCAAAATACAATCAAGTTATCGAATCTGGAATAATTGATGAAGTATTGCAAAAAGGAGCGGAAAAAGCTTCTAAAATTGCAAATGAAACAGTAAAACGAGTTAAAAAAGTAATTGGTCTTTACACAAAATAAACTAATCACCACTCTGTGGTGATTTTTTTTGTTAAAAAAAATACTGGCAAAGCCAGTATTCTTTCATTATAGAATAATAATTATTCAGCTTCAGTTGTAGCTAAAGCATAAGCTTCTTGAACAGCTAAGAATGCAGTTCCTTGTAATTTATATGATACTGCTAATGTTTCTGCATAATAAACACCTGGAACAACTGATTCAGATGATGTATCAAGATAATCTAAAGAACCTTTTTTAACTTTAGTGTATTCAAATGTATATGGACCTACACCTTCAGTATCTGCTGCTTCATCATATTCCCAGTTATAAGTACATGTAAAGTCTGCTTCGAATTCAACACCCTCTTTAAGAGTTTTAGCATAAAGAGTACCTTTATCTGTTTTAAAGTCATATGAAATTGTATATTTACAATCATATGATGCTGCTGTTGTAGTTACAGACCAAGCAAATTTATTTCCTTCTAAATCGAATTGTCCGTACTTTCCAGAATCTTCATTTGCAACCATATATTCTCTTGCTTTAACTTCGTTTGCATGATAAGCTGCTGGATTGCCACAAGAGACTACAGCACAAACTGCTGCTAAGCTAGCTAATCCAAAAAATTTAAGATTTTTCATATTATTTTCTCCCTTCTAATTTTATTTGACATATAGATAATAACACCACTACCAAAAAAAGTAAAATAAAATAGTATTTTTTTATCAATTTATTTACTTGTTTATTCTTCAAAGAAACTACAACTCTTATTGTTTACAATAAGTGAATATTATTTTTTCTAAATAATTCAACATCTTCATCATCCCAATAAGAAACTTGAACTTCACCAATATGGGCTTTCTTCAACATAAATAAACACATTCTTGATTGTCCAATACCTCCACCAATTGTTAAAGGTAATACACCATTGATAACATCTTTATGATATGAGTAATTCAACTTATGCAATTCATTTTTTTCTTTTAATTGTCTCATCAAAGATTCTTTATTTACTCTAATACCCATAGACGAAATTTCAAATGCTATTTGAAGAGGTTCATACCAAAGTAATATGTCTCCATTTAAATTCCAATCATCATAATCAGATGCTCTTCCATCGTGTGGCATACCATCATTTAAAGGATTTCCAATCTTCATCAAAAATACAGCTTTATACAATTTTGTGATTTCGTTTTCTCTTTCTTTTCTAGATAAATTAGGATATCTTTTTTCTAGTTCACTACTAGTAATAAATGTGATTTTTTCCGGTAAATCATAAGTTATTTCAGGATAAGCATTATGAACAACTTTACATGTTTCTAATAATACTTCATATATTTTATTAACAATATTTTTTAAATATTCTTCAGTTCTTTCTTCTTCTTTTATTACCTTTTCCCAGTCCCATTGATCAACATATAAAGAATGGATATTATCAAGTTCTTCAAAAGGACGAATAGCATTCATATCTGTGTAAATACCATTACAAGAATATTTATGTAGCGCATTTCTTTTCCATTTTGCTAAAGATTGAACAATTTCTAGAGAAGCATTAGTATTATGTGCCTTAAAATTAACAGCCTTTTCCACCCCACTCAATTCATCATTTAGCCCAGTAGTAGGCTCAACAAAAAGAGGCGCAGTAACACGAGTCAATTCTAAAGCTTCTGCAAGTTTATCTTCAAAAGTATCTTTCACTAGTTTGATTGCAACTTGAGTGTCATGAATATTTAAAATAGATTTGTAATTCTTAACTATAATATTATTTTTCATAATTCTCCTTAAATATAAAATACATTACTTTCATCATATTGAGTTCTTTCTTCTAATTCACAATCTGGATATCCTACATGAATTAATCCTAACGGAATCAACGTTTCATCAATATTTAAAATTTCTCTAATCGCCTTAATTCTATCTTCCATTGGAAAAACGCCACACCAACAAGTCCCCAAGCCTAAAGAAGTCGCCATCAATAATATATTCTCAATACTACTCGAACAATCTTGAATCCAATAATCTTCAACTTTATTAGTGACTGTATTAGTAGTATCCCCACACACAACTATATGCATAGGAGAATTAAAATTAAAAGAACGACCTGCAAATCTTAACTTTGCAAGTTTTTCTTCGTTTGTAACAATAAAGAACTTCCAAGGCTTTTTATTACAAGCGGAAGGTCCAGACATTGCTGCCATCATCAATTCTTTTACAATGTTATCTTCTACTTTTTTATTTAAAAATTTTCTACAGCTTCTTCTTTTTAATAGTGCTTCTTTTAATTCCATACTTATCACCTTTCATTAACATAATATTCATCAATAATTTTCGAATTTAAATCTAATAATAAAATTCTACCATTCACTAAAGCAATAAATGATTTTTTAGTATTTTCTTTAGGTAATGTAATAGATCCTGGATTAATAAATGTTATGCCGTTAATTCTTTCGCATTTACTAACATGTGTATGACCATAAAAAACTATGTCTCCCTTTTGATAATTACTATTTTCTTTATCTAAATGATGGCCATGTTCCAAGTAAATAGTTTTTAAGTTATACATTATTTTCTTTTTATTATGTATTTTAAAATCTAATACCATTTGATCAACTTCTGCTTCGCAATTACCTTTAACCATAACAATTTTATCTTTTAAAGGATTTAATAACTTGATTACTTCTTTAGGATTATAACCTCTAGGAATATTATTTCTTGGTCCATGATATAATAAATCACCTAAAATAATTAATTTATCAAATTTGTTAATTAAGAAAAAATCTACAACTTTCCTTAAAGTTGTAATGGAACCATGAACATCAGAACAAATAACATAATTTTTCATAACTGTATTCCTTTGATATATTTTACAATAAGTAAAAATATTTCTCAATTAATTATCTAGACTATTTTCATAATGATAAATATTATATTGATAGATAAAATTTATCAGAAAAAATAACATAAAATAAATGATTAACAGAAAAATATATATAACAAAGTTAAGATAATTTAATGTTTCTCCATAAACTTCTAATGACATATAAAGCCATATTAAACCAACAAGATAACAACTACCTAGCGTCATATCATAGAAAGGAGTTTCTTCATCAATTGGTTTTGTTTCTATAGACAATCTATCATCTTCTGTCTCATCAACCATCTCATTGATTGATAAATCAAAATAATTTGACAACAATCTTAACTCATGTAATGTAGGATTAAATTCGCCTAGTTCCCATTTAGATATTTTTTTATTACTGATTCCTATCTTTTCCGCCAAATTTCCTTGAGTTTCCTCGTCATCATATCTTGCAATTAATAATAATTCTCTAATTTTCATAAATACCTCGCATATAACTTAAAATTAAAATATATTATACGAAATATAATATGGTAAAAATTATCTCAAAATAAAAGAATTCTATCCAAAAATTAATTTAAAACTCTCTATTACTAAGTCAAAATTCGAAAAAAAGATTTCAAATCCAATAAAAATCAATATACATCCACCTACAAGACCCGCTTTAGAAGAAAACAAACTACCAAACTTTTTACCTAATAAAACTGCCAAAACACATATACCAAAAGTAACTACTCCAATAATTAAAAAAGTAATCATCGCTTTATACATTTCCATATCGCCTAAAACAACACCAACACTTAAAGCATCAATTGAAGTTGCAATCGATTGAATAAATATAAGTGTAAAATTGATAGGCTTCTTTTCTTTCACTTCTTCTTTTTTCATACTATCCACAATAGATTTTATTCCTAAATATCCTAAAATAATTAAAGCTAAATATGGAACAAAATATTGGAATATTCTAGTAAAGTCTTCTCCTAAAACTGCGCTAAAAACAGTTACTGCCAAGTAACCTATTGTTGGCATTAACATTTGGAAAAACCCAAACATCCCACTAATCAATAATATCTTTTTCCATTTCATATTAGGTTCTGATAACCCATCTGTTGTACTAACAGCACATGCGTCCATAGATAATCCTAATCCTAATAAAAGTGCAGTAAGAATCCAATTCATCAATCTTTCTCCAAAATAAAGACTTATGATAATTCATAAGTCATTAAAAATATCATAAAGAAAATTCTATTATTAATCAATCGTATATTTTATTTTTTATATAAAATTCGTAGAGAGTTTAATACACAAAGTAAGCAGACACCAACATCTGCAAAAATTGCTATTAGCATCGCATATGAATCTAATACACCAGTAATAGAAATAATGATTGCAATTATTTTAGTTAGTAATATAAAAACTAAGTTTTGAACAATAATACTTTTAGTAAATTTAGAAATTTTAATAATTTCATTAACTTTAGAAAGATCATCATTCATTATTACTACATCTGCAGATTCTTTAGCTAAATCCGATCCAATTCCTCCAAGAGCAATACCAACATCTGCTCTTTTTAATGAAGGAGTATCATTAATACCATCTCCGACATAAACAATATTTTTCTTTTTATTAGCAATTATTTCATCAACAATTGTATATTTTTCTTGAGGTAATAATTCTGATTTGACTTCTTTAATTCCTACTTCTTTTGCAACAAACTCTCCAAACACTTTTTTATCACCGGTAAGCATTAAAGTATCAATTTTTTTATTATGTAATTGTTTAATAACTTCTTTTGAAGATTCTTTAATCTTATCTCTAACAGTAATACTTCCTAAAAACTCGTTATTCTTAGCAACATACACAGCAGTTCCTACTTCTTCATTACAAACAGATTCAATAGAATATTCAATCATCAATTTATCATTGCCTACTAAATAAATGTCACCATCATGTTCCATTTTTAATCCATATCCTGATATCTCTTCAATAATCGAATTTTTAGTATCTACTTCTATTAGATTACCATTACAAATTGATTTTGCGATTGGATGATTAGAAAATGATTCAACCATTGAAGCAATATTTAGTAATTCTTCTTCAGTTCCTTTTTCAACTTTAATAGAAACAATTTCAAATTCTCCTTCTGTAATGGTTCCTGTTTTATCAAAAATTATTTTTTCAATATTAGTTAGTGCTTCTAAATAGTTTCCTCCTTTAACTAAAATACCATGTTTAGAAGAAGAACCTAATGCAGCAAAATAAGCTAAAGGAATAGAAATAACTAACGAACAAGGACAAGAAATAACTAAAATTGCAAAAACACTATTAAGTGCTTCTTGAATTGTCTTTTGATATATCAATAATACAACCAATACTACTAATGAAATACATAGAACTATAGGAGTATATACTCTAGCAAATTTAGTAATAAATTGTTCAGAAGAAGACTTCTTTTCATTTGCCTCTTCTACTATTTTTTTCACTTTTGATAAAGTTGAATCCTTATATTCCTTTTTAACTTCAATAGTAACAACATTAGTTAAATTTATAGATCCAGATAAAAGTTCATCATCCTCTTTTTTAAATATTGGTTCAGATTCTCCAGTTAATGCTTTCATGTCAAAAGAAGATTTACCCTCACAAATAATTCCATCAAGAGGAACTTTTTCACCAACTTTAACAAGGATTCGTTCACCAATCTTAACTTCTTCAATTTGTTTAACTATTCCATTAATCAAAGTAACTTCTTCAATTTCTAAATCTATTAACTCTTTTATCGCATCTTTAGATTTTTTTGTTGCTTTATCTTGTAACGACTCACCAATTTTATATAATAAAATAACTGCACACGCTTCAAATAATTCAATATCTCCAATAAATGAAAGAACAATAGCTCCTAAAGAAGCAATTACCATTAATAATGATTCATTAAAATAATCTTTGTGTAATATGCCATATATCGATTTATATATTAAATCATATGCTAATAGTATATAACTAGTAATATATAAAACAAACAAAGGAATTATGTATCCACTACCGCTTATTAACGGGTCAACATTAAATAATTTTAATAATTCCTCATTTCCTAAAATATTTAATATTGTAGCAATACCAAATAAAATGCAACCTACTATAAACGCTGTTTTTTGCGAAAAAATCATATTTTTTTTTATATTACACTGTTTATGAGCATGATGATTGCAACAACAATCATGTTCATCACCTTTGTTATGATGGTGATGATGCTCATGTTTTTCTTCATGACAGCAACATTCTTTTTTATGTTGATGGTCACAACTACATTCTTCATTGTGTTCATGATGATGATCACAACAACATCCCTCTTCATGTTCATGATGATGAACTAGATTATTCAAAGATACTTTTGTCTTAAGTTCATTTTTATTTCTATAAATATTTGTATCTTTCTCGATACTTTTAACAATTGCTTCCACTTCTGAAAATATATCTTCTTCATTATGTTTAATAATAATTTTATTTGATAAAAATACTACATTTGCCTCTTTGATTAAGGTTGATTTATTTAATGCTACTTCAACTTTATTCGCACAGTTAGGACAATCAATTTCATCAAAATAGAATTCATCTATCTTTTCTTCTTTTTCATTTAATAAAGCTAATATATCTTCTTCCATCAATTTTGCATTTGAAATAATTAATAATTCATCGTTATCTATATTTACGCTTTCAACACATTTATTACTTGTTAGCTTTTCTTTAACTATTTTAATATCCCATTGAGGATTAATTAAAACTTTCTTTTTATATTTCATAAATATTACTCCTATTGGTGTTCTATATGTTTAAAAGTTAAATTAATAATATCGTAAACATGTTGATCATCTATTGAATAAAAAATATTTTGTCCCGATCTTCTATACTTTACTAGATGCATTTGTCTTAATAACTTTAATTGATAAGAAACTGCAGTTTGAGACATATTTACTTCTTCAACAATCTCACTAACACATTTTTCTCCACTCATTAAAACAAAAACGATCTTAAATCTAGAATAATCTGATAATGCTTTATAAAACTCTGCTGTTCTTAAAATTAATTCATCTTGATCAAATTTTTTCATAGTACTACCTCTTAATTAGATATATGTGCATATACACATATATTAATATAATAATAAGGATAATAGAATATGTCAATCTATTACCCGAAAACAATTATTTATATTCATCAATCATTAAAGAAAGACTTCTATTCATTTCTTTAAAGAATTCTGATTTTGCTTTCATCTTAATTGTTGCATTTACTAGTTGAGATACTTTTTTATGTTGTTCTTCTATATTATTTAAATAATCAAACTTGTTAACAAAAGTTTCTTCACTTTTTTCTTTAAATTCGTTTTCAAATACAACATCTCCTACTTTAAATCTTCTTGCTTTTGGAATAGGATTTTCATTTTTCTTATATCCAAAAACAAGCATACAAATAGGATTAATGTATTTTGGCAATCCTAATAATTCTTTCATTTCCTCATAGTTTTCAACAATATCGCCAATATAACAAGATCCTATACCTAAAGATTCTGCAGCTATAACTGCATTTTCAGCAGCAATATGAGCATCAGCCATGGATAAATAAAAATCAGCTAAAGAAGGTTTTAAATTTTCATTATTTAATTTATTATAAACATCATACCATTTTTTTGCATTAGCAACAAAAACTAAAACCATCTTTCCTTTTTTTATAAATGGTTGATTATCACATAAGACACTTAATTTGTCTTTCTTATCTTGATTGACAACATCAATAATACTATATAGAAGCATATTTCCTGCTGTAGGAGCATTAATTGCAGCTTCTAAAATAGTCTTTTTATCTTCTTGAGATATTTCTTTATCTAAATAAACTCTAGTAGATCTTCTTTCATCAATTGTTTTTAGTGTATCATTCATAATTATTTCTCCTTTATTAAATTAAATTCTTCTATTAATTTTTGTATTCTTAACAACACTTTTTCATCTTTTGTTCTTTCATATTGTTTAGAAAATATATTTTTACTTTTTTCTAATAATTCAATATCGATATTATTTTTATCTAAAGTCCCTTTAATTAAATAAAACTCTGCTAAAACTAATTCTTTTTCTTCATCGACAATAAAATCTAAATATCTATTTGTTGCTTCAATACCAAATTCTATAATATTTCTAACAATGTCAATTTCACTTTTATATATAACCATCAACTTTAACGATGAATCAATAATTAAGTCTAACAATTCTAAATCATCTATTTTTTTGATTGATAAATTAGATATTTCATCTAACGTCATTACTTTTCTTTCTTTCATTACCATATATTATTAAATTCTCCTACACATTATACACACTTTACTAACTAAAATACTTATTTTCTCTATCATATCACTTTTTATATCATAATCATACTTTTTTATATTCTATATTTATTAGTTAATTGATAAAATTTTATCTATATTTTGTATTATATTTTTTTAAAAAGTAGTATAATTCATATGTTGTCTAAAAGACAAGGAGGCAATTTATGAAAAAAATTAAATTATTAAGTTTATTAACTTTATTAACTTTTAGTTCATTAGTAGGTTGTGGCAATCCAAACTCTTCTAGTGGAAACGAACAAATTAGTTCAAGTGAAAATTCAATCGAAGTATCAAGTGAGATTAAAGACGATTACAAATTAACAATAGTATCTCCTAGTGGCGCTCCTGCAATTGCAATCGCAGATCTAGCATACAATTATAAAGATCAATACAATTTCGAATTAAATAAAGAAGCAACTATTTTACAACAATCATTTTTAGGAAATGAATTAGATGTAATCATCGCACCAATTAATCTAGGTGCTACAATGTATAATAAAAATGGCAATTACCAATTAGCATCTATGCTAACTTGGGGCAATTTATATTTTGCATCTAGAATTGAAAATTTTACTTTAGAGTCAATGAATGATCAAGATGTTGTATTCTTTGGCCAAGGAACAATAAATCAATATGTTGTTGAATCGATTTTAGAGTATAATAATATTGAACCAAAAAGTATTTCTTATTTAGGTTCGACAAGTTTAACTCAAGGCCAATTAATTTCTGATGAAAATACAATTGCTTTAGTAGCAGAACCTGCTTTATCTGTTGCAAAAAATAAAGTACAAGGCATCACTTCTATTTCAGTACAAGAATTATATGCCGAAATGACAAAAAAAGGTTCATACCCTCAAGCAGGATGCTTCATTAGAAAAAATACAATCAAAGAGCACAAAGAAGTAGTAGATAATTTTATTGTCAATTTAGAAAATTCGGCTAATAAAACATCTACTAATACAGAAGAAATTGCTGGTTATGCTCAAGAATTACAATTCGGTGGAACAAAAGCAGTATTAACTAATGCAATTCCAAATTGTAATATTGATTTTGTAAAGGCAATTGATTGTAAAACACAAGTAGAAACTCTATTTGCTAACGCATTAAATTATTGTGGAGGAAAATTGCCAGATGAAGGATTCTATTATCAAAAATAAGACCATTAAAAAAATAATTATCTATACATTATCTATACTAGCTTTATATCTAGTAAGTTTAATCGCGTCTTTTATTTTTAATAATACAATTATCCTACCAAGTCCAAATGATGTACTAATGAGTTTATCTTCTTTATTAATAAAAGGAACTACATATTATTATTTAGGAAACACACTATTATCTTTATTAATTTCTTTAGTTATTAGTTTTATTATCGGATTAACATTTGGAATACTTTCTGGACTATATGATTCATTTAGGACTTTTTTAAAGCCATGGATTACAATTATGAGAAGTTTCCCTTTATCTGCTATCATCATTCTAATTCTAGTTATTGCAGGGTTTAAAAATACTCCTTATATAGTAGCAACATTTGTTTTAGCACCTATTATTTATGAATCCATTCAAAATGGAATTAGAGATATTGACCAATCCTACATAGACACATATAAATTAGAAAGTAAAATTAATTTAAAAATTATTACAAAAGTATATTTACCTTTAATTTCTTCTTCAATAAAAGCATCGTTTACTAGCGCAGTAGGACTAGGAATTAAAGTACTTATTATGGCAGAATTTCTTGCGGGTTCATCCAATTCTTTAGGTTATGCAATTAAACCTTCTATCGACAATTTAAATTATGCAGAAGTATATGCTTATTGCATTATTATTATCATTGTTGTCTTATTAGTTGAATCATTACCAAAATTAATTATCAAATTAAACGATTTCATTAAATCAAAAAAGAAAAAAGTTTAGTTTTTAGCAAAAAAGTCGGGGTTTCCTGACTTTTATTTGTTAATAATCTTATTTATTATCTAATAAAATTATGTTAATATTTATGTGGGTGAAAATATGAAAACATTATTAATTGGAATTAATTCAAAATATATACATCCCAATTTAGCAATTAGATTATTAAAGGCTAATTGTTCTTTTCCAGTTGATATAAAAGAATTTAATATAAAACACTCTTTAGAAGATATTTATAATTACATAATAGAAAATAAATATGAAATAGTAGGTATATCTTGTTATATTTGGAATATAGAATTAGTTAAATTATTACTTCCACTTCTAAGAAAACATAATATTATCATAATTCTTGGTGGACCTGAAGTTTCATACAATTCTACCTATTATTTATATAATAATTTAGTAGATTACGTAATCAAAAACGAAGGTGAAGAGACATTTGATTTATTAATTAGATATCTTCATAATGATAAAATTAAAATTGAAGATATCCCTAATTTATACTATCAAGATAAATTCACTTTTGATAAGCTTGTCGATATTTCCAAATCAAAGATGGCTTATGATCTGTTAGAGGATGTAGAAAATCAAATAATCTATATTGAAACTTCTAGAGGCTGTCCATTTCATTGTGGATACTGTATGGCTAGTTTAGACAATAAACTTCGTTTCTTCTCAATCGAAGAAATTAAAAGACAAGTTTTATCATTAATTGAAAAAGGTGGAAGAATTTTCAAATTTTTAGATAGGACCTTTAATGCAAATAAAAAGAATTTCATTTCATTAATTGATTTTATTATTAAGCATCATAAAGAAAATAACTCTTTCCAATTTGAAATTACAGGTGACTTATTAGATGATGATGTAATCAATTACATCAACGAACATTCACCTAAAGATTTATTTAGATTTGAAATTGGAATTCAATCTACAAATTTAAAGGCAAATAAGGCCGTTTATCGAATCCAAAATAATGAAAAACTTTTTCATAACATTAAATTAATTCAAGAAAAAGGAATTATCGATTTACATCTAGATTTAATCGCTGGATTACCTTATGAAGATTATTCTTCATTTATTAATACATTTAATGAAGTATTACAATTAAGACCAAAAGAATTACAATTAGGTTTCTTAAAACTATTAAAAGGAACAAAATTATATGAAGAAAAAGATCAATATGGATATAAATTTAACAAAAAGGCTCCTTATGATATTATTTCAAATAACTTTCTAAGCGAGGAAGACGTTTATAATATTCATATTGTCGAAGACGCATTTGATTACTACTACAATAAAGATTACTTTAAAACTTCCATCAATTATATTTTAGATAAAACTGATAATTGTTTTTCTTTCTTTCACCATTTAGGTAAAAAAGAACTAAAGTCTAAAAAGCTCGAACACACATTTAAATTACTAGATGATTTTGTTAAAGAAAATTTTATTGAATACTACAATAATTTCCATGAATTACTTATTTTAGATTATTTGAACTGTTACAATATTAAGCCAGGTTCATGGTGGAACGAAAGATTATCTCCAAAAGATAAGAATGAAGTAATAAGAACTTATCATAAAAACGAATTAAAAGATATTGATATTAATATTTTATATAAATATAGTTTAGTAATCCCTCTAGAAAATAATTACTTAATCGCTATATATAAAGACAACAAAAAATCTATATATAAAATAAAAAGAAGTTAACGAATACGTTAAACTTCTTTTTTCTTACTTTTTAATATTTTTTGCAACTTCTTTAGCTATTTCTAACGCTCCTTCTTTATTAGGATGAATTAAATCAGAAGAAATTAAATCACTTCTCCCTTCAGTTAAATTATTAATATCTATTAATTTATATCCCTTTTCTTGAGCGTATTCTCTAACAAATTCTGCGATTTCTTCAACAATACTAGGTTGAATATCAAATGATGATTCAGATGTTTCAACATCATCGTCAAATGCAGTTGCTGGAGTACACAAATAAACTTCTAAATCAGCATTATTTTCTAAATACGAATTTAATAGTTTTTCATAATCTTCTTCAAATGCATCAATACCTTTCCAATTATAAGGTTTTGCATCATTACTCCCTAACATAAAAACTAAAATATCTGCATCAAAATCTAAACCTTTTCTATAAGCTTCTACACTACTATATGGTTTATCTGCATCATCTTGAACACAAAATCCACTTACCCCGTAATTATTAACACAGTAGTCATCTCCTAATAATTCTTGAAGTTTTACAGGATAATTATTTTTAGACCAATTACTTATTCCATGACCATAAGTAATAGAATCACCTACGCAAGCTACTTTTATTTGATTATCTTTAGCTTCTTTATATTTATTCATTCCAGATAAACCAATATTGTATAAAATAATAATTCCAGTTGTTAATAAAATAGCAACAGAAGCTATTACAATACCAAATATTTTAAATACTTTTTTCATAACTTTTTACTCCTATAAAAATATTATATCTCATCTATAATTAAATCGTTATTTTTTTGTACTTTTTTTCTTTCAATATTTCTACAAAAAATCTCATATTAATAAACATTATTTATAAATAAATAATAACTACTTAACGTGAAAATAATATATATCTTACCTAAGATTTATGTAGGAGAAAATAGGGATTCATGCCTTTTTTACTATGCTAAAATATATGTGTTCTTGATACATTCATCAAGGACTATTAGAAGGAGTAAGTCATGCAAAAAGCACACCATATGGATCCTATGGACGTGTGATGGAGGTGTACCAAGTGGAATTCTACTTGGTAATGCTAGTTATTATATTAACTTTAATCAGTTATATATTAACTAATAAATCTACTTCTAGAAAGTAGAAGTCATACTTATTAACTTATAGAGACACTCTATTTGTTAATAATTCACTTGACATTGCATGCTCCTTAGTTCCCAATAATAGGAAAAGGACTAGAGTGGCTTCTAGTCCTTTTTCAATGCTATGACATTGCATGTATATATATTATACATTACTATTTTGAAAATATAAACAATCCAATAAAATATTTTTAAACATATTTACTAATAAATTTTTTAATAACACTTTGATATAAATTAGTTTGTTTATACATTCCATTACCATGATTACATCCAGGTAAAATAATAATTTCTGTTTCTTTTGGACTAATTTTTTGTAATCCATTTAATAAATCATCCATATGTTCATTTTCTCCTGCAGATAATAATAATGGATATTTAGCATTAGCAATTGTCTTAAATCCATCAAATTTAGAAATATCAGTTTTAAATGTTTTATTAAATTTATTAACACAGTGTTTATATACTTCATCGCCATCTTTTTTAAAAGCAGAATGGGCAACAGCATTAAAGAATCCTTCAATACTTATACTTGGTGCATCCGCGATTAGACACTTAACATTTTTTATTTCTTTATCAATCAAATCTAAAACAATTCCTCCACCCATACTTAAACCATGGATAATTATTTTACCATTAGGAATTCTTTTATTAATAAGGTCACACCATTTAATAATATCTAAATAATCTAAAGCACCAAAAGATATATATTTCCCTTCACTTGGTCCATGTGCTCTTAAATATGGAATTAAAAAATTATATCCTAAAGAATGATAAAAAAGTCCTGGGAAAGCAGATTCTCTTTCAGCATGACTAGTATATCCATGAACCCAAATAACAGTAATATCGCTACTTTCACTAGGGTAAAACAAACCTTTTAACTTTAAATTATCTTCACTTATTATTTCTACATCTTCATGTGGAAGTTTTTTTATTTCCGCTAAAGAATTATGAACTTTAGTAATAGTATCATACCAAGAATCTTCTGGTCCTACCATTTTATATGCCCTATTAATATCATGTCTTTTTAATAAAACGTTAAATAAAATATTTCCTTTTAATTTATTAAACATAATCTTATTCTCCAATCTAGAATAATGATATCATATTTATTTATTTTATATAATTAAAAAACAAAAAAACGACACCGAAGTGCCGTTAATAATCTAATGGAGCAGGTGACGGGAATTTTCTTCACTTACTTCATTTTTTATGATATAATAATTATATAAAAAACTTATTGGA
>SVBA01000018.1 GCA_015059095.1 Erysipelotrichaceae bacterium
GGTTATACTAATTTTAAACGTCTTAGAAAAAGACTTTTATATATGTCTTGCAATAAAAAAAGGAACCAGATTTATCTCTGATTCCTATATGTTAACCCCATAAGTTTTAACATCTTTTTATTTTTGTCGACCCCATAAAACCCCATTAGATTTTACAGAACCAATTTTTCTTGCTACTTCATAACCAGAAGAAATAGCTTCTTTTAATGTTGCAACACCACCTGCATCACCAGTAACATATACTTTAATACCAGCATCTTCTAATTGAGAAACTAAGGAATTATTTGATCTATATCCAACTGCATAAACTAATGTATCTGCATCATTAATACAGTGTTCAACACCGTTTTGTTCATAATAAATATTATCTTTATCAACTCTTGTTAAAGTTGCACTTGTCACCATTTCAATTGGTTTTTTCATCATTCTTTGAACGATTGACGCTCTACCTGCTCCAGCATCTTTCATCATTACTTCTTTCATTGCTTCAATGATAATAATTTCTCTATTTCTAGGTGCTTTATCATGGACAATAGGTGATAAATAATCAGCAGTTTCACATCCTACAGATCCTCCACCTAAAATAACAATTTTTCTACCTGGGAACTTTTTACCCATTAATACTTCATCAGCAGTCATTGTTTGTTTAAATTCATCAAATTTAGATAAAACAATTGGACTTGAACCACTTGAAAGAACAACTTCATATCCTTTATATTCGTTTTGTAATTTTTCCAAAGTAATCTCTTCATTTAGTTTAATTTCGACATTATTAAGTTCTAATCTTCTTTTTAAATATTTAATAACTCTAGTTAAATCTTGTTTACAAGGAGGAACTGATGCAGGACGTAATAATCCGCCTAAATCCCCGTCTTTTTCGCATAAAACAACGTTGTGTCCTCTCTTTTTAAGAACGTATGCTGCTTCCATTCCTGAAGGACCTCCACCAATAACTAAAACATTTTTCTTTACTTCAGCTTCAATTAATGTATCTTCATTTTCTAATTCAAAAGAAGGATTTACGGTGCAAGATACACGTTTACCAAACATAATTCCAGTTAAACATCTTAAACAACCAATACAAGGTCTAATTTCATCAACTCTACCTTCTCTTGCTTTATTAGCAAATTCTGGTTCACATAGATTTGCTCTCCCCATAAATACAGCATCTACTTTAGAGTTTGCAATTAATTCTTCAGCAAACCATGGTTCTAAAATTCTACCAACAGCTACTACTGGAATTGATACATGTTTTTTGATTTCACTAGCACAATCAACATGTGAACCTGCTTTAGTTCCTGCAGCTGGAATTGCACTGCCTCTAGCGATAGTAACACCACCAGAAACATGGATCATATTAACGCTATGTTTTTCTAATTGCTTTGCTACATATATCATTTCTGGTAAGCCATTTGCTCCTTCAACATATTCACTACCAGAGATTCTACAATCAATAATAAAATCATCTCCACATCTTTCTCTTACTGCATCAATGACTTCTAGAGTAAGTTTTAATCTACCATCAATATCTCCACCATATTCATCACATCTTTTATTAAATAATGGAGAAAGGAATCCACCTAATAGACCATGAGCATGTGCAGCATGAATTTCAACTCCATCTGCTCCTGCTTTCTTCGCTCTTTCTGCAGCATCTGCAAATTGAGAGATAATTACTTTTAATTCTTCTATAGTGACGGGTCTAGGAGCTTCTTTAGCGTAAGATGGACCAACAGCAGAAGGACCAATTAATCTAGGAGTACCCGGAAGAGGAAAAGCCATGTAGGCAGGATGAAATAATTGAGGTAAAATTTTCGCTCCATATTCATGCACACCACTAGCAAGTTTACTCCATCCTTCAATAAATGAATCATCATGAATCGACATATCACCAGGCAAATAAACATATGTTGGTTCAACAGTTACAACTTCAGTAACAAATAAGCCAACACCACCTTTAGCCCTAGCTTTATAATGTTCTACTAATTCATCAGTAACATATCCTTTTTTCCCTAAATTAGTTGATAATGGAGGCATAAAAAGTCTATTTTTTACTAATTGATTGCCAATTTTTATTGGACTAAACAAATGTTCATAATTATTCATATATTTTTCTCCTTATATATAAGGAGATTATACCATATATCTTACATAGAATGTATTTTTTTCTAAAAATAGTGTCATTTTTTGAGTCAAATCACCATTATTTGTCTACTCCAAAGTATAAGTTCTTGAAATAATTATAAGAATAACGTACAATTGTCTATGCCGAAGTCACTTTGGTGTTTTGTTATGACAAACTGATTTATATGGAGGAAGTATATTATGAAGAAGTTCCAAGTTTTAACAGATTCAACTGCTAATATTACAAAACAATATCGTGAAATGGTAGATTTAGATTATTGTAAAATGCATGTTTCAGTTGATGGAGTAGAATACTCTGCTGACTTAGAATGGGCTGAAATATCTCCACAAGATTTCTATGGAGCAATGAGAAATAATGCCAAAACTGCAACTACATTAGTAACTGTTGAAGAATTCGAAAATAAATTTATTAAATATTTAGATCAAGGTCTAGATGTATTATATATTGCATGTTCATCAAAATTATCTGGTTCATTAAACAATGCAAAAATTGTTGCTAGTGAATTACAAGAAAGATACCCTGATAGAAAAATTATTTGTTTTGACTCATTAAGAAGTAATTATGCTGAAGGCATGATTGCAGCTTCTGCAGCAAAACAAGCGAATGAAGGTAAAGATATTGAAGATGTTGTCGATTATTTAAATGAAAATAGATTAAAATTCCAATGTCATGCTACTGTTGAAAGTCTAAGCTGGTTAAGAAAAGCTGGTAGAGTTAAAGCAGGTGCTGCATTCTTTGGTAATTTAATTGGTATTAAACCAATTCTTTGTGGAGATGCAAGAGGAAACAATTTTGCATACAAGAAAGTTAAAGGTCGTAAAAATTCTTTAGATGATTTAGTAAATACAACTATTGAAAGAATCGAAAATCCTTCTGAAGCAGTAGTATTTATTGATCATGCTGACTCAATTGAAGATGCAAACTATGTAAAAGAACAATTAGAATCTAAAATTCAATTAAAAGAAATTTATATTAACTACTTAGGACCTATTATCGGTTCTACAGTTGGTCCTGGTGCAATTATTGTAAACTTCTTTGGTAAAAAAGTTACAATCATGGGAGAAGAATAGTTATGGATATTAATATTATAAATAGTTCTTCTTACCTGAGTTTAGTTGAAAGTGGTGCTAGAAATTTAGCTTTAGATTACGAAAGAATTAATGCACTAAATGTTTTCCCTGTTCCAGATGGTGATACTGGAAGTAATATGAAAATGACTATTGAAGGTGGAATTAAATCATTTAAGGATATTAATTCTCTTTCATTAGGTGAAGTTTCAAAACAAATCGCTAGATCAATGGTCTTATCTGCTAGAGGTAACTCTGGTGTTATTTTATCTCAATTCTTTAAAGGTGTTTCTTTAGGTTTAGAATCATTAGATACTGCTAATGTTATCGATTTTGCTAAAGCGATGGTTGAAGGAACTAAAAAAGCATATAGCGTTGTTTCCAACCCTACTGAAGGTACAGTATTAACTGTTATGAGAGAAGCAGGTGAAAAAGCAATCTCTTTAATTAATGAAGAAAATACATTAGTAGATTATTTCACTTACTATATTAAAGAAGCTCATGAATCTTTAGCAAGAACTCCTGATTTATTACCAGTATTAAAAAAAGCAGGAGTTATTGATTCAGGTGGTGCAGGTTTCATCTTAGTTGTTGAAGGTATGCTTAAGGCTTTAAAAGGTATCACTATTGAAAAAGGAAGCTCTTCAGTTAGTTCTAATTCAATTGATACTTCTTCATTCAATGCCGATTCAGAATTAACTTATGGATACTGTACAGAATTTATCTTACAACTTCAAAATAGCAAAGTTGATCCTGCTACATTCGATTTAAATATTATTAATCGTTTCTTAAAAGAACATGGTAATTCCATAGTCTCTTTTAAAGACGAAGATATTGTTAAAGTTCATGTTCATACATTTGATCCAGGTTTAGTTTTAACTGAATGTAGAAAATATGGTGAATTTTTAACATTAAAAATTGAAAATATGAACGTTCAACATTCTGAAACTGAATTAGTTGGAAGTGAACAAGAAGAAATTGAAATTGAATATAAAAAATATGCAACTGTTGTTGTTGCTAACGGTTCAGGACTTGTAGAAACTTTTAAAGAAGCTGGTGTTGATCAAGTTGTTTCTGGTGGACAAACTATGAATACTTCTACTGAGGATTTCATCAATGCATTTGAACATATCAACGCTGATTATATTTTAGTTTACCCTAACAATAGTAATATTAAAATGGCAGCTAAAATGGCAGCAGACAATTATGATAAAGCAAAAGTAATAGTCATTCCAACTAGAACAATTGCAGAAGGTTATTCTTGTATCTCTATGTTAGATACATCTTGTGATGACATTGATACAATTGTTGAAGAACAAAAATCAGTATTAGAAAATGTATCTACAATCGAAGTTACTTATTCTATTAGAGATTGTTTAATTAATAATTTACAAATTGAAAAAGGAAACTATATTGTTTTATATAACGACGAACTAATTTCTACAAATAAAAATAGAGTTGAATCAATTAAAGATGCTATAAGAAAAATTGAGGATTTCAGCGAAAAACAAGTATTAACATTAATTTATGGAAAAAATGTTAATAAAGATGAAATTGAAGAAATAACTTCATTTGTTCAATCGATAAATAGATATTGTGAAGTATATCCAATTAAAGGTAATCAAGATATTTATTCATATATTATTGGACTTGAATAATAAAAGACTAAGGAAAAATAAATTCCTTAGTCTTTTTTTAAAATATACTTTTTAAATCTTTATATAAATTATAAGTAAGATTAGCCATATCGTTAACTGGTTCTCTAAAATCATTATTGTACCATTTTGTTGCAATTGCAATTAATCCTGCGATTAATGCTACTACATTATATTCATCAACTTTAGTATACTCTCTATTAACAACTAATCCACTTTCAATCATATATTCATAAATATTAATTTTTGCTTTGAAAATTAATTGAATTGTTTTTCTATTCATCTTAATGCTAGTAAAGAATAATTTAAACCATTCAAGTAAATTATCTTTTAAGTTTGGATCAGATAATGAGTTAACTATTATTCTTAAAATATTTAGTGAGAAATCTTTTAAAACATCTTCTTTATTTTTATAGTTACGATAAAAAGCTGCTCTTGACACACCAGATTTTTCTACTAATTCAGTAATCGAAATTTTTTCAAACTCTTTTGTAGACATTAAATTGATTAATGCTGTTTGAATTGATTCTCTAGTTATTTTTTTAGATTCTTCATTCGCAGTTCTTAAATTTGCTAATCTCTTTTCTAAATTTTTATCTATCATTTTCTTTTCTCCTTTATAGAAAGAAAAAGGCTATTTTCATAGCCTATTTTTATCTTTGTACTCTACCTGAAGCATCTCCACCAGCAAGATTTAATACTTCATCAACTGATACTGCATTGAAATCTCCTGGGATAGTATGTTTTAAAGCAGAAGCTGCAACTGCAAACTCAAGTGCTTTTCCTTGATCATTAGGATAAGTTAATAATCCATGAATTAAACCACCTGCAAATGAGTCGCCACCACCAACTCTATCAATAATTGGATTAATGTCATAACGTTTTGAAGCATAGAATTCTTTACCATTGTAAATTAAAGCTTTCCAACCATTATGTGTAGCAGAATAAGATTCTCTTAATGTAGAAACAACATATTTAAAATTAAATTGTTCTGCCATTTGTTTGAAGATTGCATAGTAACCTTCTGCATCAGTTTTTCCACCTTCAACGTCAGCTTCTGGATGGAAACCTAAACATAATGCTGCATCTTCTTCATTACCAATACAAACATCAACATATTCCATTAAAGGTCTCATAATTGAGATTGCTTTTTCACTTGTCCATAATTTTTTACGGAAGTTTAAGTCAACTGAAACTGTAACACCATGTCTTTTTGCTGCTTTACATGCTTCTTTTAATACTTCTGCTGATTTATCAGAAATTGCTGGAGTAATACCAGACCAATGGAACCAAGAAGCGCCTTCAAAAATTTTATCAAAATCAAAATCTTCAATAGAAGCTTCTGCAATTGATGATCCAGCTCTATCGTAAATTACTTTAGAAGGTCTCATTGAAGCACCTGTTTCTAAGAAATAGATACCTAAACGATTACCACCACGAGCGATATAAGAAGTATTAACATCAAATTTTCTTAATGCATTAATTGCGCATTGACCAATTTCATGAGATGGAACTTTACTTACAAAATAAGCATCGTGACCATAATTAGATAAAGATACTGCTACGTTAGCTTCTCCACCACCATAACAAGCATCAAATGAAATAGCTTGAACAAATCTAGAATTACCTTCTGTAGATAGTCTAAGCATAATTTCGCCCATTGTTACTACTTTTGCCATAAATTATTCTCCTTTAACTATTTTTCTAGCTTCTAAACAAACTTGAACTGTTTCTTTAGGATCTTTTTTAACTACCCAAGAACCACCGCAAGCAATAATTTTATCACTAGCAATGAATTCTTTTAAATTTTCATTACTTACTCCACCTGTAGGCATAAATTTACATTGTGGGAAAGCTGCACCTAATGCTTTGATTGCCTTTAATCCACCAAATACACCTGCTGGGAAGAATTTTAGTGTTGTTAAACCTAAATCGATAGCTTCCATAATTTCTGTAGGAGTTACTACACCTGGAAGATATGGAACGTTTGCTTCTTTACAAACAGCAGCTACTGATTTAGATAAACCAGGAGAAACAATAAACTTAACTCCGCAAGCAATTGCTTCTTTAGCTTGAGCTTCATTAATTACTGTACCCGCACCAATTAAAGCATTTGGAAATTCTTTAACTGCCAATTTAATACATTCAGCTGCACACTCTGTTCTAAAACAAATTTCTGCAATAGGTACATCTCCATCTACTAAAGCTTGAACTGTTGGGATTGTATCTTCAACTTTATTTAATACTACAACTGGAACAATTCCAATTTCTTTGACTTTTTCTAATACTGACATAGACTTTACTCCTTTAAAAATCAAAACATACGACCATTATAATACTTTTAATAAATTGTATCAATTTATTTTATCTATTTGAATCAAAATATGCTTTTGCATTGTTAAAGCAAATACCTTCAACAATCTTTCCTAAAAATTCAATGTCATTTGGATATTCACCATTTTCTACTAAATCACCTAATTTATTACAAAGAACTCTACGGAAATATTCATGTCTAGTATAACTTAAGAATGATCTTGAATCTGTTAACATACCAACAAATCTAGATAATAACCCTAAATTTGATAAAGCTTGAATTTGTTTTTCCATACCATCTTTTTGATCTAAGAACCACCAAGCTGAACCAAGTTGCATTTTACCTGGAACACCTTCTTCTGCAAAGCAGAAGATTAAAGTTGCTAATAATTCGTTATCAACTGGATTTAAAGAATAAACAATAGTTTTTGGAAGTTGAGCAGTTGATTCAAGTGTATCTAAAATTCTCGATAATTGAGGGGCAAAATTACCATCATTAATTGAGTCAAATCCAGTATCTGGACCTACTAATTTCATCATTCTAGAATTGTTGTTTCTTAATGCTTTAATATGGTATTGTTGAACCCAACCATGAGCATGATAAGCTCTACCAAAGAATACAATAATATATCCTCTATAGATTGCAGCCTCATCAAGAGTTAATTTTTCGCCTTTTAATGCTTTTTGTAAAACTGCATCTACTTCTTCTCTTGTTGCATCTTTATAAACTACTACTTCTAATGAGTGGTCTGCTACTCTACAACCAACTTCATGGAAATATTCAATTCTTTCTAATAAACCCTTTTCTAAATCATCAAGATTTTTAATTTCATAACCTAAAACTTCATTTAATTTTGCTACATAAGGTAAGAAAGTATCCCAATCAATATTTACAATTTTATCAGGTCTAAATGAAGGATATACTTTTGTTTTAAATGATGTATCTTCTTTTAACAATTTATGCCATTTCAAATCATCAATTGGATCATCAGTTGTACATAAAGAATATACATTACTTTCTTCAATAATCTTTCTTACAGTTTTAGTTTGTAATACTTCATTCATGTGATCATAAATTTTTTCAGCATTCTTTGGAGAGAAAGGTTCTTCAACACCAAAATAATTCTTTAATTCTAAATGAGACCAGTGATATAAAGGATTACCAACAGTATAAGGAATAGTTTCAGCCCATTTTAAGAATTTTTCTTTTTTAGAAGCATTACCAGTAATATATTTTTCTTCAATACCATTATTTCTCATTGCTCTCCATTTATAATGATCTCCAGCATGACCTTCTACTAACCATAAATCAGTAATTGATTCAAACTTTCTATCTTCATAAATTTCTTTAGCATTTAAATGACAATGATAATCATAAATTGGCATTTTTTTAGCATATTCATGATAAAGAATTTTTGCAGTTTCAGTTTTTAATAAAAAATCTTTGTCTAAAAATTGTTTCATATTGTTCTCCTTCTTAAAAACCATAATATACAATTATATTGTAATACAATATAAAAAATAAATAAATACAAAATCTTTTTCAATTTATATAATTTTTCCAAAAAAACATAATAAGTAGAATAAAAAAGCTTAGAAGCAAATACTTCTAAGCTTATTAATAAACATCTAACTATTTAACTGAGTTAGCTGCATCATATGCTGTTCTAATTGCATTAGAGATATTAGATGGTCTTTCGCCAGAACAATCACCAACAGAAATTACATTACCTTGGTAATCACCTAAATCTAATACATTTTTAGCACTTGCTAATGCGTTAACAACGAAATCACAATAGATTGTTTCTTCTCCAATTGGTTCAACTGGAGCTTGTTGAGCTACTGGAGCGCCTGGTCTTCCTGGAGCTACCGGAGCAGGTGGAGGTAATAAATCAACTACTACTGCATTAGTTTCAAAACGTTTAATTTTTGCTAATGTTTTAATAGTAACATTATGAGAATTTAAACTATTCATTAATGTTGGAAGAACAGTATTTGATTCTTCTTTTGCAATCTTATCTTGCATTTCAATAATAGTTACTTTATAGCCTTTTTCTGCTAAAAACTCAGCTGTTTCTACACCAACTAATCCACCACCACATACAGCGATATGACCAAAGACAACTTCTTTATTTGCTAATACATCCCATGAATTAACAACGTTAATATTTTCAATTCCTGGAATGCGAGGAACTAAGTTATGAGCACCAACTGCATTAATAATTGTGTCATATTTTTTAGCGTCTTCTTTAGTAAATTCTCTATTCAAATAAACTTTAATATCTAAACCTTTTATTACTTCTTCATAGTAATTTAAAATTCTATTCATTTCACCTTTTCTTGGAGGAACACTAGCAATGTTTAATTGTCCACCAAGTCTTAAAGATTTTTCATAAAGTTCAACTGAATGACCTTTAAGTGCTAATACTCTTGCAGCTTCAAGTCCTGCAATACCACCACCTACTACAGCGATAGTTCTTGGATTTTCAGCTGGAGTAATAACTCTTTCATATTCATGACCATTTTCTGCATTTAATACACAAGAAACAAATGATCTACCAGAAATTGAATCAGTACAACCTTTGTTACACATAATACATCTTCTAATTTCATTTTCTTTTCCTGAAGTTAATTTATTTGCAATATCTGGATCAGCTAATAAGCTTCTACCATATGCAACAATGTCACAAATACCTTGTTCTAATAATGTTTCAGCTGCTCTAACAGTAGTTAATCTACCTACAGTAGAAACTGGAATTGAAACTACAGCTTTAATAGCTTTTGTTTCTTCTAACATAAATCCATATGCTCTAGTACCCATTGCTGGAATTGTATCATTCATATTACCAGTATGGTTAGCTTGAGCAACGTGAATCATATCGACACCTTCTTTTTCTAATAATTTAGAAAGTTCAATTGCTTCTTCTAAAATTGTACCACCTTTACCCATTAATGAACCATCTGGTTGTTTTGTAACGATTGGTAATTTATAGTCGATAACTAATTCAGGTGCATTCTTTTTAATTTCACGAACTACTTCTAAAGCAAATCTAACTCTATTTTCAAAAGATCCACCATATTCATCAGTTCTATGATTTAAAATTGTTGATGATAAAGAGCCAACAATTCTATCACCATGAACCTCAATAACATCTATACCTGCTTCTTGAGCACGTCTAGCTGATTGGCCAATTGCTTTAACAATTTCTTGAAGTTGTTCAACACTAGCTTCAGTTACGAAATGTTGCATATCATGGTGTAATTTAGCATAAGCTTCTTGTCTAATTTTACCTGCTTCTGCCATTTTAGCACCAAAAGTTGCCATATCACCTTTTGCTTTTGCTTCTTCAGCAGCTTTTAAAGCCATCATTGATCCAACGATCATTCTACCAACTCCAGGAACATCATATTCTGGATGGAATAATTGTAAACCAACTTTTGCTCCATGAGCATGTAAAGCGTCTGCTAATTTTTTAAATGTAGGAATTTGTCTATCATCAAATAATTTAGGTGTAGGTGAAGCAGTATTAACAGGAGCAACGTCACCAACAACAATATATCCTACTCCACCTTCTGCAAGTCTAGTATAGAAGTTTAAAGATTTTGGACCAATTGATCCATCTCTTTCTTCATAACCAGTAGTTAAAGGTGGGAACATAATTCTATTTTTTAATGTAATTTTACCAACTTTAATTGGTTCTAAAATTTTCATATAAATTAATCTCCTTATTTTAATTCTTCATTAAATTCATTAATTAATTTATCTTGATATTCTTGATTAAATTGATTATTTAATAATTTTGGTAATGCTTCATTATAGAATCTAAACCAAGAAGCTTCTTCTTTTCCTGGAACAATTGGAAAGAACCATACATTATTTTTTTGTGCTGCTGAAAGATCACCTAAAGCATCACCAAGCATAATTGTATTTTCTTTTTTATATCCTAAAGCTAGTGCTTCTGAAATAATATGAGCTTTATTACCTTTGTTTTGACAAGCCACTTCTTTAAATAAAGAAATAAGATTTAATCTTGTCCATTCTTCTACAACTGCAGCTTCATTAGCAGAACTTACTCCTACTAAATCTACTTTATCTACAATCGCATTTAATATTTCACTAACACCATTAAATGCTAATGAAGGTGGTAAATTATTAATAGAGTTATTTACTTCTTTTGACCATTCTAAAGCAAGTTCAAAACAATTTGTATCTGTAGTAGTTTTCATAGCTTCTTTAATTGAATTAACAGAAAATTCTTTTGTTGTATCTACCCAATTAAAGAAAGTATCACTACCTTCAAATTCATAACCATATTTTTTAACGTAAACTAAAATTTCTTTTAAACCTTGAAATCTATTAATTCCTCTAGTTAAAGAATATAGATTTGCTCTATTCCATTCATTTAAAATATCCTCAATGTGAGAAGTAATTTTAAATACATTGATAAATTCAGGACCAAAGCAATTTACATGCTTAATAGTCATAGTATCCATAATAGTTCCATCACTATCAATGCATACTAAAAACTCTTTTTCCTTTTTATAATCTAACATGATTAGACACCACTATATGAAGAGAAACCACCATCAATTGGAATACAAATACCAGTAACAAATGAAGCAGCTTCAGGTGAACATAAGAATAATGTTGCACCAACTAAATCATCGACAACACCAAATCTACCCATTGGTGTTGCTGCTAAAATCTTACCTGTTCTAGCTGTTGGAGTACCATCTGGATTCCATAATAATTTTTCGTTTTGTAAAGTCGAGAAGAAACCTGGAGCAATTGCATTAACTCTAATACCAATGTGTGAGAAGTGAACTGCTAACCATTGAGTAAAGTTTTTAATTGCTGCTTTAGCACCTGAGTAAGCAGGAATCTTAGTTAATGGAGTATAAGCATTCATTGAAGCAATATTTAAAATTGAACAACCTTCTCTACCAATCATATCAGGAGCGAAAACTTGAGATGGTAATAAAGTACCAATGAAGTTTAAGTTGAATACGAATTCAACACCTCCTTGATCTAAGTCAAAGAATGTTTTTAATTCTTTAGTAGCATCATCTAATTCAGCATATTCATTATCTGTAGTAGCTTTTGGAGAGTTACCGCCTGCACCATTAATTAAAATGTCACATTTGCCTAATTCTTTTAAAACTAATTCATGACATGCTTCTAATGAATCTTTCTTTAAAACGTTTGCTTCATATCCTTTTGCAACGCCACCTTCAGCAAGAATTTCTGCTGCAGCTGCATCTGCGCTTTCTTTTCTTAAGTCAAGTAATGCTACTTTAGCACCACATGCTGCACATGCTTTTGCTAAGTGAGAGCAAATAATACCGCCTGCACCTGTAACAACTACGACTTTATCTTTCAAATCAACTGTAAATGGTAATTTCATATTTAATTCCTTTCTTATATTTGTAATACAAATATTAACCTAAATATCATTGTATCAAGTATTTTCAAATTTGTTAATATAGAAAATTACTAATTTTAATAAATTAATCGATCAAAATTATCAAGAATGATAAATATTGAGGGCGGATTGCCCTCAATATGTTTTTCTATGCAGCAGCTTGAACTGTAACTACTACAGCACTTGCACCTTCTGCGATTGTGAAGCAATAATATCCACCTGTATTTTGAATATTACCACCTAAAATTTGATTAGAACCATTATAAGTTACTGATGCAACTTCATATCCTGCTGCTGGAGTAACTTTTACACAAATCCAATTACCTGGAGTAACTTCTGAACCATCAACAACTGGTGCTAATGAAGCAAATTGACCAGCTGGACAAGTAACGATTTCAACTTTAGCATTTTCACAACCTTCAAAGCTAACTAAATTAGTAGCTCCTGCTGTTCTAGTAAATAATTCAACACTATTTTCACCTTCTACAACTGAGAAGCAGTAATAACCTCTTGCTGTTGTTAAATCAGCTAATAATTTTGTAGAACCATTATGAGCAACATTTGCAACTTCATAACCAGTTGCTGCTGTTGGCATTACACATAACCAGTTACCTGGAACTAATTCAGCACCATCAGTAACAGGAGTCATTGCAGCAAAGCCATATGGAGCACAAGTAAATACTTGATAAGAACCATTTGTTGCTGCTACTGCTTTTAAAGTAGCTGAAGCAGGAGTTTCATCTCCTCCTGAAGGAGTCGTTGATTTTGTTGTAACAACAACTTCAATTGCGCCTGCTGCTTTAACGTTATGACAGTAATATGGAGAACCATAAGTACCTAATTCAGTACCACCTACAGTAACTTTATCAACTTCATAACCATCTTTACATTCAACACTAACTGTTAACCATTTACCAATTTCAACTTCATTAGTAACTGGAGTAATATCGTTGTATGCTGGAGGAACCATAGAACCTAATGTAACACTTTCAACACCAGCATCTTTATTAACTGTAACTGGAGCGTGTGTTGCTTCCTTGTCTTTTAAAGTAACTTCGAATGCATAGTTTGTTGGTAATTTTGCATTAACACAATAGTAACCTGCGATTAATGTAGCGTTTTTGTTATTTACTTTAACAACTGCTTCTTTATCAGCTGGGACATCTTTAACTTCAATTGCAATCCATTTATCAGCACCCCATGCAAAACCATCAGCTGCAACATAATCCCATGCAGATGGAGCTTGTCCTGCTAAAGTGAATCCTACTGGACCATTAACTGTAATACCAGTTTCTTCAGTAGATGCTGTAGCGTTAACAGTATCAGCAAATGAGTTAGATCCTGAGAAAGTAACTGCTAATGAGTTTTCACCTGGTTTTACTTCAAAGCAATAATAACCATTAGCTTGAGCAGGGTCAGTTAATGGAGTTGAAGAGTTAGCATATGTTACATAAGCAACTCCGTTTCCTTCTGCAGCAGTTGGTTTTACACATAACCAATGACCAACAGGAACTTCAGTAGTTGGAGTAACAGGAGTCATTGCTGTATATGCATATGGAGCACATGAATATACTTCAACATAACCTTTTTTACTTGCATCTACTGCACTAAAAGTAATTTTTCCAAATGTAGCTTCATGTGGAATTGTATCTTTCTTAGTTAAAGTTACACCATATTCAGCTGCAAATGAGTGAGAACCATGTAAAGAAATTACTGGTGGAGGTGTAGTTAATGGCATTTCTAATTCTGCTTCTTCATAGTTTTCAACAAATGAAACTACTCTACCTTTTTCATCTGTAGAAATAGAAATTCTAGCACCTGCTTTATCTGTAGATCCTTCTTTTGGTGATAATTCAGAAATACCACTATCTGTTGTATAACCAACATATTCAAGTGGAAGAGCAATATCTAAACCGCCTTTTTCATTTTCTTCAAATGATCTAGTTTCATCCATAAACTCTAATTCAACATTAGTTGAATCTAATAAGAATTGTTTGTGTTCGTAAGCTAAACCACCAGTGTATAAGAATGTTTCTGGGTTAACCCAACCTGCTTTTGTTTTTGTAGCTTTAGTAATTAATTCGTTAATTTTTGCTAAAGCAGCACCTTCATCAGCTAATTTTAATGGATCAGCCATAGTACTTTCAACATAGTAATAGCCATCACTACCTTCATATACTAATGATAATGATTCAGCACTTTCACCTGTACCTACTACAGTATGTAAGTATAAGTCACCTGCAGTGAAATCTGCTTCGATTGTAATAACTTTATCAACGTCTTCTTGGAAAGCTTTCATTGATGCATTATCAGAATCAACATTCATTTGATAATCTGGATGATAAATTGCTTTAACAGTACTTGTTAAAGTTGTGTCGAAATTAGCAATAATTTCTTCTGCTTTTTCAACAGTCATTTCTTCTTCTTCAGAACTAGTTACTTCACTAGAAGTTTCTGATGAAGGAGTACTTGATGGTTCACTACCACTAGATGGTTCACTACTTGATGAAGGAGTTTTACATCCAACAAGACCAGCTAATAATAATGCACCAGTTAAAATAAGAATTTTTTGGTTTTTCATTTTTATTTCTCCTTTGTTTTTTATTTTTTTGGCATTAGCCAATTAAACCCTTTGTTTTTAATATGTTGAATACTTCAACAATTTCTTCTCTCCACAATGACCAAGAATGATCAAAATTTGGAATGAATTTATATCTAGCATCTATTTCGTTTTCTACTAAAATCTCATTTACTTTAGTAGAAGCATCTATTATGAAGTCTTTTTCACCGATGCTGATATAGCAATTTAATTTTTTATGTTTATTCTCCAAGAATAAGTTCTTAATATGATATTTTTCTTCATCTAGAGAATCAGGTTTTGTAGCTGGAGATAATGCAAAGCAATAAGCATATTTATCAGTATTTTTTAAATAGTGATATAAAGCACCATATCCACCCATTGAAATTCCTGTAATAATTAATGGAGCTTCTTTACTAAGATTAGTAAAGTTTCCATATAAGAAATCTAATACATCTTCTTCAACTAAATCATAATAATTATCTAAAGGTCCTTGATTTAAATAAAATTTATTTTGACCATTTATAAAGACTGCTGCTACTTTATTTTTCTCACATAATTCATCAATGTGAGTATAATTTTGCCAAGCTCTATCATTATCACCAAATCCATTTAAACAAATCATTAATGGAAATTTAGTAGTTCTATTTTGATAGTATTCTTTATCTTTATTTCTAATAGATTCCCCTAAGTTTAAAGAAGGGATAATTAAATTTATATCAAACCTTCTAAATAAACTTTTGGAATAAAAATCAAATGTAAATCTTGCCATAATTATTGACCTTCAAATACTGTGCCTTTAGTAATATCAATACCATTAGCACGATCAATCATTTTTTGAAGATAGTATTCAGTCATTTCTCTAGTTGCTCTTCTTTCTTCTTCAATTGAAGAACCAATAGAACCTACAAAGTATTTGTAATCTTTAGTTGCTGCATAGTCCATATCGTTTTGACATGTACCAGCGTTAGCGAAGTAAACGCCTCTTGAGTTTGCTTCTGCAATAGCAGAGTTTCTATTAGTATCATCTTGTAAAGAGATAATTAATTGAGCACCTTTATTACACATAGCAATACACGCTTTCTTTTGATCATTTGAGGAAGTGATTTCTTCTTTAGTTAACATTTCAAAGTTATAAACTTTTGATAAATAACCAGAAATGTAGTCAATATTTGCTTGAACTGTATCATTTACTGAACCTGGTACTAATAAGCCAACTTTAATTTTTTCACCAGTAAATGGAGTATCTTGAGCATTTCTATTAGCATCATAAATTGATTTAATGTTTTCAAATGTCGAATTAGCACACCATTCAGTTAAAGCTTGTGCTGTATTAAATTCACTACCTTTAGTAAAGAATTTATCAATATCTGCCTTCATAATAGTTGGATTAACACCCTCTTCATTTCCAACAACGTCAATTGATTTATAATAATCATATTCTTCTAAAGATTTCATACTCCATTGAGTAACACTTAATCTTAGAGCATCACCATCTGCTCCTCCATCATTAACTCTTAATGGATTTCCTCTTACAGCGTTAGCACCCGCTGCTACAATAGGAGCGATATTGCAAGAATATTTTCCTGTTAAATATGCAAGTGAATTATCAGCAAATGCATTACGATAATTCACTGAGAAGCCACCCATTGTAGCATTTTGAGTACCCGGAGAGTTAGCCTTAATTTGAGCCGAAGCAAATTCTACACCATTACATGTAGAAATAACTGCCATTGGCTTATAGTTAGTTAATGGTTTGGTAAATTGTAAACCAGTATCCCAAGTTTGGTTATTTACCATATAGATTTTTGCATCTGCAGGTAAATCACAATTATCTTCTCTTTTGATTTTAAATTTTTTAGCATCTTTTTCATATGAGTCACCAGTAACTGTGATACCATGATTTGCTAATGCATCTTTCATACCTAACCATCTATTAGTAAAGTGTTGTCCATCTTGACCATAGTAGTTATATAATGCAAAGAAGATGCTATTTTTTGTGTTTTCAAATGGAATATAACTTGGGATTATTTCTTGAGAAGAATCACCACTTATAATTTCAGATGAGTTTACTTCAGAAGAACTACTTCCAACACTGATAAAGAGGAATAAATCATCACAACTAGTACAAGTTGTTGCAATAGCAGCTGCTGATAATACTGATAATATTGCCTTTTTCATTTTCATACTATAGTTCCTCCTTTAATCCTAAACGCTTTAATTTTCTTAAATACAATTGTTTCTTGACCCAGTTTATAAATCTAAATTTATCTACTTTATATACTAAGACAGCAAATACGCTGAATCCGTTGATTAAACTAATAATATCTGCTGAGAAGCCAATTTCTGAAGCAGCATCCATACCTGTAGTTAACATTGTAGTTGAGAAGATTGCTAATGTTAAACCAACGATTTGGTTAGAGTAAGCTGCGATAATACTACCAATAAAGATTGGTAAGAAGTTTTTAAATACTGTTCCTGAAGAACCTAAGTCTGTCTTAACTGAAATCATTGATTGACCTGTCAAATCGATTGCTTGATATAAACCGATTAATGCACCTGCCATAACGAAACAAATAACACAGTTAGCAACTTCTTTAATACCTGTATCTACTGAAATCTTTTGATCGTAGACTAATGCATTTTTGTTATAACCAAATTTTGAATAACAGAATGCTACTGACATTACTGCAACAATAATAATTAAAATAGGAATAATAATAATTGGTTCTAAGAATAAGTTAGAAGTAATTGAAGAGGATGGGATAACGATTTGGTTATTACCACCTGCAATTACTTTTGCAATACCTTCATAAACTAAACACATACCTAATGAAGTAACAACTGGAGGTAACTTTAGAATAATAAAGATAAAGCTATGAATTAATCCTAAAATCATTCCAAATACCATTGTTAATAATGTGAATAAGAAAATTTCTTGGATTGTTGCTAATGAAGGAACGATTTGGAAAGCTAATAAAGAAGCTAAGATACCTGTTGCCCCTAAAGAGAAGTCCATACGTCCTGAATTTAAGTTTGAGTTTAAAGCTAAAGCTGCTAATAAAGTTAAAGTCATTGTTTTGATAAATGACATAATATTTTTAGTTGTTCCTAAAGCATCGATTGTTCCAGCTTCGAAACCTTCAACTATAAACATCTTTTGTTGAGCAACACTAGATAAAATTAAAGCGATTAAAGTTAATACTACCGGAACGCCTAAACTCCAGAATAAATTTCTACCTAATTTTCTAAGAGGTCTACTAGAAGTAATAGGATTTCTATTAAATTGAATTGGTCTATCGTATCTCATAGTTACCTCCTATCTAGCAAGCATCTTAGGTCTAGTGCTCCACATATTGAATAATGAAACTACTAAGAAGACGATGCCTTTTGCTAAGAATCTATAATCTGCAATACCTAATGATCTAAAGATTTCATCTAAGAAGATGCAGAAGAATGCACCGATGATACCACAAGAGATTCTACTACGTGGACCACCTGAAGTTGTCATACCACCAAATACGATTGCGATAACAACATTTAAACCGATTGTATCTAATACTGTACCCGTTGAGAATTGCGATCCTGATTTATATGATGTAAATAAGAAACCTGCAATACCTAAACCAATACCAGAAATTGCAAACGAGATAATACCTGTTTTCATAATTGAAATACCAGAGAATTGAGCAGCTGTTTGGTTAGAACCAATCATCTTATTTCTTCTACCCATTTTTGTATAGTTGAAGATTGCCCAACATAATAGGAAGAAGACTACTAAGTAAGTTGCATAAACAACAGTTTCTGCTGGCATTCCTTCTTTAATAACTAATTCGTTACCTTGAGTTTGAAGGATAACTGCATGAATTGAATTTAGGATATTTAACATTGTTAATGTCATAACCATTACTGGAAGACCAAGAACATTTGCTAAAATCGCATTTACAATACCTAAGATTGCACCTAAACCTAACGAAACGATTAATGATAAGAATAAATTACCTGTAGTATTCCAAACAATACCTGCTAAAGTAGCACACATTAATGAAGCAGCACCTAATGACATATCAAATGAACCACTCGAATAAATATAAACTGCACCTGAAGCAACTACTGCGACGAATACACCATTATTAATAATATCTGTCATATCACCTTTATATCCAGTTATAGAGTTAGATACAAAGAAGACAATGATTGCAACAATTAACATTGCTAGAGGAATCATATTAGTCCACATTGTCTTGTTTTTTAATACGCCTCTTAAAGTAAGAGTTGCTCTTTTTTCAAGAATCATTGTATTAACTACATCAGCAAGTTTATTTCCTTTACCTGTAGCTTTTTCTAAAACCATTGAATAATCATTATAGAAGAATAATCTTTTTAATTTGATATCTTTTTCTAATAAATCATAATCATTGTTTTCTTTAATTCTTGCTCTTTTTGCAACGATGTTAACACCTTTAATCGCATTATCATGTTCTTCAATATGAGCTTTTAATAATTTATCTTCATCACTTAACGCATTGAAGATATCATCATTTTTCTTAATGCCTTGAAGTCTTTCTTCTTCAATAACTTTTAAATTAGATTCGTGGTCTAATTTTGCTTTTTCTAATTCATTTTTAATTTCTAATTCAAGTTCTTCTTTTAAAACTTTATATTCTGAAGTAACTTTTTCACCTAATTCTTTTGAAGGATCAGAGTTAGCGATTAAGTTTAACAATTCTTCAGAAAATCTTTTATTTGATTGAAATTCCATATCGCCACCTCCTAAATCATATATTTAACGATCTCTTCTTGAGTTAGATCAGCACTTCTATCAAATTCTTTAGTTACTTGTCCATCTTTCATAATGACAATTCTATCTGACATACCAATTAATTCTGGTAATTCTTCAGAAATCATAATGATTGATTTACCTTCTTTTTTCATTTTATAAAGTAATTGATAGATAAATTGTTTAACACCGATATCAACACCACGAGTAGGACAGTCTAAGATTAATATTTCAGAATCATTACCAATCCACTTAGCTAAAGATACCTTTTGTTTATTACCACCTGATAATGTGTTAACAAATTGTTGAGTGTTATTACATTTAATTTGTAAATCTCTATGTTGTTTATCAACGATTTTCTTTTCTCTACCTTTAAAGACAAAGAAATTTTTAATTGCAACATTATTAATAGAAGCGATTGCAATATTATCAAAGATTGATGATTTAACTGCTAATGCTTCAACGTCTCTATTCTTAGAAAGATAACCAATTCTATTCTTCATAGCCTTAACTTCACTATCAACTTGGATATCTAAAGATTTTCCTGTATAGACGAAACCACCTTGCATCTTGATATTACCAAATAATGCCTTACCTAAATCATGCATACCACAATCAGATAACCCACCAATACCTAAGATTTCACCTTTATGTAGTTCAATATCAACATGTCTTAAACCTTTACCATAAATACCATCGACCATCTTTAGAACAACTTCATCTGAATGAGATCCATCATAATCTGAACGGTAGTAATCACCTTTTAATTCTCTACCAATCATATATTTCTTAATTGCTTCTGGATCAAATTCACCTTTTGCTTTATCTAAGTTAGCAACGATATTACCATCTCTTAAAACTGTTAAAGTATCACATTTTTCCATTAATTCTTCTAAATCATGAGAAATGAATAATACAGATTTGTTTCTTTCTTTTAATTCATTCATCTTTTTATATAGAAGATTTCTACCAGTTTCTGATAATGCAGTTGTAGTTTCATCGACAATAAAGATTTCTGGATCTTTATTTAAACATTTAGCAATCTCAATTAATTTTCTTGCTTGCATATCATATGCAAAAGTTGGAGCACTTGCATAGATATCATTAACACCAATTTTAGAAAGTGCTAATTGAGAATATTTGTTTAATTTTTTAGCGTTAACAAATGGACCAAAGAAGAAATCAAGCAATTTACCTTTAAATTCTTTTACTTTCTTATTCGCATGAACATCTTTAATTCTAGCAATTGCATTTAAGTAGTGATTCTTTAATGCAATAACATCATTCTTTAACCAATTACGTCTCATATAAGATGAATTGTCTAAAGCGATACATGCTTTCTTATAGTTCTTTTTGTTATCTTTTAATTCACTTTCTCTTCTTCTAGAAACTAATACTTCATCTAAAGATTCTTTATTTTCATCATACTTTGTATTGATTTCTTCATTTGTCTTAACAAAGTTATCAAATAATTCTTGAGCCTTTTTATCAAATAAAGCATCTTCACTTTCTAATTTAGTAACATTAGAATTTACAAGACTTTCATTTAAAGCCATGTATAAATCAAATAATTCACCTTTTTTAGCTTCTAAGATAATTTCTTTAATTTCATTTTTGTCTTCTGTTTTTGAAATTCTTTCTACAATTCCATCAACTTTAGTATCAAATTCTTTTAAAGAAACATCGAATAAAGGAGAAAAGTTTTCGACCTTTTTTGTTTCGAAGAAATTTCTTCCAGAGAATGAGTCTAATTCCCCTAAGTAAATGTTTTCAGCAACACTGATTGGTGCAATTGTACCGTTTTCTTGAACGATGATACCAATGCCACCTTTAAGAGCCTCAACCATTGATTTAGGTTCCCAAGGTTTGCCATGATATTCCATCGAACCACTTGTCTTTTCATGAATACCAGTCATGATTGCAGACATTGTTGATTTACCTGAACCATTTTCACCAATGAAACCACGAATTTCACCAGGATAGATTTCAATATCAACGTCATTAAGTGCAATTGTAGGACCAAATTGTTTTACAATATGGGTTGCTTTAAAAATTGGTTCTTTCATAATGCATACACCTTTCCTTATACTATAAGTATACAATAGATGAAATCGCTTACACTTTTTGATATTTTCCATAATAACTGCATTTTTTTTACCTTCTTAAACTTTTAATAAACAATTATCAATTAATAAATGTCAAAAAAGTGTAGTTATGTATTGTTTTAGAAAAAACACTTTATTATAATAAAGTCATGAAAGAAACGATTAATATACTTCAATTTGATAACAAGATACCATTATCATTCTCTGTAATTAAGTTTGATAACATTTTTTTACATATGCATTCAATGGTTCAACTTATTATTGTTTTAGAAGGAGAATTCCAATGCAATATTGGAGATAAGAAATACATTGCAAAAGAAAATGATATTTTTATAGTTAACTCTAGAACATATCATTCTTTTGATGCACTTAATAATACTTCTACAATTCTATCAGTATTAATCGATCAAAATGAATTTGCTATAGGAGATATTGACCCTGATAGCATCGCTTTTAATCTAAATTCAATGGAAGTAGTCAATCATCCTAAATATGAATCAATTAAATTTTTAATTTATTCAATCGTGAGATTAAATTCAATGGATAATGTTAACTCTATTTATTCTAATAGAGCAATTTCCTTTTCACTATTTGCTCAATTAATGAATGATTTTTCTGTCAATCTAGAAGAGGCAGATATCAAAAGAACTAACTATGATACAATTACTAAAATTACTGCATATATTAATGATCACTATTCAGAGAACTTATCTCTTTCTTCAATATCTAAACAATTCAACTATTCAATCGCCTACTTATCTAGACTATTTAAACAAAGTTTAGACACTAACTTTATTGACTACTATGATGATTTAAGAGTCAATAACTCACTAAATGATCTACTTTTTAGCAATAAAACAATTGAAGAAATCGCTTTAACTCATGGTTTTGAAAACTCAAGATCGTACTTTAGAGCATTCACTTCTATATATAAAACCTATCCTAGCCAATACCGTAAAGAATTTAAAAAGCACAGTAAAAATACGATTTTGGATTCAAACGAATTAAAAAAAGAAGCAATTGAAAAAATTCTTCTACTATACGAACAAGCAAGTCAAAGAGGAAATAATCCAAATTATGAAATTACTAGAGATACTGAAGCTTTAGTAAGTGTTGATTATAAGAATAAAACTACTACTTTACATTCCCCTCAAACTAAAGTATTACAATTAGAAGATTACAAATTAATAATGGATATAGATGTTCAAAATTGCTTAAAAAATATGCAAAAAGATATCAATTTTGAATATATTACTTTAAACAATATTTTTGAAAAAGAAATAAATATATTAAAAAATAATCCATATGATTACTCATTTTCTTTTATCACTTTTGATAGAATTCTTTCCTATTTAAAAAGTGTTTCATTAAAGCCTTATATAAAATTAGTTTTTGATAATAACCAAATATCAGATTCATCATTTTTAAGCTTATTAGATTCATTCTACAACCATTTAGTCAACTCATATACTAAAGAAGAAATTAACTCTTGGTTAATAAATTTATCATTTAAAGATATAGAAATTAGTAATAAAAAACAAACCCAAATTTATTCTACTCTATTTAATAATTTCTATAATAAAACTAAAAAAGAATTAAAAGGTATTAAAATTGGTTCTCCATCATTTACTAAAGATTTGATTTTAAAAACAACAATTTATCAAGACTTTTTAGACCATTGTAAATCAAAGTTTATCGATTTTTCTTTTATAAGTATCCTTTATCAAGACGCTAATAATAAAGAAAATATATTAACAAAAAATAAAGACGAATTAAAAGAGTTTATTAATTATCTTAAAAAGAAAAATATTTATTTTGAAAACAAAATGTTCTTTGAAAATATTAACTTTTCTTCCTCAAGAAGTCTATTAAATGACACATTATATTCTTCCTCATATCTATGTAAAAATCTAATTGAAAATATTAAAAGTATTTCTTCATATAGCAAATTAGGTTTTTCCGATATTACTAATGATATATTAACAAACAAAGAAACATTTAATGGGAATAATTCCTTCTTTACCTATAATCTATTAAAGAAACCAAGTTATTATGTATACAGTATGTTTTCAAAATTAGGAGATCAATTAATAAAAAAATCATATAACTACATGATTACTTCAAAAGAAAATAAGATTATTATATTAGTAAATAATTATTCTCACTATTCTGATTTATATGCAGAAAATGAATATTATCAAATATCAGAACAAGAAAGATATCATTGTTTCCCTAAATCTACTAATATCAAATTCTCATTTGAAATAAATAATCTTCCATTTAAAGATTGTAAAATAAAAACTACAACTATTAGTAAAACTAACGGTTCTAGTTTTGATAAATGGTTAGAGATTGGTGCGCCTAAAATAATGACCAACGATGAACTAGAAAAACTAAAGATTTTAAGTGAGCCTTCAATCTATATATCGAACAAAACAATTAACGAATCCAAGTTAAATGTGGAATGTAATATCGCTCCATTAGAAACAAAATTAATAGAGATAACATTAATAAAATAAGTTGAGTTTTACGCTAAAAACTCAACTTTTTTTCATTTAGATAATCATCCAATTTATCTAAGATATATTCTAATAATGCTAATAGAGTTTCTTCAATTGTTTATTAATAATATTTATTTCATCTATAACTTCTATTAATCATTTTTCATAATAAAAACCTACTATATATTTAACAAGATGTTTTCTTTATAAGCTCTATTAATTTTTCAATTTATTTATTGTTTTTTTAATATTTCTCGAATGATAAATCTTTTTTATATACTTTAATCCACAGCTTAAGGTTGTTGATTTTATTATTAAATCCGCTTCTTCTTTTACTGATTTATTTGAATTATCAAAACACATAGAATAGTCTGCACTCTTAATTAATTCTAAATCGTTAGACTTACTACCAATTACTATTAATTGATTTTCACTATTCAAATTCATTGCTTTTAAAGCATTTATTTTACTCACATCCTTATTATATATATGAATTGCTATATATTTTTTATTTTTACATTTTTCTATAACAACGAGTATATTTTTATTATTTTTTATTTTTTCATCAGACAATATATTTTCAACAACTTTCTTATTAACTATAATACTCAAACAGCAAATATCTAAATCTAAAGGACTATCCCCATATACAAATCTAAATTCATCTTGTTCATAACAAACTCTAAAATAATCTTGTTCCCCTTCATTAATAATCGATTGATAATAACAAAGCATATTATTATTAATAACTGTATGAGTAAATATGTTACTAACATATTTTCTTAATGCCATTTTCACTTCGTTTGCAGTCTCTTTTTCAATATTATTAACATAAATTATCTCTTTTTTCTTATTGTCATAAACAATAGCGCCATTCATTAATATTATTGGTCTATCTAAATCAACTTCAGAAAATATTTTACCCAATTCGCCAAAATTCATCGAGGTCGCAAAAATTAAATTAGCATCACATTCACATAATCTATTTGTTAAATATATCTCTTCGTTGTCAAAACTATAATCATCTTGTATATTTTCATTTTCAAAAGAACATATAAATGTAATATTTTTATTTTTATGCCTAAATAAGTAAAAATGATTAACCAATAATGCAATTCCCACACCAATAATAGTAGAAAGAATTCTATTAATCGCAAATTGAACTACTGGCATTCCCCCATTTCTAATAGATATAGTTACTGAAAAATAAGTTAATCCTGTAATAAACAAAGCATCACTTAGTTTAAATTTATTTAATAGAGCAATCAAAGGTACAATACTAACACCGACTACAACAAATTGAACGATTTTCCAAATAATTAACCCATCAATATTAGATACATCTATATTAATTAAATCCAAGAAAATATATTCAATTATTAAAGATAATATCATTCCATAAATCCCACCAATTATTGAACCAATAGATCTCCTTTTTGCAGATTTAATAGAGTCTTTTGCATATTTATTAATGACGTATATTGCGGCTATTGAACCAAAAAATGGTGTATACATATTAGATACGCTTAACCATTCTTTATGATCTAAACCAAATATTTTGTCAACACATAATAAAACAACATACAGCATCATCGCTATAAGTACTGCAATCATTGTTCTAAAAACTCTTTTTTTACTTTCACTCATATTTACTACCTACAGTTATTATAATAAATTTTTAAACTAGAATAAAGATATCATTCTTTTTTATTTTTTTCTAAATAATCATCTAATTTATCTAATAAAATATATTCAGTATAAATCAGTGGTGTTTCTTCACTTTCAAAAGTAGATTTAATAACATAGCTATCTCCATTTCTACATAATAAAATTCCTATTGTTTTATTATCTATTTTACTTCTAATCTCTTTATCTACTAAAGATACATAATTTTTAAGTTGTCCATAATATTCAGGTTTATATTCTCCTATCTTTACTTCTATAACTAAAAATGAATGCAATAAATAATTATAAAATAATAAATCAATATAAAAAGTTTTCTTCCCGCCTTTAATCTTATATTCTCTCCCAACAAACGCATTACCTTTTCCTACTTCTTGTAATAATTCAATTAATTTATACATCATTTGTTCTTTTAATTCTTTTTCAGTATTAATTTCATTACTTTTAATTGATAAGTAGTAACTAGATTTTACAATTTTATCAATAAGTTTATTATCATAATCTTTTATTCCTTTACTTACTATAGGTTCAATCATATTTCTTTCATATGCTTTAGCATTTATTTGTTTTATTAAGACTGATCTACTCCATGAGTTTTCATATGTCTTTCTTATATACCATAATCTTGCTTCTTTATTTGAACATTTAGACATGATTGTCACAATATGTCCCCAAGGAATTTGTGGCACAGCTTGCGCCACAATTTCTTCATAAGTAAAAGATTTATTAAATTTAGCCATTCTATACAAATTATCATAACTCATCCCTTTCCTATGTTTTAAATCATTAGATAATCTTTTAACATATTCAGAACCCCAAGTCTTATGTTTATTAATATATCTTCCTATATCATAATAAAGCATTATCAATTTAGGATTTGAGTAAGCATATACTTGTCTATATGTTTCCTCAATTCGTTTTTCAATAATATCTAGTTCATCTTTATATTCTTGTTCATTAATAACTTCGATTATTTCTTTTTTCTTCATAATAAAAACCTCCTATATAGTTAATACGGAGGTTTTCTTTAAAAGTTCTATTTTTTTTAAAAAACTTAATTACATAATGATAAATGTACAAGTTTCAGGTTTTAATTCTAATTCACCAGCTTCTACTTTTCTTGCTGATAAATCAGGTAATTCATCGTGTTCACCTAAAACTAATTCTCTACCATTTAATTTCATTACTTCTGAACGGATAAAGTCTGCGTGTAATTCATAAACTTCTGCGTCTTTTTCTAAAGTAACTTTAGTAGATTCAGTATGCGAGTTATTAATTGCTAAATATGCAATACCTTTTTTACCATCTTTTCTAGAATGAGCATAAATATGAGCACCTTCTTGTAGTTCAATACCTGAATTATATACAGTAGTTCCCATTAATTTAGACCATAATAGTACAGCCCAGTAATTAGGACGTGGTGAGAAATCATGATGATCTAAGAAACCATATGCTGATGAAGCTAAAGTATTATGGAAAATAACACCATCAGTAATAGTAGCAAAATCACCTAATTCATTTAATGTTCTAAATACATCCATGTATGTAGAAGCCCATGAGTCACCACCGCCTCCAGCATCACCAGATTCAGTAACCCACATTTCTCCTCCTGGACAATATTTATCTCTATATTTTCTATTACCAGCAGCACATTTTCCTGCAACTGCAAGATATTTTTCAGATAATGTAGAATCTGGAGACCAGTGCATTTGAGGCATTACTGACATTAATCTATCAGAAATACCATTATAATAATGGTAAGAATATACATCGATTGGTTCACTAGTTGGTTCCATTAATCCTTCAGTTGAAACATTATCACCAAACATACCACCTAAACCAGAAGTATCCATACCAGCTTCAGGACCCATTTCTGCTGCTACAGTACAAGGACCTACTCTTAATACTTCAGGATAATTTTCATGTAACCATTTGAAGAATAAATCTTGGTCTCTTCTATAATGTTCAGCAGTATATCCTACTGGAGCACCAGAGAATGCTAACATATTAGGTTCATTCATAAATTCAGCAGCTTCAACTGGAACACCATATTCTTTAGAGAATCTAAATAATTGTTCTGCTTGACCTGGGTGCCATGGTTCATTAGCTTTATGTAAACCTTCACAGTTATTAACAGAAATTAATAATTTAGCGCCCACTGCTTTAACAAATTCTAATAAATTAATCCATTGATCTTTTGTTAAAACTGATTGATAATCTTCAGGTACTTTACCATTAGTATGACCATCTAAATCATAATAAGTTTTAGTAGCCCATGTACCAGATACTCTAACCCATACTGGACCAAATTCTTTTGCTAATTTTCTAACTCTTTCATTATATAAGTTAATTGGAGGGTATACTTGCATAATACCACTTAAATCCATACTCTTTAATGGTGGAAAATCTTCTTTACCTTCTACTTGTGCTTTAGTATAAGCTTTCCAGAAAGTACCACCTGTAACTTCTGTCATTTCAACATTATATGACATAAGTTTTGGATTAACGCTTCTAATTACATCTAATCCATTTGCTTTTAAATTAAAATGTTTTGCCATTATAAAAAACTCCTCGTATGTTAATAATAACACTAAATCAAATAAAAATATAGTATCTATTTTTTTCATTTATTAAAATGCTCATTAAGTTTATCTTCTAAAACATACCTAGAGAAAACTAAAGGAACATCATCATTTTCAAACGTAGATAAATTTAAAAAATCACATTATATTTATATTTGCGTCCACTTTAGGCTATTTATATATAATCCTATTTTGACCTTTTCAAACTTTTCTTCATTAATGTAAGTTCAAAAATCATGGTAGGCCAAAGTTTTTTTCATTAGAATAGACTGCTATGTATTATTCTTTTTCACTCTCGGTTCACTTTCATCAGTATATCCTATTCTCCCGGTATCTCCCGGTATCTCCCGCTCTCTCCCGCTCTCTCCCACACTCTCCGAATTTATTGATATAATACATATTTGCTATTTGAACTAGCCCCCTCAATTTTTATGATTTGTTTTCCTATCATAAGTGTTAATATTTTGCCAGCTCTAGATTTTCGAATATTTAATATATCTTCCACAGTACTTCGTCTAATAAAGCCATATTTCTTAATATAATCAATTATTACTTGTTCTTGTTCAGTTAAATCGCAATTTGTATCTATAACTTGTGGATGTAAAGCTTTTATAACATCATTACCATATTTAAAAGAAATCGTAATAAAGTTATCAGTTATTTCAAAATCTTTTTTAGAAAGATATTTCATTATTCTTCTCATACCTCTACCTAAGTGTTCACCCATATCTAAATCACTCATTACACGCATTAATTCTCTATTTCTAGGTAAAGATTTTGCTTTGAAAAATTCTTCTTTAGATAAACCTTGAGGCAATCCTCCATAAGAAAATAACTCAATTCTATCATCATAAATAATTATATAAGGTTCACTTCCTACAGAGTAATCATTATGACAAAAAATATTCAAAATAGCTTCTCTTAAAGCTGTAGGATTTACAAGATTTATTTCTTTTCTTCTAGCATCACCTGTTATTTCAATACTTGTTTTATTTTCAATTTTCAATTTTTCAATAACGCAATTTATTGCTTTAATTAAGCAACATCTTCCATATTCATTTCTTTCCACAAAATCGTCATTACTATATTTAGCAACTCTAATAGATGTAGCATTATTATCAGAAAGTAAATAAGCTAAATAATTAAATTTATGATCTTCAGTATATAAATCTAAAGACTCTAAAAAATATTCATTATTTACTCCCTCATATCCTTTTTCTTGATAATAAATTTTAAGTTGAGTAAATGTTAACTTTTGTCTAGGTGATACCATATTAGATAATGTATTTTTAACTTTTTTAGCGTATAGATTATCTATTTCTTTTTGTTCCATTGGAGAAGATTGAGTACCTATTCTTTTAAAACATCCTTTTACTGACATTCCATATTTCTTTATATAATAAGGTTTTTCAATCCCGCTAGCGACATTGATTTCTAAATAATGCTTATTATTATCATCATTTAAAATATTAACTTCAAATAATCCAATAATAGATGGTGTAATATTATTCTTTAATCTATCAACAATTCTTAAACTCAAATCATCATAATTATTAATTCCTATTACTTCTCCTATCTTATTTACTCCAATATAGATTGCTCCGGAATGAGTGTTAAGAAATGCAACCACTTCTTTTTCTAAATCTTCTATAATCGATTCTTTTAATTCTACGTATTCATTTTCTTCATATTTCATGTTATTTTCCTCCTTGAATAAACACGCTCTATATGTTAATACGTAAGAAATTAACAAAATTACTATTTTTATTTTAACTTTTTCTCATTTTTACTAGTTTTGAACATAAGAATCAACGTCTTAAAAACCGGTCTTAGTGAAACCTACTTTTGATACATTAAGTAAGTTATTTTTATTCTTCACAATAATCTTTTATTCCTTTACTTACTATAGGTTCAATAGTATTTCTTTCATATGCTTTGGCTTTTATTTGTTTTATTAAAACTGATCTACTCCATGAATTTTGATATGTTTTATTAATGTACCATAATCTAGATTCTTTAGTTGAACATTTATATGTAATCTCAATTAATGTTCTCCAAGGAATTTGCGCACCAGCTTGGTGCGTAATTTCTTCTTTTGTATATAGTTCTGCTACTCTTACCATATACTCTAAGTTTCTTTTAGAGAATCCATCTATGTTTTTTAAATCTTCTGCTAGTTTTTTTATGTATTGGTTTCCCCATTCTTTTCTTTCATTAATATAAGTTCCAATATCATAATAAGCTAGAGTCTTTTCTTCGTTAGAATAAACTGCAACTTTAAAATTTGCTTCATTAATTCTTTTAATTATTCTTTTTAGTTCTTCTTTATATTCTTGTTCATTTACTATTTCACTTACTTCTTTTTTAATCATAAAAAATCTCCTTCATATATTTATTACGTAAGAAAATAACAAAATTACTATTTTTATTTTAACTTTTTTTCATTTTTACTAGTTTTGAACATAAGAATCAACGTCTTAAAAACCGGTCTTAGTGAAACCTACTTTTGATACATTAAGTAAGTTATTTTTATTCTTCACAATAATCTTTTATTCCTTTACTTACTATAGGTTCAATAGTATTTCTTTCATATGCTTTGGCTTTTATTTGTTTTATTAAAACTGATCTACTCCATGAGTTTTCATATGTTTTATCGATGTACCAAATTACCGCATCGTGCTCTCTGTTCTTTTTCAATATTTCAATTATTGTTCCCCATGCTAATTGGGGAACAGGTTGTTCCCTTATTTCTTGTATTGAAATATTTCAACGCAAGTAGACCATAGTATTTTCGCCACAGCTTGTGGCGGAATTTGTTGGAATGTCAATTCATCACTAAACCATGAAATCCTTTCAAAATTTCTTTGAGAGAAACCATTAATATTCTTTAAACTTCTACTGTATGCACATGTATTTATTTGTCTTTCTAGTTGTCTAACTGACCAATTTCCTTTAACTGCTTCTTCAATATAATATTCTCTAATATGTTGTTCCGGAATAGTCAACAATAATCTATAATGACTCCATGTTAATTCGGGTCTCACTGAGACCCAAATTGGATATATCAAATAAAATTGTCTCATTCTCCTTAAATTTCTTTCATCATAACCTTCACCTTAATCATTAATTAATCTCTTAGATAAATCTTTTATAAGATTATCTCCATACTTAGCTTTATCTTCTCCACCTTGCTCTTCTACTATCATTTTACTTATATTCCAATAAACAAATAATAAAGTAGCGTTCGCATAATTCCTTACTCTTTTTCTAGCGTCATTAATCAACGACCTTATTTCCAAATAAAAATCTTCACCAATAATTTTTTCTTCATTTTCAATTTTAATTATTTTATTTTTACTTTTAACCATAATAAAAACTCCTTACATATATTTATTACGTAAGAAATCAGCAAAAAGTCTATTGTAAATTTTAATTATTCTTAGCTATATATACCAATAATCATATATTTATATAAAATAATGATTATTTTTTGAAAGCGTTTCCAAAAATGTATTGTTATATTATAAAATATATTTTATAATGTACTCAAGAATTAAGTAATTGGAGGTTTTTGCTATGAAGAAAAAACTTTTACGTATATTATTTTTAATTATTATGTTTTTTGGAATAGTCCCTGCGACTAGTTTTGGTAATACAAATAATGATGTTCATACTGTTGAAGCTTATGATTTAAAAGGACGTATTTATTTTGACAAGCCTTCCGATTGGACATCTGGAGGGGTTTTGTTATTAATTGGTCATAGTACTTGGTCAGAGGGATATACAATGACACAACTATCTAGTTCTTCTGTTTTTTATTATGAACAAAGTTCTACTTGGGGTGGCGCCACAGAATTTGCATTTGTAGACTATAGCGGTTCTGCTTGGGGTGGAACAGGAGAAAAAATAGAAAGTAGAGTTAATGGGAGAAAAAATTATATAATTAAAAGCGGCACTTACGAAGTAACAAACGGATACAATTTTTTTCAAATTGACCCTTTTAATACTAAATGGACAGATACTGCTGCTAATGTTACTACATATTGGAATGTCAAATTAAATACTGAAGCCGTAGATGACCGTGGTACGACAAAAATTTCCGGGCACAGATTTTCATCTGGTAGTAACGCAACAACAAGTAATAGCTCTTCCACATCAATTATGCAATTCACCAATGCAACATTAACAGCGACCGCTAATAATGGCTTTGTATTTGATGGTTGGTATGATGAAAATGATAATTTACTTTCAAATAATTCTACGTATGTCTTAGAAAATGTTGATTATGACGCCCATAATAATAAAACATATTATGCAAAATTTAATGGTGTAGAATGCACAGTTAATTTTAATCCAGGGGATGGGACTGTTTCAACATCCTCTAAAACAGTTAACTATAAATCTCCTTATGGAGCTTTACCTACCGCTACTCATAACAATTCTTCTTATGTTTTTACTGGTTGGTATACTGCTGAATCAGGTGGTACTAAAGTAACTGAAGATACTATATATTCGACTACTAGCGATACTATTTTATACGCTCATTATGAACAACTAGATAGTTGTGAAGTTACTTTTAAATCATTTGATGAAACAATTACTTCAATCACTGCCTATGAGACATTAACATACGGATTTGATAACCCAAATGCATTTAATAGTTTAACTAAAACGGGTTATACATTTAACGGTTGGTTTAATTCTTCAGGGCAACAAATTACTGCTGACTCTGTAGTACCATCTAACCCATCAGACCATACATTAACAGCAAAATGGACACCTATTACTTATACAATTACATATAACGGGATTTCAGGTGCAGATAATACTATAAATTCACAATATGACACTTTTACAATTGAATCTACTACATTCACTATTAAAGCACCAACCAAAGAATATTATACTTTTTTAGGGTGGTCTGGTAGTAACGGATCTACCCCTCAACAAAATGTTACTATTTCTAAAGGAAGTAGCGGAAACAAAACATATACTGCAAATTGGGAAAATAAAGTAACTATATATTGGGATTTTAGTGGAATTAAAACTTGGTATGGAGAAGAAGCTCCGAAAGCTTATTATCCATTCATATATTTCTGGAATGAAAGTGGTAATATTGGTTGGAACTACAACAATGGACAATCTGACTCATACACTAGATTTGAGAATTTAGGAAACAACTTATTTAAATATGAAATTAATTTTTTAGATTCAAAATTATCAAAATTACAAGAAATTGATGCCTTTATCTTTGGCTTCTATTTTGACTGGGATGGTAATGATGCTTCTCATGAAAATCCACTACAAACTACTAATATTAATTTCCCTATTTCTTATAAAGATAACGGAAAAGAGTTTAGAATTGTTCATGAAGATATAACAGAAGATAGTTGGACAAAAGAAAGTCAACTTAACAATTTTAATTTAACAGAAGTTACAAATGTTCACTATATGATAGGAAATGAAGAAATTAATTCTACCGGTCCTATCTATAATCATTATCCATCGTTAAGCTCTAGTCCAATTTTTATTGAAAAAGAAGGATATAAATTAAATGGCTGGTATACTTCTCCTACAGAAATTACTGAAAATAATCTTTTTACAAAAGGTTTTTCATTAATTAATGTACCAACTAATATATATGTATATGCTAATTACGTAGAAGCAAACGATTATTATATTTACGTAGATACATTAGATAAACCATGGGAATCATTCTCTGTATATATGTGGAGCGATAATTTCAGCAATGAAAGTGGCGGTGTTCATGAAAATAATGCTTTCCCTGGAGTACATGATCCAGAAATTGTTACAGATATTGGCAATAAAATGTATAAAATTAAAATTGACGCTTCTAAATCTTATGATCATTTAATTTTTGCAAATACAGCTAATGTGGGCGATGAAGAAAATCCAAAGCAAACGATTGACTTAGAATTAACACCGGATAAAAACTACTATGTATTCACTACGGAAGTAGCTAAAAACGATAATAAAACCCCTTGTTATCATGTAAAATATGAAGAAGAAACTGACAACTTCTTACATTCACAAAAAAATATATCTTCAGATATAAATGACTTTAGATTTATTGCAGGTTTCAAAAATACAACTGAGGAAAAAGCTTATGGTGGTGCAGAAGCAGATCCATCTACAAAACAATTCGGATTTAAATTCATCTTTGTAAAAGGTACTACTTCGTATGTTGGTTATTGGAACTTTAAAAAAGAACACAAATATGATGTCATTAGATATGATGGAACTGTGTATCCATCTGGAAACGAGTTAGAATATTCGGAATATTATGCATTATCACTTACAGATGATGTTACATTTAAATATGGCAATTACGATCAAATTATTGTAGTAGCATGTTATCGTGATTCAGATGGTGATATACAAGTAATTAGAGCCCAAGAATATAATATTGTTGGAACGCCTGATAATGTTTACTTATACGAAATAGAAAGATAATTAATATGAAAAAACTATTATTAATTTTATTATTAATACCTATTCTATTCATAAGTTGTTCTAATCAAAACTCATCAAGTATATCAACTAGCGAAAATAATTCTTCACTTATTTCAAGCACTAGTTCTTTAGATAGTGAAGCAAATAGTTCTTCATCTAGTGAGAATAGTATTAGTGATTCAAGCGACTCATCTACTTCTAGTGATTCAACAACTATTAGTTCAGAAGATTCAGACGAAACTTCTTCATCATATACTGATAAGGTTGGTGGAGACTCATTACAACCTGATTGGGATTGGTAATTACTTAAGTAATTAAAGAATATTAAAAAGACGATTAAGTCTCTAAACGAGGCTAAAAATCGTCTTTTTATATTTATATTTATAAAACCCTTTTTGTTTAAAAATCTATTGCTTTATATATAGGAATTGTTACTTATCTTTTTAAAAATTCTTCTATATTTATATAATTTATATCTCCTACTTTAGTAGTTTTTCCTCTATAAATAATATTCTTAGATTTAATTTTTCCATATCTGTATTTTAATAAATCTATTATTCGTTTATTCTCTAGATGTCTACATTGATTTTTATCAATTGTCTTACTATATTTTACTTCATATAAATCTATTTGTAATTTATCTCTATCTAAAAATATACAATCAATTTCTCCTTCAGAAGCTATAAATTTAAATGTTTCCATATGATATTCTTTATTCTTCTTTGATAGTTCAAGCATTACAATATCTTCAATCATTCTTCCCTTTACATCTTCTAAAATTTTCTTAATAATATAATTTTTATCTTTTGCTTCTAGTGTTTCAAAATATGCATCTTTTAATAATGAATTAACTAATGCTTTAACAATAGAATATCGCATACCTGGTTGAGTAAAAATTATATATTCTTCTCTATTTCTATCTTCAAAAACTACATCTGTCTTAAATATTAAATCTAACTCTAATAAATATTTTTTTATTTCATTTATATGATGATATTTAACTTCAACTCTAGTTTCATCTTTTTCTTTAACGGAAATAATATCTTTTAATTTTTCTAATAGTTTATTCGTATTGATTCTATCTAAAATATCAAAAAATCTATCATCATGTTTTGTTATTATCTCTTTAGCTGAACCTAAGTCATGAGATTTGAATTTTCTTTGTATTACTTTTAAAGCAAATTCATGGTTCATATCTTCTATAATTCGATTAATAACATTAGTTAATTCATCTTCATTATACAATTGCTTTAAACGAGAATACCTTGAGCCATATGTATCGTTTAACAATGAATTTTGTATATTTTCTGCGATTGCAGAATCAATATATAATTTAGTACTTTTCTCATTAGAAAATACAAATTCTTTCTTTTTTATTTGATATTGCTCAAATGTCATATTTTCTTTTAATAAGGTTCCACCAAATTCAATATAATCATCAATAGAATTATTATCTAATAAATATGAAAACTCTTTAAAAGAAATATATGTAGTATGAACAAAAATTGCTCTATCATATAATTCATTACGCTCTGCTAATTTAAAACCTAATGAATCTGTTCCAGATAAAATTATTTTTAATCCTAGCATTGAACAAATATTAGGTAATATAGAACTTACATTAATAAAATCTTCTAACAATGTAATTTCATCAATGAGTAAATATTTAATACCTTCTTTTCTTAATCTTTCAATATCTCCTCTTAATAACCCCATAGAATCAGTTTTTTTTATATTAATATATGCAACTTCATCTATAGGAAGTGAAGAAGCGAGTTGAAGTAATAATGTTGTTTTTCCAGTTCTTCTTAAACCATAAAGAACACAAACATTACCTCTATAATCATTATTAATAAAATGTTCTAATGAAGAATAACATTCTCTTTTTTTAAAATCTTTAACATTATTAATCAATCTAATTAAATCATTACCAGTAGCAACTTCAGTACTATACTTTAATCTATAATCACTGAGAAATAAATGCTCCTCTAAAGGTCTACCATAATTAATTAACTTTTTTAATATTTCGTTATATTTAAATGTATAAATTTTATCTTTATCATTTTCATAATTTTGATAAGTTCTCAATGGAACACCTACTAATTTTGCGCATTCACTTTGAGTTAAGCCTTTAAATTTTCTTAATTGTTTTAATAAAAGCATACTATCACCTCAATATTATTTTACTATAGAAAATATAAAATATGCAATAAATACGCAATAAATATGTCAATAAACTTTTAAAATACATAATTTAAAGTATAGTACATATATAAAAAGAGAAAAAGAGCTCTATAAATAATTTTAGGGTTTTGTAAATGGTATAAATTTTTTTAGGGTCTAAAAAAAAGGATATCAGATTCCCTCTGATATCCTTTGTCTTACCGACTAATTTTTGATATTTGGCTCTATAAATAATTTTAGGGTTTTGTAAACGCTATAAATTTTTTTAGGGTCTAAACCCTACAACTGCCACAAG
>SVBA01000030.1 GCA_015059095.1 Erysipelotrichaceae bacterium
TCGAGACACATTACTTCCACTATTAATGAATGGACAAGCGACTATAGATTAACAGTATTGTAAATTATCGTTTATCTTATTGTTAACACTTATTTTTTTATTAATATTAGAGAATACTTGTGCAATTTTAATTTGTTCTTCATATGGTATAATAGGAATCTTTACTGAGCCTATACCTGTTAGAGTTAATGTGTATCTTTGTCCACTGCCACTCGCTTGATTTGAAAAATATTTTCTAGCTAGACTTGATTGCAAACAAGCATTCAAATATCCACCATCAATATTTTTATTTGGTCGAATCAAAGCACAGTGGTAACCTAAAATCGTATTTTCTAAGTCCTCTTTAATTAAGCAAGATATACCAATATCTTCCTTTGTTTCACTATCTTTTGTGATTACAACATCGCCCTTTTTTAGCGTGAATTTATCAATTTCTGATTGTTTTGCAGTAGCAGACATAAATTTTTCTGAATACGATGAATCTATTTCCCAATTATAATATACATCAGTAAAATTGCATAATTTAACTGGAATTTCGCTTTCTACTGTTTTTTTATCGACACCACTAATCTCAATTGTGGCAATTTCTGATAATCTCTTGAAAATCATTTTTTATTGCCTCCAACATCTTTATTGAACTTAAGACTCTTTAAATTACTAACAATTTTACTATTTAAATCTTCACCTTGTTTAAATAACTGATTTAATGTGTTTTCATATGATCTAATTTTTTCATTAAACTCTTCTTGAGTAAGTTCGACATATTCAATCTTAACATCAAAATATTGACCCGCTGCTAAAGAATATTTTTCCTTAGCTTGTGAATAATCAATAACAACTGAGAAATCATCAATAGCTTTTTCTTCTAGGAATGCTTCAACAATTTGATCTATTTCACTTTGTAATAATCTCTTCTTCTTTAATCCATTACTATCTTGATAATCTTCTCCAAGTTTAGAAGCATCAATTAGTATTAACTTATCGTGTTTTTTAGATTTATCAAAGAAAACTACTGATACATTTGTTCCTGTATTAGCAAATACATTTGAAGGCATACTAATGCATCCATAAACAATTTTATCATCTATAATTTTCTTTAATACTTTTCCTTCAACTCCAGACTTAGAAGTAATAAATCCAGTAGGAACTACAATAGCACCTTTACCTACTTCATCTTTCAATGAATTAATAACATGTTGAATGAAACATGTATAGATAGACATGCTTGATAATTTTTTGTTAGGAATATTTGGAACACCTGCCCAGAATCTAACTGGCATTGATGCAATTTGTTCTCTTGTGTCTGAGAAATCCATATTAAACGGTGGATTTGAAACAACGAAATCAAATTGTCTTAATCGTTGACCATCATCAGATTTATGATATGGATGTACTAAAGTATCCCCTTGTACCGCATGATCTAATGAAGAAACTAAATTATTCAAAATAAGATTTAGTTTTAACATTTTATTACTTCTTTGAGATATATCTTGAGAGTAAATTGTACATCTATCTTCTCCAACTTGATGAGCTAGTGCCATTAATAATGTACCAGTTCCAGCTGATGGGTCGTATATTTCTATATTGTGGAAATCAGTATTATTTCCAACTAATAGTCTTGCCATAATTGTAGCAATTGAATGTGGAGTATAATATTCTGCATATTTACCACCACCAGCAGTATTATAATCTTTAATTAAGTATTCAAAAATATCTGCAAAGAAATCATAGTTTTTAGTAAACGCTTCTTCAAATGAGAAGTTTACAAGTTTATCTACTAAAGCTCTGGCAAATGGAGCTCTCATCGCATCATCTGTTACGAATTTTGTTAATGTTTCAAATAAAGGAATTTTAGTATTTTGTGATGTTTGAGTAGAAAATATTTCAATATTTTTTTCTGCTATATCTAACATTGTACTATCAAACAATAAATCAAAATCACCTTTTGTTTGTTGATTCCATAAGTTAGCAATTAAATGTTCTGGATATAATCTTGGAATATCAGGCGATAATTTATCGAATAAATCAAGTTTTTCATCTTCTGACATTTCTTTATATACTAACTCCCATTTTTCAGCATTAGCTAATTTAGGACACAATCTTTTTACTTCGTAACCGAATTTATCATTTAAAAACTTATATAGGAAAACTTGAGTAATAATTTTATACTCATTACCATCATTCCCCATACCATAACTTTGACATGTTGCTTTCATCGCATCAATTAGAGCGACTGTTTTATCTTTTATTGTTAAACTCATTTTTCATTCTCCTATACTACGCATAAGTACTATGATATTGATTTAAATATTGTGAAGCAATTCTTGTTTGAATAAATAGTCTATCTTCTCTTGTGTTAGCCACATTTAAGATATCCATACCTTCTGTAATTTGTGTCATTACAGTTTGTTCAAAATAGGCATCTTTCTTTAAAATATCATTTCTATCGTACACTTTTTTATCAATTGTGTCTTTAATGAATAATAAGGTATTCATTATTTCGTTATCATATTCAGAAATTAAAGGTTTCTTTCCCTTATCTTTTCTTAATTGATTTTCTTCTCTAATTCTTTTGTGAGCTCTAGCAAACTTAGCATCACCTTTATATTTATTTAATAATACTTTATTTTTCTTTTGTAGCTCAGCTAATTTCTTTAAGACTTCATCAAGTTCTTTACAAGCCCCTTGATACTCTTCGACGGTTTCAGCGATAAATCCATGTTCTTTGAATCTTGCTAAGAATGCTTGTCTTAAAGTCATATATTCAGGATCTTCAGGATCAATATTCTCCATAAATCCAATGATAGTTCTTTGCCATTTTTGATTAATGTCTTCGCCTTCACCATTTACAATCCTTAATTCTTCATCTGTAAGTTTATCGAATTTAAATGTAATATCTTGCATAGCAGAATTAATTAATTGTTTTGTTATATCACTTTCTGCAAGTGCTTCTTTTTGATTGATTCCATCTATACAATGTTGAACTTCGGAAATTAAAGAAGGAAGTTTTTGTAATTCAAACGATTTAATCTTTTCCTTTAGTTCTTCATCACCAAATGTTTTAACCAAGTTATAGCAGTCTCTAGCCGTAACTAATGCCTTCTTAAGTTTCAACAATTCTTCTTTATCTTCAATTGTAGATATTTCAGAACTAAATACTTCAGCATTATCAGTTGAGTAATCAAACATAATTTGTTGGATTTCTTTTAATTGTTGAATTAATGCATCTTTATCCTCAATAACTTGTGTCAATGTATTAGGTTCAACATCATCTCCAACTTCTTCATTAATATTGAACTTATTTAATTCTTTCATATATGCATCATTAGTTTCATCAAAATTTTTCTTAATATCAGCAAAATCTATGATATATCCATAACGGTTATCTTTATATGGTCTATTAACACGAGTAATAGCTTGTAATAAATTGTGATCTTTTAACTTTCTACCAAAATATAATCTCTTAAGTCTTGGTGCATCGAATCCAGTTAATAACATATTGAAAACAATAAGAACATCAATAGTCATATTTTTCTTAAAATCTTTAACTATTTGTTTTCTAGTTTCTTTATCATCACTATCATGAAGGATTAGTCCTGCTTTAAAATCAGATTTTATTGAAGAATCAATATTCAATTCTTGTTGGATTTCATCAAAGAAAGCATATAGTTTTCTTGCTTGTTCACTCGTTTCACAAATAATCATACCACCTAAAGTATTATCACCTTGAATTGTTCTAAATTGTTTTAAATCCGTAATAATATATCTTAAAAGTTCCTTAACATAAACATCATGATCTACAATATATTCTCTTTTTACTTCTTTCTTTTGAACTAAATTTTCAATGCTTTCATAGATAGCAGATAATTTTTCTTTATACTTTGTTTCAATTGGTTCTCTAATGATTTTTAAAGTGTAACCATCTTGAATTGATTTATCGTAATAGTAAGTATGGAAATAATTTCCAAAAACTTTCCAAGAAGCTCGTTCTTCTTTTAATAATGGAGTTCCAGTTAATGCAATTTTAATTGATTTAGGATCTGCATCAAATAAGTTTGCTAAGAAACTTCCTTTTGGATTGTATCCTCTATGAGCTTCATCAATAATAAAAATTCTTTGAAGATTAGTTGCATACTGTGGTAATTCTACTTTTTCTTTATCCTCTTCAAAACGTTGTATATTGACAACTGTTACCTCATTTGTACCTAGATTACCTTCTAATGATTGTTGAGATCTAAATTGAGCCATTAACTCACTTCTACTATTAGCTGTTTTAACTGATAATCCTCTAGCCTCAAATTCTTGTTTAGCTTGTTCTAACAAATCTAATCTATCAACAATAAAATAGAATTTTGCAACTTTGCTTTTGTTAGCAAAGTAATCGGTTAAAATTGAATTTAAATAGAATGATAAAGCTGTTTTTCCACTTCCTTGTGTATGCCAAATCACACCTGAAGTAAAACCTTCATCTAACTTTTTAGTAATCGCCATTGAAGCAAAAAGTTGTTGATAACGCATAATATGTTTTTCATCTTTAACCTCTATTTTACCATCAACTTCTCTTTCACTTTTTACATAGCAAATTCCATATTTTATTAAATATAATAATCTTTCTTTACTACACATAGAAGTTAGTATTCTATTAGTTGGGGTGTTTGTTGAAAGATTTGTTTGATACTCAGATGAAGTATGAATAACTTGACAATTAAATTCAGTTAAAATACTTTTTTCGACATTTAAATCTATTTCTTTATAAGGATATGTAAGATTATATGGTGCAACTTGAGATTTTGTGTTATTGTCTTCTCTAAAAACATTAAAGAAGGATTTATTTCTTGCACCTGTACAGTAGAATGCTCCTTCTACTGGTACGATTCCACCTAAAGTATCATATTCCATATTATTAGAGAAAATCATTAATTGAGTAATGTTAATAAAACGTCTGAACTTTCTATTAGGAAATCTAACACTGTTCATTCTTTTGCTTTCTTCTAACATACCACCTTTATTGTGTGGTTTTTTTACTTCACAGAAAACTAACGGTAATCCATTGATAAATAATGTGATATCTGGTCTAAATTCATCATCGCCATTTTTACAAGTGAATTCTCCAGTACAATGAAAGACATTATTATCAGGGTTTTGAAAATCAATTAATTTAATCGGAGATACAGATAATAAACGCTTATAAAAACCACGTCCTAAATCATCATTATCCAACTCTAATCTAATATCTCTAAGAACTTGTTCAGCTTCTCCTTCATGTCCTGGATTAAGTTTCGCAAACTGTTCTTTAAACACTTTAATTAGAATATTTGTATCAGGATCAAAATCAATATTTGCTTGAGATTCATTTATTTTACCAAAGAATTTATATCCTAATCTTGTTAAATGCACCAAAGCAGGCATTTGTACTCTTGTTAATTCGTTAAATCCAACACTCATATTAACACTACTCCTTTACTACTTATTCAAACTTAATTCCATTAGCTTCACAGAATGCTAAAAATTTGCCATAAGCCTTCATTTGAGGCTTAATATCGACAGTTTCCCATCTAGCTATGGTAATTAATGCTATACCAGTCTTTTCTGCTAATTCTGATTGTGTTAATTGTAATTTTCTTCTCACATAGATTAATTGTTCTTTTAAGCTCATAAGTACAATCTCCTTTCTTTTAAGAAAGACCTAATAATTTATTTGTCTTAAAATATATGATTATATCTAAAATTGTCTAACTAATTTTACCATACTTTTAAGAAAAATACAAAAATAATAGAAATTATTTCGACATTTTTTTGATACTTTAAGAAAACTTTTTAAAAACAAAAATCCAGTCTATGAGTATTACCTCAAAGAAACTGGATTTTAATATCACAAAATTTTTAAAAAATATTATTTTTTAAATTTATTACAACCAAAAATTATTGTAAAATACAAAGCAATAGATATTACTATAAAACATATGTATGGATAAGGATCTATAAAAATCATCAAAATTGCACCAAGAATATATGATATAAGAGAGAAAGTTGCTAATACATATTCTTTAATTCCTCTGTCCAAAAAGTTATATTTTCTAATAATTAAAAAATATGGAAGACATGTTATTAACAAAGTTAAAACCGCAATTATTATATAACTATATATAGGATTCGAAAAAATCGCAGGAATTAACACTAATATTGGTAAACTTATTAATAATAAATATATTGAAAAGCAATTTTTTAATACTATTATGTATTTTTCTTTATAAAATTTTTCTTCTATTAGACTAATGTATTTACTTGTTTGAAGTATAAAATTTATCATAGAAGCAATAATCATTCCAACTCCAATAACCCAACCAATTATCGTTATTTCGTTTAAACCTCCCATACTTCCAATTAATACTAATAATGGTGAAAAAATAAATAATAATGAAGACAATATGCTAGCTTGTTTATATTTAGTTGCTAGTGTTTTATCATATTCAACTATGACTTCTTCCTTCATATCATGTGTATCAAACAATTCATTAATTGAAATTTCTAGTATTTTAGCTAGGTTAGGGATTATTAAAATATCTGGGTAGCTTAAACCTCTTTCCCATTTACTTACTGTTTTGTTTGAAACATTTAATAAATCAGCGAGTTGTTCTTGTGTCAATTGTTTCTTTTTTCTGTTTTCATAAATTATATCTTTCATTAATTTTGAACTCATACTTAACCTCCTTTTTTTCTCCATAAATTATAACTTTTAATTTTCTTTTTATTAAGCCCTCATTAGGGAAAAAAGGTCTATAAAACGGAGAATTTAGTTATTAATAAAAAGTTTGTAACTTTTATCATTACAAACCTTTAATATTCTTCACTTATAATTTTATTTGTTTTCCTAAAATAGCAAATTAATAAATACAAAATAATTACTATAGATAAAATACCAACACAAACATAAGAACTGATAATCATTAAATCTTCTTTTTGAAGAAAATATGCTATTGGTATTATTGTATATAGAATCATCCAAAAGATAAACATTAATCTTAATCCTATTTTCCCTTTAATTATTTTACTATTTACAATTAAAATAAATAAACTTAATGTTACATAAAATAATGATTTGATTAATAAATTAAATGCCTGAATATTTCGAATAATAATAACGTATAAATCCATTGATCCACTATTAATTTCAATAGCAAAATTTAATCCAACTTGAATTCTACTAAAAAATATTTCATATGCTATAAACACAATAAATGCTACTACTATTTTTGAATTACTTTTTATTTTTAATTCATTATTTTTAAATAAATCCGTCACCAAGAAGATTACTGTTAATACGCTAAAGAATCTTAAAAATTCTGTAGCACTCTTCATCATATATGATAAGGTTGCAATTTGAATTGCTGGATTACCTGAAATTCCATTTTCAATAAGCGTATAATATTTTAAATTTAAAATAACATAGATTAACAAACAAACACAAGATATAATAGTAAGAATAATCGTAGGGGTAGTTATCTTTTTCTTATTCTCTTCCTTATAAAACAATTTTTCTAAATAAGAGATAAATAAATAGTAAATTGAATTCGAAAAAACTGATGTTATAAATGCAAATAAAATTCCCAAAACAAAAGATATTGGATTGAAATTAAACATATAAAAAATGGAAACCAAAAAGGCTATTAGATAAATCAATCCAAAAAACTTAGTTATCTTCCATATGTTTTTAAAAACATTTTTATAATAAGTTTTGTTCTCTTCTTCTATAAAATTGTAGTTAAAGTACACTTTTTTCAATCTCAAAAAACCATATCCAAAAAACAATGAAGACATCATTATCATATTGATGCACATATTCGATGACAATGCAGAATTATCGCCTGAAGTCATTGTTGCAGGGATAACTACAGCATAGCCAATAAACGAAATATACATTAATACTTTAAAAGCTTTATTAATATAGTTTTGTTTTCTTTGAAAAAACAATTCATCTTTAACATCAGATTTTATAAATAATGACCCTATCATTATTGACAATGAACTTACTGCAATTAATATTTCAGTTGAATATAGACAAAATTGAAGATTTCTTGCAGAATTGACAAATAACTTTACCGCTAAAAAAAGAAATGATAATATTCCACTCAGAATTATCATTAGTTTTTTTAACCTCGTCATTTCAGAATTAATTCTTTCATCATTAAACATAATTATTTCTCCTCCCAAAATAATTGATCTAAAGTTCTATCCAATGCTTTACATATTTTAATACACAATTGAAGAGATGGATTATATTCTCCTCTTTCAATCATATTAATAGTTTGCCTTGATACGCCAATAAGTTTTGCAAGAGCTTCTTGTGAGAGTCTTGCTTCTACTCTCGCTAATTTCATTTTCATATTTTCCATAATTATCACCCGACATTTTGTCAAATATATTTTACATTATTGTTCTTATTTTGTCAACAAATATACAAAATAAAAACGCAACTAAAATTTAGCAACGTTTAAATTTCTTCATTATTCTCCATTTTTCTTTTAAATTATTGATCTTTATATTTGTAAAATCTGATAATTCTATCATTATTATTTTAGTTAATTCATAAGCATCTTCATAAAACTTTTCATCTACTTCCATGAACAATTTTTCAATTTCAAAATCACTAATTTTTTTATTATTAATTATCTCAAGGTTATCTTTATATATTTCATAAGCTTTCAACAAATTATCATATATTTCTTTTGATAAATAATTTTTAATAACCCAAATATTTCTTTTAATTTCATTTTCATATCTTAAATATTGAAAATAATATAGATGTCCATGTGCCATATAATTATCATATGTAACTAATTCATTAAGTGGAGAATCAAGTTTGTTCCTTTTCCATAATCTCCACATTTTATTCCATCGCTTATAAGTATAACTTTCCATTTTACGCATTTTAATTTCCTCCTACGTTTTTGCTAAGTATATCAAAAATAATTTCTTATTGTTAAAAAAATTGACTCCTTTTGGAGTCAAATTAATTAATATACATTATTTATAATGTATAAACTAAATCTTTATCTCGCAAAAAACGGGGGCAACACCTGTTTTACCACCAATACAATACTCATAATTAAATAATAATTTATTTTTATTTTTCCATTGTCCTT
>SVBA01000003.1 GCA_015059095.1 Erysipelotrichaceae bacterium
TTTATTATCTCATAAGAAAAACCCAGTGAGTAGTCCACTTTTTTATTAAGTGTCTATTTCACTGGGTACATTTTAAACAAAAGTTTCAAATTCACCTCTTTTTTTAATAAAAAATATATATTTTACTATCAAGTAAATATCGTTATAATGGTTTAACTTTTACAATTACATTTTTATTAACCCACGTATCATTGAAATTACCAGAAGCATCATATCTAATGTAAATCTTATCTACTAAATCATTAATATTAATAATTGTTTTAAATGTATAAGTTTGCCATGAACTATTTTTACTTCCTGCTGTATGTTCATATGTATACCAGCATAGTAAAGAAGGATCATCAACATCTTTACCTAATACTTCGTGAGTAACAAAATAACCAACTGTTCCAGTATTTGGACAATTCATATCAGAATATAATAAACAATGTTGATATCCATCATCGTCTTCTTTTATTGACATTGTAACTTCAACTTCAAAATAATTGTATCCTGCGAACAATAGTCCTTCGTAATCATAATCTAGATGTAAATTAACTTCGTCCACTCTTTGATTTCTTCTACCCGAATCAGTGACACTTGCTTCAGTAGTTCGAACAGAATAAGTTTTAGGAGTGATACTAACCCATTTTGGATATAATTTTTCTATTCCTTCTAAATCCGAATAGATTGTAATTAAATTAGTTAATTTTTGATCAGAAAACCATCCAGCAAAAACAAATCCTTCCTTTACTGGTCTAGTTTTTAATATTTCAATTATTTCATCTCTATTTGAATTATTTCCCACATCAATTATTAAATCTTCACTACTAGATGGTGGATCATTTTCTAAACAAGAACTCGATGATATTTCTTCGTAAGAAATATCAGAAGACGATTCATTATCATTATTAATCGTTTCACTACTACTATTTATCAATGAAGAATTAATAGAAGAAAATTCTTCACAACCAGTTAATAAAATAGAAACAAAAACTGGTAATATAAATTTCAACATTTTTTTCATATTCATCACTTCCTAATTTAATAATACAAAATTATTAAAGATAATCAATACGTTTATCAATAATTTTTTTTAACAAAAAAGCATATCAGTAAAAAATGATATGCTAATTTTATTAATTATTGAATTTTATTATCTGCAATAACTTTATCAACCATATAAGAAGGTACTTCTTCATATGATTCAAATTCTCTATTAAAGAAGCCAGAAGCTTGAGTTAATGATCTTAATTGAGTAGCATAATCAATAATTTCTGATTCTGGAACAAGAGCAACGATTTCATTTACTTCATGTTCACCCTCTTCAATAGATTGAACTCTAGCACGTCTAGAGTTTAAATCTGCAAGAACATCACCAATATATTTACCATCAACATTAACAGTAATTCTCATAATTGGTTCTAAAATAATTGGTTTACATGATTTATATGCTTCTTTAAATGCAAGAATAGCAGCCATTTTGAAAGCCATATCGTTAGAGTCAACTGAGTGATATTTACCATCGACTAAGACACCTTTAACACCAATTACTGGGAATCCTGCTAATCCACCTTTTTCAAGAGCTTCTCTAAATCCTTTTTCAACAGCACCAAAGTAGTTCTTTGGAACTGCACCACCGAATACTTCTTCAGCAAATTCAATATCTTCAGATGGTTCAAATCTCATATCAACAACGCCATAGAATCCAGAACCACCAGATTGTTTGACATATCTACCAATTGCTTGACCAGTTTTCTTAATAGATTCACGATAAACGATCTTCATTGGTTCAACATCAACTTCAATTTTGTATGTATTTTTTAATTTTTCAATAATATAATCAACGTGAGTAGAAGATAAACCACCTAATAATAATTGTTTAGTTTCTTGATTTCTCTTAACTTCAACTGCAGGGTCTTCTAGTTGAATTTTTGCTAATGAAATACCAATTTTATTTTCATCATTTTTATTTTTAACAACTAAGCCTTTGAAAATAACTGCAGTTGGATATTTAACTGGTTTATATGTAATAACATTTTTAGTATCAGAAAGAGTCATACCAGAACTAATTTTATCAAGTCTAGTAACTGCACCGATATCGCCTGCATGTAATTCATCTACTGCAGTTAAATTTTTACCAGTCATAACGTATAGTGCGCTTATTTTTACAGTATCTCCATTTGATGCTCTAACTTCATCTCCTGATTTAATACTACCTGAATTAATTTTAAATAAATTAATTACACCTGAATATGGATCAACGATTGTTTTGAAAACATATGCTGAGAATGGTTCTTCAGTAGTTGTTAATCTAGTAACAATTTCACCTTTTTCATTTTCTGCTTCATATGGTTTTAAATCACTTGGGTTTGGTAGGTAATCAATAAACATATTTAACATTGTGTGAATACCGATATTCTTAGTAGCAGAACCTACTAATACTGGAATTAATTCACCATCTAAAACACCTTTTCTTAAACCACGGTGAATTTCTTCATTAGTTAAAGTTTCACCCATAAAGAATTTTTCTAGTAATTCATCATCTGTACCTGCAACTGCTTCAACAATCATATTATGAAGTTCAAATACTTTCATTCTCTTATCTTCATAAATTTCTGCATCAACACATTCTGTACCGTTAAAAATTCTAGCTTTTAGATCAACTACATTACAGAATCCATCAAATTTATCTTCATGGCCTAATGGGTAACAGAATGGAACAGCTGTTTTACCTAATTTAGAACGAATATCTTCTAAAACATCATCAAATACAACGTTTTCTTTATCCATTTTATTAACATAAATAAATGTAGGAATTCCTCTTTTTCTTAAGAAGTTCCAATGTTTAATAGTACCAACTTGAACTTTTGTAGTAGCGTCGATTACTAATACAGCACCTTTAACAATTCTTGTTACACCTAAAGCTTCTGAAACGAAATCATCATTACCAGGAATATCAATTAAGTTTAATTTATATCCATTATGATAAATTGGGACTACTGCAGTAGAAATAGAACATTGTTTTCTAATTTCATCTGGAAGATAGTCAGAAACTGTATTTTTCTTTTCAACTTCACCTTTCACTTTACTACCGCCAGTTATATAGTATAAAGATTCAACTAAAGTAGTTTTACCTGAACCTTGATGGCCTAAAACTGCGATATTTCTAATATTTTTAGCATCAAATCTTTCCATAATATTATACCTCCTATATGTAAGCGCTTACTAAACTATATGCATAGATTATAACATAGTTATAAGAGTTTGTTAATACCCAAATTTATGTTTTTTCTATTTTTTAAATTATTTTAATTCTTTTTTTCGAAAAATTCGATTAATATTTTTGTTTAAAAATGAAAAAAGCCATTTAATAAATGGCAATTTTCAAAGAAAACAATTATTTCAACTTAAATACAATATCAGTTCCATAATCTTTTGCATAATTAAATGGACTTTCAATATTCACTTTTTCTCCATCACTAGTATTATATACTAATGTTTGTTGATTATTTTTAAAATCAACTCTTATACCTAAACCAATTTGTGATTTCATGTTAGTAAGTTTACCAGAATCTACTTGAGTATAACCTCTTTTAGATACTAATACATTTATAAAATTATGTTCTGTAATCTTACCTTTATATGGATTACTTGAGCTAATATTAGGATTCCAAACATATCTACCGTTTTCTAATTTATAATCAAATCCTGGTTCAAAGATAAATAAGTCATGTTGATGTCCGGAAATCATCATATCAATATTCATTTTATTTAATTCTTCAGTTAATTTGATTTTTTGTTCTTCATGATTTCTTCTATTATTGATAAACACTACTGGAATATGACAAACTGCTAGACGATAATCATATTTTGATAAATCTTTTTTTGCTTCTTCTTGTAAGAAAGATATTTGATTTTCTCTATATTCTTCATAATATGCTGTATCATAATATTCCCAATAATCATCATCATGATCTTCACCAATGTCTAAGACTACACCATATAAATTATCTAGAGTAAAACTATAATAAAAGCTTTCATCTTTACTACCAACAAAGTTATGGAATTCTTCAGCATATTTACCTTTAATTTCATGATTTCCTCTCGCATAAACTACTGGAATATTACCTTTTGTCATTTCATGAGCATATTCATTTACTAAATTAGCATCCGCATATGTGTCCATCATAGAGACTATATCACCTGCTAGAACCAATAATTCTTTATCTTCCATATATGAAGCAGCTTTTATAGCAGCTTTACCTGCCATATGAATATCTGCTAGAGAATAATAATTTAAACCATCACTAGTCTCTACTGGTTTAAAAGTATATTTTTCTGAAATATCTCTTCCAAAATATCCACCAAATGGTCCTCTATAAGTAATCTTTTGAACATGAATTTCATATTCTTTCGCTTCATCTAAAATATCCATTGGAATTGTAACTTTATGTATTTTTGTATAAGATCTATTAGAGCCAGCATAATTATCAAAATATCTAACATCATCAATTTCTACCCATGCTCTAGCTTCTGTTCTACTAGAGAAAACGATTTGATATTCATTTTCTACAGCATAAACAACTGCTCCAGTTGAAATATCATTAAAAGTAAAATTAACTAAATTTGCACCTACTAAAGCAAAAATAATTCCTAATAACGACCATTTAAATGCTTTAACTTTATGCAAATTAGTCTTCGGATAAATAAAGATAAAAAAGATAACAATTAATAATGCAGCACTTAGACCTACATATTTAAAGAAGTTAGGCCAAATATAATCCATATAATCAATTGCACCCAAATTAATAATAACTATCACTGCAATTAAAAATACAATATTCACGCCATTATATATATAAGAATATAAGTTTTTGTCTTTTTTTCTATTTAGTAGAAACAAAATAGAATTACTTACTGCTATTAGAAATAATAAAATCCAAATAATAATTGGTAAATTGTATAGTAATGAAGAATAAGAATCTTCATACCTTAAAGTTTTAGATATTCCTGACCAACACGGTCTCATCGCAAAAAACATCCAAAAATTAAACCAAGCTAAAACTAAATTCCCAATATGAGAAACTTTCAATAAAATTTTTTTGATCATAGGTTATAGACCTCCATGTTAATTAAATTTTATCATATTTTCTAAGATTACAGGTATATAAATTTTTAGATGTTATTTTTTATTAGAAAATAAAAATATTTTATTGTAGATTAATAGTTGTAGAATTATAATAAATTTGTTTTTAAATTTCAAAAAAGAAAGAAGGTATCATTATGGAAAGAAAAGTTGGAACAATTTCTAGAGGCATTCGTTGCCCTATTATTAGAGAAGGTGACGACTTAATTAAAATCACTTGTGATAGTGTTTTAGAAGCTTGTGAATACGAAGGATTTTCTTTAAGAGATAGAGACGTTATCGCTTTAACTGAATCAATCGTTGCTCGTGCACAAGGTAACTATGCTTCAATTCAAGCGATTGCAGATGATGTAAAAGAAAAATTGGGTGGAGGAACTGTTGGTGTTGTTTTCCCTATTTTATCAAGAAATAGATTTGCAATCGTATTAAAAGGTATTGCAATGGGTGTTAAAAAAGTTGTATTAATGCTTTCTTATCCAAGTGATGAAGTAGGAAACTCTTTAATTACATTAGATCAATTAGATGAAGCAGGAATTAACCCATATAGTGATATCCTATCTTTAGAAAAATATCGTGAAATATTTGGCTATAATAAACACGAATTTACTGGTGTAGATTACGTTGATTATTATAAACAATTAATTGAAGAACAAGGTGCAGAATGTGAAATCGTATTTGCAAACCATGTTAAAACAATCCTAAATTACACTGATACAGTATTAACTTGTGACATTCATACTAGAGCAAGATCAAAACGTATCTTAAAAGCTAATGGTGCTAAAATTGTTTTAGGTTTAGATGATATCTTAACTTCATCTGTTAACGGAAATGGATACAATGAAAAATATGGATTACTAGGTTCTAACAAAGCTACAGAAGATAAAGTAAAGTTATTCCCTAGAGCAAGTCAACCTTTAGTTGATGGTATCCAAAAAGAAATTTTAAATAGAACTGGTAAACATGTTGAAGTAATGGTTTACGGTGATGGTGCTTTCAAAGATCCTCAAGGTAAGATTTGGGAATTAGCAGACCCAGTTGTTTCTCCATTCTTTACTCCAGGATTAGTTGGTACTCCTAATGAATTAAAATTAAAGTACTTAGCAGATAATGATTTCAAAAATTTATCTGGTGAAGAATTAAAAAAAGCAATATCTGAATCAATCAAAGCTAAACAAAGTAATTTAGTTGGATCAATGGCATCTCAAGGTACAACACCTAGACAACTTACTGATTTAATTGGTTCATTATGTGACTTAACTTCTGGTTCAGGAGATAAAGGAACACCGATTATTTTAATACAAGGTTATTTCGATAATTATACAAATTAATATAAAAGCTGCTAAAATTCTAGCAGCTTTTATTTATATTCATATAATGAATATACAAATATTTAGGACGATAAATCTATTTACTTTTTTAATTTAAAAATAAACGAAGGTTCTTTTATTATGTATTCAATACTTTTCAACCCTACATTTTCATAATTCTCTAAACCAAATTCATCACAAAAATAAATATGACTTCCATCTGTTTGAAAAGAATAATCAACAACATCCTTTTTTATAATTGAATATTCAGTCCCTGTATTATAATCAACTAAAATAACTTTGACTTGGTATGCAAGTAAATTAATGTAACTATCATTTAATGGTTTAATATGAGTAATAAAACTAACACCTTTTACTTGAGTATTTCTTGTAGAATAATAATCAAGATAATTATCATTATTAACATAAACCATCTCATTTCCATAAAATTCATCTAATAAGTAATAATGTACAGTGTTATTCTTACTATCTTCGATTTTTTTAATACTTATGCAAGTGTTATATTGATTGACAATATCATTATTATCTAAGGCAAAAAACATTTCATCATACGATAATGTGATTTTGTATACATCTATTGGTTCCTTTTTTTCTCTATTAGACTCTAGGTCTTTTAAATAGAATATGGTATACGAACTTTTCTTACTCACTACAGTATTATTTATTGAACCTGATAATGAGTTTAAACTTTCGTTTTTATAATAAGACAAATTTTCACTTTCAACTAATAATTGATTATCATTATTATCATTAATTAAATTTGTAGGTGCAGTTAGGGAGAAACATACTCTTGAAATATAAGGAGATGAATTTACTACATCAAAAAGATTATTAGCATATTCATCAAAATCATCTTTAGACGAAAAATTCAAATAAATAGTATCATCATTTACTCTACTAATCTCATATTCATTTGATATAGTTAAATCATTAAGACCAACTTCCTTTAAATATTTATCAGTAAAAAATGAATCATAATATTTAGTCACATTCTTATTAGAAATAATAATTATTGGAACTAATGCTCCAACCATTAAAATAGAGATTAGTAAAAAAATCATAATTACTCTTTTCTTACTTTTTGAATGAACTTCATTTATTTTATCGATTACTTCTAAAGAATCATCAATGGTAAATAATTCCTCTTTAGTTATTTCAAAGTAATTGATTATATCATTTAAACTATCTTTATTAGGAACTCCTAAACCTTGTTCCCATTTAGCAACTGCACTTCTAGATATATGGAGGATGTCTGCTAATTCTTCTTGTGTTAAACCTTTTTGTTTTCGTAACTCTTTTAATTTATCTTTAAACATAATTATCCTCCTTTCTTTAATTATATATCCTTTTCATGTAAATGAAATGATACTTTCTTGATACTTTAAAAAAATGGTAACTATGTTTTGAAATTAAAGAAATATTATTGATACAATAAACTATAAAATTTATTTTCTTATATTACTTTTCATTAATTTGTCTGCAATAATTGTAATCAAAAAAATCTATGTTGCGCATTTTCCGCTAAAAAACCAATTATTTTTAAATCGATTTTCAAAAAACATACTTAAATATTAATAAATTATATGTAATATTATATCAACAAAAAATGATAGTTTTTACATTCTCTAACATCCTTCATTATCCATTCGATTTTTAATAATATATGGAAGTCTTTTACATTCATCTTTATTGATTGCACAAATCGCAACTCTTATACATGTTTCGGTAGTAACCACATATACATTATCTTTTCTTAAAGAGTCCATTAATAATTTAGGATTTGATGTTGGAACGCACACAAAGAATCCACACTCAAATGGTAAAGTTTTTAGACCACACTTTTTACTTTCTTCTATAAAGATTTTTGCTCTAGTTTCTAAGATTGAAGACATCTTTTTAACTTCATTTCTAAAAGACTCTTTATATTCTTCATTTAATACTAATTCTTCAATAATTCCTTCCCCTAAGGTTGTAGAACTACTCCAACTAGCTCTGGCAATATATTCATAACAATCTTTTAAATAATTAACTTCTTCTTCATTCTTACTCATTCCTATTGCAGCACCAATCCTCAAACCATATAAGCCAAAAGTTTTTGATCCACTAAAAGTAAATACGCTTAAGATGTTGTCATTTAATCTTGTTAGTTTTAAATAACGATTTCTAATAATTAAACCATTTGAAGAATAGTAATCAAAATAAGCCATATCTATTAGTAAAACAATATTTCGTGAATAGGAATTTAATAAATTTATTAAATTATCATAATCATTATCACTTAAACAGAATCCAGTAGGATTTTGACAAGGATCATTAATAACTAAAACAATATTTTCTTGATCATTTAACTTGTCAATACATTGTTTAATGCTATTTAAATTAAAGTTACCATTTTCATCATATAAATCATAAGTTAAGTATGAACATTCTCTTTCTTCTGCATAAGTAATATAAGTTTCCCACATTACTTTTGGAAGTAAAACTTTATCTCCTCTATTTAAATAAGTAGAAAAAGTCAAAGCAATCGCACCACTTCCTCCAGGAGTAGCAATTACTCTTAAGTGATGAGTTTTTTTGATTTCGTCTAAATTATTTGAGAACACCCATTCTAAAATAGCATTTTGAAAATTAGTACTCCCCCCTGTATCACTATATGGAAACATTTTATCTCCAGTTAAACTATTCATAGCTTTTTTAACTGCATCAAAAGTATATAATACGCCGTTTTCATCAAATAACATACCTGCAGTAGAATTAATTGTTGATGGATTAGAAAGTTTTGCTCTTTTTGCTTCTTGTGCTAAAGATAAAATATTATTTGTTAATTTCTTTTTTCTACTTTTTTCATTAATGATCATATGTTGCCTCCTTTATAGAGAATCTTTTTATCTATATTACAACATTTTTTTTACTAATAAAACTACTAATAATGATGAAACCCCTTACTACTTTAATTATTAGTAAATAATTATTCTTTTATTCATTAGATAATTATTATTGTGTATAATAAGAAAAAAGGAGGTTTCCTTATGTTTAATAATAAATATGTTGAAAAAGTTTTTAATGAATTTAAATTAAAAAATAAAGGGCAAAATGAATATATTCAAGCATGTCAAGAAATTCTTGAATCTTTAGAAAACTACATCACTAATAACTCGTTCATTGAAGAAAATGCATTACTTGAAAGATTTCTAGAGCCAGAAAGAACGATTACTTTTAAAGTGACATGGATGGATGATAACAATCAAATTCATGTTAATAGAGGTTATCGTGTACAATATAATTCCTCTATTGGTCCTTATAAAGGAGGATTAAGATTTCACCCTTCAGTAAACGAATCTATCATCAACTTTTTAGCATTAGAACAATGTCTAAAGAATTCTTTAACTCGATTACCTATTGGTGGAGGAAAAGGAGGTTCTGATTTCGATCCAAAAGGCAAATCCGATAATGAAATTATGAGATTCTGCCAAGCATTTATGAACGAACTATATCGTCATATTGGTCCAAATACCGATGTTCCTGCTGGCGATATTGGTGTTGGCCAAAAAGAAATTGGATACTTATTTGGCCAATATAAAAAAATCAAAAATGAATTCACTGGTGTTTTGACTGGAAAACCTATTACATTTGGTGGTTCTTTATTAAGAACTGAAGCCACAGGATATGGTTTATGTTATTTTACAGATAGAGCTTTAACTTACTTAAAAGATGATAGTTTAAAAGGAAAAACAGTGATTATTTCTGGATCAGGAAATGTTGCAATTCATGCATGTGAAAAGGCGCAAAACTTAGGTGCTAAAGTAGTAGCAATGAGTGATTCGTCTGGTTGGATATATGATCCAAATGGAATTAAATTACATTATATAAGACAAATTAAAGAAGATAGAAAAGCTCGTATTAAAGAATATTTATTAAAAGCTCCTAATGCTAGGTATACAGAATCAAAAGAAGGAAATCCAACTATTTGGTCTACTCCATGTGATATTGCTTTCCCATGTGCGACTCAAAATGAAATTCATTTGGATGATGCTAAATTATTAGTTAAAAATGGATGTATTGGTGTATTTGAAGGAGCAAATATGCCTACTACTCTAGATGCAATTCATTATTTAATTGATAATGATGTGATCTTTGGCCCAGGAAAAGCTTGTAATGCAGGAGGAGTCGCAACTTCAGCTTTAGAAATGACTCAAAATTCGATGAGAATGACTTGGTCATATCAAGAAGTAAATCGAAATCTAAAACAAATTATGGAAGATATATTCGATTCTATTTGTTACACAAACAATAAATACTCATTAAAAGAAAATGATTTATTAACTGGAGCAAATATCGTAGGATTTGAAAAAATAATGTATGCTATGTTACTACAAGGCATTTAAAAAGGAAAGTTATACTTTCCTTTTTTTAATACCATCTATCATCTTCGTCATCGTAGATTTTTACTCTACTGACGCCACGAACACTTCTAACAATTTCAGCAGCTTTTTGTGCTTCTTCTTTTGAAAAGAAATGACCCACTCTAGTTACATCTTGAGTAAAGAAAACTTGACCATGATAGAAATTAATTTCATCAACATAACATCTTTGGCCATCTAAATAACAAACAATTACATAAACACCAGATCTTTTACCAAATAGTCCCATAAATCCTCCTATAATAATTATAAATATAAATGTATACTTATTATTACTACATTCAGTATATCACAAATTATTCTTTATAAATATCATAATATGGACTATCTTTCATTTTTTCATAAATAATATGTTTCATAGAGTTTGCTTTTTGAAGATCAGTTAATAAATATCTCCATTTAATTTGAACCATATCTCGTTTATATTTATGTTTACTAATATTATTTATATCTCGTAAATATGGTTGAATTGTTAATGGACCTACATGCATTGTACTTAAATGAGAATAATTTCTAGATAGAACAAAATTTGTTAAATCATTTTTAGAGCATAAGACTCCATAAGTTTCATCTCCAAAAAACAAATAATCTATTGGTTTCCCCATATTACTACTTCCTTTAAAAACAAATCTAATTAAACAAGCAAGTACAATTTCAGGCGCTTTTAATTCATTATTCGCGTATTCAATCAATTCTTTATACTTATAAACTATTTCATCATGCAACATTCTTCTTTTTCCACTCCCATCTAGAGTCCCATCTCCATAATGATAAAGTAATAAAATTTTTTGTGTTCTAATAGAAATACCTAAGCGACGTAAAAACCAAATAAATGTTCTTATTTCTTCAATATGCATCCCATCAGCACTTCCCGACTTAACACTCACGTAGCTTACCATACCACCTACATAAAACACTATATCTGGTTTGGAAATAGAGTTTTTAAATTTCTTACAACTTATTATGTCGCCATCTTTAACTTTTGGAAACATCCTAGTAATTATTTCTTTTTGGAAATTATTTAGTTGATTAAAAGGTTTACCATCATAAGATTTAATAATTTTAAATTCTGTTGAAATACCATAATTCATTTTTAGTTCCTCCTATATATTTATTAGGAAGAATTTTAAAAATGTTCTACTTTAAATTTCATTTTTTTGTTATGTCTCTGTCATTTCACAAAAAAAACGAGCCTAAGCTCGTTATCTTTGTGAAATGGCAGGGACAGCAGGAATCGAACCCGCAATGACGGTTTTGGAGACCGTAGCTATACCGTTTAACTATGTCCCTAGGCAGTAAAGTAACTCAATGTTCTTTAAAGCATTAATATCTTACCATTTCTCTTTAATGTATTCAAGATAAAAATAAATTAATTGAAATAAAAAGATACTTTTTAGCGAAAAAAGAAAAGTTCAATAGAATAAGAATCTACTGAACTTTAAATTGTTAATTATTTATCCAAGCTTCTTGTAGCTATAATATTAACTCCTGTACCACAGACATTTTCAATAACAACATCACGACACTTAACTGGTACTTCTAATCTAACTTCATCTAATGCCTTAATGATATCAAACATCTTTTCCTTTGGAATTTCATGTTCAGTCATTACTGGCATTCTTGAAACAATTTTCGAATTAACAACGACTGTTGAAGTGACAATTCTTTTTGGACAAGTAACTTCATTAATTGCATAAGTTTTTCCTCTAATGCAAGTATTACCAGTTACATTCAAATTATCATCAATAGTCAATCTACATCCTTTAGGACATTCGATACAAACAAACTCTTTCATGATTAGTCCTCCTTAATTTCAAATGTTAATTCTTTACATTCGACAAGAATCTTTTTATCTAACTTAATTGTTTCCATTTCTGCTGGTAACATATGTGGTTTAACAATTGATTTAATTTCTTGTCCATCTGCTTTAATAACAACTTTTACTTTATGATATGGCTTTCTTACCCTAAATTTAAAAGCAATCTTATCTTCGATATTATCTAAGCGATATTGTTGAGGAACGATATAACTAATTCCATTACCATTCTTAGTTAATGTTACTTCTGAAGTATTATTTAGTTCACCTTTAAGATATTTACTAGCGGAAATACCTGCCATATTAGCCTCTTCAGATACGAAGTCGACCAAATCATGAACATGTAATGCATTACCACAAGCGAAGATACCTTCTACTGAAGTTTGATAATTTTCATCAACGTAAGCTCCTCTTGTTGATGACATTTTAGTTCCAATATCTTCTAAAATTATATTATATGGAACTAGCCCTACAGAAAGAATTAAAGTATCAACATCAAAAATCATTTCTGAATCAGGTACATAATTGAATTTTTCATCGACTTTAGCAATTATAACTTTTTCTACATGGTCTTTACCTACTACTTGTTTAACAGTATGCGATAAATATAAAGGAATATCAAAGTCATTTAAACATTGAGCAATATTTCTACTTAATCCATTAGAATAAGGCATTAATTCTGCTACACCCATAACCTTAGCGCCTTCTAAAGTCATTCTTCTAGCCATAATTAATCCAATATCACCAGAGCCTAGAATAAATACTTTTTTACCTACTAAATATCCATCAATATTTAAGTACTTTTGCGCTTGTCCTGCTGTTAAAATACCCGCAACTCTATCACCTTCAAGCATAATAGCACCAGGAGTTCTTTCAGTACAACCAGTAGCCATTACGATACTTCTTGCTTTAATATGACAGAATCCATCTTCATCGTTAGAATAATAAACATCCTTTTCTTTAGTAATAGATACAACGTATGAATTCAATTTATATTGAATATCTGTTTCTAAAACTTTATCAATAAATCTTTGAGCATATTCTGGCCCACTTAATTGTTCTTTAAAAGTATGAAGACCAAATCCATTATGAATACATTGTTGTAAAATACCACCTAAACAAGGTTCTTTTTCTAAGATTAATACATCTTTAACACCATTTTCATAAGCTTTTAATGCTGCTGCTAATCCAGCTGCACCACCACCGATAACAACTAAATCATAAGTTCTAATATTTTCCATATTATTTGCCTCCCTTTGTTTCTTTATAAAGGATATATGATTTTGTTCCATCATATGGAATTTCTTTTCTATCTACCCCATAATATTCAGCTAATATTTCAAGAGCAAGAGGTTGACACATACCACCTTGACATTTACCAAAGCCTACTCTTAATCTTCTCTTTAATCCCTTAATAGAACGTGGTGGACATGATCTTTTTAGACAATCAATAATTTCACCTTTACTTACTTGTTCGCATTTACAAACAATTGTTCCATAATCTTTATTCTCTTTGAAATATCTTTGTCTTTCTTCGATAGATAAAGATTTCATCTTTATATATTTTCTAACATATGGATTAAAGTCATCTTTTTTCACTAAATCAAATTTCTTAGCAATTATTTCTTCAACTACTTTCTTTGCAATTGCAGGAGAAGAAGCTAAACCAGGAGATTCAATACCAACCACATTAATAAAGTTTTCAGTTTCAGATTCTTCGATAATAAAATCATGAGTAGAAGGAGTTGCTCTAATACCAGCAAAAGTTCTAATAGTTTCATAATATGGTATATTTTCAATCATATTATTAGCTTGTTCTTTTACATTATTTAATGTACCTTTATCAGTAGATTTTTCATCTCTAGCAACTAAATTTGCACTTGGGCCAACTAGATAATTACCACTAGTAGTAGGAGATATTAATACACCTTTACCTTTATCAGAAGGAACCATAAATAAAGTATGATTTACAAAAGGACGTTTGAAATGATCAAATACATAATATTGACCTTTACGTGGCATAATATCAAAAGTTTTATCATTAATTAATTCATTAACTAAATCACCATTAACACCAGTAGCATTAATTACGACTTTAGCTTCATATTTATCATTAATTAAGAAATTTCCTTCTTTTTTAACAATACTAGTTACTTCTTCATCTAAAATTAATTTAACACCATTATCAATAGCATTTTCCATTAAATGAACAGATAAATTGAATGGATCAATAATACCAGCAGTTGGAGCTAATAATCCAGCAACTACATCTTTAGATAACATTGGTTCTTTTTCTAATAGTTCTTCTCTAGTTAATAAGATAGTTTCAACACCATTCTCTTTAGCTCTAATTTGAAGTTCTTTTAAAGTCTCAACTTGTTTATCATCTAAAGCTACTGTAATAGAACCAATACGTTTAAAGGAGACATCTAGTTCTTCACATACTTGATCATACATCTTATTTCCTTCAACATTTAATTTAGCTTTTAAAGTTCCTGGTAAAGGATCATAACCAGAATGGATAATGGCACTATTTGCTGAAGTAGTTTCATTACCAACATCATTATTCTTTTCAAGAACTAAAACATTTAATTTATAGCGAGCTAGTTCACGAGCAATAAAACAACCTGTAACACCTGCTCCTACAATAATAATATCATACATATAAACACCTCCCATTGTTTACTTATTTATATTATAACTCGTTATAATATAAACAACAAGAAAAGATGATAGATTTCTCTATCATCTTTATAAATTTTCACTATTATCCGAAGATATATCCAAGTGATGCAGCTGTTCCAGAAACAGTAACTGCTGTCCATAATAATGTGTTAATTAATGTACCTAACCAAATATTTCCTGTCTTCTTGTATAAGACTCTTGAAATAATAGTTGCACAAATTAGTACTGGAATAATTGGGAATAATACAATATATGATAAGTTCATATCTGGTTTCCACATGACACCTGTTGTACAGAATTTACCATATTGAATTGCAAATACTAAACCAATACCGATTACGTTGAATGCAGCGTTAATAGCAATTGTTGCCCATTCAGGAAGATTTTCGAATCTATATGTTGCATTACAAATACCGTTACAAATATAGAAAATACCGAATAAACCTGCATATCTTAAGATTGTTGGAAGCATAATTTCTACATCAAAGACTTTCATTGCGAATGTCCAGAATCTGAAGTCAACTTTCCAAATTGCCCAGTTAATGAATAATACTAAGTACATAGCAACAACTACTGTAGCTGCTAATACAACTGTTTTAATCATTCTACCAACACTACCAATTCTAGCAGCGTCAAGAACTTCGTTAGATTGAACTGGTTCTTTTTTGTATACGAAGTGATCAATAACTCTATTAACTACGTTAGTTAATAAGACTACGACTAATGCGAATAAACCACAACAGATTGCCCATAATGCTACCCAACCTGTTGTATCTTGTGGGAAGTAAGGTGTTTGTTCAATTACACTACCAGCCCATTTTTGGATTGGTGCGATTGAGAATCCTGAGAATAATGTACATGCTACAGCAGGAATCCATAATGATAGGTGTCTACGTAAGCCGTGTAATTTGTTTTTACCTTTCTTTTCAACTTCTGGATCAACGTCTTCATAAACGATTGTTCCTTCAGCTGTTTCAATTCTTCTCTTCTTTAATTCAGCAAATACTGGAAGAGTTAATAATAAGTTAACAAGTGGGAAAATCATGAAGATAATGCCTACCCAACCGATTGTAGCCATAATTTCTTTTAAAACCCATACTTGGTTTGTTGATTTGATTGTTTTATGTCCATTTGGAGTACCAAATGCATTGTAGAAGAAATCTACAACATTACCAGTTGATTCAACTGAGAAGTGGTTTAATGGGTGAATTTCAGGTGCTTCATAAACAACTCTGAATGCGCCTTCAACTGCTGTACCTTGAGTAGTTTCTTCTAATTTACCACCAACATAGATACCACCATTTTTAATGTCGATAACTCCTGTAGTTTTGTATGCTTCATCACCAACAAAATCTGCAGCATCAACAGATTGTAAATATTGTCTACAAATTGTTGGATTACCATTTACGTCTGTAGATGTGAAGAAGAATTCATCATCTCTTGCTTTTAAGATACCTACGTCAACACTTGAATCAGCGTAGATAAAAGTATCCCAACCTTGCATTAAACCTGCAGAAATGATACCTAAACCAGTACCTGATTTTCTAGTTTTAGTTAAATAAGCATCCATTGTAAGTTTAGATTTTTCTAATTCAGCAATTTGTTTATCTGCTTTAACTTGAGACATGTCGCCATTAGCAACATCTTCATTAATTGCAGCGATTTGTTTTTCAATAGCTGCCATTTCACTCATCCATGAAAGTAAAGGAGCTTCTGCAGAGTCATTATAAAGAGTCATTGCAGTAGTATAACCTCCCATTGAGTGACCTGTGATACCAATTCTATCTTTATCAACTTCTGGTAAATTGTATAAATATTTAACTGAATCATACATACCGTTAGTTGCCATTAAAGCACCAGTATCATTTTCGTTTTCATAATTACCATGACCTTCTCTATCGATTGCTAAAACGATAAATCCACGTCTAGCTAATTCAACAGCGTTAGGTAATTGTAATTCTCTGTTATTTAAATAACCATGTGTTAATACGATTGCAGGAAGTTTATTGTCTTCACTTGCATCTTTTGGCATATATAAGATACCACTAACAACTCTACCTTTGATAGTAACACCATCAACTTCGTTACCAGTTGCATCATAATAAGCGCCTGTATTTGTTTCGTCTCTTAGGTCAGAAACTTTAATAGACCAACCACGACTTTGAATTAATGATCCAAAGAAGCTAGAGACTAGGATTGCTACCATTGCAATTGCAAGCATAATCCACGATCTTTTATGTTTTTTAAAATGCTCCATAATATCCCCTTTCTTTTAAAATCCATAAGTTTTAAATATTATTATTATTTATATTAATACTTTTCTTCCCACAAAAAGTATTATTACCTAAATTTCTGGCTTATAACGAGCCATTGCTACAGCTGTTTTCCAACCCTTAATTCTTCTTTCTCTTTTTTCACAATTAAGATTTGGTTCAAACACTCTTTCAATTATTTTATTTTCTCTAATATCATCGATATCTTTATAATATCCAACATTTAGTCCTGCTAAGTAAGCTGCTCCTAAAGCAGTAACTTCTACTACTTTTGGTCTAATAACGCTCGCTTGAAGAATATCAGATTGGAATTGCAATAAGAAGTTATTTTGTGAGGCACCACCATCAACATTTAATGCTTTTAATTCGATACCTAAATCACTTTCCATCGCTTTATAAATATCATAAACTTGATAAGCAATTGCTTCTAAGGCTGCTCTAATAAAATGTTCTTTTTTAGTACCTCTAGTTACCCCTGTAATTGTACCTCTAACTTGAGGGTCCCAATGAGGAGCACCTAAACCAACAAATGCTGGAACAATATATACTCCATTAGAACTATCTACAGCTGTCGCATATCTTTCTGTTTCACTAGCACTCTTAATAAGTCTCATTTCATCTCTTAACCATTGAACAATCGCACCACCTACGAATACTGACCCTTCTAAAACATAAGAAGGTTTGTTATCTAAACTTGCTGCTAAAGTAGTTACTAAACCATGACTTGATTTGATTGCTTTATCACCAGTATTCATTAGCATGAAACATCCTGTACCATAAGTATTTTTTACATCACCCTTATTTGTACAAAGTTGTCCGAATAATGCTGCTTGTTGGTCACCAACAATACCACAAATAGGAATTCTTCCACCTAATTTTGTTTCATCTGAATATCCATATAAATGACTTGATGGATATACTTCAGGTAACATTGATCTAGGAATATCAAATAATTTTAACAATTCTTCATCCCATTCAAGAGTATGGATATTGAATAACATTGTTCTTGATGCATTAGTATAGTCTGTAGCATGTACATGTTCCTTTGTTAAATTCCACACTAAATATGTATCAATAGTACCAAAAGCAAGTTCTCCTCTTTCTGCTCTTTCTCTAGCACCTGGAACATTATCTAAAATCCATTTAATCTTTGTAGCAGAGAAATAAGCATCTAGAACTAGTCCAGTCTTATTATAAATCATATCAGCATATCCTCTTTCTTTAATTTCTTCACAATATGCTGCTGTTCTTCTACATTGCCATACAATTGCATTATAAATAGGTATACCTGTCTTTTTATCCCAAACGATAGTTGTTTCTCGTTGATTTGTAATACCAATACAAGCAATTTCATTAGCGTTTGTCTTTGCTCTAATTAAAGCTTCGCTAATTACACCAACTTGACTACCTAATATTTCAATAGGATCATGTTCTACCCAACCAGTATGAGGATAGATTTGTGGGAATTCTTGTTGAACACTTCCCATAATTTCACCATGCTTGTTAAAAACAATGGCTCTCGAACTTGTCGTACCTTGGTCTAAAGCTAAAATGTATTTTTTATCCATATATTTACTTCCTTATCTAGTTAATTAAATAAAACTAACTTATCAAATTTATAATAATCCAAAATGTAATATTTTACAATCCTATTTTGAAAGCGCTTTCTTTACAAAAGGGTACTTGTGTAAAAAAAGTAGAAACATTTGTTCCTACTTAAAAATATTTTCTTATCTTGATAAATATTCTTCTTCTAAAATTATCAATTCATTTTCTAAAGTTATAATCTCTTCATCAATCTCTTTCATTCTTTGACGATTAGTATATACATCTTCATCGAATTGAAGATGTTTTAACTCTTTAATTCTTTTTTCCACTTTAGCAATTTTTTCTTCTAATTTATTGAATGATAAAGGTTTATCTTTTTTATTATCTTTGATTATGTTTTTCTTATCATTTTTTTCTTCTTTTTTATCTATATTAAATAATTGTGATTCTAAAGATTTAAATGACTCATAATTTCCTTCATGATAATATGCTGATTTATTAGTAAAATACATCACCTTATTTGCAATCTCATCTACAAAGTAACGATCATGAGAAACAAAGATAATTGTTCCTTCATATTCATCAAGTGCTCTTACTAATGCTTGCTTAGTAAGTAAATCTAAATGATTGGTTGGTTCATCTAATAACAATAAATCATATTCTTTTAAGATAATTTTTGCTAATAGAAGTCTCATCTTTTCTCCACCTGAAAGCATATCTAGTTTCTTAAAGAAATCGTCATCATGAAAATTAAATTTGCCCAAATGATTATAAATCTTCTTTTCTCCTAGTTCTGGAAAATCTTTCATCATATCCTCTACTAAAGTGTCTTCGCCTCTAATGTCTAAATGATGTTGGTCTATATATCCCATTTTGACTGGTCTATGAAAAGTAATATTCCCTTCAATCTGTTTTAATGAACCCATAATACATTTTAATAAAGTTGTTTTACCTGTTCCATTATCACCCATTATAGCAAGCCTATCTTTACCTAATACCATACCATTAATATTAGAAATTAAAACTTGATTTTGTGAATAACCAATTGAAACATTTTCAAATGATATAGTCTTCTTTCCTTCTAATGCTTCTCCTTTAAAATGAATTTTTAATGATTTTTCTTCACCTTTAGGTTTATTTACAATCTTTAAATGTTCTAATTTTTTTTCTCTATCATGGACTCTAGAAACAAATCTAGGTTTATATCTAAAATATTCAATAAATCTTTGCATTCTAGCAATTTCTCTTTGTTGAACATTATAAGCTTTTAATTGTGACTCATATCTAGTTTTCTTTTCTTTTATATAATAATCATAATTCCCCTTGTAAGTAGAAATATTATAATCTTCAAGTTCAATAATTTTATTAGCAAGGGCGTTAATAAAATATCTATCGTGAGAAACAAAAATCAAAGTTCCTTCATAAGTTAATAAATATTGTTCTAACCATTCAATTGTAGATAAATCTAAATGGTTAGTTGGTTCATCTAAAACAAGTAAGTCTGGCTTAGTTAGAAGTAATTTAACAAAAGACATTTTCGTTTTTTCTCCGCCTGAAAAACTACTAATTGGACGTGAATAATCTTCCTTCTTAAAACCAAATTTAGAAAGCATCATATCTATTAAATAAGGATAATCATATCCATTTTTATTTAAAAAGGCAGTTTGCTTTTTTCCATATTCTTCCATTAATCTGATATCCTCAGGATGTTCAGTAATTTCTTTTTCAAGTCTTTCTACCTCTTTACCAAGTCGAATCGTATCTTCAAAAACTAGTAAAGCCTCTTCATACAACGTATTATTAATATTCGAAATAACTTCTTGAGAAAGATATCCAACAGTAATATTTCTTGCTAATGCAAGATTACCTTTATTAGGAGTCTCTTTTCCTAAAATTAATTTAATTAAAGTTGTTTTACCAGTACCGTTAGCACCAATAATTGCAAGTCTATCTTTTTCAAACACATTAAAAGAAATTCCATCAAAAATTTTTTCTGTTGGAAAACTAAAATACATATCTTGAATAGAAAGAATAGTTTGCATAATCTCAACTCCTTGTCTATTTTAACTTAAAATTAATCATAAATAAATAAAATAGAAAAAAGTTCTTTTTTTATTGCATTAATCATAATAATTATTTATAATTAATAAGCGTTGGTAAGATGTGGCTCCTTAGCCAAGTTGGTAAGGCAACTGACTGCAACTCAGTGATCATCGGTCCGAATCCGTTAGGAGCCTCCAAACTTTCCAAAAAAAGTTTAAAAAAATCGAAACAAACTCTTGATTTCCTCTAAAATATAAAGTATATTATATAAGCGTTGCGCTAATAGCTCAACTGGATAGAGTGTCAGACTACGAATCTGGAGGTTGCGAGTTCGATTCTTGCTTAGCGCGCCATTCCTCTTTGTAGGAAGCATCGACCTCGGGAAATAGCACAGCTTGGTAGTGCACCTGTTTTGGGAACAGGGGGTCGCAGGTTCGAATCCTGTTTTCCCGACCATTTTATGTAAGTGCAGTTCGAACCTGCGCCTACCAAAGAAAACGATATATCAATGGGGCTGTAGCTCACCTGGGAGAGCGCCTGATTTGCATTCAGGAGGTAGCGAGTTCGATCCTCGTCAGCTCCACCATTGAAGATTACTCAACGAACACAATTAAGTGTTCGTTTTTTTATTAGAATTCTTCTCTTTTATTTTAATTATTAATAAAAAAAAGATACTTAAGTATCTTTATTTAAACAATTATAAATTTAATGATTCAACTAAAAATTTAGTTATCTTTTTTCTATATTCATTTACGAAAATATTATCTTTTGACTCACTTTCTTTACTATCAACAAAATATAAATTAGTGGATTTTACTATTGATATTGAATCTAAAGGCCATCCTATATGTCTTTTTATTGATGGAGTAGATACCATGTAAAACGAATCAGTTTTAGTGCTTGATTGATTATCCATAAAAGAAAATATCTTCCCTTTATTATACACTGCTATTCCATCTAAATAATATGCGGATACTTTTCCTCCTAATGATTCAACTAACTTTGAATAATAATCTATCATTTCATCATCATTTAATCTTTTATCACCTATTGGTGTTCTAATATTTAATCCAGGTTGTCTTTTATCTAAAATGTCTAATTCTTCAAAATAAAGACCTGAATCATTACAAATAATTATGTCAAAATAAGCACTATAATATTTTGCTTTAATAATAGCATTTTCTTCTGGAGTGTTACCAATTTCCTTTGGCTCAGAAGTAATCTTTAAATCTTTCAAAGTTAAAAATTCTACATCATAACCATTTAATAAATCTTTAAATCTTTTTACTTTTGATGGATTTGTTGTGCCCAATAATACTCTCATAAAAATGCCTCTTTAACATTAAATATTTTAATATAATAAATGAAAAAAAGATATAATTAATTATATCTTCTTACTTTTTTTAATCTTATTAACGAATTTAATAAACATATCTACTATAAAATAAAGAATCGCCAGTAAACCAACTATCGAAGAAACAATAGTTAATATTTTTAAATCTCCTGCTTCCTCTGGACTAGCATTAACTGCAATCAAAGTATTTTGAAGAGTTAATATAGATACTATAGCTTCTACTAAGGATACAACTTTTACTTCTTTTACTATAATGTCAGAATTATTTTTATTCTTAATATAATTTCTAATTGCCATATATACTTTAAATGTTGTAAAAGCTGCAATTGCTATAGATTCAATTAAACCAAATTGAATAATTCTTTTATCCATTATCATTAAAATAATTGGACCTGATAAAGCAATGTTTACCAAAAACAAGATACTTCCAGTTATATAAAATATTATTTTATTATTTCTTTCTATTTTTTCAAAAGTGCGTTTTTTATTATCTTTTTGGGTTAAAATGATAATAATTTTTATTGCAAGCAGTAATAAATAATATAAACCAATTGTCTCATGCCAAATTGATTTATTAACTGCACCCAATACTCTATTAGAAATAGCAAATCCAAGCGTTACTAAAGTAGAAAAACAAAATACAATTGCTTCTCTTAAATCTTTATTCTCTTTTACTTTACTAATTAGCGTCTTTATGTCCATATTTTATCCCTTAATTAAATCCATAATAATGTTGGAAACAAATTCTATATCATCTTTACAATCATTTTTTATCCAAGTAAAAATAATGGATAGTGCCCCTTGAGTATAGAAATTAAAAATATATTCTTTTTTATTTTCTTTTACATTAAATTTATCTAAAATAGGAGAAAATAATTCTCTATACAATTTTTCAAACATTTTTTGATTACCAAATACTTCTGGTTTATCATGAATTAGTTTAAATACCCTCATATTTTCTTTAACAAATTCTAAATATGGGATTAAATAAGAAGGATGAATAAACTTTGATTCTTCTTTAGATACATTTCTAACATCAATTTTTTTATGAGTGAAACTTTCATAAAATTTTTTATTAATCATTTCTATTGTTTCTACTAATAATTCATTAGTATTTTGGTAATGCAAATAGAAAGTTGATCTATTTACACCTGCTTTTTGACATATTTCTTTAATTGTTATATATTCAAATTCCTTATTTTCAAGTAGCAACAAAAGAGCCTCATCCATCAATAAAGCAGTATTAAAATATTTACTTTCTGATTTATTCATAGTTGCTCCTTTCTAGATATTATTCTTCTTCAGCAATTTCTTTAGCTAATTGAATAATATCATTACCGTATTTCTTTTTACCTTTTTGTAATAGAACTTTATATATTGGATAGTTTACTGATGCTCCCGCAATTCCAACTAATCCAATTACAATTCCTAAAATCATACTAGGAAGATCACCATTACCAATTTGTCCCATTGCTAAACACATACCTACTCCTAATACTAATGCCATAATAACACCAAATGTATAGGCAAATATTTCTGCCACTTGTTTAGCTTTTCTATCTAATTTTTTTAATCTTACAATTTTACTTGTTTCTTTAATTACATAATCACTTGCAATTTTTTCTGCATAAATTTTATCTGTGTTCATAAATTACTCTCCTTTACTTTACACAAATATTATGCTCTATCTACATTATAAATCAAACAACACAAAATTAAAAATGTGTTGAAATAAAAAAGGTGCAACAAAATGTTACACCTTAATATTATTAATTATTCTTCAGAACAATCATGATAGTGAGTATGTAATAATTCATGAGCTTTATGAGAGTTAGGTTCTCCTAAATATTCATCATAAATCTTCTTAATTTCTGGATTATCACAAGATACTCTTAATTCTTTCTTAGAATCAATATTGTAAATTGAAGCTTGTCTTGCTTTAATTACGTCAATTTGTCTATGACCGATATGATATGGTTGACCTCCACCATTTACACATCCTCCTGGACAAGCCATAATTTCAATTGCATGATAATTTGCTTCACCAGATTTAACTTTATCAAGAACTTTTCTTGCATTACCTAAGCCAGAAACAACGCATAATCTTAATTCTACATCACCAATTTTAACTGTAGCTTCTCTAGTTCCAGAAAGTCCTCTTACAGCTTCAAAATCAACGTTTTTAACTTCACCAGTTAACCATTTTGTAGCAGTTCTAGCAACAGCTTCCATAACACCACCAGTATTAGCAAAAATGTCAGCAGCACCAGTAGAATCACCGATTAGTGGATCAAATTCACCATCTTCTAATTCTAATAATTTAACACCATGACGTTTTAACATTTCTGCATATTCTTTAACAGTTATAACAATATCAACATTCTTTAATCCATCATTTTCTAATTCTGGTCTATCTGCTTCTCTTTTCTTAGCTAGACATGGCATTAATGAAACTAAAACAATATTTTTGGGATCAATACCATTCTTTTCTGCATAGTAAGATTTAGCAACAGCACCAAACATTTCCATTGGTGATTTACAAGATGAAGGTAAATGTAATAATTCTGGATATTGAGTTTCAATAAATTTAACCCAACCCGGGCAACAAGAAGTAATTAAAGGTAAATTTTCACCTTTTTTGAATCTATTTAAGAATTCAGTAGCTTCTTCCATAATTGTTAAGTCTGCGGTAAAGTTTGTATCAAATACTTTATCAAAACCTAATTCTCTAAATGAAGAAATCATTTTCTTAGTTACATCTGTTCCATAAGGAAGACCAAATTCTTCACCTAAAGAAACTCTAGTAGCAGGAGCAGTATTAACAATCACTACTTTACTTGGATCTTCAAGAGCTGCTTCTACTAAATGAGTAGAATCAACTTGAACTAACGCACCTGTTGGGCAAACTTGTACACATTGACCACAAGATACACATTTTGATGGATCAGAAATTTGAGTATAGAAGCCTCTATTAGTTGCAGAAATAGCTTCAATTCCTTGAACTTCTTTACAAACTGCAACACATTTACCACATAAAATACATTTTGATGGATTTCTTAATAATCCTCTAGATTCTTCGTATTTGTTTTCGTGAGATAATTCACCTTCATAAGCGATTTCTCTAATACCTAATTCTTGAGCAACATTTTGTAATTTACATTTTCCGTTTTTTGGACATTTTACACAATCATTAGAGTGGTTTGATAAAAGTAATTCAACTACAGTTCTTCTAGCTTCAATTACTTTTCTAGTATTTGTTTTAATTACCATTCCTTCAGCAATTTGAGTAGCACAAGCTGGAAGTAAATTTCTTCTTCCTTCAACTTCAACTAAACAAACTCTACATGAAGCTGGTCTATGTTCTAAACAAGATTCTTCAAGAGTTAAATAACATAATGTAGGAATTCTAATGCCATGCTTTCTAGCAACTCTTAGAATTGTTAAAGAAGAATCTTCAGTATATTGTTTACCATTAATTGTAATATTTACTAACATATCTCTAATCTCCTTTCCTATTTAATAATTGCTTTTGGCTTAGCAGGACATTTGCTTATACATAAACCACACTTAATACACTTATCCGACATAATTCTATATGCATTAAGTCTTGGATTTTTAGCAGGAATATCTGTTTTTACAATTGCTCCAACTGGGCAGTTTCTTGCACATAAAGAACAACCTAAACATAATTCTGGTAAAATTTCATAATTTACTAAGTCCTTACAAGAACCTGCAGGACATTTTTTATCTACTACGTGAGCAATGTATTCATCTCTAAATCCTGCTAATGTTGATAATACTGGGTTTGGAGCAGATTGACCTAATGCACATAAAGAGCCATCTCTAATAGCAACAGCTAAATGTTCTAATTTTGCTAAATCTTCTTCAGTTCCTAAACCTTTAGTAATCTTTTCTAAGATTTCTAACATACGTTTATTACCTACTCTACAAAGAGTACATTTACCACAAGATTCTTCAACAGTAAATTCTAAGTAGAATTTAGCGATATTAACCATACAATCATCTTCATCTAAAACGATCATACCACCACTACCCATCATTGATCCTTTTGCAACAAGGTTGTCATAATCAATTGGAGTATCTAAATCTTTTTCAGTTAAACAACCGCCTGAAGGTCCACCTGTTTGAACTGCTTTGAATTTTTTACCACCTTTAATACCACCACCGATATCATAGATGATTTCTCTTAATGTTGTTCCCATTGGAACTTCAACTAAACCAACGTTATTAATTTTACCTGCTAAAGCAAATACCTTAGTACCTTTAGATTTTTCAGTACCAATTTCTGCGAATTTCTTTGCACCATCTAAAATAATAACTGGAATATTCGCCCATGTTTCTACGTTATTAACGTTAGTTGGTTTTCCAAATAAACCTTTAACTGCTGGGAATGGAGGTTTTAATGTAGGTTCACCACGGCAACCTTCAATAGAATGGATCAATGCTGTTTCTTCACCACAAACGAATGCACCAGCACCATATTTAATGTTGATATGGAAATTGAATCCAGTACCTAAAATATTGTCACCTAATAATCCTAATTCTGTAGCTTGTTCAATGGCAACTTTTAAACGATGAACTGCTAAAGGATATTCAGCACGAATATAAATTTCACCTTCATCTGCACCAATAGCATAGCCACAAATTGCCATTGCTTCTAATACTGAGTGAGGGTCACCTTCTAAAATAGAACGATCCATGAATGCACCTGGATCACCTTCGTCAGCATTACAAATTACATATTTTTTATCATTCACAGAAGCTTTTGCAAATTTCCATTTAGTACCAGTTGAGAAACCTGCACCACCTCTACCTCTTAATCCTGAAGCAACTACTTCATTAATAACATCATCTTGACTCATTTCAGTTAAACATTTTGCTAAAGCTTGATAACCTCTAGTAGCAATAGTTTCAGCAATGACTTCTGGGTTGATATAACCACAGTTTCTTAAAGCAATACGATGTTGTTTTTTATAGAATTCAATATCATCTTGTTTTTTAACACTTTGTTTTATATTATTTTTATATAATAATTCTTCAACTACAATATGATCAATAATATGTTGTTTAATAATTCTTTCAGCATCAGATGGTTTTACTTTTGTATAGAAAGTATGATCTGGGAAGATTTTAACAATTGGACCTCTCTCACAGAAACCAAAACAACCTGCGATAGCGATTTCTACTTTATCTTCTACTCCACATTCTTTAGCCCATCTTTTTAATTCTGAAACAATTTCAGGAGATTGAGATGAGTTACATCCTGTACCACCACAAACTGAAATATAATATTTTTCAGATAAATCAGATTCATTATCTCTTAATGCTAAAAGGTCTTTGACATTTTCGTATAAACTTAATAATTCTTCTTTTGAATTTAATCTTTTACACATATTAATTCCTCCTAGTATTCTGCTAGAATAGCATCAACATCATCTGCTGTAATATTACCATAAGTCTTATCATTAATTTGCATTACAGGAGCAAGACCACATGCACCTACACAACGTAATGTTGTTAAAGTGAACTTACCATCTGGAGTAGTTTCACCATTTTTAATTTTTAATAATTCTTCACATTTTTCTAATAATTTACCTGAACCACGTACAAAACATGCGGTACCTAAACAAATATTAATAACATATTGTCCTTTTGGAACCATTGTAAAGAAAGAATAGAATGTTACAACTCCATATACTTTTGAAACATTAATTCCTAATTCATTTGCAATAAAAGATTGAACCTTCATTGGTAAGTAACCAAAGATTGATTGAGCACGGTGAAGAATCGCGATCAATTCAGCTGGGTTATTGTTTAAAGAAGCAATAAACTCATGTAGTTCATCAAACATTTCTTGATTAGTTTTCATATCTAATAACCTCCATACCATTTTATTATAAAATATAATTTATATTTTACAATTACTTTTCATCAAAATAAAAAAATAATCGATAAAATTTTATTGTTTTAATTAAAACAAGACAATTTATTTATCTAATCAATGTATTTGAAAAATAAAAGAGTTCACAAGAACTCTCTTAATGATATTGAATTGTTACTATTTTTCCACAATCCTCTAAATTCTTTTGAAGCTTTTCAACGATCTTCATTTTCATTGAAATATCAATTGGTAAATCTTTATGTGCAGGATTCAAAGTAGTACCAACAAATAAATTAACATGGCTTGCTCTTTGAAGAATTAATTTACAAATTAAAGTTGCTCCATCTTTATCAGATAAAGATTTATCCTCTACATCTTTGATTTCCAAATACTTTTCTGTAACTTCTAATACCTTACCTAAAGTAATTACCCCTTCAGTAACTAAATCAAGTCCATCAATAATTGCAATAGGAGGAACATCCGGAGAAAGATAAGCTAAAGAAGTCTTAATCTCTTCATTTAAAAATCTTGCCATGATTTTACTAGTAGTACCTCCACATACTACTTTTAGTCCCTCTCTTTTCATGAAATTTGAAGCAACCATTTCATCATCTTCATGATTCATAGGAGGGCCAACTAAAATATTAACAGTTAATGGCTTAACAAATCTTAACGCACCAATAGTAGTATCATCACCTGGTTCACCCATATATAAAGAATTACAAGATTCCCCAACTAATGCTGCAATTTGTCTAGCAGACATATCCTTTTTATAATTTTGAACAATATATTGAGAAATATCTTCAATAGACCATCCTAAATTCATCGTTTTACCAATTCCTGCATGAGGAGCACCATCACTACAGAACACAATACAATCATTTTCTAAAGCATCTACTTGAGAAAAATAGACAGTTTTCCCTACTACTATTTTCTTTTCTCTTGGTAAATTAAATAATTTCCCGTCCCTTAGATATATTAAAGGTGGATTATCAAATTCAAAGATATATCCCTTACCTTCATTATCAACATGAATAACTGTAAAAGTTGCATAAGCAACACCTCTAACCTTACAAACAGGTAAAGTAGAGATGATAGATTCAATACACTCTTCAATATCGACACCATTAGCAATCATTAAACATAACATCTTTGATGTCAAAGTAGACAAAATATTCGCTTTAACTCCTGATCCTAGACCATCTGCTAAAACGATAGTAGTACATTCTTCTTTTCTTACAATTTCTACTTTATCACCACATAGTTCTTCACCTACATGATTTAAAGAAACATAACCATCATCAATAAAGTACTTCATACTATTTATCCTTTAACGTATTTCTAAAGTTTACTAATGCAACTTTAGCCTCTGCTGTTGATTCACCTAATAAAGATGCGATTTCTTGAACTGCAGCCATTTGTTTAGTAATAACTTTATCAGTTACTTCAACCATTTCTTGTCTTAATTGTCTCATTTTTTCATCTTGTAAAGTTTCTTGAGTTACATCTTTATAGATTGCAAATGCCAATTGATGTTCTTTTACCATAGTAATAGATACATCAAAATACATATTGCTCTTTTCATTATAAACAATAACAGAATCGATATTTCTTTCTTCCTCTACTGCAATCAAAAGTTCTGGCAAATCAATATGATTTTGATAGAATTCTCCAACTACTGAAGTATCTAATTGTAAATATTCAAAAGCACGTTCATTACAATCAACTAAAATACCTTCTTTATTAATTGTAATAATACCATTTGGTGTATGTTGAATAATTTCATTAGAAAGCGATTCAGCTTTATTTTTTAAATATGGCATACAGAAAGTTGAATCAGCCATATCATTAAATACAGCAATAGCTTTTTCTCTACAAGAAGAATACCCACAAGCACCGCAGTTAATTTCTTCTTCTTTATTATTAATAAAGATACGATTTAAAATTTTTCTAATATCTTCTTCAGTAGGAATTTTACGTTTACTTTCAATTGGTTTATATTCACATGATAAATCAATATCAAATGGTAAATCCTCTACTACACTTTGTGAAGAAGATTTTTTAGCATATTTTCTAACAATATCATTCGCTCTAATACTAGCATGAGTAGAAGTTCTAATTGGACCATTAATACATGCACCTGTACACATATTCATTTCAAAGAACAAATGATCCATATGTTCAATATTTTGTAAAGTTTCTTTAATTGTTTCTGGTCCATCAATAGCGATAGAGTCATAGTTTTCTCTACCATTAATGCCTAAAGTTTTAAATACACCTCTATTAATTGGATAATATCTAGCAGGATTATATCCTTCTTCATCATCAATATCTTTAAATTCAATATTCGATTCATTAAATAATTCTAATAATTCTTCAAAAGTCAATGCATATTCAATTTCATTTGAATTATCCGCTTCTTTCTTTTTAGCAATACATGGTCCAACAAAAACAACTTTCAAATCATCACCATGTTCTTTCTTTAAAATACGAGCATGAGCAATCATTGGAGAAACAACAGGTGCTAAATATTTAATAGCATCTGGAAATTCACTACACAAATAAGTAACTGCACTAGGACAAGCAGAAGTAATTAATACTGGATAATCACCACTTTTTAATAATTTTTCATATTCTTTAGTAACATAATATGCTCCTCTTGCTGTCTCTTCAACTAATGAAAAACCCAATCTTTGACAAGCTTCTTTAAAAGAAGCAAATGTTTTACATTCAAAATTCGCAATAAAACTAGGAGCAACACTTAATGCTACCTTATTTGGATATTTTTCAAATAATTCTTTTACTGCCTCAGTATGTGAAATAACTTTTTTACAATTTTTTGGACAATTAGTTACGCAATGTCCACATAATATACACATATCAGAAACAATTAGAGGTTTATTATTTACAAACTTTATCGCACGAACTGGACAATTTCTCAAACAAGAATGACAATTCATGCATGATAAAGTATCAAATTTTAAATATTCCATAAAATTCACTCCTTATTTACCTAATTTCGGTAAAATTATTGTTTTAAAAATTTCATCGATAGTTTCGGCATTTGCTCCATCAATTAATTCATCATCTAAAGTCATAGATACACCAGTAGCGCATCTTCCTAAACAAAACGATGCACATAATTCGATATCATTATTTAATTTATATTCTTTAATAAGTTCTTGGATTCTAGTAATAACAGCATGTGATCCTTTTAAATGGCAAGAAGAACCAACACAAATTGATAATTTCATAAATATACTTAGATTAGTTAACTAATCTTTCCTCCAATTTTTATTATAAAATAACATGAATTAATTATCGACATATTTTAATATTTTTTTATCAATTAGTAAAAAAATCTGCATATTTACCAATATTTAATTCTATGATATACTATAACAAAAGGAGGAAAGCTATGGATTTATCAAAAAAAGAAAAAATAACAAATCTAGTATTTAAAATTATTTATTTTGTCGCTTATTTATTAATCACAATAATTATCGTCGGTTCATTAATAAAGTCAAAAATTTCAGATAATCAAATGATAGAAACCGGAACAACAGTTCAAATTGCATCTTACCCTTTAACTTTAGTATTTATTGCGATTATATTTGGAGCTATTTTTTATGGATGTTTAGAAATTTTAGGATTAATTAATATAATTATTGCGGCAACAAGAAAATCTTATCCAAAGAAAAAAATTATAGTATTGAGAAGTTCAATTTCAATAATTCTACCTATCGTTACATATATATTAATCATAGTAATCGGCTCTTCATTTGCAAATTAAAAGCTGTCAAGAAACAAAAAGTTTCTAACAGCTTTTTTCTTATATTTTAATATCATTTTTAATGCGATAGTAAGTTTTATTAATATTCATCCATTTTGAAGTTTGTTCAGGATGATGTAAATAAATTCTATAAATATCTAGTTTATCTTGTAATTCAAAATAATTACCAGAATCAAATGGAAGTAAATAAATATTTGTTGTATCAAAGTGTTTGATAACTAATTCATTATTTTTATAATATTTTAATGTATAACCAGAATTATCTAATTCTACTTCACATTCACCATTATTTTCAAATTTATGAGTGTCATAATTCAAAATTTCAAGTTTTGCATAATCTTTAATCGAATAATTGATATCATTTTCAATTTCATCTTCTAATCCTTTTTGAAGATATCTAGACCAATCTGAAGGATGTTTAAAAATAATATCTTCTTTTGTCTCTGGGTATAAAAAGCCTAGTTTATCTGCAAATCCTTTATTCCCACAATGTGTGCAATATATCTTATTTTTACTTGTCTTAACAGTAAACTCTTTTTCACATTTTGGACATTTATAAAGTGGTAAATGCAAACCTTCTATTAAATCACCTTTTTTATAAATTACACGATTATTTTCTTGATTTTTATATGCATCAAAATATAATTTTTCTTCAATAATTCTATCGATTTCCTCAACTTCTAATTTCATTAAATCATCTTTTGAAAATAATTTACTAATTGAAAGAGTAGGTTTGCCTCTTCTTTTAATTTTACTCCATTTTGGATTAGATAAATATGTTCCACTTATATTAGCGATATATACATCTTGATTAAACCATTTTAGTGCTTTACCTGTCGCTTTTGGAACTGCAGTTGCAATTCCATCCTCGCTCATCAATCCTTGAGGATAAAAAATTAAAGGTCTTCCTTGCTCTAAACTAGATTTCATTTTTTTAAGATCACCAATAGAAGTTTGAAATTGTTGCTTAGGAATTACACCTGACTTATCCATATACTTCCTAATTTTTGAAGTTTGATAAAATGAATTTGAAATAACCACATGAGACACTCTATTAACTGCACAATAAGAAGTATAAAAATCCATTTTCGATTCATGATTTTGTATAACCACAAAAGGACCTTTTACTCCCTTTGTTTCATTTTTAACAATTTTAACATTATAAAAAATACGAGACATAAACCAACTACCAATTTTTAAAATTCCATATACAAGCAAATTTGGTTTAGCAACACTATTATTTTTCTTAGTTGTCATATTTATCCTCCCGTCTTTCTTAAATTAATTATACATATAAATTGTTAAATTAATAATAAGTTATTGAAAAACTTATAAAATAATGTATCAATCTGGTATCTAAAATAAAAAAAGTAGAGCATCACTCTACTTTAAATTTAATTATTCTTCTCCTGAAACTTCTACGTTTTCCTTTGGGGAGTCTTCAACTGTTAATACAACATTTTCTTCATAACCACTAACAGTATTACCATCTTCTTCATATACTTCTTTCATGAAAATATATCTTGCCACTTCTACTCTAGGAGTAACCCATAATTGTAAAATACCTAAAGTTAAAATACTTAATAAATGCCATCCAATATATGAGAAATCTAAACAGAATAATCTCCATTTATTACCATTCATTAATCTTCTAGATTCAGTAATTGCTTCATTTGCTGTCATATTAGGATTTTCTTGTAATAAGAAAAAAGTCATAGAATAAGAATATGATTTTACAATAGCCATAATACCAAGAGAACATAATGCCCATAAAATCAAATAAATATCCATTAAGATAAATGCTACTAATGATCTAGAAAAATCCTTAAATCCATGGAATAAATCTTTAATTTCCGCTTTTTGTCCTAGATGTACTTTCTTGGAAATAAATACCCAAGATAAAGCAAACGCACCACTAACAAAAATAGATATAAATGATAATGGTTGGATTGTTTCTTGAATTTCAATACCATTAAAATTTTGAACTTCACCAGTTTTAATTTCTAAACTAATAAGCGCAGTAATTAAAATATAAATTAATGTAATAATTGCTAATGTACCAGCTTGTGGTTTAGTTCTTTCTGCCGCTTCTAAACGGTAATCTCTTGCAAAACGCATAAATAATCCTCCTATTTAATACTTCCAAATCTTCTATCTCTAGATTCAAATTCTTTTAAACACTCAATTAATCTATCCTTAGTAAAATCTGGCCAATATACTGGGGTGAAAATCAATTCAGCATATGCTAATTGATACAATAAATAATTCGATAATCTAACTTCCCCACTAGTTCTTATCATTAAATCTACCTCAGGTAAATCATAAGAATACAAATATTTTTTAAATAAATCATCATTTATTTCTTCAATTTTTATTTTATTATTTTTAACTTCTAAAGCAAGCTGTTGACTAGCCCTAATAATTTCATGTCTTCCTCCATAATTTAGACAAATATTTAAAATAAAACGTTTATTATTTTTAGTTAAGTCCATTATTTCAAGAAGTTTATTTCTAGTACTACTAGGTAATTTAGATATATCCCCCATTGAACGTATTTTAACACTCTTTTCTAGAAAAGTGTTAGTATGTTTTGCTAAAAAATTTTCTAAATATTTAAATAGATGACTAATTTCATCTTTTGGTCTAGACCAATTCTCAGTTGAAAAAGCATAAACAGTCATACATTCAATACCTAAATCTATGCAAGTTTCTGCTATTTCAATCACTCTTTCAATTCCTTCTTTATGCCCTAAATGTCTAGGTAATAATCTTTTAGACGCCCATCTACCATTTCCATCCATAATAAAGGCAATATGTCTACAAGATTTTCTTAATACAAAATTATTCATTATTAATCCCACCTAAATATTCTTTTATTTCTAAAATTGCTTCTAATGGAGTTGATGTTCCAGAAGTTATTAAACACGATTTAATACCGTCTAAATTATGTTTTTTTAAATCTTCAAGATTTTCTACTTTAATAACTTTACTATTTTTATATTTATCTTTACTTAACATATACAATTTATCTGTATTTGAAGAATGAACAGATCCAACAATAAGTACTAAATCACCATTAAACGAAGTAGAAATTATATTTTGTTGTCTTATTCTAGTTTGAGAACAAATTTCATCTACAATTTTAGCATTAGGATATTTTTCTAAAAGTTCTAAATGTATACTTTTAGTTTCTAAAAAAGATAGTGTTGTTTGATTTACAATATATGGAGTCAAAGAAGTAACTTTAGCATAATCTATTTTATCTTTTAAATCATACAAAATTACATTACTAGAAATTGATAAACTAGCTTCAGTTTCTGGATGAGATTTTTTACCAATAAAAATGATTTGATTTTCTTTTGATAAACTTCTGATTAACTTTAAATTATGTTCAACATTTTTACATGTAGCATCATAAAAAGTAACATTATTTAATTTTAATATTTCTTCATAACTTTTATCATGGCCATGTGCAGTAAAAACAACTATGTCATCACTAGTGAATTCTTTTAATCTTTGAATTTTATCAATTTTGCTTATATCAATAGTAATAATGCCCAACTTATTTAAGTACTTAACTACGTCATTATTATGTACAAGCATACCAAAAACATATACATTTTTATCTAAATGAGTATTTCTTACTTCCTTTATTAATTCAATCGCTTTTTTCACTCCATAACAATAACCATATGGTTTAAGTTCTACAATTTCCATACTATTTCACCTCGTTAATAGTATCAATTAAAGAATCTAAATCAACTTTATATTGTTTTTCTTGTTCTTCAATACTTCCTTTTTTAATAAACTCTAAAGGCAAGCTAATTTTTCTAACATTACCTTTATACCCTAACTCATACAAAGATAAAGAAACCGTATTTGCAAATCCATTTTCACATCCATAAGGATCATAAATAACGATAGTTTTATAATCTAATAAGCCTTTTAAAACTTCATTATTTATCGGATAATTAAATATCGCATTTACTAAAGTAATGTTTAAGTTTTTATTCATTATTTCATCAACTTTTGGACCAAAAGTAATTACTGCAATATTTTTAGATTCATCTTTAGATAAAATGTCCCATTGACCATAAGTTAATGAGTTTTTTATTATTTCATTTTGTTTAATTACATTAGTTACTGGATAACGAATTGCTAAAGGATGAGAATAAGTCAAAGAGAAGTTAAATAATCTATTAGCCTCTTTAGCATCTTTTGCCATAGTAATAGTCATATTTGGAATACTGGATAAATATGCATAATCATAAATGCCTTGATGAGTTTCTCCATCTCTTCCTACTAATCCACAATGATCAACCATAATAGTGACTGGCAAGTCCATTCTTGCAACATCATGAGAAATTTGATCATAACTTCTTTGTAAGAAAGTAGAATATACACTTACATAAGGATGAAAAGAATTACTAGCAATACCGCTAGCAAATACTAAAGAATGTTCTTCAGATATTCCTACATCAAGCGCTCTTTGAGGAAACTTTTTCATCAATTCATCTAATGATGAACCATATGACATCGCAGGATTAATTGAAATAATCTTTTTATCTTTTTCCATCGCTTTATCAAGTAATGAAGAATAAATTTCTGCAAATCCAACTTTATTTTCTTCTTTTTTATTAACCAATTCTCCAGTTTCTTTATTAAAAGAAGAAATAGAATGCCATTTCCCTGACTTATCACCTTCAGAATATTTATATCCTTTTCCCTTTTTAGTTTTAACATGTAAAATTACAGGAGAATCAAAATCTTTAACAAAATTGATTGCTTTTGTTAGTTTCTTAATATTATGTCCATCAACTATTCCATAATAATAAACACCTAAATATTCAAAGAAATTAGGTTTAAATATTAAAGACACAATAAAATCTTTTAATTTAGATGTAAAACGATATAAAGGCAATAAAAATTTAAATCTTTTCATGATCTTTTTATATCTATTTTTACTTTTAACATAATTTCTTGATACCCTTATTTTTTGTAAAGTCTTATTGAATCCTCCAACTGGATTAGTAATAGACATCTCGTTATCATTTAAAATTATTAATAATTGATGCTTAAAATTATTAAGGTTATTTAAAGCCTCAAAGCTTACCCCATTAGCAATACTTGCATCACCTACCACACATACAACCTTATAATCTTCACCTTCTAAATCTCTAGTTAAGCTAAATCCCATTCCTGCACCTATAGAAGTTGAAGAGTGTCCTGCTTCATAACAATCAAATTTAGATTCATCCTTTTTTTGAAATCCATCAATTCCATCTTTTTGTCTTAAAGAATCTAGATTTCTACCACTTAACAATTTATATGTATAAGCTTGATGACCAACATCAAAAATAACTTTATCTTTAGGCAAATTAAGACTATTAAAAAGCGCTACAGTTAATTCAACTGTACCTAAATTACTACTCAAATGACCTCCATTAATTGAACATTTATCAATAATTTCTTCTCTTAGTTGAGAAGATAATTCATTTAACTCTTCATACGATAAATTTTTAATCAAGGAAGGATCTTCAATTTTTCTAAAATCTATAACGCGTTTTTCTTTCATAGTCCACCTTTAACTAGTTTATTATAAATATTTACTAATTTTTAGTAAATAGTATTTCATTTAATAATATTAATTTCCTATCATTTTTAAAACTTATAAACGAATATATTCGCATTCTTCATCATTCACAATACATAAATAAATATCAGTTTCATCCTCATTAAATATATTTAAATATTTAAAATCACTTACATTATTATTCGTAGATAATACATTCAAATCATTTAGTTTAACATTTGCTTCTTTTTCTACCCATAATGAATAAAATTTCTCTTCCTTTTCACTTTTAGAATCGTCTTCTAAATAACTATCTTTAAAATATTTTCTAAATATCCTATTAATATCTCTATTTTTATTTTTTATTTCAATATCTATTCCATGATTGATTTTACTATAAGAAACAGAAACATAATTATCACTGTGAGATATAGAAATATATCCATTTTCAATTAATGGCTTACCATTATTAGAAAAGTACACCTCATTTACACTTCTATCAAACTTATTTAATAATTCATCCAATAAAGAATAAGCAAAAAGACTAGTAGTAAGTTTATTATCTTTATAAAGTTCACTACAATGTTTTAGTATATTTTGAGGCAGTCTATCAAACGAGTATTTACACTCTTCTACCCTTTGTAAAATAAAAAATATCTTTTTCATATAAATATTGTATCATAAATTATTTACAATTGTAAAAAAAGTTGTATAATTATAGATAATTTACACGTGTAAAAAAGGAGTAAAGAAGTATGGCAGAAGATATTAGAACTACTAGAACTAAAAATAAAATTAAAAATGCTTTTTTAAACATATTAAAAACTCATTCCTATGAACAAATTACAGTAAGTGATATTGCTAAAGAAGCTAATATAAATAGAGTTACATTCTATACTCATTATATAGATAAAGCTTGTCTACTCGCAGACCTTACAGAAGACATGAAAAAGAAGTTTGTAAGCGATGCAATTGGATACGCAAAAACTATCGACAGTAAAGATGAGATTTTTAAATATTCAATTGGTTTATCAAACGCACTATTAACAATGTTTGAAAAAAATAAAGAGATTATTGTCTTACTAAGTGAAAAAGAAAACGGTGTTATTTCTAAAATTTTAGAAGAACAAATTGGTTCATTTGTCACTATAATTTTAAGACAATTAGATCAATATATGCCTTTGAAATATCCAATTAAATATATTGCTTCTTTCGTTACTCCTGCTTACATTTCATTAATTTTAAAATATGTAACTGATCCTAATCCAATGCCTAGAAACGAATTTACTAAATTATTATCAGAACTAACCGAAAACATTGTCAAAAATAAAATATTTACTAAATAGAGATGGATACATCTCTTTTTAATTAAAAAAGAGTGGTTACCCACTCTATTTTATTCATCATCTTCTAATTTAACGTAATCAACAATCTTAGAAGGATCTTTTCTTAATACATGCTTCATAGATATTGCTGTCAATAAAACAAAGATATTAAAGAATATAGTTAATAAGTTTGAAATTAATGAAGTAATAAATAATTCGATATTAATTTCTAAATTAACAAATGAAACAATGTTTCCAATAATTAAATTTATACCTAATAATAATGACAATCCAACAAATACAATTAATACAGTTTTAACTGTCTTATCATGATGATGATGGAAAGAAACTAATAGATAGATATTTACAATTAAAGAAATTGTCGCTGTAACTAATTCAAAAATATTTTCATTAAAAGAATAATTATGAATAATACAAGTATATACTAATGAAATTGATGAGATAACGCCCATAATAATCGCTTCTAAGAAGTACTCATGAAAGAAATGAGCAATATGATTTTTAATCGCTTGTCTACATAATAAAACAAGCAAAATAATATGAACCAAATTTTCAAAATAATGGAATATATTTTCTCCTAAATCTGAAGTATGCATAAAGATTAAAGAAAAAACTACTTTCAAAAATGATAAAACAATAAAGATATATGCAAATAAACGATTGATTTTTAGTTTTGTCATAATACACTACTCCTATTCACACCTTAATGATTATACATTCTTATTCTCTTAAAGTAAAGTCTAAACTATTTATATAGTTTCCTAATTTCTTTAAATTTACATTTATATTCTTCACTAATTCTAAAAGAATCACATATTTTTTGTATTCCTTTTCCTACTATATGATAATCTAGTGGTTTATTTTTCAAATATTCTAAAGTATCTTCAGGATAATAAATTCCCAAATATGATATAAGCCACGCTTCTGCCATAATAACATAATATTTATCATCATTTTTAAACAATTTAAATAAATCTTTATACCTACTTTTATCTTTAACTAGTTTTGGCATAAATATCACATACCCCCATCTTCTAGTAAACTCATGATCACTATTTATATATTTTAAAGCTCTAGAAAAAGCAATTTCAAAAGTTAACTTTTTAGAAATAAATTGTTCTAATTGATCAACATGCCACCAATCATTTAATTTATCAAAATTATCTTCAATAAAATTCAATTGATTTTCGATATTATCTAACAATCCTAATGATACTTGAAAATAAGTTCTATGATACTCTTGTTTAATTAAAATAATATCTTTTAAAAAAGAAACATCAATCTTTCTTTTAATAAGTTCTTTATTAAGTTTGTCAACATCCTTTGTTACATACTTATTCCCCAGTTTTTCTTTAAACTCTTTTTCAAATTCTAATAAATTCATGACTTACCCCCTCTTTTCAGAATCATGCATATAGTATGGTTCATTAAACGCTCCATCGTATATCGATAAAACAATTGTTTCTCCAATATCATAGGTATAATAGACCTCTTCCGATACACCTATAGTAAAAGTAACATCATCTTTTTTCACTTCAAATTCATAATTTGTTATTTTTTTAGCGCCTGTATCAATTTCTTTATCGATTATTATAAATTGTTCATAACGTGGCAAAGAAAAATCTAAATAAATATTCATCGATGATATTGTTAGCCAAGAAAATAGAAATGTAACAAATGCGCCAAATAAAGGAATAGTAATAAGTTTTTCTTTATTATTATGTACACTATAATGAACTAAGCTATAAATTAAACAGCCTCCAAATGCTAACATAGTTAAAATGATAGTAGTCATTAAAAATGTTTTATTCATCTCTCCGTTAATATAATTAACTCTAAAAACAAATACTACTGAAGTAAGATAAGAAATGGCTCCAAAAATCCAAATACTTTTAAATTCTTTTTCATATTTTTTATACAAATAAATAGAAACTATTATTGCATATATACTATACAAAAAGAAAAATATTGCTTCTACTTTTCCAAGATCAATTATTATAAATAAAAGATATAATAATCCGTAAATTAATAAAGTACATTTACCTAAAAAAGGTAAATTTATAGTTTTTGAAAAACATAGAAAAATAATAATTCCAAATATAAATAAAACATTCAATATTATGCCATATATTGAATTTCTAAATTCGCTTAATTTAGGAGATAATGAATAAAACATTATTCCAAAACCTGCAATAATAATTATTAATATTAAAATTCCTAACTTTAATCCTTCTTTTCTTTTCATATTCACCCTTCAATTAATCACCAATATCAATGTTATAAAAATTAACTTTAATTCCATAGACTGTTAAAATTTGTTCAAGTACTATACATATTTCTTTTTTTCTTTTAATAAAATAATGAACTTCAATTTTTTGATTATTTACCCACATACTACAATCAAAAGATGAAGAATCTTCACATATTCTAATGCTATTTATTTCCTTTAAGTTAAATTCAATAATACTTTTCTTCTTATAAAGTATCATTCTTTCTTCAATTATTTCAAATGCAACATCTGGCAAAGACAAATGATAAAAGAAAACTATGATAAACACTATAGCAACTATAATATCGATTCCAAAGAAAATCCAATGATGAATTTCATTAGCATTAATTCCAATAATAACTCCTACAAAAATAACAGGTATTAAGCACAATAAAAATATAAAAGGCATAACTCTAGAATTATATGCAATTAATTTTTGCTTACCCACAGTTAATCCCCCTTTATTTTATAATATCAAATTTTAACTAATATTTATACATAATTAACAAGCTACTGAAAAACAAAAAAAGCTTCGATAACATTGTATCAAAGCATTAGTCTTTAAATGAGTATGAACTGCTAAACTGATACATTTTTAAGCACATGAGGAGACTCGAAATAAAAAACACCAGTATTAATAAAGATTTACTGGTATTTAATAATCATTTTTGATTCCATAAATTAGAAAGAGAAAGATTCATTGTCTTCAAACTACTCAAAGAAACTGTTTTAAAAATAAATAACCATTTATATGATTCTTCTGTAAACCCTGCAGACTCTACAGCTTTCGCAAATCTAAAAAATCCATATTCACTTTCACTAATATATTTAATGTCATTTAACTTTCCATTTTCTAATTTACAAACAAAATATTCATTTGCAACCTTTGTTTGTGGATTTCGTATAAAGCCAATAACAAAATATTCTTTTAATTCTTTATCATATTCAATCACAGAAATTACTAAATTATCATTATCATTAAGTAATCTTTTATGCAATGTAAAATCTTTCGTATCATATATTGATAAAGCTGTTTTTGTTGATGAAACGTGTCTTTCAATATTAAAGAAATATTTATCATCTGGTGAAAAAATAAAATTATCATCTTGAGAACCATCCACTTTAGAAAAACGGAATTTCTTAATGAGTTCTAACTTTTCTAATGAATATATAGCTATTCTTCCTTCAGAACTTTTCACAACTAATAATTCTTGGTTATTTGAAACACATCCCATATATCCATAACTTAAATCTTTAAATTTAATTATTTCATTACCTTCTTTATCGTATATATAAATTGTTTTACTAGATAAACCAATATTATATTTATCTGTTTCCAAGTATGTCCAAAATTTTATAGCCATTTTGCATTACTCCTTAATTAATATAATTCAATGATATGTATAAATTATATCATATTTTTACTTAATTAAAATACGCTATCCTGAAAAGTGTATCAGTTAAGTACTATCAAAAATGGCCTTTTTAGCCCTTTTCCAGTCCCGCCTATTAGTACATTTTAGTTGTTAACACCCTAGTTAGACATATTAAACTGATACACTTTGCATTAAAAATTCTTCTTAAAAAATGATAATTTGAAGTTAAAATACCTCTAAAAACTAAAAAAGAACTGATTTTAGTGTATCAGTTCTAGTACATCTTTAATGGTGCCCCAACTCGGAATTGAACCAAGAACTAATCCTTACCATGGACTTGTTATACCTTTTAACTAAAGGGGCTTGACTAATCTATTTTATTAATAAAATAATACTATGTCAATATTAGTCAATAAATGTTTTAGAGATAATATTTTTAATTTGATTAATTTTTTCTTCATTTAATGACACTTTACCATATTCTTTATTATTAATTCTCCCTATTCTTCTTTTAGATACACTTCTAATCGCATCTAATTTCAAATAAGAATGAGTTTCTTTATCGTTCAATCCTTCAATTACACCTATATCAAAAGATAATTCATTACCATTAGGCTTTTGACTTGTTAAAGGAATAACAACCACATTACCTAAATCTATAACCCAAACTAACGCATAATGTCCTTTAGTTTTATAATCTGAAAGTTCTGCTCCTACATTAATACCAAATTCACACCAAACTATATCTCCTCTAGTTAAATTATCAGGTTGAGCCTTATAACCTTCTTTAAAATATGTCTTTTTTAAATATAAAGTCTTTTTATCAAGCCAAGATAAATACTCAAGTGCTAATTCCTCATCTAAAGAAGATAGATTATTACTAATAGACGCAAATATTGTTTTTGTTTTTTCATTTACTTTTCTTTTATTTAAAAAACGCATAATCAACCCTCTTAGTTAATATATGCGTTTTTTCTTATTTTTCTATTAATTCACCATATAAATTATAATGATCATATCCAGTAATTAAAACTTCAACTTCTTGACCTTCTTCTAATGACTTATTACTAGTAAAGATAATTTCTCCATCAATATTATCAGGAGAATTCCAGAAACTTCTTAAAGTATAAGTATCTGAAGGATAATCATAATCTAATACAATACCTTTATGAATTTTATTAACTTGCTTGCGATTATGAATTAATGAAACATGTTTTTGAATTTTCATTATCTCATTATATCTTTGAATCTTAATTTCTTCAGGAACTTGATTTTCATAATCATAAGATTTAGTACCTTCTTCTCTAGAATAAGTAAATGTTCCTAAATGATTAAATTTAACTTCTTTTACAAACTCTTTTAATTCATTAAAATCTTCTTCTGTCTCACCTGGAAATCCCACTATAAGTGTAGTTCTTAATATTGCATTAGGAACTTTTTTCTTAATTTTATTAAATAAGTTTAATAAAAATACTTTATCTCCTCTTCTATTCATTGCATTTAATACTTTACTAGAAGCATGTTGAATAGGAATATCAAAATAAGGAGTTAATCTTTCTTCTTTACCAATTAATTCAATTAGTTCATCACTTATTTCATCAGGATAAAGATATAATAAACGGATATATGCAAATTCTTTAATTTTCAATAACTCTTTCAATAAAGATACAATATCTCCATTACTTTTATCTAAATCAGATCCATATCTAGTTGTATCTTGAGAAATAACAACTAATTCTTTAACACCTTGATCTTTAATTATATTAGCTTGTTTAATTAATTCTTTCATTTCTACAGATTTAAATGGACCTCTAATTAAAGGAATCGCACAATAAGTACAACAATTATTACATCCATCAGAAATCTTTAAATAAGCAGTATATGGTTCAGTTGAGAGAACTCTTTCACTTAGATCTAAACACCCTTTAAACTCCCTATTTTTAATTACTTTTTGGATTAATTCAGCCATTATAGGATATTCATCAATTGAGATAAATAAATCAACTTCAGGTAATTCTTTTTCTAATTGTTCTTTATATCTTTTAACTAAACATCCGCACACAATTAATATTTTATTTAATTGTCCTAATTCAATAATTTTATTAATCGATTCTTGTTTACTAGAATCGATAAAGCCACAAGTATTAACAATAATTACGTCAGCTTCTTCTACTTCTGTAGTCAAGATAAAATCATTCTTCCTCATCAAAGAAAGAATCATTTCCGAATCAACTAAATTTTTAGCACATCCAAGTGATACTAAACTTAACTTCATATTAACCTCTAATTAAAAGAAGAAAGGTAAAACCATTGAAGCTACAACGATTGCTACAAAAACCCAGTAAGCAATTTTCCATCCTTTTTTAGCACCTGCTACTGCATTCCAAGCACAGATTAATACTACTACACCAATGATAATATTAGTAATATTTTCAAACATACCTAACCATGGTAATGATAAATTGAAAATACCAAAGAATGCTCTAGTTGCAAATAATGCAAGAGCAATAAAACATACTACATTCCAAAAATAATTTGTTGTTACTTTTTTTGCCATACTATTTTCCTCCTAAAATCTTTTTGACAATATGTAAAATAGGTAATTCCCTATTTTTAACCAATTTTGCTACACCACTATCACTCATTTGTTCATATAAAGAAATAGCTTCATCAATACTAACCCAAACTATATCATCAATAAATGAGTCACCAAATGATTCTAAATGAATCATCGTTTTCTCTACTACCCTACCCAAAAAATAATGATTCATGTTATGACGCATAATTAAGTTATAATCATCTTCAACTAAACCAAGTTCTTGAATAACTTTAATTTTATAACCTAATTCTTCATCAATCTCTCTAATTAATGCATCTTTTAAACTTTCAAATTGTTTCTTTCCTCCACCAGGAGTTTCATAATAATTAGCCTTACCAAATATATCATCTCTTTTTATTTTTAATAAAGCGATCTTATTATCTCCATTAAGAATAATTCCTCTTACTATATTTCTAGTATGAGAAATACCAATATTAGGAAATTCGGTATCCTTTAACTTATTTATCACCTTCATAGTTATACACCATTTTTTCTTTGCCTTTATAATAGATTTTATCTATTATACCACCACCAACACAAGCTTCATTAATATAGAATACTGCTGCTTGACCTGGAGTAACTGCTTTATATGGAGCATCATAAATTAATTTAACTGTTTCTTCATCAATAAATTCTAAAGTACAGCCTTGATCTTTTTGACGATATCTAAATTTAACACCAACTTTAATAGGTCCTTGTGGTTTATCTTTTATAGTCCAGTTAACCATTTTTATAATAGCTACATCAGAATTTAAATATTCATTTTCATCACCTTGAGCAACATATAAAATATTCTTTTGAACATTCTTAGAAACAACAAACCAAGAAATAGGATCAATTCCATGAATTCCACCAATCCCTAAGCCTCTTCTTTGACCTAATGTATAATATAAGACTCCATCATGTTTACCAACAATATTCCCAGTTTTAATATCTACAATATCTCCCCTTTTTGCTGGTAAGTAGTTATTTAAGAATTGTTTAAAATTTCTTTCACCAATAAAACAAACTCCTGTTGAATCTTTTTTATTAGCAATATCTAAATCTAATTCTCTTGCTATTCTTCTAACTTCTTCTTTAGAAATTCCTTCTAATGGAAATAGACATTTTTGAAGTTGTTCTTGAGACACTTGAGATAAGAAATAAGTTTGATCTTTATTTTGATCAAATGAACGATGCATTTCTACTCTACCATCTTCAACTTCTACTCTTTTCGCATAATGACCAGTAGCAATCATATCAAATCCATTTTCTAAAGCAAAGTTTAAAAACTTATCAAATTTGATATATTTATTACAAAATATATCAGGATTTGGAGTTCTACCTAATTTATATTCATCTAAAAAATATGAGAAGACATAATCCCAATACTCTTTAACAAAATCAATTCTATAAAGAGGAATATTTAATTTTTCTGCTACTCTAAGAGCATCTTCATAATCTTTTTCTTGAGGACATTGCGATTCATTTAAAGTTGGATTACCTAAAAAATCACCATTTGCAATCGCATCCCAGTTTCTCATAAATCCACCTGCGACCTCATATCCTTGTTGAATTAATAGATGTGCTGCAACTGCAGAATCAACTCCACCAGAAAGTCCTACCATTACTTTAATCTTCTTATTTTCCATATTAAAGCTCCTTACTATCAATCATTAATGTAAATGGTCCATCATTTACTAAACTAACTTTCATATCTGCACCAAATACTCCGCCTTCTACTTTATTAACTTTACTTCTTAAATACTCTAAACAATAATCATAAAGTTTAGTCGCATTTTCTGGTCTCATCGCATTAATAAATGAAGGTCTTCTACCCTTTTTAATATCCGCATATAAAGTAAATTGAGAAACGCATAAAATCTCTTTATCCAAATCTAAGAAAGCTAAATTAGTCTTACCATTTTCATCCATGAACACTCTTAAAGAAATAATCTTATCAATTACTTTTCTAACTACTTCTTCATTATCTTCATTATTAAAACCAACTAATAAAAGAAATCCTTCATTAATTCGAGAATAAATCTTTTCATCAATCGTAACTGATGCATTTTTCACTACTTGTAAAACTACGCGCATAATAAAAACTCCTCTTATTTATTATAAATTAAGAGGAGATTAATTTACACACTTCTTTTAAACTTTTTTATTCTTTTTAACATCCTTCCTAAAAAACTTTATTTTAAGTTTTTTTATATCTAATGGGATAAAAGGATATAAATAAGGATATCCCATTACTTTAATACTAACCAAATGAATAAAAAGAATAATTATTCCAATTAAAAATCCTACCTTACCAAATAACACACTTACTATAAATAAGCAAATGGATATAACTCTATTAGATAAGGATAATTCATAACTTGGAATTGAAAAACTTGATATTGTAAATATCGATAAGATTATTAAAACATCTTTTACAAATATTCCTAAACTCATACTCACTTCCCCTAAAATAATACCAATAACAATTGATAGGGCGCTCATTAAAGTATTTGGCGTATGAATAATTGCAATTCTAAATAATTCAATCACAAATAAACCAATAGAAATTTGAGACCATAATGGTAAAGATGATGTATTTTCAATATTTAAATTATACAAATTATTTAGACTAGACGTAGTAGCAAGCAAATATGATATGGGCAAAAAAAATAAAGATAGTAAAATGCCTAAATATCTTAACATTTTAGTTAAATTTCCAAGTATATAATTTTGTCTATACTCTTCAACATTTTTCATGTGATCAAAGATAGATATAGGTACAATTATTGCATTTGAAGAAGTATCAACTAATAAAACAATATGTCCTTCCATTAAGTATAAAGAACTTACATCCGGTCTTTCAGAATACCTTACTAAAGGAAAAATTGTTTTATTTTGATTAAATAGTTTTTCTTCTAAAGATCGATCGCTCATAATTAACGATTCTACATTAATTTCTTTGAGTTTTCTTTTTAGTAACTTAAGTTTTATAGTATCTACTTTACTAGAAATATAACAAATACATATGCTGGTTTTAGAATAACTACCTACCCTTAAAGCTTCTATTATTAAATCATCGGATTTTATTCTTGTTCTTAACAATGAAATATTCACTATTAAAGATTCATTAAATCCATCTTTTGATCCTCTTAAACTTTTTTCAACTTCTGGTTCACTGATTCCCCTAGAAGGAACCTTTCTTAAATCTACTAAAATGAAATATTCAGCATTATTAACATATAAAACCACTTGACCTTCATGAAGTAACAAAATCACTTCATCAAGATTAGAAGAAGTAGATATTTTAATGTTATCTAATTTAGAATAAATGTCATTTATAGATTCACTTAATCTTAGTGAACGCTGAAGTCCCATAACCATATATTCATCAACTAATGATGAAAAAAAGATAAGTTTATAAGAAAATTTATCTTCTTTCACTTCTCTTATATATAAGTCGACATTATCTTTAACATTAATTTTCTTAATTAATTCAAAATATATCATTTTATTATTCTTACTCTTGGTAATAAACTCATTAAAATTGAAAGAAATATTACATATCCCAAAGTAGTTGATACATACTTAAATAGATATTGGAAAATACCAAAGAAGCCATTAACCTTTGCTCCTTCTAATCCTCCCTTTACTAATAAATTTCCAAAGTTCAAAATTAAGGAAGTCGCTCCACCTCCACATAAATCAATTATAATATCATATACGCCAATTCCTCCCAAAATCGCGCCTATTATTACAAATAATGTCGTAATATGACCAGGTGTTAATTTACTATGTAAATATATTACTTCACCAATAAAACAAAGTAATCCTGCGAATAAAAAACTATTTAGATAAATCATATAATACCTCCAATTCTATACAATGAGAAACTAAAGGAATATCCTCTTTTTGATCAACTGATATTTTTGAATGTAATGATCCAGTACCTACTAATAATACCTTTTTGTAATTACCTTCTTCTATCATTTTCTTTAAATATGAAAATCCTACTATTCCAATACATGCACATCCAGAGCCACCACAAAAATATCTTTTATCTTCTCCAAATAAAATCTTGCCACAATCTAAATGATTATATAGCTCAATCCCCTCATATTTAAATAAATCTATTAATACTTTGCTACCTAGAGAAGACAAATCACCAGTTAAAATTAAATCGTAATCTCTATTTGTTGTCTTTGTATTCTCAAAATGAGATTTTATTGTCCTATATGCAGCATAAGCCATGGGACTACCCATATCTAAAGCATCAGACCAAGATATATCTTCGATTTTACCTATTGTCGCTTTAGTAATTCTTATTTCACTTTTTTTATTTGAAATAAGACAAGATACTGCTCCAGTACTAGTAATAGTCGTTGTATCCTTTTTTTGACCACCATAATCTAAAGGATATCTAAATTGTCTTTCTGCACTTCCATAATTAGATGAAGTAAAACTTATTGAATTATTCACTATTTTATTTGACACAAATATTGAAGAAAGAATCATTGATAATATTAAAGTAGCACATGCTGAATACACCCCTACAAATGATGAATCTAATTGCATTCCAACTTGGTGAGACACAAATAATTGAGAAGTCAGATCTCCTCCAAAATAAATCTCAGGATGATAGTTTCCTGTTTTTTTATATAAAATTAATAGACTTGTTTTTAAAAATTGTGCTTCTGCTTGCTCATAACTATCTTCATTTGCAAGTTCATCTTTATAAATATAGTCAATATACTTATCTAAATATTTACTTTCTTTTTTACTTGTTACAATTGATGTTTCATTTAAATATACTTCATTAAATGTAATTAAAATATTTTTCATAATGATACTCCAAAAAATGATAATAAATACCTAATTATTACAACAAACACGCTAAAGAATACACCATAAGATATTACAGATCCTGCCAAAGAAAAAATTCTACTTCCTACTCCGGCAATATATCCTTCAGTTTTACCTTCAATTGAAGATGAACACATGGAATTAGAAAAACCACTAATAGGAACAAATAAACCCGCTCCAAATAATTGTCCTAAATACTTATATAGAGATAAAACAGTTAATAAAGCAGTAACACTTACTAAAGTTAAACTAGTCAAAACTATAGCTATATCTTCATTTATTCCTAAATATACATATAAATCAATTAACCCTTGAGATATTAAACCTATTAATCCTCCACCTAAAAAAGCCAATAAATACTCTTTAAAATAGTATTTTTTTGGCTTATTATCTTTTACAATTTTTGAAAAAACAATTTTATTCATAACACACCTCAAAATTATTTTTCCTTTATTTTTAAAATATATTCAGATTAATGTCTTTAATTTCTCTAATATTTTTGTTTCTAATCTAGAAATTTGAACTTGTGAATAATTTAATCTCTCACTTACCTCTTGTTGACTTAATCCATCAAAGTATCTTAATTCAATAATTAGTCTTTCTTTTTTTTCTAATTTTTCCAATGCTAATTTTATACTAACTTGATCAAATATAGATATACCTTTATCACTAACATTATTTATTAGTGTATTGTCATTATCATCACTTATTTCTTCATCTAAGGAAAACACTTTATTATTACTATCTAAAGCTTCAATAATATCTTCTCTAGTCTCATTAATATGATTTGCGATTTCATCAAGAGTAGGTGATCTTAATAGTAATGATTCTAATTCATCAATTGCCTTATTTATTTTTAAATATAACTCTTTTTTGCTTCTTGAAACTCGCAATAAAGAAGAATCTCTAAAATGTCTTTTTATTTCTCCTAATATTAGTGGAACTGCATATGTAGAAAAATTCACACCATAAGAAAAATCAAATTTAGAAATTGCCATTAATAAACCATAATTTGCATCACTTAAAACATCTTCATATTCATTTTTATGAATATTATATCTTTTTAATAAAGAGTAAACTAATTTTTGATTCTCTTTATAAAATTCTTCAAATGCTTCTTTATCTCCTTCTTTTGCCTTTTTTAATAATTCTAAATTATCCATTTATAACTACCGGATGGAACTTCTTTTTGATAATTAGTTTTACTCCAACACCTACAATAGAAGTAATATTAAAAGAATCAGATAAAGAATCAATAATTGTTAGTCCCATACCTGCTCTTTCTAAATCAGGACGAGATGTATAATGAGGAACTCTTGCCTCTTTTACATTTTCAATACCTACTCCATAATCTTTAATAATAATTTCTACTTCATCTTCAAAAATAGTTGCTTTCATATAAACATATTTGTTTGAGTCAAATTTATATCCATGAATTATCGCATTTGATACTGCTTCTGATACAATTGTTTTAAATTCCGATATCTCATCTAGTCCTAAATTATAAGGACTTAAAAATGATGTCAAAGAATTTCTTGCTAATAATTCATTAGATAATGTTGCTTTAAATTTTAATTCAAAACTGTTACTCATAGTGTTATTCTTTCCTCCTTCATAAATGCTTTTAAAGAACTATACTCTTTCATAATTGAAAATAACCCTGATATTTGGATTACTTTTCTAGAGTAAGAATTAAGTCCAATTAGACCCATAATACCTTTTACTCTTTCAATTTCATTAAATCTTCCTAAGATTAGGCCAATCCCTGCACTATCAATAAACGTAAGATCCTTAAAGTCCCATATAATATATTTAGGACCATACTCTCTCATATACTGATGAATTTTTTCCTTATATAAGAACGTTTTACTAGAATCTAGATCTCCTGAAATTTTAATTACCAGTCCTTCATCAAAGGAGGTTATTTTTATCTTGCTTTCCATATACTTTCCTCCACGCATATAGTCTACTAAAGACAAAATAAAAAAAATCGCATACTATGTCGAATACATTAATTTATTTTATAAAAGAAAAAAACTTCACTATGTGAAGTTTATACAATACTTTTTATAATATTGTTAATCCATAATTTGAATAAATTCATTTTTTCAACTTTTTCTTTAATAATTAAATCATAATGTAAATAACAATTTTCACTTATTTCTACAACAAGTTTTCCAACAATATCATTTTCCTTTAAAGGTAACTTATTATCTAATAATTCAATTCGATAATTAAAGTCCTTAATATCTTCATTTTCTAGATGAACTATATCAACATTTTCATTCAAATACAAATCAACTTCTTTCCCCATTGAATTTTCAAAAATATACTTTGATAAAATATCATCTTTAGAAAATAATCGATCTACTTTTAATTTTGAAAAGGCATAATTTACTAATTTAATAGTATCTTGACTTCTTTCTTGTATCGACTTCTCATTCATAACTACACTAATAACTCTAATACCGTTTCTTTTAACAGTTGAAGCTAGATTATATCCAGCTTTAGAAGTATATCCAGTTTTTAAACCATCCATCCCATCACAATGCTTTAATAATTTGTTCGTATTAACTAACCAAAACTCTTCATTTCTATTACCTTTAATATAATCTTCAGTTAATGAAGAATACTCTAATACCTCTTGATAATCTAACACTAATCTCCTAGCAATTATTCCCATATCATACGGTGTTGTATAATGATTTTCATCATCAAATCCTGTCGCATTAACAAAATTTGTATTCTCCATTTTTAATTCTTTTGCTTTTTTATTCATCTTATCCACAAATGCCTCATTGCTGCCAAAAAGATGTTCTCCTAAGCAAACTATCGCATCATTAGCAGAATTGATTGCTACAGCCTTAAAAAGGTCATTTACTGACATTTGTTCACCTTCTTCTAGAAAGATTTGAGTTCCACCCATACTAGAAGCAAAACTAGAACAAGTTACCATATCTTCAAAAGATAATTTGTTATTATTGATTGCCTCTAAAACTAAATACATCCCCATCATTTTTGTCATAGATGCAGGATAAGCTTTACTATGTTCATTACTTGCATAAAGAATTCTTCCAGTAGTCACTTCCATTACTAAACTCTTATCTCCATTTAAAGATAATGTTTCTTCTGCTGATACTTTACTATATTTAAATAAACTTATGATATTACAAAATAAAATCATTAATAAAATCAGTATTTTTTTCATTATTTAATCTCCTTATTTTAAAATATGAGATTTCTAATAATCATAGAACAAAATAAAAGACCCATTTACTAAGTAAACAGGTCTAAATTACTATTTTTTATTACCATTAATAGAATTTAATACTTGGAATGGATCTACTCTTGATTTTAAAATAACCATACTTTGAGAGGCATAATCATGAGGACCTATATTATTCTTAGTAATACATATCATCGCGACAGAAATAATAATTGTTAATGGTACAAAATAATCATATTGTAAATAAAGCATTAAAGGCATACAGTAATTAAATAAGAATAAAATTAAATATCTTACAATAATTTGCCATCTTTTAATAGTTGAAATATCTCTAACATCTACAATACAAATACGATGAATTATTTGAGAAGGTGTTTCACCTTCTTTTCTAATAAGTGGAATTACTAAATAAATAATTGAAGTTCCAACAAACAAAGAAAGAACAAAAGAAATAACTACAAGCGATTCAACTTTATTTACTTTAGAATAGTAATCAGGATTAGAAGAAAAGAAATTCAATGCATCTTGATATTCATCCTCATAAAATGCTTTTAAATCTTCTTCTTTTGCATCTAACTTCTCAACATATTGATTATTATCTAGAACAAAACACTTATTATTTTGTTTTTCATTATTGTACTTATCGATCATATTCTTACTTGAAGCATATTGATCATTAGTATAATAATCAATAATTACTTTATCCATTTGTTTATAATCATCATATTCAACATAATTATTATTTTCATCTAAATAATATAATCCAGATTCTTCATACATAGTATGAATGTTATCTATTAAAGTATTATATCCAGCTTTTTCAGAAAACAAATTAACTAAAGCAATTTCAACTCCTACAGAAATAATTAAAACAAAGAAAATATCTAATAAACCTGCCCAAATACGCTTTAATAGTGATGGTTTTGCTAGTTTATTAACCTTTTCTCTATGTTTGTCTTTTTCCATTTTTTGCATCTCTATTTCCATTTGTTCAACTAGAGACATTTCTTTCATTTTTTTACTCATAATTTGTTCTCCTAATAAAGAAATAGGCTGATGACCAGCCTATCTTTAAATTATTTAATGACTTGTACTGAACCTAATGTAACTTGATTTTTTGTAGTAGCATCAAATAAAACAATACCATTACCTACAATATCAAATGTAATTTTTTCATCTACATCATAATCGATAGATCCAAATACTACTGAAGATAAAATTTCTTCTCCTATTTTAATCTTAACAGTAGTTTCCATACCTGCTGGTAAAGTCGAATATGCTAAACCATGAATTGCTCCACCTTCTTTAATTGGTAAGAATTCAGGTCTAATACCAATAACAACTTTTTCATCAGTTAAAGAAATATCTTTTTCTCCAGTATATTTAACTCTAATTCCTAAGAATTCTAATTCGCATTCTTTACCATTGACTTTAGAAGCTGTAGCTTCAATAAAGTTCATAGTAGGATTTCCTACGAAATCAGCGACGAATAAGTTATTAGGACGGTTATAAACATATAATGGTGGATCATATTGTTGTAAGATACCTTTGTCAATTAAGCAAACTCTAGTTGCTAAAGTCATAGCTTCTAATTGGTCATGAGTAACATAAACAAATGTAGAGTTAGTGTCAGAATGAAGACGTTTTAATTCAGTTCTCATTTCACCACGTAACTTAGCATCTAAGTTCGATAATGGTTCATCCATGAATAAAACCTTTGGTTCTGGTGCTAAAGTTCTTGCAATCGCAACACGTTGTTGTTGACCACCAGATAATTCTGCTGGATAACGATCTTTAAATTCTTCGATTTTTAACATTTTCATGACTTCGACAACTCTAGCTTGAATTTTATCTCTCGGCCATTTTAAGTTTTCAAGACCAAATGAAATATTTTTCCAAACTGTCATATGTGGCCATAAAGCATAGTTTTGGAATAAGAAACCAACATCACGTTTAGCAGGTGAAACATTAATTCCTGATTCTGAATCAAACACTACTTGGTCACCAATAATAATTTTTCCTTCAGTTGGAGTTTCTAAGCCAGCGATCATTCTTAAAGTTGTTGTTTTACCACATCCTGATGGACCTAATAAAGTAACAAATTCACGATCTTCAATAACCATATTTAAATGGTCAACTGCCACGAAATTACCCCAACGTTTAGAAACGTTAATTAATTCAATTCTTGGCATATAATTATCCTCCGATTCCTTTGTCAATAGATGCGCCTGTTAAAGCGTTGACTAATAAGTTAGCTCCAATTACAAATACAACGATTAATAAGTTAATTGCATTACTAATTTGTCCTAAACCATAAGTGTCATAGAATTGCAATGTATTAGTAATTAAAGAGAAATTGTCTGTTAATAATGTAAATAGTGTTAATTCACGCATACATGATATGAATGGTAGTAAATAACCACTAATAAAGCTTGATTTTTGAATTGGGAATAAGATCTTAGTCATACGTTTTCCCCATGGACATCCAGTAATAATTGCAGCTTCTTCAATTTCACCAGATAATTGTAGCATTGCGTTTGTTCCACTTCTTGAAGCGAAAGGTAAGAATTTAATACTACCTGCAATGATACAAATTGCAATTGCAGACCATTGATTATTTGTATTAGCAACATTTAACCAGTTAAATTGTGGCATTGTAATTAATGCAAAGAATACCGCACCAAAGCTTAATGCTGGGATTAAATATGGTAAGAATGCTAAACTTGAAACAAAGTTAGCTAATTTACCACGTCTATTTTTACTTACTGCGTAACCAATTAAAATACCGAATGTACCTGCGAATAGTGCAACTACTGTCGAAACAAGAATACTTCTACCAAAAGCATTCCAAATTGTAAAGTTATGTAATACACCTTGAGAAGATTGTAATTGTGATGTAATACGAACATCTAAGTCTTCTGTAGTAGTCCAATATTTTAATGTTAAGGTTGATAAGTCACCAGATTTTGCACACAAACTTTCTAGTACGAAAGTAACTAATGGGAATACTGCAAAGAATCCAACAAATGCGATTAATAAAGCAGTAATAGGCCACTTAAATTTTCCTAAATTTGCTTTAGAAATTTGTCCTGATTTACCAGAAACAGTAGTAAAGTTTCTTCTACTCTTAGTAAACCAGTTATTAATTGTTAAGATTAACATACTGAACACAAGTAAGATAACAGCAATTACATAACCTTTACCCTTTTGACCAGTAGTTAACATTGATCTCATTGTGATTGAAATTGAGTTAAATGAACCATTTGCATTTAAGAAATGTGGAACAGTATAACTTGAAATCGAACTTGCAAATACTAATAAGACTGTAGAAATTAAAGCTGGAGCAACAATAGGAAGAGTAATTCTTCTTAAAATTTTAAATCTTGAAGCTTTTAAAATTGTTGCAGCTTCTTCTAAGTTAGCATCCATATTTCTTAGAATACCACCGATTAAAATATAAGCAAATGGCATATAGTGGATACCAAGAACAAAAGCAGTAGGCCAGAATCCATATAATAAAGATTCTGGAACACAAATCCCAGTCATACTCTCTAATAAACCAACTTCATTGTAACAAGAGGTTATTTGTGAGTTTTTAAAGAAGTTTTCCCAGAACATCGCAATAGACCAAGAAGGCATAATGTATGGGAATACGAATACTGTAGAAATAAACTTTTTACAAGGCATGTTACTTCTTGTAATAAACCAAGCAATAACTCCACCACCCAGTACTGCAACTAAGCAAGCAATTAATGACATTAAGACTGATTTCCAAAGAGGATCCCAGAAGTTAGTTTGCGAAAAACCTTCTACTTCAGAATTGAACATTAATAATAACCAGTGCCCAAAAGTCAAATCACCTTTTTTTAAAGTTGTTTCTAATACTTCATTAATTTCTTTTGCTTCTCTTAATGAATGAATAGTAAATGCATCAAAAGCTAATATAATCAAAGGATAGATAACTGCAATTGATAATATTACCGCAAATACTACTAAAATAATATTTGCAGGATTAGAGAAAAAAGTCTTAAGATTTCTAAGTATTCTTTTAAAAGAAATATTTTTTAAAGTCATAATTTTCTCCTAGATTTTGAAAGAAGGAGATTTCTCTCCTTCTTAATTAAATATAGCTATTAGTAATTAATTATTTCATTACTTCAGCTTTACTACTGTTAACCCAAGTTAAGATTGTGTTAACTTGACCAGTTTTAACTTTTGCTAAGTAAGCATAATCTTCAATAATAGATTTTTCCATCCATTGATCTTTAGTTAAATCATTGTCATTAACGCCTACTGTTGTAGAAGCACATGGATAGTAATAACCATACATATTAGATTTTTCGCCAGCTTTGTTTGGAGTTGATTTGTTATAACACATAGCTTCATAACATTCTGGAAGTAATAAGTGACGAGCATATAAACATGCTGTATATGGATGTTTAGCGTTGTTAACGATTTGGCTATACATTGTGTACATGAATCCGTTGAAACCTTCGATTTCTAAGTTCCAATCAACAAGTGACATTACAGTTGTATCATCTACATTATCACCATCTGAGTCATAAGGATAACCAGCAGCGTCTTTCATTTTTGCAAATGCACCATAGAATACTGTATCTTTAGCATTAACGATAGTTTTCTTCATAGAGTCACCATCTGATTTATGCCATGTAGTAACATTATCAACCATTTCTTTAACTAATTGTTCACCAACAGTTGCATAATCATCACTTGCTTGCCAATCTTTACCATAATATTTTTTGTAAGCTTCAAGAATTCTTGGAGCATTTTCTTCAGCTTGTAAGCATAATAAGAATGACATATTGATTTGTTCAGTAACTGGAGATTGGAATGAGAATTTTGAAATATGTCCTTCATCTTCTGCACTACCAGCTAATTGCCAGATATTCTTTAATTCTGGTCCTGTATAATCTTTATGATGATAGAAAATTTTGTTGAAGTGGATACCTTTTAATGGATATGTATCTTCTTCAGCTAAACCTAATGAAGCATAGTCAGATGGTACATAGTTATGAGTAATACCTGATTCTAAGTAGTCTGCTAAACCTCTAGCGTCTTGTACTAATGCAAAGTCAGCAAAGTAAGATTCGTCTGCTGATTCTAATGCTGTTAATAAAGCATAGTCTTTATAACCATTGTTAACGAAAGTATTAACTTTTAATTCTGGATTTGCTTCTGCTTCTGCTTCAGAAACTACCCAATCATAAGCTTCACAGAATTGAGTTAAAGCTTTTGCTAAAGTTGAAGTTAAACCAACAACTTTGAAAGTATCATTTGATGCTTCCATTTCAGCTTTAGAAGCAGCTTTTAATTCTTCTAAAGTCATGTCAGATGCTTTTGCAACTGCTAATGCAGTACCTTCTAGTCCAGCATATTTATCATCTGGTCCTGGTTCAGATGAAGATCCTGGATTGCCACAGCCAATAGCGCCAACCAACGTAGCAGCCATTAATAATGTGACTAATAAATTCTTTTTCATAAATTATTTATCCTCCTTTTATGAAATTTTGAAAATAAATTAAGTGGGCATTTTTATTATCTTTGCCCGATTGAATTTAAACATTAATCCCTTTTCATACTAATATTTTAAATGTAAGCACTTACAAAATCAATATTTTTTTCATTTTTCTTCAAAAGATATTCAAAATTTGCAATTTTTTTTCATTTTCTACTTAATATATAAACATAGTTTATATAAAGCTATTATGGTTTTGCAATTTTTTTTCATTTTCCAAAATTGAGTTGAAAAAGTTTTGATTTTTTTATTTCCATATTGTAGAATAAAGTCGAATTTAAACATATAATCTCTATTTTCAAATAATGAAAGGAGATGGAAATGCCATTAGTTAATACTAAAGAAATGTTCCTAGATGCTTATAATAATCACTATGCAGTAGGTGCTTTTAATGTTGATTCAATCGCAATGATTCAAGCCGTACTTCAAGCTGCAGAAAACTGCTCTTCCCCTGTCATCATATCTTTATCTAAGGGTTCAAGAGAGTTTATGCATCCAGGTAACATAAAAGAACAAATATTAACTGTTTCTAAAGATATTACTATTCCTTTTGCGATACATTTGGATCATGGTAAATCAATTGAATTATGTAAAGATTGTATTGATGAAGGTTTTACTTCTGTTATGATTGATGCTTCTAAGTATGATTTTGAAGAAAATATTCGAATAACCAAAGAAGTTGTTGATTATGCTCATGAAAGAAATGTAAGTGTTGAAGGAGAATTATCAATCTTAACTGGTGAAGAAGATTACCCTAGACTAATTGAAGAATTTGTCAAAAGAACAAATGTTGATAGCTTAGCAATTTCAATAGGAACAGGTCATGGAACAACTAAATTCAAAAAAGGAGAAATTCCAAAACTTAAGTTTCATATTTTAGAAGAACTTGAAAGAAGACTTCCATCATACCCTTTCGTTTTACATGGTTCTAGTAGTATCTTAAAGAAAGATATAGATATATTTAATGAATACGGAGGAGATATTAAAGATCCAATTGGAATCCCTGAAGATCTTTTAAGAAAAGCTAGTCATGGTCCAATTTGCAAAATTAATATCGGTACAGATTTTAGAGTCGCTTATGTTGGAGCCTTAAGAAAGTCTCTTTCATTAATAAAAGATAAATATGAACCAAGAAATTTCTTGGTACCTGCTAAACAAGCAGCACAAGAATTAGTTGAATACAAATTAAAAAATGTATTTAACAGTGCATATAAGATTAAATAGGAGGAAATAAATATGCCAATTGTTACAACAAAAGAAATGTTTAAAAAAGCATATGAAAAAGGTTACGCTATCGGCGCATTTAATGTTGATAATGTCGACATTATGAAAGCAGTACTAAGAGCTGCTGAAAATAAAAAAGCTCCTGTAATTATCGCTATTTCAAGCGGAGCTCTAAAATTTATTGGAATTAACTATGTTCGTCAAGTTTTAGAATGTGCTATGAAAGAAATTACAGTTCCAGTAGCTTTACATTTGGATCACGGTAAAGAAGTTGAATTATGTAAACAATGTATCGACATCGGTTTTACTTCAGTAATGATTGATGCTTCAAGTTATGATTTTGAAGAAAATATTAGAATGACTAAAGAAGTAGTTGAATATGCTCACGCTAGAGGTGTAGTAGTTGAAAGTGAATTAGGCGCTATTGCTGGTATTGAAGATGATGTAGTAGTTGATGATAAATATGGCAACTTCACTCACCCTTCTGATGTAGTTGAATTCGTATCTAGAACTGGTATTGACTCACTTGCAATTGCAATTGGAACTGCTCATGGAGCATATAAATTTAAACCAGGTCAAAAACCGCAATTAAGATTTGATATTTTAGATGAAATTCAAGAAAAACTTCCAGGATTCCCTCTTGTTCTACATGGAGCAAGCTCTGTTCCTCAAGAATCATTAAAAATCCTTAATACATATGGAGGCAAAATGCCTGAAGCAATCGGTATTCCAGAAGCTATGTTAAGAGAAGCAGCATCAAAAGCAGTTTGTAAAATTAATGTAGGTACTGATTTAAGAGTTGCTTATGTTGGTGCATTTAGAAAAGCATTACATGAAAACCCAGAAAAATTTGATGCTAGAGTATTCATTACTCCTGCAATGGATGCTATTACAAAACTTGTAGAAGATAAAATTGAAAATGTATTTGGTTCAGCAAACCAAGCTTAATAAGGAGATATTATGGCATTAGTTACAACAAAAGAAATGTTTGAAAGAGCTTATAAAGGTAATTACTCTATCGGCGCTTTCAACGTAGATAATTTAGAAACATTCCAAGCTGTTATTGCAGCAGCTAATGAAACTAAATCTCCAGTAATCATCGCAATTACAGAAAACGTAATTAAATATTTTGGAATTAGTTATTTAAGACACATTATTGAAGCAGCAGTAGAAGAAACTGGTGTAGAAGTAGCATTACATCTTGACCATGGTAAATCTATTGAAATATGTAAATATTGTATCGATAATGGTTTCACTTCTGTAATGATTGATGCAAGTGCAAAGGATTTTGAAGAAAACATCAAAATTACTAAAGAAGTTGTTGAATATGCTCACGCTAAAGGTGTTGTAGTTGAAAGTGAACTTGGTGCAATCGCAGGAATTGAAGATGATCTTGACGTCAATGACAAATATGGTCAATTCACTCACCCAGATGATGTAGTCGAATTTGTTACTAGAACTAATATTGACTCACTTGCAATTGCTATTGGTACAGCTCATGGTGCATATAAATTTAAACCAGGACAAATCCCACATTTAAGATTTGATATTTTAGATGAAATTGAAGAAAAATTACCTGGATTCCCTCTTGTTTTACACGGTTCTTCATCAGTCCCTCAAGATAGATTAGCTTTAATTAATCAATATGGAGGCAAAATGAAAGAAGCAATTGGTATTCCTGAAGATTTATTAAATAAAGCATCTAAAAAGTCAGTTTGTAAAATTAATGTTGGATCAGATTTAAGAGTCGCTTTCACAGGTGAAATTAGAAAATTCTTCTTCACTCAACCTGAAGAATTTGAAATTAGAAAATACACTACTCCTGCTAGAAACGCTGTTAAAGAAATGGTAAAAGACAAAATGATTAATGTATTCTGCTGTGCAGGACATGGAGTTTATTCTAAATAATTTTATGTAATAAAATAATCCTCATTTGAGGATTATTTTTTTAATGATTTTAAAATATTTTGAACAATTACATCTAAGATAAATGTTTGAGAAACTATAGAAGAAGCTTCTCCTCCACTAAATTCATTTTCTTTAGAAGACGAAATAAATAAATAATTAGCATAGCTTGCAAGTTCGGAAGTATTTTGATTAGTAATAACTGCTAATGAGATACCATATTTTTTACATAATTTTGCAATATTTATCATTTCTAAAGTTTTACCTGAAGAAGATAATAAAATAACAAAATCATCTTTAGTCAAATTAAGTGCAAGCATATTTCTAATATGAGAATCTGTAGAAATCCAGATATTAATTCCTTCTTTAACTAATGCATTATAAAAATACATAGTAGGAACATATGAATTCCCAATTCCAAATATACAAATTTTCTTTGCTCTCAAAATATGTTCTCCTACTTCTTTTACTTGACTCATATTTAAATTTGAGATAGTAAAATCCAATGCAGAAGTAAAACGATTATACGATTTTTCAACCGTAGAATTTTTCATATCTTTTCTTCTATAAGCAACTTCTTGGCTCAACGAAATTTTAAAGTCTTGAAATCCTTTGTAGCCTATTTTTTTACAAAATCTTAAAATAGTTGCTTCAGTTATATCAATTCTAGAAGCAAGTTCCGTGATAGACATATGAATTAATTCACTTGAATCAACATCTTTAATTCTATCGATTAATATTTTTTCTTTTTTAGTCGCTGAAGAACGAAAACCAGCGATTTTTTCAATAACTTTACCTTCCATAAAATCACACTCTTCTTTGAATTAATTTTACTATATGAAAAATAAAATTGCAAAATATTTTCATTTTACAGAATTGTTAATAATTCATCAAAATTATTAATAATATAGTCTGGTTTAACATCATTAATTACAATGTTTTCTTTTCTATCAATTAAAATAGTAGTCATGCCTAATGTCTTAGGACCTTTGATATCATCTAAAAGAGTATCACCAATGAAAATAGAATTCTCAGGAGCACATTTTTCTTTTTCTAAAATATATCTATAAAAATCTAAATCAGGTTTATACTTTTTCATCATTTCTGAAGTATATACTTCATCTACTATTAAATTATTATCTTCTAGATTCTTAATTAGAGGATAAGTATCAGCAGTTGAACCAATAACTACTCGATATTTCTTTTTTAATTCATCTATCACTTCTTTAACATCATCAAATAATCTTCTATTAAATTGAGATTCTAACATTAATTTAACATCTTCTTTATAAGGTCTATTAATATTGTATCTTTCATACATAATTTTTAAATCAAGACTAAAAATTTCCCACTCAGTTAAAAAGATAGAAGTTTTTATACAATTAAGTATTTGTTCTTTATGTAATTTTTTCCATTCAGCATAAAAACTTACTGGATCAATATCTTTATCTTGAAGTGCTAAAATTTTTTTAGTTGAATCTAAAGAACCTGTTCCAGTAGAAATTAAAGTACCATATGCATCAAAAATAATTAATTTTTTCATTTTGATTTCGTAATTACTATCTTTCCCTTTCCTTTAATTTCTATTTCATTACAATAAGAAGTTAAAATAAAACTCTCACCAAAATTAATAGTTCTATCATTTACTCTTATAGTTCCTTCAATAACAGTTACAATTAAATAATTACTATCTTTCTTAAGAACATAAGAATCATTAATATCCTCATAAATCACATTAAAATATTTATTGTCCCAAACTAAATTACTAGAAGACTCAAATACATTTAAAATATTATTATCGTACTCATCATAATTAGTAACATCTAACGCTTTATTTAAATGTAATTCTCTTATATTACCATTTTTATCTTTTCGATTATAATCATAAAATCTATATGTAACATCCGATGATTGTTGAACTTCTAGTAAAACAATATTTTTTCCAATCGCATGAATCGTGCCAGGTAAAATAGGATAAAACTCACCACGTTTTACAATTCTTCTATTAAGTAAATGTTCATAATCATTATTTTTAATATAGTTAGCTAGTTCATCTTTATTTTTAGCATTGTGTCCAACTACAATACTAGATTCATTACTATCTAAAATTAACCACCCTTCAGTTTTACCTAGTTTATTTTCTACTGATCTAGCATATTTATCATCTGGGTGCACTTGAACTGATAAATCATCCTTAGTTGCAATTAATTTAATTAATATTGGAAATTGAGTATCTTTAGTATTAAATAAATCTTTATGCTCATTAAAAAGATCGTATAAAGTCATTCCTTTATACTTTCCATTTAAAATAATAGATGAACACTCTTTTAAGCCAGAGACACTCCACATTTCACCAATTGAATCATTATCTGTCAAATGTAAATTATCTTTAAAATAAGATCCACCCCATATTCTTTCTACTAAAGGTGCTGATAAAAATAAAACTTTTTCCATAATAGATTTCCTTATATTTCCATTTTAATATATTATTGAAAATATTTAAAGTAATTTCATTAAAACAGTGGAGTTTTTAGCGTAAATCTAGCATTTATTTCCTTTTTATACATCAAAAAAAAGGAACTAGTTTCCTAATTCCTTAATTAATCTATTTATTCAACAATTTCATAAATAATAGGAAGAGTTTTTAATTCTTCATTTGTAATTTTAAATGATTCAACAACTTCTAATAGAATAGATTCAACATGTTCTTTATTTGAATATACTTTACAAAGAGTATCTCCTTTATTAACCTTTGATCCAACCTTTTTTTCTAAAACTATACCTGTTGCAAAATCTATGATATCTTCTTTTGTCGCTCTACCTGCTCCTAGTTTCATCGCAGCCTCACCAATTTCTAAGGCATTAATTTCTTTTATGTATCCATCTTTATTTGATTTTACATCAATAATATATTTTGCTTTTTCAAATTTAGAAGGGTCTTTAATATAAGAAGCATCTCCACCTTGAGCTTCAACCATTTCACATAATTTATTAAGTGCAGATTTATTATTAATATTTTCTTCAAGTAATTCTTTTCCTTCTTCAATAGTTTTAACTCTACCTGCTTGAACTAGCATAATAGCACCTGCACTCACACATAATTCAACTAAATCACTTGGTCCATGTCCATTAAGAGTGTTGATTGCTTCTATTACTTCTAACGAGTTACCAATTGCAAGCCCTAAAGGTTGATTCATATCAGTTAATATTGCTCTAGTATCTCTATTTAATTCATCACCAATATCTACCATAGTTCTCGCTAGTTCTCTAGCAGAATCTAAATCTTTCATAAATGCTCCAGAACCAAATTTAACATCTAATAAGATAGTATCAGATCCAGATGCTAACTTTTTAGACATTATTGAAGAAGCAATTAATGGAATAGAATTAACCGTTCCAGTAACATCTCTTAAAGCATATAATTTTTTATCACATGGTACTAAACTTCCAGTTTGACCAACAATAGCGATACCAATATCATTAACTTGTTTAAAGAATCTATCTTTTTCAATATCAATAGTAACTCCTGGAATTGATTCTAATTTATCTAATGTTCCTCCAGTATGTCCTAAACCTCTACCAGACATCTTAGCAAGTTTAACTCCACAAGAAGCGACTAATGGACCTAATACTAAACTTGTCTTATCACCTACTCCACCTGTAGAATGTTTATCAACCTTTTTTCCTTCAATAGAAGATAAATCAATTGTATCTCCACTATGAAGCATTTCATCAGTCAAAATACCTATCTCTTTTTTGTTCATTCCATTAAAACAAATAGCCATAGCTAATGCAGAAGCTTGATAATCAGGAATACTACCATTAGTAAAACCTTTAACAAAGAAAGATATTTCTTCTCTTGTTAATTCTTTATTTTCTTTCTTCTTTATAATTATATCTACCATTCTCATAGAGAAACCTCCTATATATTGGTTATTATATAATAACCTATTTTTCTAAAAAGTCAATAAGTGCTTTTTTGTGATCACCATATATTATCACATGATGATTTCCTTTTGGATTAGTTAAAAATGATTCTAAATTATCCATTTTAATTTTTATTTGAGTTCTACATAAATTATCTTCTTGTAAATTTTCTACTATTTCTCCAGTTTCAACAAAATATGATTTTAAATCTGAACCCAATTTAAATATAGTAACTTTTGTTAAATCAAGATCTCCTCTTAAAGCAACTCCAATTCCAGATTCAAAATGAGTCATAAATCTAGGAGAAGAAATCATATTTAACGGAATTGTACAATGTGCAAACACAATTTCATTTTTTTCTAAATCTATTCTTGATGGATTAGCTTGGAATCCCGGATTACCCATTACCATATTACAAATATGCATTGATAACATAGTTGGAATATCTCCTTCACATGTTGCAGTTATACCTTCTTTATTTAATAATGCCAAACCTAAACATCCAGTAGTCTTAATCTTATTTAATAAAGAGAAACATCTTAATGTTAATCCATTTAATGAATAATCCTCTTTAATTTTAACTAATGCTTTATGTAAATCTAAAGCTTTATCAACCTCTACTTTTGAAAAAGATGAATCAAATTCAATTTTATCTCCTTCAACATTTTTATAATTATCAATTAACTCATTTAATGAAATATTAACTAATTCAATACCTAGTTTCTCTTTTACATAATTATAATCTACATTACTTGAAATTAACCAATCACTTGGTCTACCTATAACTCCTAATCGATGATATACTTTCTTTTTAGAATCTAAATGATGTTTAATTCTTTTAACAATATAAGAAGTAGATCCATGTAAAATTTCCCCTTCAAGACGATTATTATGTAAAAAAGAAAGAATTTCCATAGAAGCCGCTAAAGAATTATTAGATCCATATGTTAATAATAAATATGGTTTTGGTAATTCCTTATAAATCTTTTTAAATTGATTTTCACTACCACCTGATTGAATTAATACTAGTACTAAATCAAAATCTTTTATTTGTTCTTTATTAATAAAACTAAAAGATTTCCCCAACTCTTCTTCAATAGAAGAAATAAAAACTTTTGTATTAACATCAATAATATTTTGATCATGTAATGAAGAAACAATTTTATATATTCCTATTTTCATAATAAATCCCTATTAATCAACAAAACTAAATTTAAGTTAATTACTTTCTATAGTTTAATTATAACAGTTTTGTTATAATTTAAAAAGGTGGTAATCATGGATTTTAGAACTCATTTAAAAAAATATTTACTAGACGATCAAATTGAAGCATTAATAAAATCATTAGAAAATAAAGAAGTAAAACATGCTTTAGTTTTAAATGATGAAAAAATATCAGTTGATTCTTTTAAAAAAGAATTTCCTAATATCATCCCTCATCCAATAGTCCCTAATGTCTTTATTTATGATTCTAATGATTATTCATTTGGTAAACACATTTATCATGAAATGGGGTATTACTATATTTTTGAGCCATGTTCAAGTATTGTTTCTCATCTATTAAATCCTAATGAAAATGATATTGTTTTAGATATTGCTGCTGCTCCTGGAGGTAAATCAATCCACACTTCTTTATTAATGAAAAACCAAGGGATTTTAGTATCAAACGAAATACAACAAGCTCGTGCATTTGTTCTTTCTAGTAATGTAGAAAGAATGGGTAGGAAGAATATTATTGTTACAAATAATAATATTGATGATTTAGTTAGTAAGTATCAAAACTACTTCAGTAAAATAATTTTAGATGCCCCATGTTCAGGAAGCGGAATGTTTAGAAAAATGGATGCAATGAAAGAAGATTGGACTTATCAAAAAGTTCTATCCTTATCATCATTACAAAAAGAATTAATCACTAAAGCTTACTCTATGCTTCAAGAAGGAGGAAAACTTGTTTATTCAACTTGTTCCTTTTCATATGAAGAAGACGAAGAAGTAATTATTCATTTACTAAATAATACCGATGCTCAACTTCTCCCTATTGAAAACCAAAATGGATTCTATTATTCAAAAGAAAAAATTGGAATTCACCTACTCCCTCATCTTTTTGGAGGTGAAGGACATTATATTTGTTTAATTGAAAAACCAATTAAAAACCTAGCAATACCTAGTTATAAATCACTTAAAGATAAATTTAATGACATTAGAAAAATCACTCATTTAGATGAAGGATATATCTATAAATTTGATGATACATATTACTATTTAAACAAATATATCGATACAAAAGGACTTCATATTATTCGTGGTGGTTTAAAACTAGGTGTTCAAGAAAAATATGGTTTTGTCTTTGATCACGCTTTATCACACTACTCTAAAAATATTAACTCATTAGAATTAACTCTAGAAGAAGCTAAATCTTATATAGAAGGAAATCAAATTACTAAAAATTGTAAAGACGGATATGTATTATTAACATATCAAAGTAATGGGATTGGATTTGGTAAAGCAAGCAAAAATAAAATTAACAATAAATATCCAAAAGGACTAAGAATTAAACTATAATACTTTTAAAAGTAAATTATTTTTGTTAAAATAATAAAGCAAGTCGTTTTTTTATCAAAACTATCAAAAATTGTTTGCAATATAGTTAATAGTTTGATAATATACTAGAGGTAAGCGAATCGCTTCTCTTGATTAAGGAGGTTGAAAACTATGTCAGCAAGAGTATGTCCAGTCACAGGTAAAGCACCACTAAGTGGTAACAAACGTTCCCACTCCTTAAGAGCTACACGTAGAACATGGAATGTAAATTTACAAAAAGTTAAAGTTAATCTTGATGGTAAAGTAGTTACTTTAAGATTATCTGCACGTGCTATTAAGACTTTACGTAAGACAGCAAAATCAGCTTAATTTAAGCTAAACTAAAAAAAATAAAACTCGGTAAACCCGAGTTTTTTTGTTTATAAATATATAGTTGTATATAATATTAATAAGATAATAACTAAAACAATATTAATCCATTCATTAAAAACTAATAAGTTAAACTTTTTTCTAGAAGTAATGTAATTCTCTTCACTACTTTCTACTTCTAATTTAAATCCTTCTTTTAAAAGAGGTAAAAATATTACTATTAATAATAAACTTCCTACTACAAAACTAATAATGGTAACATACAAAGGTTTTTCATTCACTATCGATATATATCCTAACATCAAATAGCCAATACTAGTTAAAACAAAAATAGAAGAGCTAACAAAGATATGACCTTTATATAATCTACCATTTATTATAAATAAACCAAAAAGCAATAATGCATCTAATAATAATACTCCACCTAAAAATCTAGTATTTAATGCTGAATCAAAATGAAAAATAAATAGATAAAGAATATCTATACAGGTTAATACAATAAATAATCCAAGTAGTATTCTAAATAATAAAGTAAAACCATTATTCTTTTTACTTTCCATTTCAAAAGGAAAAGTATTTAGATAATTAAATACTTTTTTATTTTCAATTTTATACATATAGTTTCCTATAATCATTGAAATAAGAAAACTTGTAATAACTAATATTAAAATAACTAATTCTGTCATACTATTTTAGTTTATTAATTTGAGTTTTATAATCACTAGACTTAATAATAAAAGAACCTGCGACCAAAATATCAACATTTCTATTTTTAACTAATTTAGAAGTTTCTTCATTAATTCCTCCATCAACTTCAATTAAATAAGATAAATTATTATCTTTTCTATAATTATCTAAATAAGAAATTTTATCTAATGAAATATCCATAAAAGATTGTCCACCTTTACCAGGAACTACAGACATAACTAAAACTAAATCTAGATCTTTTAAATATGGATTTAAAACTTTTACATCAGTATTTGGACAAATTGAAATACCTGCTTTTACATTTAAAAAATGAATTAAAGAAATTAAATCTTCAATCTTATGTTCTTCAATAGCCTCATAATGAAAAGTAATGTAACTTGCACCATTAGAATATTTTTTGATATTATCAACTAAATCATAAGTCATCAAATGAACATCAAAAATAACATTTGAATCAACATTCTTTTTATGATATTCAAATTCTTCAATAGGAAAAGAAGTATTACTAACAAATCTTCCATCCATTACATCATAATGAATAAGATCTGCACCATCTAAAAGTAATTTTTTTATAACACCAGGTGTTTCTAAACAAGGAACTCCTAAAATTGAAGGAGCAATCTTTACATCTTTCATTAATAACGATCCTTTCTAAACTTTAATTCTTTAATAATATCTAAATAATTTTGATAACTTTCTTTTGAAAGTTTTCCATTTTCTATCGCTTCTTTCACTTTACATTCTTTTTCAGAAATATGGAGACAATTTGTATATTTACATTCTTCTTTTAGTTCCATAAATCCTGGGAAGAACAATGATAAATCTTCTTTAAAAATTGGTAATTCTAAACTAGAAAATCCTGGAGTATCTGCAATAAACCCATTTTCATAAGGTAATAATATAACTTCTTTAGTTTGATGTTTTCCTCTTCCTAATGCGATTGAATACTCACCAATATCTCTTTCAAAATTTGGATCAAGGACATTAATCAAACTAGATTTACCAACACCAGTTTGACCCATAAATGCTATTACTTTCCCTTTAACTTCTTCTTTAATTTCTTCTAAACCTAATTTAGTTCTCTTTGAAAAAGGAATTGCCTTAATCCCGATTAAAGCATAATTAGAAACTATTTCTTGTATTCTATTTTTATCCTCCATTAAGTCTTCTTTTGTTAATACAATTAAAGGTTTAATATTACTCATATTTAATAATGTTAAGAATTTATCTAATAGATAACTTGAAAAACTCGGAGTCATTAAACTAACAACTACTACTCCTAAATCAATATTTGCAATTCTAGGTCTAAATAAAGAATTGTTTCTTTCCAATACATCTTCAATCATTAATTCTTCTTCATTAATAAGAACTTTATCACCAATTAATAACTTAATCTTTTTATGTCTAAAAATTCCTCGAGGTTTTACTTCAAGAATTTTATTCTCACAATATACTTTATATACACCACCAATAGTAGATAAAATTAATGCTTCTTTCATCAATTAATTTTTCTCCTTTTTAGAAAATAATTTTGCAAAGAAAGATTTCTTCTTAATTAATTCTGGATCTCTTAAAATTCGATCAATATCTTTTCTCATATCAAAACAAGAATGATATCTATTATAAGGATTTTTTTCTGTCGCTTTAGAAATAATTTTTTCTACAATAGCAGGAACTTTTGGATTTAATTTTCTAACTGAAGGCATCTTATCTTTTATATGCATTAATGCAACTGTAACAGGAGATTCATCATCATATGGTACTTTACCAGTCAATAATTCATAAAAAGTAATTCCTAAAGCATAAATATCTGATTCAATATTAGCTTGATTACCTTGAGAAATTTCAGGAGCTAAATAATGAACTGAACCAATAACAACTTCACTTCTAGTAACTCTACTAGCATTAGTAAAAGTAGCAATACCAAAATCACCTAATTTAACACTACCATCAGAACTCATATAAACGTTTTGTGGTTTAATATCACGATGAATAACATTATGTTGATGAGCATTTAATACTGCAGAACACAATTGATACATAATGTCACATGCTTCTAATACAGAAAATTTTCCTCTAACATTTAATACATCTCTTACTGTTTGACCTTTAACTAGTTCAGTAACCATATATGGTCTACCTTCTGCAGTACCTAAATTGATAACTCTAACAATATTTTGATGATTTAATGATGCTGCTGCTCTTGCTTCTCTTTCAAATCTAGTAAGATTGATTGGATTTTTCATTGTTTCTTCTTTAATTATTTTAAGAGCAACATCTTTTCTTGCTATCAAATCAGAAGCAAGATAAACAGTAGCCATTCCTCCTTCACCTAGAACTGACTTTAATTTATATCTTTCATCAATAATGTCACCTAATCTCATAATAATTCCTCCAACAATCCAACTGCTATATTATCTAATCCACCATTTTGATTTGCTTTTTCAATTAGTAAATCTATTTTAATTTTACTTTCGACTCGTAATTTTAAAATTTCTAACAATTCATCTTCTTCAACCATATTATAAAGACCATCTGAACAAATCATAATGTTTTTAGGAACTTCATTAAATACTTTCGAAGCGATACTTAAACTAGGATAAGTACCTAAAGCATTCATTAATACATTCTTTTTTGGATGAATTTTCATGTCTTCTTTTTTTATTTTTCCAGTCTTATATAAAAATTGTACATAGGTTTGATCTTCACTCAATTGTTCAATTGAGGTATCAGAATATGAATACATTCTAGAATCACCAACATTACACATTAACATTTTATTTTTTCTAATATATCCAAGGATAAGAGTTGTACCCATTCCATAATATTGCATATTATTTGAACCCAATATATTAACTTCTTTATTTGCTTTTTTAATTGTTTTAACGATGTAACTTTTACATTCAATCATACTATTAAAACTATTTTTCTTTTCTAAATTTTCTAAAATGATACTCATTGCAATTTTAGAAGCTTTTTCACCTTTAGAATGACCACCCATTCCATCAAGAACCATAAAAACAATATCACCAGAATTTAATCTAGTAATATTTACATTATCTTCATTTATTGGACGGACAAGTCCAGTATCACTTCCAAAAGAAAAATCTATCATTTCAATAATCCTTCTTGTTTAGCACGTAATTGACCACAAGCCGCATCAATATCTGTGCCAAATTCCTTTCTAATAGTAGTATTTACACCATGCTTAATACAATAATCCATAAAAGCCTTTACCTTTGTAGATTCTGCTCTTTGGTAACCATGTTCATCAACTGGATTATATGGAATCAAATTGACATAGGCATAAGTTGGTCTAATTAATTCTAATAACTCTTTAGCATGTTCTAAAGAATCATTAACATCTTTTAACATAATGTATTCATAAGTAACTCTTCTATTTGCAGACTCAATATATTCTGCAATAGCAGGAATCAATACTTCTAAAGGATAAGCCCTATTAATTGGCATAATTTTACTTCTTAATTCATTATTAGGAGCATGTAAAGAAATTGCCAAATTAACTTGTAATCCTTCTTTACCATATTGAATAATTTTATCTGGAATTCCACATGTAGAAACAGTGATATGTCTAGCGCCAATTGCTAAGGCTTTTTGATCATTAATAATTCTTACAAAATCAATGACATTATCATAATTATCAAACGGTTCACCAGTACCCATAACTACAACATGAGTTACTCTTTGATTTTCTTCTTTTAATAAATCATTCATCACTAAAATTTGACCTACCATTTCATATACTTCTAAATTTCTTTGTTTTTTTAATAATCCAGAAGCACAAAATGAGCAGCCCATATTACAACCAACTTGAGATGTGACACAAACTACATTTCCATAATTATATCTCATTAGAACCGTTTCAACTTTACTACCATCTTCCATCTCTAAAAGAAGTTTAATAGTTCCATCACTAGCGACTTGTTTTAAATATATCGATGGTTTAATTAAACAATATTTCTCTTTTAAAACTTCACGAAAAGATTTTGATATATCACTCATATTATCAAAATCAGTTTCTTCTTTTTCATATATCCAAGTGAATAGTTGTTTTGCTCTAAACTTAGATTGATTCTCATCAAGCATTAACTTTTCAAGTTTATTTAATGGTATTCCATAAAGATTTATCATTCTTTAATTTCCTCCAAATCGTAAGTTTTCTTTCTAATAAGTGCATAATACATTCCTGTTGTTTGATGCATGTATGGGAAAATTAATTCTTCTTTTTCCACCTCAAAATCAGGATTTTCTTCAATAAATAATCTAACAATGTTAAATGATTCTTTAATGTTTAAAGTAGGAACAGCATACATCAATACTCCATCATCTTTAATAAATTTTGAAGCCTCTTGAAGATATTTCCTTTGATTTTCAATTAGTGAATCTAGACTATCTTGTTTAAAGTTAATCGCAATTTCAGGTTTTCTTCTAATTAATCCAAATTCACTATTAGGTGGAATAACTAACACTTTATCTAAACTCTTTTCTTCAGCATGAGTACATGCTAAAGTAACATCCCCTTCAAAAGGAATAACAGTTTTAATTTTATATAAATCAATTGCTTTTCTCATACTAAAATATGAATCTTGATTAGCGCATGCATAATATACTTTACCAAAATCAAACATCTTTAATGCAATTGTAGACACAAGCATAGATTTATTATCACCAATAACTAAAACTTGATCACCTTGGAAAGGATTTAGTTTTTCAACCAATAATAATTCCATTGCATCCATTACATATATTTTCTTTTCTCTAAACAATGCATTTTCGATTAGAGGTGTTTTTCCAACATATTCATAACCTGAATCAGTAATTTCAATCTTTTTAAAATTCTCACCAGTCAAACTAAGTAATTCACAATTAGGATTAATAGTAACATTGATAGGAGAATTTCTTCTACTTGAAGCAATAGATTTAAAAGTATTCTTTCCTCCAAAATGTTTTTTCATCATCTTTACTAACCATTCAGGATATGAATAAAGAATACTAACTTTCTTTGCAAAATTATTTTCGTATTTTTCAGGAATTGGTGTGACATTATCTTTTAAAGAAGTATAAACATCTTTTACTTTTTCTAAATCTAATTCTTTTAACTTTTCATTTTCAGACTCAATAATGAAATTAATTACATCTTCAACTGTTACTTTAGAAACATATCTAACAAAAGATAAACCTAAAACTAAATAATCTAGAATATCTTCTTCAATATTTCCATAAGAATGAGTCAATTCAAATCTTAAATAAAAATAGCGATTAATGACTCCTTTTAAACACGCTTTTACTGTATTTAGTTCTAAAGAAGAAAGACTTAATTCTTGGATTTTTTTGTTAACTCCATAACTAAATGTATATTCATTATCTTTAATGCCTTTAAATAATGTATGAGAATAGTCTAATAATGTCATATGTGTCACCTCACTTATAATTTTATCAAAAATATATTTTTAGTAAATATATTTATTAACATAATTTTCTAATTTAAAATAAAAAATCACTCTTCTAGAGAGAAAAGTGATTTATTAGATTTCTTTTTCTTTAATAATGTTAATTGGTTTTATTTTTCTTAACCTTAATAAACTAATTATTGAGGTAATTAAAGCAAGTAAAATGATTAATCCATTGACAATTGCCATTAAAGATAACTCAAATTTAACAATAATGACATCTTTAATCAAATCAATTTTTAGATAGTTCACTAAATTAGTAACCAAAATGTTATTTATTGGTGTATCAAGTAAAATCATTCCACCTATTGAGAAGAAGAAAATAAGAATTGTAATCAAAAGTATTTGATAGAAAAATATCCAGAACAAGTGTATATTTTTACCGCCAATTGCCCTTAAAATACCAATTTCATATTTCTTATGATCAATATTTTTCTTCATATAACTAACCATCAAAATAACACATACAACAACTAAGACTAAGAAAATAATAATAAATATATCATTAAATATTGCGACGATATCTTGAATTTTATATATTGCCCTATAATATTCGTTTGTGGAAAAGAATCCATTTCCTTCCTGATTTGACGCATTATGTATAGAAGTAATACTTTCAACATCATCAAAATATAAGGCATAAGGGACAATCAGATTTTTAGATAAATCTTTTAAGTCATTATTAGAGACACACATAACTACTTTAGTTTTTTTAGACAAAACTTTTGTAATTTTAAATGTTTTTGTGACAATTGGATTTTCTTTATCAATATCATCGATATCATAAGTCTTAATGGTAATAGTTCTTTCTTTAAAATCAGGAGAATCTTCGGATTCTAAATTTGTACCAAATAATGAATTATAAATATTTATACCCATATGCATTTCTCCATCTGGAGCTGTAGAATAATGACCTTCTGCAACTGCAGAATATCTAGTAGTTAATGCTAATTCATTATTATTTTCATCAAAGTATGAAGTATTATTTAAATAAGTCTGACAATGAGTATTAGTAGCGTCTTCTAACATTGCATCTAATACTGGTTTATCACCAATATAATAACCAATTGAGAAATAATCAGTAAGTTCATTAGCAAATAAATAAAACTCTTTTGACTTTTTCAATTCTTCATATTTTGAAGCAAAATCTACTGCACCATCAATATTATTTTTAGACATCATAATATCGACTAAATTTTTATATCTAGATAAATAAGCTGTAGAAATAATTGCCTTAACTGTAAATCTATTGTTGATATGAGCTTGTTCTACTATTGATTCATAAGCTTTATCTTTACCCAACAATAAATACTGAGGATTATGATAAATTATTGCATCCGCGAAATAATCCGTAATTACAATCCCGTTATCTTTAAAGCCTTCTTCTAGTGATCCTGCTAAAACATTAAGTTTTCCATTTTCAGCGTACTTTTTCGCTAAAAATTCGATATCACAGTCTAGAACCCCTCTACCATATTTAATATATAAATCATCTGTTGTTGCATAGTTTACATTTACTAGAGAATCTGCATTAGATGTATATACTTTATTAGAAAATGGTAAAGTCTTATTGTATAATTTATAAATTTTTCCCTTGTAGCCTTTATCATAGAATTCTTGAATTTCTTCTTCATCAATTCTTACATGATAATTTTGAACTAAACTAGGATAAATTACTCCATCATAATATCCTTTTCTTAATACATATGCTGTTTCTTCATTATAAGCAATCGCCTCTTCTTTTAATCCTCCACCTGTAAAAGTAGCAAAGGTTTGACATATACATAATAAAATTACAATACAACCAATAATAAGTGAAGTGATAAAAGAATTCACATAGGTTCCTTTAGCAAATTTCTTTGCTAGTTTTACTACCTTATTGTATTTCATTCTACCAGGTCGTAATTTAATAAATTTCCCTTTTTCAAAGAATCTTCTAGAGTCTTTAAATAATTCATTCTTTTGTGAGATTTTATATCCACCTAGTTTAACTGCCTCATTTATTTTATTTAATTCATTTTGAGTTAATCTAACATTATGAGGAAAATTAATCACATCATTTTCTATTAATTGAAAATCAACATTACTCTTTCTTTCAACATTTCTAATGATTTCTCCATCGCTTAATTCAATTATTCTATCCGCATAATTATTCGCATCATCTTTATTATGAGAAACTATCACTACCAAAGTATTCTTAGCTAATTTCTTTAAAACATCTAAAATCTGTTTAGATGTTTTACTATCTAAATTACCTGTAGGTTCATCAGCTAAAACTAGTCTTGGCTTTTTAATAATTGCTCTAGCAATCGCGACTCTTTGTTGTTGACCTCCACTTAATTCACTAGGATATCTTTTTTCAAAACCTACTAGATCTACTTGTTCTAACACTTCTTTTAAAGCTTTTTTATTTTTCTTTCCTTGAAGTTCTAATGCCAAATTAATATTTTCTTTTACATTAAGATTTTCAATTAAATGGAAATTTTGAAATACGAAACCTAAATATGTATTTCGGTAGTTATCAAAATCTTTATCTTCAAACTTAGAAAAATAATTTCCATCAACAATAATTTCTCCATCTGTTTGATAATCTAACCCACCTAATATATTTAATAAAGTTGATTTTCCACTACCTGATTTACCAATAATGAAAACCATTCCTCTACTAGGCAAATCAAAAGATACATCTTTTAAAGCTATTTGAGATGTTTTATTTTCTGAAAAATACTCTTTTGTCAAATTCCTTACTTGTATCATATTACTTGTCTAATAGTCCTTTATCTTTATTTCTAATAATATTAATTGGTTTTAATCTTTTAAGAATGGAAATAATTGAAGTAGAAGTAATTAATGTAATAACTGCAATTATTCCATTAATAATAATCATCGGTTGTAATTTAAATTCAATAATAACCATATTTTGAATTAAATTTGTATTTAAATATCTCATTAAACTCTCTATTAAAAGCATATTAATCAAATCATCGAATAGGATCATTCCAATCGAAGATACAATTCCTATTATAATAACCATTGTTAAAGTCTGAACAAAGAATATTTGATATACATGCTTATTCTTTCCACCAATTGCCCTAAAAATGCCAATATCTAATTGTTTACGTTTTACATTTTTTCTACTGTAACTAGTCATTAAAAACCCTGCGATTAATGCTAATCCTACAACGATAATAATAAATAGTTCATTAAAAATAACTACCATATCTAATATTTTATAGATAGTATCATAGTATTTATTATTAGAATAAAATACATTAAATTTATCATCATTTGGATTATAAATAGATGTAATACTGTCAATATTATCAAAATATAAAGCACTAGGATACAAAAATAAATCATATAATTTTTTATGTTCTTCTTCATCGATATAAATATAATCTTCACTATAATCTGTAAATGACAAACCGACTATTTTATATGTTTTTTGAATCATTACTTTTTCTTTATATTCATCTAAATGATCATAAATATTAATAACTATATTTTGCTCCTTAAATTCCGATTGATCAGCTTTAGAAATATTTGTTCCAAAAATCCTATTATAAGTTTTAAATGGTAATATAGTTTCTCCTTTATTTACTTGATAATCATTTCTTTCACTAGCCAATCTAAATTGTTCATCTTCTAGAACAATTTCTTTTCCATTTTTTATTAGACGATAGTTAGTTAACAATATTGCATGATGATTATTTTCTTGATCCTTATTAATCGCATCATAATAACTATCTTCTCCAATATAATAACCTATTGATAAATATTGATTAATTTCATTATCGAATCTAACATAATCATCAGTTAATTTCATTTTTCTAATTTCTTCGTTTTTTTGAGATTTATTAGTTATTTTTCGAATTTCATTATATTTACTAATTAAATCCGCATATCTTTCTTCATAATTAGTATTGATAATAGCCTTAACTTGATATCGATTATTAAATGTTGGTTTATCAATAATATTTTGATAAGTTTCTTCTCTATTTTCTCCTTTTATTTTTAAAAAGTTTTTTTCTAAGCAATGAGCAGCGTAATCAGTAATAATAATAGATCCATTATCTTTAAAAGAAGGATCTAACGAACCTGCTAAAACATCTATTTTTCCATCAATACCATATTTATTTAACAAAAATTCCTCATCACAATCTAAAACACCTCGTCCTTGATAAGTATAAAAATATGTCGAAAGTATATTTGTATAAATTTTATTTTTACAGCTATTTCCATGATAATAGGATGAATGAAATGGTAAGAATTTATTGTACAATTTATAAACTTTACCTTTATATCCCTTTTCATAAAAGTCATCAATTTCTTCATCAGTAATTTCTATACTATCTGTTTTTGTTAACACAGGATAAATATCGTTACTATAATATCCCTTATTTAAAACATAATAACTATCTTTGTTAAATTCTTTAGCATCATCTAACATAAAATCACCGTTAAAAGAAGAAAATATTTGACAAATAGATAGTAAAATTACAATAAAAGACATCATTAAAGAAGTTATTAAGGTGTGAGATTTATTCCCTTTTTTAAACTTACTTGATAATTTTAAAATGTTAAAAAATCCCATCCTTTTAGATTTGATTTTAACTTTTTCATTTCTATCAATTATTCTTTTTGTCTTAGTAAAAGAATCAGATTGTTGATTGAGTTTATATTTTCCAGTTTTTAATGCATTATTAACAATAATTTGTTCTTCATGATTTAATTTTCGATTATATGGAATATTAATAATATTTCCACTAATTAATTGAGTTTCTTCTTCACTCTTTCTTTCAACATCTCGAATTACTCTTCCATCACTAAGTTCAATAATTCGATCAGCATAAAATTGAGCATCTTCATCATTATGTGAGACAATAACTACTAATGTTTCTTTAGAAATTCTTTTTAATACTTTTAAAATATTACGAGAGATTTTACTATCCAAATTACCCGTAGGTTCATCTGCTAAAATTAATTTAGGTTTTTTAACAATCGCTCTAGCAATCGCTACTCGTTGTTGTTGACCTCCACTTAATTCTCTAGGATATCTATTCTCATAACCATCTAATTCAACAATTTCTAAAACTTCCTTTATTCTTTTTTTAGTATTTCTAATTCCTTGAAGATCAAGAGCTAACTTAATATTTTCCTTAATTGTTAAGCTTTCAATAAGATGATAATCTTGGAAAATAAATCCAAGATAATTGTTCCTATAATTATCTAAATCATTTTCACTAAAAGAAGAAAAATCATTACCATCAATAATAATATTTCCTCCACTAGATGTATCAAGCCCACCTAAAATATTTAACAAAGTAGATTTACCACTACCAGATTTACCAACTACAAATACCATTCCTTTTGAAGGCAAAGTAAAAGTGACGTGATATAACCCTACAGAACTAGAACTCTTATCTGGATTATAAATTTTTCTTAAGTTTTCTACTTTTATCATCTATTTGTCACCTTAATATAATTATATTTTATCTATTATATAGGTGCAAGAAAAAATCCTCTTTTAAAAGAGGATTTTTAGAACTAATTATTTATTTTCTTTTGAAAAAATCATTTAATGTAACTGGTTTTTCATCTTCATCTTCTAAATCTTCAAAGACATTACCAGTATATAATTCTTCTTCACTATAATCATTATCTTCATCATATTCTGAATCATCAACTTCTACTTCTTGATTATCAATAATATATTCAGGATAATCTTTATTAATTCTTTCATAGTAGTGACCAGCTTCATAATAAGAGAAAAGAATTCTTACATGAACCGAATAATTTTTACTTGCTTCCATTAAAATCGAAGCAACTGTTTCTTCACTATCAATATAATCTTCAGGAGCATCTACTTTAATTAATAAATTGAATGAAGTTTGTTCACTTCCTTTATAGAAAAGAAAAGAATCTGAAGCTTGAAAAATTACATCTTCATCATCAATACCATATGCACTAGCAATACGAGAATGGATTTCTTTATTTAGTTCACCTACTAAAAATATATCTAAACCACTAAAATTTACAATTACCATAATTTCCTCCTAATAATCATCCATTGGATCGACATTAATTATAACATCAATTGAACTACTTTTATTAACATTTTCTTTAATTTCTTTTAAAACTGGACTAATATCATTATAGTTTTTGTATTTCAAAAGAATTTTTCTTCTATACTTATCATTAACTCTCACTAAAAATGGTTCACTAGGACCAATTACCTCTACTTTTTTAGAAGCAAATTTTGCAATCAATAAATCTTTGAAGTAATAAGATTTATCTATTACTTCTTTTTCATTATTAGAAGCAAAAGTAATCATTGTTAAATAAGTATATGGTGGATTTTGTGCTTCTTTTCTATAAACCATTTCTTCATTAAAGAAGCGATTATAATCTTGAATTGAACTATCATAAATAACATAATGTTTCGGCATATATGTTTGAATAATCGCTTTACCTCTCTTTTCATGACGACCTGCTCTTCCAATCGCTTGAGTAATTAAATTAAATGTTCTTTCACTCGCCTTATATGAAGGAATATTTAATCCTAAATCTGCTAAAACAATACCAACTAATGTAACATTTTTAAAATCATGACCTTTAGCAATCATTTGTGTGCCAATTAATATATCAGCCTCTTCATTTTCAAAAGTGGTAATAACTTTTCCTACTGCACTTCTAATAGAGGCTACATCACTATCCAATCTTAAAACTCGACTATTTGGGAATAATCTCTTTATTTCTTCTTCTACTTTTTCTGTTCCAAATCCAGTTTTTGTAAACATAGTAGATTGACATTTTGAACAACTAAAAGGCATTTTATCTACTAATCCACAATGATGGCACTTCAACAAGTTATCTTTCTTATGGTAAGAAAGAGGTAATCCACAAGTAGGACATTTTAATACCTTTCCACATTTTCTACAAGAAATAAAAGGAGAAAAACCTCTTCTATTTACAAGTAATAATACTTGTTCTTTTTTATCTAATCTTTCTTTAATTTCATGTCTAAGAGATAAAGAAAACATACTTGATTCATTATCAAGATTTTTCCAATCTAACATATCAACAATTTCAGTTTCTGGTAAAGAAGAATCATTAAATCTTTTAGTAAGATAAAGTTGCTTATATACTCCTTTAAGTGCTCTAGTTTTAGTTTCCAAACTTGGAGTAGCACTTCCTAAAACAATTTTACAATTTTCATTATATTTTTGACGCATTTTAGCAACTTCTAATGCGTGATAAAATGGACTTACATCTTGCTTATATGTTTCAGAATGTTCTTCATCAATAATAATTAAACCAATATTAGTTAAAGGAGCAAATATTGCAGATCTAGCACCTATTACTAAATCTACTTCACCTCTAGAAATTCTTCTATATTCATCATATCTTTCTGCTGGAGTTAATTCTCCATGTAATATTGCAACATTAGAAAAACAGGCTCTAAATCTTTTAACCATTTGGACTGTTAGTGATATTTCAGGAACTAACATTAATACAGTTTTTCCTTCTTCAATCATCTTCTTTGAAGATTGGATATAAACTTCAGTTTTTCCACTTCCAGTTACACCTTCTAATAAATAAACTTTATCATTTTGTGTAGTTATTTCTTCCACAGCTTTTCTTTGCTCAAGAGTCAAATCTTTGTCTTGAATTTGTTCAACATCTTCTAAAACTAGTCGCATCTTTTCTTTTAAAACCAATCTAATTTTTTTCTTTTTAAGAAGCGTTGGTACTAATGATGATTTAATATCACTTTTCAAAACTAATCCTTCATCTTTAATTTTCAAATATAATTCTAATTGTTTAGGAGTTAAATCATTTGTATTTTCATCACATACTTCTACATAAGTATCGTATGCAATTTTAGGTTTATTTAAAGATGATAATTTAGGTTTTAAAGAAGGAGGTAACATCGTTTGATAAACACTAATTAATGGTGAAAAATAATAAGATGCAATATCATTAGACAACATCATTAATTCTTCATTTAATATTGGTTCTTTATCAATGATAGATATAATTTCTTTAATTTTAAATCCCGTGTTTTCTTCTAATTCTTCTAAAGTGTCATCAGTCTTTTCAATACTGGTTACATATCCAACTACTTTTCTATTATTAAATGGTACTACCACTCTAACGCCAATTTTAACATCTAAATCACCATTATAAGCATAAGAAAAAGGACGGTCCAAACTATTAGCTGCATACTCAATAATAACTCCTAATAGTAGCATAAACCCTCCTTTAATAATTAATCTTCAACTTTATTTGCTTTGATTTTTAAATCGATAATTCTAGCGATTTCTTGACTTGATCTATTGATATTATCATTAAGGACATTGAATTGATAATTTTTCTTTAGACCCATTTCTCTTTTTGCTTTTCCTAAGCGTTCTTGGATTATTTCTTCAGGTTCTGATCTTCTACCTCTAATTCTTTTTTCTAATTCTCTTAAAGATGGTGGAAGTAAGAAAATAGAGAGTACACCTTTATCTTCTTTATATTCTTCTAAAACCTTTTTAGCACCTTCAACTTCAATTTCTAAGAATACATTTTTTCCTTCTTCTCTTAGTTTTTCAACATAAGCTTTAGGAGTACCATAGTAATTTCCTACAAATCTAGCATATTCTAATAATTCTTCATTTTTGATTGCCTCTTCAAATCTTTCTTCACTTACAAAGAAATAATCTTGTCCATCTACCTCACCTTCTCTAGGTTTACGAGTAGTCATTGAAATTGAATAAGCTAAATTTAAATCAGTATTTTTAAAAATTTGTTTTCTAACAGTACCTTTACCTACGCCACTTGGACCAGATAAAAGTATTAATAATCCTTTTTTCATAATATCATGTCCTTTAATTTAAATACATTTTACTGATTAACGTCTAAAAAAGCAACATAGAATTAAAAATAATTAATATTATTTACTCTTTATGTTATTTTAGTATAAAATAAATGTGGTGATTTTTATGGGAATGTCAAATTTTACTTTAGGAAGAATTATTAATGATTTAACCCCTAGAATGCTAGGAGCTCGAATCTCTAAAATAGTAAAAATCTCAAATAACGATTTTTCTTTCTTTTTATATGCAAAAAAACAAGAAAGTTTAATTATTTCTTTAGATAATAATCATCCATATATGTTACTTTCTTCTTCATATTTTAAAATGATTTCAGAAAGTAATGGCTTTGTCGCATCTTTAAAAAAATATTTTGAAGGTGGAACTATTATAAACTTTGAAAAAATACCAAATGATAAAGTAGTCATTTTTAAAATTAAAAAAATAACTCAAACCTATCAAACTATAATTAACAATTTAATTATCGAATTAATCCCATATCGACCAAACGCTATTATTACCGATGAAAATAATATCATCATTGATGCATTAAAAAAAGCTAGTTCATTAGATGAAACTAGACCAGTATTTAAAGGAATGAGATATACTCCATATCAAAATGAAATCAAAGAGTTAAATGAAAATGATACCCTAGAATCCATTAAAGAAAAAGTAACTAAAACTATTTATAATGAATTTGTTTATCGAATTAATAATAATGAAAATATTAAAGATATTATTTTAGAAAAAAAGAATTCTAACAAATATTATTCATATAAATATGATATTCTTTCTTTACCATTAAAATCTGTGGAAGGATGTCAAGAAATTACTTTAGATAAACTATCTTCTCTTTATCAAGAAAAAGAAGAAGAAAAATATAAAAAATCTCATTATGAACTTGCTTTACACACAGTATCTCATAAATTAAAAGGCTTAAAAAATAAATTAATTAACCTAGAAAATGACTTAAAAAAGGCAAAAAATAAAATTAATTATGTAGAAATAGGTAATTTATTATTTATGAATCAAGAATTATATCATAGAGGCATGAAAGAAATCGTTATTGATGGTATTAATATCCCACTAGATGATAAATTAGATTTGGTTGGTAATGCTAATAAATATTTTAAACAATATCAAAAATCAAAAACTGCCTTAGAACAAATAAAAATCCAACAAGATATAACTAAAGAAAAAATTTCTTATTTCGAAAAAATAGATTCACAAATAAAATTTGCTTCAGTAACAGATATGGAAGATATTCTTCTAGAACTAAAAAAAGATGGATACCTTCCAAAAGAAAAAAATCAAAATAACAAAAAGAATAAACCAAAAGTCTACACTCCTCATTACATTACTTCAAGTGATGGATATAAAATCGGATTTGGTATTTCATCTTATCAAAATGAAACTTTAACTTTTGAACTTGCTAGAAAAGATGATTACTTCTTACATATTAAAGATAGTCATGGTCCACATGTAATTATCTTCTCTTCTGATCCAAGTAAAGAAGCAATAACTCTTGCCTGTGAAATTGCAGTTTATTTTGCAAATAAATCATCTGGAGAAGTTATTTTATTAGATAAAAAAGATGTAAAGAAAGTTCCTGGAAAAATAGGAATGGTAACTTTTTCTTCTCATCAAACAATCAATCTTTCTTCAATTAGAGAAAGTTCAATTGAACTTTTTAAAGAAACAATGAAAAAGTAGGTCGCCTACTTTTTTTCTTTAATAATATATGCTTCTATTAAATTTTCACAATTAATACTGTATCCTACTTCATAATCAATTACTATTCCATCATTAATTATTTGTATAACTGGTCTAGATATAAAAACAGTTGAGTTTTTCGCTGAAAAATAGTTGTTTGCTATAGGCTGATACTTTTGTATTTGATCAATTTTTTTATAATTATTTTCTTTATACACATTTAAACCATATATTATATTTTCACTTTTTTGGATATATGGATTTATTATATTATTTATTAACTTATGACAATAAGAACAATCTAAAGAATAAAAAAAGCAGATAAAACTTTCTTTATTCTCAAACTTAAAAATATATTCTTCAATTTCAATTTCTTTAAATTCTTTTAAAGTTGTTTTTTCTACTTCTATAAATGGAGTTAATTTGTCATACTTATTAACTTCTACTACATTACTACAATTAACTAAACAAAATAATAATACTACAAGTACAATTATTCTTTTAGTCATCTTTTATCTCACTTTCTAGGAAATCTTCTCCTTTAATTGCTTCAAATGTTGATAAATCAAAATACTCTTGTTGTCTACATGCTTCATAAGCTACAATTGCAACACTATTTGATAAATTCAAGCTTCTTGCATTCATACTCATTGGGATACGCATTAATTTATCTTTGTTCCCTCTTAATAATTCATGAGGTATACCACTAGATTCTTTTCCAAACATAAAATAATAATCCTTTGTAACTTTTGATAAATCAAAACTAGAATGAGGTCTTGAAGCATATCTAGTTACATAATATATGTCCGCATCTTCATTCTTTTGATAAAATTCTTCTACACTTTCATATACTTCTAATTCAACATCATTAATATAGTCCATCCCTGCTCTTTTTAAAGACTTTTCATCTAAAGAGAAACCAAGAGGCTTAATTAAATGTAATGTTGCATTAATCGCCATACAAGTTCTAATAATGTTACCTGTATTTTGAGGTATTTCTGGTTGGTAAAGCACAATATGAATCATAATATTTTTTCTCCTTTAAAAAATTATACCATTTTTAATAAAAAAATATATAATATTTTTATAGGAGTATTATACTATGAAAAATATTATAGAAATATGTAGTAAGAAATTAAATGTTACAGTAAATAAAATTGAATATTATGAAGGTGGAGTTTCAAATGAGAATTTTTTAATCAATAATAAATATATTTATCGTAGAAAAAAATCATTTCCTCAACCTTTTTATTCTTCCTTTTGTGAAAAAGAAATTGAAGAATTTATAAAAGACAAAAACATAACTGTTCCATTAGTCTCTATTTTTTCTGATGGAACAAAAATAACTGAATATGTTAATGATGCTACAGACTTATCACATACACCAATTACTGATGAACTATTAATAAAAATTGCAAAAAAATTAAAACAATTACATTCATATAATTTCAAAGCATCAAATGATTTTGATCCTTTTACTAGATTATCATACTATATGGAAAGTAACAAAAATCCATATCGTGAAATAACTGATTTAATTGTTAGTAAAATGAAAAAGTACTATGAAAACAATGAGTTAGTTTTGTGCCATAATGATTTAGTACCTGGAAACATATTAGTTGTTAATGATGAAGTCAAAATCATTGATTTCGAATATGCTAGTAATAACCATCCATTCTTCGATGTTATTTCATTCTTAAGTGAAAACAATATTACTGATCCTAAGCAAATTGAATTATTTATTAATACATATTATGACAACCAACTTCCTCCGAATATTAGAGAAATGACAGAAGACTTTTATAACTTCCTAGATCTATTATGGTACAATTGGTCTGTTATGATGTACTATAATTTGCATGAGCCAATTTACTATCAAATTTGTAAAACGAAAGCTTTAAGATTATTAAAATTAGTGAAAGAATAGAGGACTAAATGTTCTCTTTTTTTATAGTCCGCATTTTTTAATATTCGGTGGATTATAAAAACAATGTCCCTTGTATCGTCCTACAAAATTTCCATAAAAAGAAGATTTACAGCTATTACCTTTTCCAGGAGCATAATAATATAAAGCATGAGTTGCTGGATCTGCTCTCCAATAATTAATTGTTCTTAAAGCATATGTTCTTTCTTTTGCATTACTACCACTTTGAAATAAATGAGTATTAATACCATCAAACGCGTTTTTAGCGAAAATCACCTCTGTAATTGTTTTTTGTTTTCTAAATTCTTCACATTTTGCAACAACTCTATTTACTACAACGTTACCAACTAACTGCATTCCAAATACACCTTCACCTACCGCTTCTGAACGCATTAATCTTGCTAATAAAGAAACTTCTGAAGTAGAATATCTGCATCTTAACCCCATAATATCACCTATATAAATATATGTAATAAAAATATATTTTTTCACAAAAAAAAGTAGGTTTCCCTACTTTAAATATTCATAAATTGATTTACCATTAATATTTGGGACAACTAATAATCCAACTGTACCTGGACCACAATGAGCACAAACATTAATTGCTATTGGTTGAACTTTAATTTTATATCCAGGATACTTTTCTTCGATTTGCTTAATCATAATGTCTAATACTTGCTTATTTGAATCAAAAGCTACAACACTATAATCATATTTTTCAATTGAATGTTCTTCAAAGAATAAATCTAGCTTTTCAACAAATGCTTTTTTCATATTTCTAGTCATTGTATCTTTTACAAGTTGACCATCTGTTAATGAAATAACCGGCTTTAAACCAATCATATTTCCAATTACTGCAATCGCTGGAGAAATTCTACCTCCATTTTTTAAAGCTTTTAGATTCTCAGGTATAAATGAAACTTTAACATTATCATTATTTCTTTCATCTACTAATTCTTGTAATTTAAAAATGTCAGTACCCTTCTTAATTTCTTCATAAGCAAATAATACATGAGACAACATTTGAGTACATACACTATAAGCATCAATTACAATAATCTTACCTTCAAATTCAGAATTAGAAATATTATTAAACAATTGATTCATTGATGATAATTTACTAGAAATAGTAAAATGAACAACATAATCATAACCTTGAGAAAAAATATTATTAAAGTACTCAATTACACTTGAAGGAGGCGGAGTTGAGGTTTTAATAGTTTTTCCTTCTCTCATAGCCTTACATAATTCATCTTGATTAATTGTAATGCCATCTAAAAATTCTTCCCCATTAATTATAACGTTTAATGGAAATACAAATATATTTAAGCTAGAAGCTAATTCTTTACTAATTGTGCATGAAGTGTCAGTTGACAAAGCAATTTTCATATAAAACCACCATCCCACTTTCTATAAAAAAGTATATCACAAGATTTTTTATTTTACAATTTTCTAATCTTTGATTAATAAATAATATTTACTAAGTAAATAAAATATTATCTTTCTAAAATAATATCTAATATTTCCGATGGTTTTTCTATTAGATAAGTTGGTTTGTTTTCTAAAAACTCTTCTCTAGTAGAATATCCACCATAAAGTACTGCAATTGATTTTAAATTATGGGCTTTGGCTCCAATAACATCATATTTTCTATCACCAACCATAATTACTTCATCCAAATTGGTTATATTGTTATATTCTAAAGCATGTTTAATTACCTCTTCTTTAGTAATTCTAACATCTTTTACTGCACCACTAATATAAGTAAAATACTTAGATAAATCAAAATGATCTAGTACAATTTTTGCTAAATGATCAGGTTTGGAAGTGGCAACAATTAACTTTATTCCACTTTTAGTTAATTCTTCTAATACTTCTCTTATTCCATCATAAACAGAGTTTTCATAAATCCCTTTTACATTATAATCTTCACGATAATACTTAATTGCTAAAGGAACTTGATCTTCAGGAATTCCAAATAAATCTCTAAAAGACTCAGTTAATGGTGGCCCAATAAAAGGAAATAATTGTTTTCTATCAGTAATAGTAATGCCAAATTTTCCTAATGCATATATAGCAGAGTTAATAATACCAGGACCAGAATCAGTTAAGGTACCATCTAAATCAAATAAAACATATTTATACATAATATCACTCCTTAACAATAGACATCATAATAAAGATAAAAGATCACAATAATCATTAAAAATATTATCTCCACAATAATCTTTAGAATATTCAAAAATTTCTAAATATTCATCATTAAAATCTGTGCTTGAAATTATTAAAACATCTTTAAACGATAAGTTTCTTTCATTTACCAAATGCTCAATTAGTTTCATTCCATTATGGGGTTCATTATATTTATCTATTCCACTAATTAAATTTGGAGAATAATGATTAACCAAATTATTAACTACATCAATAACTTTATTAGCAATAATTCTTACTTCAATATTAAATTCTTTACACTTAAAAAGAAACTCTTGAATGCCATTACTTAAAATACTTTTGTTCATTAATTCTTGTTTATAGACGCTTTCAAATTTATAAATCTCATCTTCTTCTATCCCTCTAGAAGCACAATCTTCATACAAAGATGAAAGCATTAAAGAAATTGGTTTTCCTAATTCTAAAGCAATATCATCCTCAGTTACTTCAATATTGAAGGGTTCACTAATTAATATCGACTTAATAATAGAAGTAACATTTATATATTGATCATCAAAATTAATAATCACTAATTTTTTCATTATCATCACCTATATTAATATTATATTTATTAAATTAAATTTTAAAGTAAAATCTAAAATATATCTTATTTTAACCTAAAAACTCGCTTGTTTTTAAAAAAAGACAACTCAAAGATGAGTTGTCTTAATAAGTAAAATTATCTTTGAACGTATTCTAAGAAATCTTTTGCTAATTGATCAGGTAAATCTACTAAGATACTATGAGCACAATCGTCATAATATACTTGTTCAATTTGTTTAATCCAAGTTCTATTTTCACTAGTCATAATTTCTGGAGTAGTAATATCTTGTCTACCATTAAATGCGATTACAGGGCATTTAATATTCTTAGCAATGTCTTCACCTGGAGCATAGAAAGAAGTTTCTCCTGAAATATTAAATCTCATTAATGCCCAGTCAGCATCAACTAAATTTACTTGTTTGCATGTTTCTTCTAAATATACTTCGTTTTCTTCTTCAGAAGGTCTTTTTTTAGATAATGAAGTATAGATAGTCATGTTCCAAATTGATTCCATGAACTTGTAATTCTTTGTTTGTTGACAAGTGACCATTGGAACAACTGTAACAGGGTCAAGCGCTAATTCTTCTTTTGTTTCATAAATTTGACCAACTAAATTTTGGAAAGAAGCATCTTTTTTAAATACTGGATAACCTTTAACAGAACCAGAAGAAATTAGTACCATTTTTTCAACTAACGAAGGATATCTAGCTGCAATACTTTGAGATACACAACCACCTAATGACCAACCAGTTAAGATACATTTTTCAACACCTAATTCTTTTAATAAAGCTACTACATCATCAGCAAGTTCATGTAAAGAATCAATTCTTGTATTGTATGAAGAATCACCATATCCTCTTAAATCTGGAGCAATTACTCTATATTCATCAGGAATTCTTTTATATAATGGTTCATAATGATAAGAAGAAGAGAAGTTACCATGAACTAAAACAATAACTTTATCTCCCTTACCTTTTTCAACATATGCAATTTTTTCACCATTTGGTAATGTTACATATTTTTTTTCAATTTTTAAAAACATAATTTTTCTCCTTAAATAACAAATTTTGTATCTTTTGCATTAGCAAATCCTAATACTAATGAAATAAATAATAATGGATCTTCATACATTGATGCATGACCACAATGAGGTAAAATAACATGATGGGCATTTTTAAGTTCTTTTACGATTAATTCTTGTTCACAAAGCGGAGTTAAACAATCATATAAAGAAGAAATAACTAATGTTTCATGTTTAATTTTATGAATTTCAGTTCTAATATCATGAGATTCAGAACTATTAACTAATCTATTCATTCTTTCTTGGAATGCTTTTGTGCTAAATAAAGGAACTAATACTTTTCTTCTATTTTCCATCCATTCTTCTTTTTCTTGATAGAATTTAGAAGAATAAATAACTGGAATTGCTAAATCATAATAAGCATCTCCATCTAAAGTTTTTCCTACTGCATTCCATGCTCTACCAATATCTCTTAACCAATTACTAGTCCATGCAGCAGCATTAGCTAAAACCAATCTTTCAACATCTTTTGGATAGTATAAAGCATGTCTTAATGCTACTTCTCCTCCATAAGAAACACCAACAATTGTTAAATGTTTTAATTCTAAATGTTCAATTAATGCGTGTAAAAGTTCAGCTTGTAAATTATGATCATAAGTTATTCCATCCATTCTTGATGAATAACCTTGATCCAAAAAATCGACTCTTACTAAAGTGTTTGAACTAATAACAGAATTTTTAAATGTATTCCAAGACGCTGTAGACATCATAATTCCGTTTAAAAATAGAATTGGTCTACCTTCTCCTTCTATTTCATAATAGACTTCATAGTCTTTAAAATTAAATTTTGGCATAGTTTTAGCCTCTTGGATAAATAATACCGATTTTAATTGCTTCTTCCATCAATTGTTCACGGAATTTTGGATGAGCAATAGAAATAATTTTTTCAACTCTTTCTCTAATTGTTGTACCTTTTAAGTTAACACAACCATATTCAGTAACTAAATAATCAATATCATTTCTTGATAATGAAACAGTTGCACCTGGTTTTAATTGACATACAATTTTAGAAACTTCTTCTTTTTCACCAGTAGCTGGATTTCTAACCATTGCAGTTGAATATAAAGCAATAAATGATTTACCATTTTTAGACATTTGAGCACCAATAGCAGTATCAGATTGTCCACCAGTACCACTAAATTGCATTGAACCAATTGATTCAGAACAGCATTGACCAGTAACATCAACTTCTAAAGAAGTATTAATTGAAACTTGATTATCATTTTGAGCAATAACATAAGGATCATTTACATATGAACCTGCTAAAATAGCACAAGAAGGATTATTATCTAAATAATCATACATTTCTCTAGTACCCATAGCAAATGCTGCAACCATCTTTCCTTTATGAGTTTGTTTACATTTACCATTGATTACGCCAGCTTTAGCAAGTTTTACCATTTCAGAAGTTAACATTTCAGTATGAATACCTAAATTCTTCTTTCCGTATAATGATTTAGCAACAGCATTTGGAATACCACCAATACCTAATTGTAAACAATCTCCGTCTTTGATATGATCAGCAATATATTTACCAATTGCCAAATCTTTTTCATTTGGTTCAGCATCTGGAATTTCAGGAATATCATAATCAACTTCAATAATATGATCAATATCATTTACATGAATTTCAACATCACCAAATGTTCTAGGACATTTTTTATTACATTCTATAATAACGATATCTGCTGCTTCAATTGATTCTTTTTCATAAACATTACTTAAAGATAATGAAATATATCCATGTTCATCTGGATAAGTACCATTACCAACATAAATATGTGGTTTAATATGCGCTAAACGTTTACTTGCAGCAAAGTGTAAGTTATTTGGAATAAATGAAATATTACCTTGCTTATGAGCTTTTCTTAAACCCGGAGCATAGAACCATCCATCAACACCAAAACTTTTACGATATTCTGGATTTTGGAAGAATTCATAAGTGTCCATTGGTAAGCAGTTATTAACTGTAACATTTTCTACTCTATCTGCGATAGTATGTAATTGTTTTAAGAAAGCTTTACCTTCTGCAGAACCTAAACCAGTAATAATGTGATCATTACTTCTAACTAGTTTTAATGCTTCCTCTACAGTAATGATTTTGTTTTTGTAATCTACCATAATTTTCACCTAATTTAATATAATATTAAACCCTTTCTTATTATATATACTAAACACCTATTTCTAGATGCATTAATATCAACCTTAAACTTTCTCTTATAGAGAATTAACTACTATTTATTTGTTTTTTAAAATGAGATAAATCCAATGGGAGAAAAATCCCCCATTGGATAATAGTTTTATTTACTAATAATGATATTAATAAATTAATTAATTATTTTGCAGCTTCAACAGCTTTTAATGTAGTGATGCCTGAATAAACTTCTAATGCACCAGCACCTAATGCGTTTTTAGTTAATTTGTTTAATGCTAAGTCTTGGATACCATATCTAGCACCATTTGCTAAATCAATAGCACCACCCATTGGGAAGTCATATGGAGCAGATTCCATAGCATCAATGTAGTTTTTCCAGTTTAGAACTTTACCAGCTTCTTCAACTCTATCTAAACCTTCAATGAACATATGACCAGCAATATATCCTGCTAATGCATATGAGTTGAATGATAATGCCCAAGCAGCAGTTGGATCATTTTCTAATCCCCAAGCAAAGATTGCTTCTGCAACTGTCCAATATTCTTCAGAGAATCCTGGAACACCAGCATCATAGAATGTAGGAAGACCTAAAGTATCATCATAGATTTTATATCCAGCCCATAAACCAGTACCTACTGTATTACTTGCATCTGGAGCATAAACATATGTGTCAGCGATATCTAACCATGCAGTAGCATAAGCTTCTCTAGTTTCAGTAATTGCACCAGAGTCAACTAAAGATTTTGCTAAATCTGTGTTAGCAGAAACATAAGATGTAATAACTTTAACATTGTCATAACCACCTGTTTTGAAGTATGACATAATTTCAGCAAATGGAGCTTGGTTAGCAGCGATAATTACAACGTCACAACCAGCATTCTTTAATGCTTGAACTGGAGTACCATGGTTAGTACCAGGAGTAGAAGCTGTAGTTACATAAGTAATATCAGAAATACCTAATTTAGTTGCTTCTAATTTAATACCATTTAACATACCTTTACCAGCATCATCAGTAGTTGAGATGACACCAATTTTTTTACCACCTAGACCCATGTTGCCTTCAGTTTTAGCAACTGCTCTAGCTAATAATACTTGACCTTCAGCGTCATAAATTGGTTGAACAGACATAACTGCTTTATCATTACCTTCTGCTTTTTGGTTAAATAAACCAGAAACACCAGTAGCAGCATATACCATTGGAATACCTTTTTCTTTAATTGTATCTAATGTAGCTTCTACAGTTGGAGTACCGAAGTGACCAACAAGAGCGAATACTTCATCTTCTTCAATTAATTTTTCAGTATAAGTAGCACCTTTTGCACCATCGAAACCATCATCATAATGTTTTAATTCGATTTTTAAACCTTCTTCGCCGAAACCGCCAGCATCATTATATGCTTTGAATGCAGCTTCTAAACCAGCGTTGAATGGACCACCAACAGTAGCAAATGCACCTGAAGTAGCAGCAGCGTTTCCAACTAAAATTTTTCCTTCACCAACACCTTGAGAAACTTCTTCTTTTACTTCTTCAGATTTTTCACTTGATGGTGCGTCAGAAGATCCTGGACCTGGAGCAGGTTCACTAGAAGATGGATTACCAATTCCACATCCTACTAAGCTACCAACTAATGCTAGACTAGCTAATAATAATTTATTTTTTTTCATCTTTTTTCTCCTTTCATTATCATTGTATTATAGATGATTATATTAAATTGCTTGATAGCAATATTAACCTATTTTTTTCCGCCCAAATAAGCTTCTACTAAACGCTTATCATTAATCAATTCACTAGCAGGGCCTTCTAGTGAAATAGAACCAAGTTCTAATACATATGCATAATCTGCGATTTTTAATGTTTGCAATGCATTTTGTTCTACAATTAGGATTGTAGTACCTTCTTTTTGAATTTCTTTTAATGTATTAAAGATATCTTTAATAATTAATGGAGCTAAACCAAGAGATGGTTCATCAAGAAGTAATAATTTTGGGGATGCCATTAATGCTCTACCAATTGCAAGCATTTGTTGTTCACCACCTGAAAGAGTATTTGCTTGTTGTTTTCTTCTTTCCTTTAAAATTGGGAATAGACGATATACTCTATCAAAATTTTCTTTTTGTTGTTGACTAGCAGTTATTTTAACTTTTTGACCATCTTTTTCGATAATTTTGGTTTTTAATCCATAAGCACCAGCTTTTAAATTATCTTCTACATTTAATCCATTAAATACCAATCTACCTTCTGGAGATTGAGTTAAACCTCTTTTTGCAATATCGAATGCTTTTCTATTAGTAATATTTTCACCATTGAAAATAACTTGACCACCATTTGATTTAATAACACCACTAATAGTTCTTAATGTAGTTGTTTTTCCAGCACCATTGGCACCTAATAATGCAACAATTTGGCCTTCAGATATTTTTAAATTAATACCTTTTACAGCTTGAATAGGACCATAATTAACTTTTAATCCATTGACAAGTAATACTTTATCTTGATCTTCGTCTGCAATTTCTACTTTAGATCCAATAAATTTAGATTTAATCTTATTTAGAACATTAGCGAAGAAATTTACTTTTTTATTTTCCATTTTTATTCCTCCTCTTGTGTTCCTAAATATGCTGCTTGAACTTCTTTATTCTTTTGAATTTCTTCAGTAGTTCCAATAGCAAGTAATTTACCAAATGAGATAGCACATACTGTATCACAGATATCCATTACAAGTCCCATATCATGTTCAACTAATAAGATAGTACAACCATATTTATCTTGAATTTTTCTAATTAACTTAGTTAATTCAGCAGTTTCAGTATCATTTAAACCTGCTGCAGGTTCATCTAAGATAATTAATTGAGGATTGTTCATTAATGTACGAGCAATTTCAATTTTCTTTAATATACCATAAGGTAATCCCCAAGCTAACCAATCTTTATATAAAGATAATCCCATAAATTCAAGAACTTCTTCTGCTTTTTTTCTCATCGCTAATTCTTCTTTCTTAAGTGAAGGAAGATGTAAGAATTGAGTGAATAATGAAGAACGATATTGAGAATGAGCTGCAACTAATAAGTTATCAATTACAGAAATTTCTTTAACTACTTCTACGTTTTGGAAAGTTCTAACAATTCCTTTTTTAACAATATCATGAACTACATAATCAGTTAATGTAATTGTATTACCAGATTTTTCTTGAAATAATAATTTACCTTTTGTTGGTTTGTAGAATTGAGTAATACAGTTAAATACAGTTGTTTTACCTGCACCATTTGGTCCAATTAAACCAAAGATTTCACCTTTTTTAACTTCAAATGATAAATTATCAACTGCTTTTAATCCACCAAATTGCATCGTTAGATTTTCTACTTTTAAAACGATATTTTCATCTAATAATTCTTCATCATTTTTAAGTGTTTTTAATACCTCTTTATATTTTTCTATATTCATTTGAGGTTTAATAATACGTTTAGATAATTTTTCTTCAATTGCAGAAATTTTTTCTTCTTCAATTTTTCTAATATCTTTTGTATATTTTTCAATTTCTACTTTGCTACTTTCTTTTAAAGAAACTAAGCTTTTTCTAATTTCTTCTTTTTGGGCTTCATCAGTAACAATGTATTTAGATAGTTGTTTAGTTAAGCAATTTCTAATTTTACTTTCAAACCACCATTTATGTTTATTTAGTTTTTCTAATCTAGTTTCATATTTAGAAACTGAAGATTCAGAATATTTTCTTAAGCGCATTCTTTGAATAATAAATCTTCTAGCCCAATAATCAAATTTATTGTAGATACGCATTTTAGATACCAATCTAGAACCTACTTCCTCATTTAAATCTAAGATAGCAAATTCTAAGCGATTAATTTCTAATTCCTTACTTTTAATAAAGTTATTAATCTTTTTATCACATCTTTTAGAAACAACACTTTTATCATAAATTGCCATTTCTTTTAGGTGATGTATTTTTTCTGAATTTTTTTCTACTAAAGAAGAGTAGATACCATATTTATTAATAAGACCCATACATTCTCTCCTTTATTTTTTTGAATAATCTCTTAACTTTTAATTTTAATTCTAAGAATAATTGAGATAATCCTCCTGGGAAGAACATAACAATTACAACGATTAAGATACCACTAACAAGTCCCATGAAACTTGGGTTCTTTTCAAAGAATTCAATTTCGTTTAAGAATAATGGTTGAATACCAAATAGAATCATTACTCCAAGTATTACTCCCCACAAAGATTTTGATCCACCAATAATTACTGCTCCAAGAATATTAAGTGAAGTATTTAAACTTAATAGAGGGTCATCAGTTGTACTTAATGAACTTGTTACACAAGTAATGTATAACAAACCACCAATAGCAGCATATACAGTTGAGATAACGAATGCTAATAAACGATATTTAATTAATGAAATACCCATTGCTTGAGCAGCACTTGTTGAGTTTTTCATAGTTACCATTGCTCTACCTGTAGGCGAATTAATTAAGTTTTGAGTCAAAACTAATAAGATAACAAAGATTACTGTTACTAATGCACACTTACTCGCATTATCTAATTTAGTTAACCATAATATTGCATTTGAACTACTTACTTTAATAGTTGCAGTACCATTTAAGATTGATGCGATATTTTCTAATAATTGGAAGATGATTTCTGCTAATCCTAATGTTAAGATAGCTAAATACATACCTTCAATTCTTAACGAGATAAACCCGACAAACATACCTAGAATTATCGATACTATTATTGCCCCTAATAAAGCAATAAAGATTGATACATTAATTGCTTGTCCTCCTAGATACAAATAGAAAGGATATTTTTCTATGATGATATGAGCAACCATTGCTCCTACCCCAACAAATCCTGCTGTACCTAAAGATGCCAATCCTGAATAACCAAGTAATAAACAGAATCCAATTGATATAATTCCATAAACGACTAATGTAGCTAATGTTTTAGACATTGAATATGGAATTATTTTTTTATTTGCCAAATTACCTAATACGATTAACACTATTCCCATTAATACGAAATAGATAATTGGACTTTTTAAGAAATTAATTATTTTTCTTAAAACTTGTTTAATGATGTTGTCCTTTTTAAACATCATAGAAGGTGCTTTATTATATTGTTTCATTTCCATAACTATACCTTCTTGACTACTTTCTTACCAAATAAACCATTTGGTCTAATATAAATAACAATCATTACTACAACATAGGAAATTACTTTAATCCATGAAGTAATACCTCTTAAAGATTCCACATTTGCAAAGAAGCCAACACAAGTTTCAAATACTGGAATAATAACTGCAGCAACTACTGGACCAACAAATGATCCAAATCCTCCAAGAATACCTGCTAAGAATGCATTAACTTGGAATTCTGTCATAATAAATGGATTAGTTAACGTACCATTTTCTCCAACAAACATTACACACGCAAGAGCACCAAGCCCGCCTGCAATACCCCATGAAATAGCTGTAATTGCATATGTATTAACTCCCATCATTTGAGCAACATATTCATTTGATGCTGTTGTTCTTACTCCAAGTCCCCATTTTGAGAATTTTAATAAAACAAACAATACTCCAATAATAGCAATGGTTAATCCTAAACAAATTAATGAATGAACCGTAATTGTTAATGATTTACCAGCAATATCTAAGACAATAGGTGGTGTATTTAATTGGTTAGTTAATCCTGGGAAAGTTGGAGGAGCTAAATACTTCCAAATCATTGGGATACCATTACCTAATATTGATACGATACCCATAGTAATAATCTGTTTACCTACCAAATTTACATTTCGTCCATTTCTAAAGATAACTAAATCAATAAATAAACCAATCAAGATACCAAAGACAATGCCCATTAATAAACTTAACCAAATATTCCATTGCTTAGAAATTAAGAATGTTGAAGCAACATAACATCCAAGAGCAGCTACTGTTCCTTGAGCAAAGTTTGTTGTTGCAGATGTCTTAAATATCAAAGTAATTGCAAATGTTGCTAAGACTAAAACACAAATGTAAGTAAGAGAAGAAGCGAATGGCTGTAAGAAATCAGCTATTCCCATAACTATTCACCCCACTTAATAATGTTTGCTGCCCAAGCATAACCAATACCAGCAGCGATCATACAAACTACTGATCCGTCTTTAACTTTACCTTCTTTTAATGCTAATTCTAAAGATAAGATTTGATCAATTTGTCCAACATGACCATAATTTTCTAGATAGATTGATTGATGCTCTTCTAAACCTAATTCTTTTAACATTGCATAATGTCCAGAACGTTTCATATGTAATACATCTAAATAATCGATGTCAGCTCTAGTCATACCTGCTCTTCTACAAGCTTCATCAATACAATGATACCAGTTAGGCATTGAAACTTCGTTTAAACGATCTTTCATTTTCTTAGGTTCCATTAATCTTAATGATTTTCTAGATTCTTCTAAATTTTCATGAGTAATTGGATTATTAATACCACCAATTTCAACACCTGCAGTTCTAGAAATTGAACCATCAGACATAATCTTTGTACCTAATAACAAGTTTTTATTGTAATTTTTCTTTAATATGATTGCGCCACCACCAGCAGCTAGATTAAACATCATTGACATATTTGTATCTGAATAATCAACAAAGTCACCATTTCTATAACCACCAACAACCATGATTGTATCAATTTCATCATCAGCGATTAACATAGATTTAGCAATCTCCATAGCTGCTACACAAGTACAACATCTATTTTGAACATCAATACCCCAAGCATTAACTGCTCCAATTTGATCTTGGATATAAATAGCAGATGTAGTTAATGGATATTCTTTCCATTCTTCACCAATACATAAGATAACATCGATGTCTTTTGGATCAACACCTGTGTTTTCTAAACAAGCTTTAGCAGCTCTAACACCCATTTCTTGAGTACCATCATCATCTCCTGGAACTGGTTTTTGATTGATACCTAATTTGTTTCTAACTGCATCTTCACTCCAAATACCATTAGTAGCATCAGAAATTTCTTTAGCAGTCATAATCTTTTTTGGTAAGTAAGTACCTACACCAACAATACCAACATTAACTTTTGACATATAAGATTCCTCCTTTACTATATTATAATCTCATACCACCATTAACTTCTAATACTTGACCTGTAACATATGAAGATTCATCACACGCTAAGAATAAAGCAGCATTAGCAATTTCATGAGGTTGTCCTAATCTCTTTAACATTGTTAATTTAGCAAAATCATCTAATAAATTTTGAGGTACTGTTTTTAACATATCTGTCATGATGTAACCAGGAGCGATTGCATTACAGCGAACGTTAGCACCTTTTCTTGCAAATTCTTTTGCCCATGTTTTTGTCATACCAATTACACCAGCTTTAGATGCTGCATAATTAGCTTGACCAATATTACCAAATACGCCTACAACACTAGAAATATTGATAATAGAACCATAACCATTATTTTCCATTTGAGGACCAAATAATCTAGTCATGTTGAATACGCCTTTTAAGTTAACTGCGATAACTGCATCAAACATATCATCAGTCATTTTTCTTGTCATAGCGTCTTTTGTAATACCTGCATTGTTAACTAAAATATCAACTTTGCCATATTTTTCTACTGCATAATTATAGAATTCTTGACAAGCAGCAGAATCTGTAATGTTTAATTTGTATAATTCAATATTTGGATTTTCAAATGTAGCGTCACCTAAATCAACTGCGATACATTTTGCTCCTTCACGTGCGAATAATTCACACATTGCTGCGCCTAATCCTCTAGCGCCACCAGTAACAACTGCAACTTTTCCTTCTAATCTCATAAATTTTCCTCCTTATTATATATATTTATTTAATTATTGAACTTTTTTTAATACTACTGCTGTACCCATGCCTCCACCGATACATAACGAAGCAAGACCTGTATTGAAGTTATCATTATGTTTCATTAAATGAATTAATGTAACAACAATTCTTGCTCCTGAAGCACCAACTGGATGACCTAAAGCAATAGCGCCACCATTTAAGTTAGTCTTATTAAGAATAGATTCTGGAGTTACATTATGTTGAGATGATAACTCTTTTACTACTCCTAATGATTGAGCAGCAAACGCTTCATTTAATTCTAAAACATCTAAATCATTAATTGATAAACCTGTTCTAGAAAGAACATCATTAACTGCTGCAACTGGACCTAAACCCATTAATTGAGGATCAACTCCTCCTTGACCAACTCCAATGATTTCACAAAGGATTGGGAGATTATGTTCTTTAACTGCTTCTTCACTAGCGACGATAACATAAGCTGCGCCATCATTAATTCCTGAAGCATTACCTGCAGTTACACTACCTTGAGGATCAAATGCAGGTCTTAAAGTAGATAATTTTTCTAAAGAAGTTGTTCTATTTGGATATTCATCTGTATCAAAAACAATTTCTTTTTTACGTTCTTTAATAATTATTGGAACAATTTCTTCTTTAAATGCACCTGAATCAACTGCTCTAATAGCTTTCTCTTGAGAATTAATTGCAAATGCATCTTGTTCTTCTCTAGTAATACCATATTTTTTATTAATGTTTTCAGCTGTAATACCCATGTGAACTCCACTATAAGCATCAGTTAAAGCATCATATACCATATGGTCGATTGCTTTAAATCCTCCCATCTTAACTCCTTGTCTAGTAGATTCTGGAATTAAGTATGGAGCAGATGACATATTTTCAGCACCACCTGCTATAACGATTTTACTAAATCCTGCTTGGATAGAAACATAAGCATTGATAATAGCTTTCATACCACTACCACATACCATATTAATTGCATAAGCTGGAACTTCTTGTGGAATTCCTGCTTTAATAGCAACTTGTCTAGCAAATCCTTGGCCTCTACCCGCGCTTAATACATTACCTGAAATTAATTCATCGACATATTTTGGATCTAATTTTGTTTCTTCTAATAATTTTTTTACTACTACAGAGGCGAAATCAGCTGGATGGACATTTTTTAATGTTCCAAGCATCGAGCCAATTGCGGTTCTTTTAGCTGCACAAATATAAATTTTCATTTCTCGTCTCCTTATTATTTAATAATTTATTTTTGTAAATTTTTAATTTCTTCAATAACTAGAGGTAAGATAGCATTACCATCACCAACGATACCTAAATCTGCAACATTGAAGATTGAAGCACCTTTATCTTTATTAATAGCGATAATATAATCTGAATCTTCCATACCTGCTAAATGTTGAACTGCACCTGAGATACCAAATGCTAAATATAAATCTGGTCTAACTGTTTTACCTGTTTGACCTACTTGTTTATCTTGAGGTAATTTACCTTCATCAACTAAAGATCTAGCAGTTGCAACTGAACCACCTAGTAAATCAGCTAATACTTTAGCGTTTTCTAATGATTCATCATTACCACAACCTCTACCAACAGCTACAAGATGTTTAGCATCTTCAATCTTACCAACTTCTTGTTTTTGTTTTACATCTTCTAAAACTTCTACTTTTGGAGTATCAAATTTAACTTTTAATTCTCTTACTTCTACTACTTCTGGAACTGAATCAGTTCTTTTCATAACCCCAGGTCTAACTGTAGACATTTGTGGGCGATGATTTGGACAAATAATAGTAGCAAATAAGTTACCACCAAATGCAGGTCTAGTTGAATATAAACTTCCATCAGCATCCATTTCAAGTTTTGTACAGTCTGCTGTTAAACCTGTATTAATTCTTGCTGATAATCTAGGAGCTAAATCTCTACCAATTGAAGAAGCACCAATTAATACTGCATTAGGATTAACTTCCTTAACTGCTTCTTCAAATGCTTTTGTATAAGTTTCATTTAAATAATGTTTCAAACATTTATCTTCTACATAGTAGATAATGTCTGCTCCACTTTTTCTTAATTCTTCAGCTTGTTTACTAGAAGTATCACCGATTACTAAAGCAACAACTTTAGCACCTTCGACATTTGAAGCTAATCTTCTAGCTTCACCACATAATTCATAGCCAACATTTTGAATAACGCCAGCTCTTTGTTCTACATATACTAAAATATCTTTACTCATACTAATCACCTATAAAATATGTCTTTCTTGTAATTTTTCAACGATTAATTTAGCTGCTTCTCTAGAATCTAAATTATCTCTAACATCATGATTAGCACTAAATTCTTTATTACGAGTTTCTTTAACTCTAGTTGGAGAACCTTTTAAACCCATTTCGTTAGCGTCAACTTGAATATCATTAAATCCAATAACTGAAAGAGGTTCCTCTTCACAATTTGAAGTAACATTCATAATACCTTTAACTCTCATATAACGAGCTTTAGTAGCACTACTTAAACAAGTTAATAATGCAGGACTTGGTACTTTTAATACTTGATGACCATCTTCAAATTGTCTAGTTACTTTATATCCACCATCAACTACTTCAACATTTGTAACATAAGATACTTGAGGTAAATCTAAATGTTCTGCAATTTGAGGACCAACTTGAGCAGTATCACCATCAATTGCTTGTCTACCTGCAATAATTAAATCATATTCCATTGTTCTAATTGCTGCTGCTAGAGCTTTTGAAGTAGCTAATGTATCTGCACCTGCAAATTCTCTACCAGAAAGTAAGACACCTTTATCAGCACCCATAGCAACTGCTTCTGCTAATACTTTGTTAGCTTGCATAGGTCCCATAGAAATTACTGTAACATGAGCACCATGAGCTTCTTTTAATCTTAATGCGAATTCTAAACCTGCTTTATCATCAGGATTCATGATTGATGGAACACCATCTCTTTTTAAAGTACCATCTGGATTAATTTTAACTTCAGATGTATTTGGTACTTGTTTAATACAAACAATAATCTTCATCTTTCATTCCCTCCTTATTTTAATAAAGCACCAGAGATGACCATTCTTTGAACTTCTGAAGTACCTTCATAGATTTCAGTGATCTTAGCATCTCTCATCATTCTTTCAACTGGATAATCTCTTGTATATCCATAACCACCATGTAATTGAACACATTTTGTAGTTACTTCCATAGCAGTTTCAGCTGCAAATAATTTTGCCATTGCTGCTGCTACTGAGACATCTTTTGCTTTATTTTGTTTCTTTTCAGCTGCTTGATAAACTAATAATTTAGTAGCTTCCACTCTAGCTTTTAAATCAGCTAAAATGAATTGAGTGTTTTGGAAAGCTGAAATTGGACGCCCAAATTGTTTTCTTTCTTTAACATAAGCGATTGTTTCTTCTAAAGCACCTTCAGCAATACCTAAAGCTTGAGCTGCAATACCAATACGACCACCATCTAAAGTTTTCATTGCAATTTTGAAACCTTCACCGATTCTTCCTAAAACATTGCATTCAGGAACGAAACAATTTGTAAAGATTAATTCACAAGTAGATGATCCTCTAATACCCATCTTTGCTTCTTTTTTACCAACTCTGAAACCTTCATAAGTTGATTCAACGATAAATCCAGTAATACCTCTAGTACCTTGAGATTTATCTGTCATTGCAAAGATGATATAAACATTTGCATAACCTGCATTAGTAATAAAGATTTTAGTACCATTTAATACATAACCACCTTCAACCTTTGTTGCAGTTGTTTGTTGATATGAAGCATCAGTACCAGCGTTAGGTTCAGTTAAACCAAATGCTCCTAACCATTCACCACTAGCAAGTTTTGGAACATATTGAGCTTTTTGAGCTGGTGTACCAAACTCTAAGATAGGTGAAACGCATAAAGAAGTATGTGCAGATAATACTACCCCAGTAGTACCACATACCTTCGATAATTCTTCAACAGCAGAGATGTACATTTTCATATCTCCACCTGCTCCACCTAATTCAGTAGGAACATTAATTCCCATTAATCCACATTCTGCCATTTTCTTAACAGTTTCAGCTGGGAATCTTTCTTCTTCGTCTACTTCTTTAGCTAAAGGTTTAACTTCATTTAACGCAAACTCTTTAATTAAATCAGCGAATAATTCATAACGTAAATTAATATTTTCCATAGATATTAACCTCTATTCATAATTGTTGCTTTACCAGTAATTACAACTTTACCTTCTTGGTTAGTACAAACTGTTGAAAGAATGATTCTACTCTTTTCTGGAATAGTTTCAATAATTTCACAAGTAGCAGTAATTGTATCACCAATATAAACTGGTGCAGTAAATCTTAATTCTTGCCCCATATAGATAGAGCCAGGTCCAGGAAGTTTATTTCCTAATACTGCAGAGATAAGCCCACTAACTAAAATTCCGTGAGCAACTCTCTTACCAAAGATACCTTGTTTAGCTGCTTCTTCATCAATGTGAACTGGATTGATGTCTGTAGATACGCCTGCAAATAAAATTACATCAGTTTCTGTAATTGTTTTGCTTGTAGAAGCTTTCATACCTACTTGAAATTTTTCTTCAAATGCCATAATTCTTTATCCTCCTAACTATGTATATTGAACTAATTGTGGTTAAACTGAATTTGTATTCATTTTTTTGTGACATTAATATACATCTACCATATTTTACAAAAATTATAATTGTTTAATGCTTAATTAATAAAAACTGAATACCAATTCATTTTTTAAAGAAAAAAAATAATTTTTCCTTTTTTTCAACGTTTATCTTATAAACGTAATTATATCGAACCTAAGTTCATTTTAATTGTAAACGCTTTCCTTGTCAATATAGAATTTATATATATTTTAATTTTTTTTATCTTTTTTCGATTATTTCCATTATAATATAATTATATTACTGAAATTTCGACTATTAGGAGGCTAATATGGAGTTCATTTTACCAAAAACAAAGAAAGCACGTGAAAAGTTTGATAGAATTATTCAAGCAGCAGATTATCATATTTATACATATGGTTTTGAAAAAGCAAGTATTGCTAATATAACTGCTTCTGCAGATGTAGCAACAGGAACTTTTTATTTATATTTCAAAGATAAATTAGAACTTTATCACTACTTACTAGATGATTATCAAAGACGTATCAAAGAGCACATCAAATTTAGAAGTATTGGTTGTAAAACGCGTGAAGAAAAAGAAAGAATTGGTCTAATCGCATGGTTAGAATTCGTCAACGAAAATCCACACACTTATTCCATTATTTGGCAATCTTTAGCAATTAATAAAGAATTATTTATTAACTATTATAAAAAATTCGTTTCTTCATATGAAAAAGGTCTAAATAGAGATGCATCGCAAGTCATTGATATGGACTTAGAAGACCTTTCTTTAATGTTAATGGGCATTTCTTCTTTCCTTGGATTAAAAGGTATGATAAATGATGAAATTGTACTTTCTCAAGAAGAAATCGAAAAAACAGCTGATCAAATAATGGCTGCATTAAATTCAGGAATATTTAAAAAATAAAAGAGGCAAATGAACTTAATGTTTTAGTTAGTCCAACTTTTGGGGTTAAGTTCAATAGCCTCTTTTTTTATGATTGAAAATTTATGAAATAATTAAATACGGAGTTACTTGATAACACCAAAGAGGTGGAATAAGAACATCTAAAATTTTGTGTCCTCTTTCATCCATTTTTTCTCCATCCCACTTATCTACATATAAATATAATGTACCATAGATTCCAGTATTCATAAAACATGCTCCTACGTAATATGAAGATAAATCTTCTTTAACCCCGTTAATATATAATTCTTTCGCGTCAAAATTGATATAACTATTAAATTCACCCATTAATTTATATGTATTTTCTTCATATGTAAATTCAATTTCTTTTTGATTTACATTAATTATCATATCTTCACACTCATATTCACCAATGTATGCAACATTATAAACATATCTTGCACATACCCTTCGAACATGAATTTCTTTTAAACTTTCATCAACGTTTTTTAATTTATTTTCTTCTATTAAATTAGTAAATGTTGAATCTGTGTATAAACCAACTAAGACTGGAGAATTACCTACTCCTGTCCAATAATTATCACTTTCAATTGTATAATTAATAAATTTTCTATCTAGCCCAGTATAATCTTCTCCTTTAAGTAAATATTGATAATTTGCAATTTCAAAAGAATCATTTTCATAAATATATACTGCTACTTTAACCTCGTTTTCTAATGGTTCTCTATCATTCTTTATTATTACATTTGAAATATTATTTGGTTCAAAATTATTAATTTTTCCACTTTCAACATCTCTATAATCAACATTTAAGTAATCTTCTATAGTCATTGTCCTTGGATCTAGATTTTGAATTTCTTCACTACTTGTCGAAATATTGCACGATACTAAATTTAATAAAACTAAAGATGCAACTATTATTTTAATAAATTTCATATAAGTCCCTCCTTAAGATTAGTGTAATCAAAACAATTAAAAAAATAAAGATACTTTTCTGACACTTTAATAATCGAAACGAAAAAAGTAGCTATTAAGCTACTTATATTAATTAAATTTCTTTTAATGAGAAGAAGTCTTGTCCTACTTCAACTTTATCTTCTTCAAGTTCTAATAAATGATGTGGTGGATATTCAATTTTAATACCCAATTCACGCGGAGAACAACACATACCATTAGATACTTCTCCTAATAATTTTCCTGGTTTAATGACCGTTCCATCCATCATTGTAGTTCCTACTGTAGCAACTACAACAAGCATATTTTCTTTTACATTTAATGCACCACATACAATATCTAATACTTCATCTTTAACATCAACTGTTAAACAATGTAAATGTGATGATTCAGGATGTTCTTCTACAGTTAAAATTCTACCTACTTTAAATCCAGTTTCTTTAACATAATCAAGTTTTTCAATTCCAAATTGTGTTAATCTATTATTGATAATATCAATAACTGTATCAGGAGGAAGAATGATTCTACCTTCGTTTTTAAATTTTACAACTTCAGAAATATTAAATACATTAATACCAATTACTCTATCATTATTATATATAACACAGATATCATTTTTAGTTTCAATATGTGTTGCTTGTGCATCATTATCAATAACAATTAATAAGACATCTCCAATTAATTTACGATTATAAAAATAAGTAGCTTTCATAATTAATTCTCCTTTAATTTAGCAACCAATCTTTTAATTGGTGTACCTAAATTTCTAAATCTAGTTTCATATTCCGTTGTAGCATCATAAGAATCACTACCATCATAATTATATGTAATAGATTCAATAATAAATGGTGATTGTTCAATATACTCCACTGAATCATTAAATAGTATATCATTATCGGATTTAAAAATCAATTTTCCATCTTTTTGAAGGATTTTTGAGTATTTTTCTAACATTGTTGGATAAGTAAGTCTTCTTTTATGATGTCTTTTTTTAGGCCATGGATCAGAATGATTTAAAAAGATTGTTTTAAACTTTTTATCACCAAATTTTTCAAATAAATAAGTTGCATCTGCATTAATAAATAAAACATTTTTTATATCTTCATCTTGCATTTTTCTAATCGCATATGCTAGAGCCATAGATTGCATTTCAACAGCCAAAAAATGGATATGAGGATATTTTTTTGCCATTGTAATTACAAAATCTCCTTTGCCTGAACCTATCTCTAACACAAGTTCATCATGATTAATAAAATTAATAAATATTTCTTTTTCTAAATCTTCTGGAAGCATTACTAAATCAGTATTTTCACTTAATAAAGTATCGCCCCAAGGTTTCTTTTTCATTCTCATACTACTTTAACTTTCCTAACTCATAAATTGCTCTTGCATAAATACTTTGACTATTTAAATAATCTTCTAAATGAATTTTTTCATTTGGAGAATGGATATTATCTTCTCTTCCTGGGAAGTGAGATCCAAAAGCAATTGTATTTTTACTTTCTCTAGCGTAAGTACCTCCTCCAATTGTTAATTTTGGAGTAGTATAATCACCAGTTTCTTCTTGATAAATTTTATATAATGTTTGAATCATCTTAGAATTAGGATCAACTAATAATGGTTCCCCATAACCAAAGAATTTAACTTGGCCTAATTCTAATTCATTCATTTTTAATTCTACATCTCTAGGATTACAATTTTCTGGATATCTAAAATTAACCACTAAAGTTAATTTATTTTGTTCAAAATTAATTAATCCTACATTGTATGTAGTTTCATGTAAATGTTCTCCTTCATAGAAACAATCAAACATTCTTCCAGTAGGTTCTAAATACCATGAAGCTATCTTACTAACATCATTATCATGATAATACCAACCTAAAAACTTTAATAAATGTAAACCAGCATTTACTCCAAGTTGAGGCAAAGAACCATGTGCAGATTTACCATAGACAACTAATTCATCTAAATCTGATCCACTAATGAATTGATATTTTATATTGATTAAACTAAAGAATTTTTCGCATGCTTTAGACAATTTATAATCATGTTTAAATATACATCTAGCTTCATCAATAACTGAGTTAACTGCTTGTCCACCTTTAATAGATACTACTTGAGGTAAATCTACTAATAAGTTATGTATAAATCCAGTTATTCCTTTTTCTCCATAGATAAGTGGAAAATCACCATCAGGAGTAAATCCATATTTAGGATAAGGCTTATGTAATTTATGGAAATAGTGTTCTAAACATTGAGATCCACTTTCTTCATTCCCCCCAATTACTAACGATACCTTATATCCATCAATTAAGTTATTTTCTTTTAATGCTTTTAATGCATAGAAAGCTGCCATAGCAGGACCTTTATCATCAGAAGTTCCTCTTCCATACATAATCTCATTAACAATTTCTCCTCCAAAAGCTTCATAATCCCATTTACCTGTAACAGGAACTACATCAGCATGAGCATAAATTGCAATCAATTCACCTTCACCGAAACTAATTTCAGTACAATAATTATCACATCTATCTACATTGAAACCTTCTTTTTCTGCTATAGTAGCAATATATTCTAATGCATCATAGACTCCTTGACCAAAAGGTTTTTCATTTGTTTTAGTTGTCTCATCATAAACAGAATCTATCTTAATCCAATTTTGTAAAGAAATTATAGACTCATCTTTATAAGGTTTTAATAACTTTTTAAAATCAATGTTCATAAAAATTACTCCTTTTTAGACTACTTAATTATAAATAAATTGATTTATAATTTATACAAATTTTTAATAGCAAAATAGAAAATTATTTAAGTAAGCCTTTACATTTTAATTTAGACAATAATATTCTACCCAGAAAAGAAAAAAACCTAGAAATTTTCTAGGTCTTAATTCAATTATTTATTCTTCATCAGGTAATAATTTTTTACCATATATTTTTAATATTCTTTCAAATACAGGTACTAAGATTCCCATAACTATAATTTCAATTAAGAAATTAAGAGTTAAAGTACCTACAATTAATGCACTTACTGAATTACCATATACTTCTAAGAAAAATATTAATACACCACAAATATATGTACCAGTGTTAATGATTGGAGATACAATTGAACTAACTCCTACACCTAATAAACTATTCTTTTTACTTAGTGCACGATAAATCCATCCAGAAGCTAAACCCGCTAAACCTGTTTTTAAGATACATAAAATAATAGTTGCAATTGGATTAACTGGCATAAATGCCGCTAAAGTTGCAGGTGAAAGCATAATTACAATACCTTGAGCAGCACCCAATAAAAATCCTGCTGCAGGTCCATAAATACATGCCCCTAAAATCATTGGAATTAATCCTAAAGCAATCTCCACTGTTCCAAATTTAATATAAGATGAAACAATTTGTAAAACGATAGTTAAAGCAAGCATTACACCTACTCCAGTTATCTTTTTAATCTTTTTATTTCTATTCATTTTAATCTTCTCCTCCGTTTTTTAGATAAATTTGATATAATCCTTCCAAAATCAAAGTAGGATCGTGCACAAATTCTTTATCAATGTGCTCCTTTAATAAATTAGAATATCCACCTGTAATAACTTTCTTACATGAATAGCCTAATTCTTTTTCCATCATCTTATTCATTCCTTCAATCATCGCAATATTGCCATAAATTGAACCCGAATTTAAAGAATCTGGAGAGTTTTTACCAATAACTTTCTCTGGTGCTACTAAATCAATATCCATCAATTGAGCTGATTTCTTAGTTAAAGCCATCATTGCGACCTTAATTCCAGGAGCAATCACACAACCAACAAAATTACCATTTTTATCAATGGCAAGTATCTTAGTTGCAGTTCCCATATCTGTAATTAATAATGGATAACCATATTTAGCTTTACCCCCAACTGAATCTGCTACTAAATCAGTACCTAATTCATTTGGATTGTCGATTCTTATTGATAAACCACTCTTTAACGATTTCCCTACTATCATACATTTGACATTTAAAAGCTTATTTACCATCCTTGCTAAAACTTGTGTTAATGATGGAATAACACTTGCAAGTATCGCACCTCTAAATTCGCTTGGATCTAAGAAATTCGCTATAAAAAAAGCTCTGATGATATCACTATACTCATCGGAAGACTTATTAACGTCACTATTTGTTCGATATTCTTTTACTAGTGACCCATTACGATATACCCCAACATAAAGATTGGTGTTACCTAAATCAAGTAATAATACCATATATATTCCTTTCTGCTACAGTCTATAAAAAGTACCGTGCTAAATTTATTATAAATAACAAGAAATTTTTTTTCCATAATTTATTGAAATATGATTTTAAAGTAGTAAAATTGTTTTTATACAAAGAAAAGAAGGCGATTTAAATGAAAAAAAATGATTCTATTTATCAATTAGTTCTTTCGTTAGCATTTATCATTTTAGGTGGTATTTGTTTTATTCCCAATGTTAATTTTCTTCAACAATTAATATGTTTTACAGGAATTGTAATTACTGTTATTGGATTAATATTTTTTATTAAAGGCGTGACTAAAGAATATGATATGCATAGTAGAAAAATTTTAGTAATCGTTGGATTAGTAATTGCGTTACTTGGAATTTCTTTTTCAACTTTAGTATGGGTATTATTTGAAATATTTGCTATTGCTCTTGGAATTATTTTTATTCTCTATTCAATCATTGGTTTATTTATTGTAGTAAAAGATAAGTATGGACTTAAAAAAGTAAGAATTTTATCTACAACTAAGAACATTATATATTTATCTATCGGTATACTATTAATAGTAGATTGTATTACTCATCACCTTTCCATTGATTTTACTCTAGGAGGTTTACTAATTCTAGATGGAACTATAGGTATCATTACTTACATTTCTTCATATAAAAATTATCACCAAGTTATAGATGTCGATCATTATGAATCAGAAGAAATTGACAGCAAACAACATATAAATGATGATTATATAGAAATTGATTAGTCTCGAACTAATCTTTTTTTATTTATTACTTGCTTTTTGGGTAAAATAGATATAAAATATAGAATATGTTAAGTTATGTATTAAAAAGAAAAATAGAAAATAAATTTGTTATAAAAATGAGAGAATATTTGGATTCCAAATGGACTCTTTTTGGCATATTGTTATTAGCACTAATATCAAATGTTTTCTCTATGGAAATTCCTGTTTTCTATATTTATACAATACTAATTGCTTTAGTGTGTCTGTTCTGTGATGATTTATTACCTTTACTTCCGATAGCTTGTGCAGGATATATGACATTCTCTAAACCAAACAATCCATTATCTGAAGATCAAACATCAATTTTTATCAAACCTGTTGGTAAAATTAATATGATTATTATTGGAGTATTAATTGCAATATTTGTTATTACTAGATTAGTATTTGATATCATTAACCATAAAGAAAGATTAAAAGTTCCTAAACTATTAATCGGATATGTTGCATTAGGCATTAGTTACATTTTCGCTGGACTTTTTAGCGGAGAATACGAATTTAGGTCTTCATTTTTTGGATTAGTTGAAATACTTACTTTATCATTCTGTTACTTCATTTTTTACTTCACTGTAGATTGGAAAAAAGTTAATAAAGATTACTTCGCATTATTATTCACTTCCTTAAGCGTGATGATTTCTTTTGAAATAATTGGTATGTTAATTCACAGCGGTTTCTTTTCTACTACTGGTGATTTTGATAGACGTTTATTATTCACCGGTTGGGGAATTAATAATAATGTAGGTGGACAAGCTTGTATTTGTTTACCAGCAGCATTCTATTTTTCTTGCACAAAAAAGAATGGATGGATATTTACTTTACTTGGAACATTTAATTATCTTTGCTTATTATGTACTCAAAGTAGAGCTTCAATGTTATGCGGAAGCTTTTTCTACTTATGTTGTTTAGTAATTGTTATGATTAAGTCAGTTAATAGAAAAGCAAATATTATAGTTTACATTTCTTTATTATTATCTATAACTGCATTTGCTTTTATCTTTAAAACAAAAATAGAAGAATTATTCTCTTCGGTCATTGATAAAGGTCTAGATGATAATGGTAGATTTGAAATATATGAAATTGGAATCAATAATTTCAAAGAATCTTGGGTATTAGGTAAAGGTTGGTATTGTTCTGGAACTTTCCAATGGGGTGTTTATGATCCTGATGATTTCCTTCCTCCTAGATATCATAATACTATTATTCAATTGATTGCTAGTGGTGGAATTGTTATGTTAGGTGCATATAGTTATCACCGTTTTGAAACTCTCAAACTCTTCTTTAAAAACTTTTCATTAGAAAAATTATTTATGGGATTATGTATCGGTGGATTATTATCTACAAGTTTATTAGATTGTCATTTCTTTAACCTAGGACCTGGATTTTTATACTCTGCTCTCCTACTATTAATGGAGATTAGTGACAATAATAATTTGGTTAAAGTTAATAATTAATTAAATATAAAAAGTGCGAATAATGAACTGATATCTGTCAAGTAGACAAGTATAAAAATTAAAAATAAATATAATTACAAGAGGAATGATACGTAAATTCATTGGCTCTATAAATAATTTTAGGGTTTTGTAGGGTCAAGCCAAACAAAAAAGTAATGGCAGTCATAGGGTAGATGAGA
>SVBA01000019.1 GCA_015059095.1 Erysipelotrichaceae bacterium
TTCTTGTGGCAGTTGTAGGGTTTAGACCCTAAAAAAATTTATAGCGTTTACAAAACCCTAAAATTATTTATAGAGCCTTCATATTAAAAGCCCTCGGTTTTATCCGAAGGCTTTTTTCTTATTTAACTGCGTATAAAATACCAATTGTTCCTCTACCACAATGAGTAGAAATAGTAGCGCCTGCATCAGTTTCCATAATGATACTTGGATCAATATGTTCAGCTAATTTTTCTTTTAAATATTTACAAGATTCATGACCTAATGAGTGAGTAACCATTACGCAAGATAAATCCATATTTGGCAAATCTTCTAAGAAAATTTCAATCAATTTATTTAATGCATTAGTCATTTTACCAATAGGTTTTTTATAAACAATCATCTTACCATCTACAACTCTAATGATTGGTTTAATTTTTAATCCTCTACCGATAAAATAAACTACACCAGAACATCTTCCACCTTTATGAAGATATTCCATTGTTTCAATAGCAAATTGAGATCTTACTTTTGGAATATATTCTAATAATTCTTGATAAACCTCTTCTAAAGATAATCCCTTATTAACTAATTCTACAGCTTTAATAACAACTAAACCTTCACCAGAAGATAAATTCGCAGAGTCAACAACTTTAACCCTTCCATCAAATTCTTGACTAGCAAGATGAGCATTACTAACTTGGCAAGAGAAACCAGAAGAAATACCAATAAAGATTACTTCATCATATTCCTTTAATGCCTCTTCAAATTTTTGTTGGAATTGATAAACACCTATAGCAGCAGTTTTAGGTAATACGCCATGTTTATCTACTAAATCGTATAACAATGATGTTGTCATTGTAATTTGATCAATATATTCTTCTCCTGCAAGAGTAATTGGAAAACGAAGAACATCAATATTATTAGCTTCGTAATAAGACTTTGGTAAATCAGAAGCAGAGTCAGTAATAATTTTAATTTTGCTCATAAAAAATCTCCTTTTAAACTATATATATTATATAGTAAAAGAAGATAAAAATAAACTTAAATATTTTTTAGCCTTCCTATATACCTGTTTTATATGATTTTTTTAATAATTGTTGAAATAGTAATGGTGTCATTGATAATAAAATTAACCAACCCCATTCTAATAAAGTAAGTCTTGTTGTTTTAAATATTTCAATAAATAAAGGAATTTCTGTAACTAATATTTGTAACAAAAAACCAATGAAGAATGCTATTATTCTAAAATAATTATTATTTTTTAATATATTAATAAGTTTTTCTTTTACATTACTCATTCCAATCATATGAAACAATTGAGAGATACCTAATGTAGTAAATGCATACGTTCTAGATTTAATAAGAATATTTTCATTTTGTAGCATCAAATTTATATTAGATAAACTGATATCCATTTGTAAAGATGATAAATGTACAATAGGTAAAATTAAAAAACTTATTGATGTAATTAAAAAGATTAAAACACCATAAAACAAAATGATAAATAAACCATTTTTAGCAAATAACGTCTCATCTTTTTGTCTTGGTTTATCATTCATTACATCTCCATATTTTTTATCTGATCCTAAAGCCAAAGCTGGCAAACTATCTGATATTAAATTAACCCATAAGATATGGATTGATAATAATGGTAATGGCAATCTTAATAATAAAAATATAACAACGCTTAAGACTTCACCTAAATTACTAGAAAGAAGGAATAACACGGCTTTTTTTATGTTAACAAAAATATTTCTTCCTTCTTCAATGGCTTTTTCAATTGTTTTAAAATTATTATCAAGTAAAATGATATCCCCACTTGATTTTGCTACTTCACTTCCATTTCCCATTGCAATCCCTACATCAGCTTTCTTTAATGCAGGAGCATCATTAACTCCATCTCCAGTCATTGCAACTACTTTATTTTTCTTTTTATAATATTCAACTACTTTAGCCTTATGAGACGGAGCAACTCTACTAAATACTTTATATCGTTCTATTGATTCGTTATTTTCGATTATTCTATCAAGTTCCTCTCCGTCAATGCATTCATCAATAGAAGAAACTATTCCCACCTTTTTAGCAATGCTAAAGGCTGTGTTTTTATGATCACCTGTAATCATTATTGTTTTTATTCCCGCCTTCTTCATTAAATCAATAGATGAAGAAATGTTCTCTCTAGGAGGATCAATAAAACCTACTACTCCTAAAAAGATTAAATCTTCTTCTTTATCTTCTTCTTTATAAGCAAACGCAAGTACTCTAAAAGCTTTATTCTCCATTTCTAAAACTTTATTTTCAAGTTGATTTAATAAAGAAATATCTAATTCTCTTATTTTGTCATCGACTAAAATATACTTACACTTATTAATTAATATTTCAAAAGCTCCTTTACAATAAAGTCTTTCTTTACCATCTTCTAATACAAATGTAGACATCATTTTTCTTTCACTACTAAAGGGATATTCTTTTTTCCTAACAACTTGTTTTCCACTAAAAAGGCCGTTATTTTTTAAATAATTTATCAAGCTTAACTCTAACGGATCACCTATATTATTTTTAACATTATTACAATATTCAAAAGATAAATATAGACGCTCTTTATTTGATAAAGAAAAGACTTCTTGAACTTCTAATTCATTTTTTGTAATTGTCCCTGTTTTATCAACACAAACTATTTCTACTGAACCTAAAGTTTCAACTGCGGGCAATTTTCTAACTATTGCCTTTTCTTTAACCATTTTCTTTACACCAATAGATAAAACGATTGTGACTACTGCAGGTAGTCCTTCAGGTATAGCAGCAACCCCTAAAGAAATAGAAAAAATCAATATCTCTAAATAATTAAAATGAAGTAGAATACCGATTAAAAAAACTAAAATTGCCAATATAATAGTAAAAATCCCAAGAAACTTGGAAACCTTATCTAGTTTTAATTGTAAAGGAGTTTGCACTCTTTCTTCTTCTAACATGGTAGCAATCTTTCCTACTTCTGTTTCCATGCCTATCTTTACTACTCTACCAACTCCATTACCTGAAACGACAGTGGTAGAACTATAACAATGGTTTTTCTTTTCTTGAATTAACTCTTTATCTTTTTCTATATAAGAATGATCTTTTAAAACAGGTAAAGATTCTCCAGTCAATATTGATTCATCAATCTTTAGATAATTTGATTCAAGTAATAAAATATCTGCAGGAACAATATCTCCCTCTTCTAAATAAACAATATCATTTATAGTTAATTTATCAACCTCTATATTAACTAGTTCACCATCTCTAAATACCTTACATATCGGAGAAGTTAGTTTTTTTAACGCTTCTAAAGATTTTTCAGCATTATATTCCTGAATAGTTCCAATTATACTATTCAATACTAATACAAAAAAAATAATAAATGCATCTATATATTCTTTTAATAATAAAGATAAACTACCTGCAACAATTAATAGATAAATAGTTGAATCTTTTAGTTGAGATAAAAGTATTTTAATAAAAGTTTTTTTCTTTTGCTTATTTAAAACATTCATCCCATATTTTTCAATATTAATTTTTACTTCTTCATTAGTTAAGCCTACATATTTATCCATTCTTTCACCTTCTAAAAAAGCCTTCAGAATACATCTAAAGGCTTATATCAAAATATATTAAATTGTGAAAGAATTAATTACTATTCATTCCATTCAGGTTTATTTTCTTGAACATCTTTAATGACGTGTTTAATTAAAGTTTCTTCATTTTCGATAAGTTTTTTATATTTATACTTTCCTTTAACTTTTTCAACATCATTAATAATTTTTATATACCCTTCTTTATCTTCATCAATATAAGTAAAAATATATAATGCTGTTTTAATAGATTCTAATCTTTTTCCCGAATTAATAATTTGCTTATTATTAATATCTATTTTTGAATAGAATTCTTTTAACTTTTTGTTTTCTTTATTTAAACACATATTAAATACATGTCCAATTAGAATAGTGTTAGCATGTTCTTCTAAGACCAAATTTTTTCTATCTTCATAACATTTACTAGCTAAACTATACGCCTCAGAAACCTTATTATTAATTAATAAAGAATAATAATTATATACTTGTGCTTCTAAAACTAATGGATGCTCATTTACTTCGATATCTTGATAAATGATATCTAAACTTGGATCAATTAATGCGTGTAAATTATGTAAATTATTTAAATAAACTTTTTTCATATTTTTATCTTTTAATAAATATAAAGCAAATCCATCATTTAAACTATCCATTCTACAAGGAACTAAACTTAATAAAATAATAAAGAAATAGAACATACTAGAAACTAAAAAGAAGAATTTAGTAGTTGCACTCGCATTTAAAGCAAAAATTAAAACATAAGTAATGATTAGTGCGATTAATGAAGCAATAGTTCCTCCTAATAAAGGAAAAGTAGTATTTACATCTTCCTTTTTAGGTTTCATAACTACTCTACAAGTAAGATCGTGTTTTAATCCAAAAAAGAATTTATTTTTATTATTAATCTTTTCTACCCCTAAAAAATATAAATTAAAATATACTAATTCATATCCACAAATTTTAGATGCGATTAATTTTCCTAAATTATATACTAAACCACAACTAATAAATCCATAAAGGATTATTAATGCATCATATATATAAATACTCATATCTAAATCATAAACAGTTGAAATATTTAATTCATCAAAGAAAAATCTGACTAAGAAAAATCCAACTACACCAATAATAATATAGATAATCCAAGATAAATTAACATATGTCTTTTTACTATTTTCCATAACTACCTCCTATAAGCAATGATAATAAATATCTAATACTAATTTTTTATCCATTGGGAAAGAACAATCATAAACTACTGTTCCATTATTTGTCAATCTATTTGCCATTACTTCAATATCTTCTTCATCAATACCAAACTCAGATAATTTTGTCGGCATATCTAATCTAACAAATAGATCTTGAAGGCGATATATTCCCTTAATAATTAAATCTTCATCGTCTTCATAATTAGTTACTCGCATTACATTTAAAGCAAATTTTTTAAATTTTTCTTTATCTTTTTCCCATACTTTTTCCATCCAACTTGGAATTAGGACTGCTAAACCCGCTCCATGAGCAACATGATCTTTTAAGGCTGATACTTCATGTTCTAATTGATGAACTGGCATCTTTCCTTCTTTTCCAATATTAGTTAAACCATTATGCGAAAAAGAAGACGCTAACATTAAAGTTGCTCTAGCATCATAATTATAAGGGTCTTTTAAGATTACTTCACTAGAATCGATAACACTTTTTAATAAACCTTCTGCAATATAATCGGCAAATTCTATTTCTTGAGATTTATTAAAATATCTTTCTAAAGTATGAGCGATTATATCAACAATTCCACAACCCACTTGATAAAAAGGTAAAGTATTAGTTAATTCTGGATTCTCAATAACAAATAAAGGACGATTTAATTGAGAATTAAATCCCTTTTTAAATTGAATGCTACGATCAGAAATTACACAAGAAGTAGATAATTCACTACCTGCTGCAGCAATAGTTAATATAGATCCTACTGGTAAAGCTTTTTTAGGTATAGCTTTCTTCATATTAAAATCTAAAGGATTTCCTTCATAATAAGTCCCTGATGCAATTGATTTACTAGAATCTAAAACTGACCCTCCACCAACTGCAAGAATAAAATCTATACCTTCGTTTTTACAAATCTCTACGCCCTTTCTAACAAGAGTAATATCTGGATTTGCTTCAACTCCACCAAGTTCAATAAATTGAATATTATTTTCATTTAATGAGTTTACTACTTTTTCATATAATCCTGTTTTAAAAATAGAAGATTTACCGTAATGAAATAATACTTTTTTAAAACTATAACTTTTTATTATTTCACCAACAGTATTTTCTTTATCTTTACCAAAATATATTTTAGTTGGAGAACAAAATTCAAAATTTTCCATATTACTTTACCTCCTTGATTAATTCAAAGTTTATTCTAGATAAAATTATTGTACCAATAATTTGAATAAAACCAAAGATTAAATATAACCATCTAAAAGAAATATTTAAATAAATATAAGGCGCGAAGAAATTCCCAATACTTCCTAATAGATTAGTAATGATTGCTAAGAAGGTAATTCCTTTTGTAGTTAAAGAAATACCTAATACCTTTTTTACTAATAATAAATGACTAGATAAGAATCCTCCCCAGCCAATTCCTCTTAATAAAGAAGTAATAATCATTAAAGTTAAAGGAGATAAACTAGTACCTAATAATAAATATCTTAAAGAAATTGCAACACAACTTACTAACAATAATAATTTAGTATTAAACTTCTTTTTAATTAATAAACTACAAATAAAAATAACTACAATTTCAATTCCTACTTGAATACCATACATTAATGAATAAGTAGAATCCTTTACTTCTAAATAATTAAAATAAGTAGAAGTATACGCTTCTCCTATTACCCATATTCCATTTACTAATAAATAAAATAAACTATATAACACAAATGTTTTATTTTTAAATAAATCCTTATATTTTATATCTTCTTTTTCTATTATTTTTTCTTGAACAGGTAACTTAATAAATAATGCAATTACATTAATTAAGAAAAAGAAGGCTCCTGCGATAATAAAAATATATCTATAATCTAATAAAGAAACTAAATAACTTCCACTTAATAAGGCGATACAATATCCTAATGATCCAAACATTCTAGTTCTAGAATAAATCTTTTTTTCTTCTTCACAAATTGTAACACCTACTCCATCTTGAATAGAAAAATAAGAACTGTTATGTAGTCCAAATAAAATAGTTAATAATAATAAAATATAAAAGTTTTTTGTTAATCCAAATAATATAATTACTAAAGAATTAACTAAACTTAATATCTTTAATAAGAAAAAATTTCTTTTTAAAGAAGAAGATAATTTTCCATAAATAAAATTTCCAATAATTGTACAAATAGGAATAACTGCTAAAAGGATTCCCCTTTCATAATCAGAGAATCCTATCGAAATTAAATATAATGCAATAAATGGAGAAAATAATGCATCTCCAAAAAATGCTGATGAATAAACTAAATTAATTTTTCTTACGTTCTTCATGTTTCTTAATAAAATGATCAAATAGGAATTTACTACCTAAGAATAGTATTACCCCACAAATAGTTACAATACCATATAATAACCAAGCTTTAGGTTCTAATTGTTTAATATAGAAATGTGCAAAGAATTCACCAATAGGAGTAAAACATACTGCTAAAGTTGCTACTGTCATAAGCGAGAATATCGCCGTTCTAAATTTATTTAAAGGTAAACAATGGAAGAATAAAGTTAATATACCTAAAGTCGATAAATATAATCCACCAATTGTTTGTTTATAAACAGTTAAATCATCAATATGAGTAAACTTACCTTCTAATATTAAAACAATAGCTAAAACACCTAATGCATAAGTTATTCCTCCTGGAACAGCTTTAGAAAGAACATTTCGTAAGAATCCACCTTTAATCTTACGATTATTAGGTTGAAGTGCTAAAGCAAATGCTGCTAAACCACTACAGAAAATTTCAATAACCATTAAATTACTTGGTTCAAATGGATACTTAGTTGATAAAGTTAATAAAATAGCAAATATTGTTTTCATTAAGAATAATGACGCTACTTCAGTAACGTTATTAATAACTCTTCTACCTTCTGCTACTACTCTAGGTAAATTAGCAAAATCAGAATCAATTAGAACAATAGAAGAAACATTTCTAGCCGCTTCAGAACCACTAGCCATAGCAATTGAACAATCAGAAATCTTTAACGCTAAAATATCATTTACTCCATCTCCAGTCATGGCTACTGTTTTATTAGCTTTCTTTAAAGCCGTAACTAAAGTTGCTTTTTGTTCAGGAGCCACTCTACCAAATACTGTATATTTTGTTGCAGCTTCACTAACTTCTTCTAAATTCATTCCTTCTAAAGAAACATAATTTTCTGCATTATCAACTCCTGCTTGTTTAGCAATTTCACTAACAGTTAAAGGATTATCTCCAGAAATAATTTTAATTTCCACTTCATTTTCTTTAAACCATTTTAATGTTTCAGGAGCAGTATCTCTAATATGATCTTTAATAATATATCCTTTTAATGGTTCTACATCACCAATTATTCCTTCACTAGATAAATCATCCACTTTCCCTAATAATAATACTCTATATCCTTGCATTGTATATTTTTCTAAATCTTTAACTACTGGATGATCTGGAGTTAATACAAATTCAGGAGCGCCTATAACATAAGTTCCAATATCTTCAAATTTAACCGCAGACATTTTTCTAGAAGAAGAAAAAGGTAATTTGGATATAACGTTATATGTTCCTTTATATGGATGTTTAGCTAATATTGCTTCAGAAGTTTGATTTCGTTCTTCAAAACTTCCCAAAACTTCTCCAACAATATCAATTTCATTTTTATTAATTTCAATTTCATCATGTAATTCCATAGTTCCATCAGTAATAGTGCCAGTTTTATCTAAACAAAGAACATCAGTACGCGCTAACATTTCAATCGCATAAGAATCTTGAACTAATGTATTCTTTCTAGCAAGCGCCATAACCGAAACTACTAAAGTAACAGAAACTGTTAAATATAATCCAGAAGGAATCATTGCTACCATTGAACCACAAGTATTAGTAATAATCTTTTGAATTTCAACCCATTCTTGAGTCCATCCCATAGATGCCCATTTAGAAATGAAGTTATAAATACCAAAAGGAATAACACACATACTAATAATACCAATAATGATATTTAAAGATTTTAAAATAACTGAGTTATTTTTCTTTTCTCTTTTTGCCCTTTCTTGAAGTTGAGTAATATAATTATCATCACCAACTCTTTCTACTTTACAAGTACATGTACCACTAGAAATAAAAGATCCTGCAAATACAATATCGCCAACATTCTTTTTAACTGGTAAAGATTCACCAGTTAATAAAGATTCATTAACTTCAACATTACCATCAACAACAATAGAATCAGTAACAATCTTTTGACCTGTTGATAAATAATAAATATCATCTAATACAATATCTTCAGCATCAACATCAATCTTTATAGAATTTCTTAATGTTTTAACTTTTGTTTTAGTAACTAAAGATAATTTATCAATAACAATTTTTGCTCTTATTTCTTGAACTATACCAATAATTAAGTTAGATGAAATAATTAACATAAAGAAGTAATTAGATACACCTTTAACTCCAGAAATAAGCATCAATGCACAAATACCAAATAATAACAAGTTTAAGAAAGTGAAAAAATTCTTAACAATGATTTGTAAGAAACTCTTTTCATATTTGTTTTTAGTTTTATTAATTAAACCTTCTTCTCTTCTTTTTTGAACTTGATCTAATGTTAAACCTTTTTCTAAAGTAGGAGAATAACGAGAAATTAATTTACCATCTTTAGATTCAATCTTTCTAAATTCTCTAGTATCTTGAAGAGATTTTAAATCATCATCTTCAATAATATAGCTTTTCTTATGTTTCTTTAAAATACGAAATTCAGTTGTTTCATCGGAAAACACCTTTTTGTTTTTATCATGTTTTTCCATAATCAATCACCCTTTCTTGTTATATTGTTTACATTATAACAAGAGAAAAACAAAAAAGCACGAAATTCGTGCTTTACATTACATTTTTTAAATCTTTTGGAATTTTATCCTTTTTAATCGCATTAATAATTTTTTCTTCTTTCTCTTTAGAAACATCTTTTCCTGCGAGTTTAGCAACCTCTTTAATTAACTTTCTAATATTTCTTTCATCACTTAAATCTTTAGAAGAAACACTTTTAGCAAGCTTTACGATATCATCTTTTTTTACATTTGTCTTACTTTCAACTTTTTCAAAAATTGAATCCTTATCATCTCTAGACATTTATCTCACCCTCTTATAGATATGTCTAGATTAAACAAATGTTCTTATTTTCTTGCTCTAGTAACAATTCTAATAGGAGAACCAGTAAATTCAAAACTATCTCTTAATCTATTTTCTAAATAACGCTTATAAGAGAAATGCATATAATCTGGTTCATTAACAAATAGAACAAAAGTAGGAGGACATACTGAAACTTGATTAGCAAAATAAATCTTTAATCTACCTCCATTAAATATTGGAGTTGGATTAATAACTTGAGCATCTTGAATAATTTCATTTAATGTAGAAGTTCCTACTCTAAAATTATAAGAACTATATGCCATATCTATTTCTGGGAAAATAGTATGAATTCTACTCTTATCTTTAGCAGAAATATATACTACAGGAGCATAATCTAAAAATTTAAATTCGTTTCTAATTTTCTTAGTAAATTCATGCATTGCTGATTCGGTTTTTTTCACTAAATCCCACTTGTTTACAACAATAACAATCGCCTTATTTGCTTCCATTGCATAACCAACAACATGTTTATCTTGTTGCGTGATTCCTACATTAGCATCTAGCACCAATAAAACAACATCACTTCTATCTACAGCTTGAAGCGCTCTTAAAGCTGCATACTTATCAACAGCTTCATAGATTTTACCTCTTTTCTTTAATCCGGCTGTATCAATGACAACATAATCTTTACCATCTCTTCTAAAAGGAGTATCAATTGAATCTCTAGTAGTACCTTCAATATTTGATACAATTACTCTTTCTTGACCAAGTAAAGCATTTGTTAAACTTGATTTACCAACATTAGGTCTACCAATAATTGAAAAGCAAATAGCATTTTCATATTTCTTTTGTTTTCTTTCTGGAAGAACTTCAATAATCTTATCTAATAAATCACCAATACCAATACCATGTGCTCCAGAAACTGGAATAGGATCGCCAATACCTAAAGCATAAAATTCATGAATGTAATCAATCTTTGAAGAATCATCAATTTTATTTACAGCAAGAATAATTGGTTTATTTGATTTATATAACATTTTGCAAGCAAAAAGATCATCGTTAGATACCCCAATTTTTCCATCAGCTACATAAACGATAACATCTGCTTCTTCAATTGCAATTTCAACTTGTGCTCTAATTTGAACTTGGAAAGGAGCGTTAGCAATTTCAATTCCACCAGTATCAATAAGAGTAAATTCTTGAGTTAACCAAGTTGCTTTTGCATATAATCTATCTCTAGTAATACCTGCTGCATCATCAACAATAGCATGCCTTTCTCCAATAATTCTATTGAAGATAGTCGACTTACCAACGTTAGGTGATCCAACAATAGCGACAACACCTCTACTCATTTAAATACCTACTTTCTCTTTAATAATCTTTACAATAGTATCTATTGATTCTTCAATTGTTAAATATGAAGTATCTACTTCAATTGCATCACTTGCTTTACAAAGTGGAGCAAATTCTCTATGAGAATCAATATAATCTCTTCTTTCTAAATCTTTTTCAACTGCTTCTAAAGTACATTCAATACCTTTTTCGATGTTTTCTAAATATCTTCTTTTTGCTCTTTCTTTTACATCAGCAACTTGAAAAATTTTAACATTTGCATTAGGTAAAACATATGTTCCAATATCTCTACCATCCATAACAATAGAAACATCTTTTGCCATATCTCTTTGAATATCTACTAAAAATAATCTTACTCCTTTATTTGCAGCAATATATGAAACATTATCTACAACAGGTTGAGTTCTAATATCATGAGTTACATCTTTACCATTTAATAGAACTTTTCCACCGATACATAACTCAATATCAATGAAAGGAAGTAATTTACATACTTCTTCATCATTTTGACAATCCACATTATGTTCTAATGCATATAAAGTTACACAACGATACATTGCACCTGTATCAACATAAACAAAACCTAATTGTTTTGCTACCCCTTTAGCAACAGTAGATTTACCTGCACTAGATGGTCCATCGATCGCAACAGAAATCATAATTACTTACCTCCTAAAATAATCACTATTAAAATTACTAAAACTACAATTAAAATTGCCATTAAAACAAAACTCAATCTAACCATTAACTTTTTAAACTGCAGTTTCTTAGTTTCTTTTTCTTTTTTATTGTTTTTTTCTTGAGACACCAAAGATGTATACTCGTCATGGGCCTTTACAATTTGGTCAATAGAAATAGATAGGGTGCTTTTTTTAATGTGTTCAGTCATTAATTCTTCATTCGACATACCGACATCATCATCCATAGTTTCATCTACGTGATATGGATTTTCAAACTTATATGTATCCATTTGAGATATTTCATCACGCAATTTTTTATATTTTTGTACTCTAGTTTGTCTATCCATAATAAAAACATCCTCCTGTTAGTATTCTACTAAAATTAATGAAGAATTAATAGTCATTTTTTATTATTTTCATTTATACCAATTTATTGGTAAAATGATTCCTAATATTTATTTGCTAAATCTTAAAAGAATTGAAAAACAAAAGATAAATGTTATAATATAATAGTAGTCTTTAAGGAGGACGTTACATGGAAAAGAAAGTTACAGTTAGAAAAGACTTATGTGTTGGTTGTGGTTTATGCACTGGTATCTCAAATGTATTAATTATTGGTGATGATGGTTTAGCAGAAGCAACAACTGAACTTCTTGAAGAAAGTCAAGTTGCAGAAGTAGAAGAAGCAGCAAATGCTTGTCCAGTATCCGCAATTGAAGTAGAATAACTGTTGTAAATAAAGCATCTTTGGATGCTTTTTTTCTTTGCCGGACAAAATATACTTTGTGAAAGCATTTACATAGAAAATATTTATAAAATAAATCGTATTTTATGATAGTATTTAATCACCATAAGACAAAAGAGGTCGATATTACATGAGAAAAATTATTTTATCTAATGAACAAATTCAAGATATTTGTGAACTTATCGGATCACAATTAGCAACACGTTATAGATTCAATGATACTCCACCAGTATTCATTGGAGTTATGAAAGGTGCAATCCCATTTTTATCTGATTTAGTATGTCATTGTAATATTCCATTACTAATCGATTATATTCAAATTGGATCATATAACGGAACAGAATCTACTGGAACTGTAATTCTTAAAAAAGACGTATCTTTAGATATTAGAAATAGAGATATAGTCATTGTAGAAGATATTGTAGATTCAGGTATTTCAATGAATTTCTTAGTTGATTACTTCACTAAAAAATATCAACCAAAAAGTATTGTTACAGTAGCTTTATTAGATAAAAAAATAAATAGAAAAATTCCATTTGAACTTGATTACTTTGGTATTGAAGTAGGAAATGAATTCTTAATGGGTTATGGATTAGACTATAACGACATTTGGAGAAATACTCGTGAAGTCTTTGTTCCATCTCCTGAAGAAGTTAAAGAATGGGACGAATTACTTTCTAGAAAATAAAAAAAATACGTTAGAATTATTAAAGTTCTAACGTTTTTATTTTCATAATAAAACCCATAACCACTTTCTGTCTCTTGACAGTACAGAATTATGGGTTTACAACATATTTAATTCTAAAACATATCCCCTTCATTAAAATCTAATGCTAATGGGAAAATTTTTGATTCATTATGATAATAGTTAGTGATACTTAACATATAATCTACAAATTCTCTACTAGTAAATTCTTTTAAATACTCTTCTTTAGTTTCTTCTACTTTATAAGAATGTCCGTCTACACTAATTTTAATAATTTGATTCTCTACTTTATAAACTTCATTACAAGAAATAAAGTTTTTAATGTCTTTATTTAATTCTAAACACATCTCAATAAATGGAATCATTTTATAAACTTTAAACATAATTTCTTCAATTACAATCTTTTCTTCTGTAATTAATTCTAAAGCCTTCATTAACTTAATATTCAATGGATTAACTAATACATCAATACTATCTTTATTTAAGTATTTTAATATTGCTTTAGATACTCTACTAATGTCATCGTTATCTACTAAAGATAATTCATGAATAACTTTTAAAGCATCACCAATAGCAAAATAACCAATAATTTTATTATTCTTTAATAAAGTATAAATAGTAGAATTAGAAATTCTTAAATCAACAATAAATTCTTCTTCATTTCTTAAAATAATAGGTTGATTATTTTTATAGATTTCATATAGAGAAGGAACGTCTTCTTTAGTATGTTCTCTAACTTCTATTTCTTCCTCTACATTATGAAATTTAAAATAATGATTATTAAGAGTATAAACAATTCTACTACCACTTCTTTCATAACCATAAGTGACATATCTTTGTCTTTTACCAGTTAACATAGAAAAAACAACTTCTTTTTCTATGTTTTCTTTTTCGATTTCTTTCATTAGTAAAGCCATATATCCTTTATTAGATTCACTTGGTAAAGTAGATACAGTTCCTACAATTGAATAAGGATAATCTTTGTTATTTAATTTTAATTTTCTAATTAAATTACCTGCAACACTTTTAAAAGAATTATCTTCTTCTACCACAAAATGAATATCGCTATAATCTTCGTTTCTAGCGTAAATCTTAGGCATTCTTTCTTTAAAATCAAATCCTGGATATCTTACAGGAATGAATGATTTATTCGCAGTATCAATAATTTTTTCTAATTCACCTTTTCTTGCTTTTCTAACTTCTATCATACTACTCACCTCTATTTTTAATTATTTCCATAACCTTTTTAGTAGTACCGGTTGATCCTTTACTTGTTCTTATCATTGTTACTCTATTTTTATATTCTTCCAATTGAGGAATAAATGGTAAGTCTTTTGTAAATACGATCATTGATACATGTTTTTGATTGATTAATTCTTCAATATACTTTTTCATTTCTAATGGACTCTTAGAATTGATGGTATTATATTCAGTCATACCAAGAAGTAAAATGTTAAAGTTTTCTTCTTTATATTCGAATAAATTATCAAATAGGTTAATTGCTCTTAATAAGACAACTTTCTTATATGATTTTGTATTATCAGAATCTGATAAAACTTCAAATCCTTCTTTTTCAAAATCTTCTACTTTAATAGGAGCGTCTACACTTTCAATTGAGAATTCTCTAATTACTTCTCGATTATAAGTCTTATTAAATTCATCAACGCTACATACATCAGTTTCATCTTCATCATCATCGATATCAATTGCTAAATATTTATTAGTCATTAAGAAAATATAATTACCAAATTCTTTAATAGAATTAATGTCTTCAAAGATTAATGATTTTAATGAAATTGTATCTGCAAAAGCATAGTTTTCTACATATTTAACATTTGAAGGAACGTAAATCTTTTTAGTCACACAACAAGTAGATAAAGAATCACTTCCCACAACTTTAACATCTCTAGGAATATATAAATCTTTTTTATATCCTGAAGGCGCTCTAAAGAGAATCTTACCTCTTTCATCTTGAGTATAAACAAATCCTTCTTCATCAGATGAATATACTTCATTACCTTCTTCAACTATAATCTTTTCTAATGAATCACTAAAATCAGTGAATGTTGTTTCAATTTCCACTACTGACTTAGGAATATAAATTGAAGTAATATTCTTTAAATGTGCCAAACAATTATCATATAAATACATTGTTCCTTCTGGAATAATAACTTCACCTTTTAAACTATTTAAACACGAATATAATGTCTTTTTATCTTTACTTACTAGCATCTTGCCTTCGTTTAATGTAGTAAAGTGTTCATTTTCTTCATCAACAATATATTGTTGAACATTTAAACATTTTGTTATTAATGGATTATTATATTGTTTATAGTTTTTAGAAAATTTAATAGATTCTAAATTTTGACAATTTAATATTGCCCAAGGTTTAATAACTAATTCATCTGTTTTAGAAGTTAAAATTAATTTCTTTAATCTAGTCATATTAGCAAACGCTGCTCTACCAATTAACTTAACAGTATTTGGAATATTAACAACGATGATATTTTCTGCTCCAAAGAAGAAATTATCTGGAATTTCTTCTAAATTAGAAACAGAAGCGAAGTATGCTCTAGTTTTCTTACCATATTGAGCAAGTTTAAAACTAATATATTTTAATGAAATATATTCTTCTTTATTAGTAGAAAATAATTTATCTAAGTTAATATGCGATAATATATCAAATTCATATAAATACTTTAATACGTTATAATCTTTATCAAATGGTTTTAATAATACTTCCATTAAAGAATAATCATTCGTCTCTTTAACTTTAGTAATGATATAGGAAGCAACAAAATAAGATTTAATATCTTCATTTAAGAAACGATATGAATTATCTGTCTTACTTAAAATATTAAATGAACAATCAAAGTCCCTAAATCTTAATGAATTAATCTTATTTAAATCATTATGATAAGATATTTTCTTTAATTCAGATACTTCTTCTAACACTAAATCAACAATGACATCATCAATTGGAACGATGGTATTATCAAAGAATTTAGAAATACGTTTAGAAATAGAAAAATCTTTTTCACTTTCAAAAATCTCTTGATAAATTTCAATTTCAGGAGCGTTCTTGTTTTTAAAATTCTTAATAGAAAAATCACTAGAATGTTTGATTGAATCAATTAAGACATTTAACTTAGTAAAATTATTAAAGAAAGAATAGAAAGAATCATTTTCATCTAATTCTTCAGCTTCTTTAATAATATCTAAATCTACATTACAATAATTCAAATATGCGATTACTTTATCTTTAGATAAAGGTAGTACTTCAAAATACAAATAATCTTTAAATATAGAGTCTTTAGTATCTAAAGAAATCTTTCCTTCAACATTTCTTTTTGAAGAGAAGATAATAATTTTAAAAGCGTTTTGAATACTTGCTATTTCTAAAATTACATCCTTTCTAATTTCTTCAGAAAGATAATCAAAATTATCTAGAATTAAAGTAATTGGTCTTTCAAAACTAGAATAATTATATAAAGATGAATAATCTAAATAATAACCATTTAGATTTGATAAATAATTTCTAATTAAATGAGTATCAGAGTTTTTCTTTGCTAAATTTAAATCGATGTATAACGATCTTTCATTTTCCATAAAATGATTAAGCATTAATTCTCTTTCTCCACATCCTACATCACCATATAAGAATAAATCAACATTAGTATCTTTTTGAACAACATCAGTTAATGAAGAAGCAAAAACATTATCCTCTACTTTTACTTCATCTTCTTCAAATAAAGAAGGTAAACAATCATGAGGTAATAAATTATCTAATTTATGTGAAGATAAATAGATTGTTCTTGCTAGTTGGATTACTAAAGAGTTGATCTCATAATGCTTTAATACCTTTTGCCCTTGTAAAGATGCTAAATATGATTCAAAGAAGATACTAGCAGAATAGATTTTATTAAATTCAAAAATTAATTCATTTAAATCCTCAAAATTAGAATTATATAAACGATCAATCTCTTCATTTAATATTTTATAAATCTCTATAGTTAAATCATTACCATTTTCAAAGGCATCATCAAAGTCAATATTTAAAGGTAATTCAATAAATCTTTCTACACTACCATAATGGAAGAAAGCATAAAGAATATTCTTTAAGAAATTTTTTCTAGATTCTTTATCTTCAATATCTATAAAATCTTTTTCACCAATACATCTTAAAACTAAAGAATGAGTTTCATCATTAGTTCTAGCAAATACTAATGACGAATATGATGCTTCTTTAGAAAGATATTTTCCTTCTTTTTCTTTATTCAAAATGTATGATAAAAACTTAATATAAGTCATTACAAATTCATAATGTTTTGGATTAGTAAAAGTAGAAATTCCGTGGAAAAAGTCAGTTGTTTCTTTTTCATTGACTATATCATCAACTATAAAAGAACAATTTCTAATTGTTTCACTTTTTAATACTTCTTGAATTAATTTTTCTTCATTATCTACCTTATAAGAATAATTAATTCTTTGAATTGCACCTATTTGTTGATCAATAGAAAAACTATCACTACTAGAATCAAGTCCTACTACAACAATTTTCATATTGCCACCTTTAGCTTTAGCAAATTCAAATTCTTTTTTACAATATGGAGAAGCTAAATATTCTTTGGAATAGAACATTAAAAAGACATCGCTAGCGAATATTGCAGTTTTAATATGCATATCCCAATAATCTGAATCATGGATATCATCCTTATCAAACCATGTTAAAATGTGATTGCTTCTTAAACAATCATTCACTTTTGAAACTATGTCAAAATTCTTATGACTATAACTTATAAATACTCTTCCCATACTACTTACCTTTTTAACATTTTAATTTTATCATAAATGATATAAAATTAATAGTTTTCTTTTTTTACTACAATTATTAGACATAAACACAATCTAAAAACATATTAATCAATCAACTCATAAGATAATATAGGTGATTTTATGCATTTTATATTACAAGCTTTTCTAGCAACCTTATTTACTTATTTAATGACAACTTTAGGATCAATGATAGTCCTATTCTTCAAAAAAATAAATAATAAATTACTTAGTTTTATCTTTGGTTTTTCTTCTGGAATCATGATAGCAAGTTCTTTCTTTTCTTTACTACTTTCTTCTTTAGAAGAAATTAATATAGAAAACAAAAAACAAGTACTACTAGTAATTCTATTTTTCTTTATTGGATCAATCTTTATATTAATACTTGATAAAATATTTGATAAAAAAGATTCTAATATCAATATAATGACTTTGTCAATTACTTTACACAACATCCCAGAAGGAATGGCAATAGGTGTTGCTTTTGGATTATGTTATTTAAATAATATTCCATACACTAGTGCATGGATATTAGCTCTTGGAATCGGAATACAAAATCTTCCTGAAGGAAGCGCAGTATCATTACCTTTATACTCTCAAGGATATTCTAAAGGTAAATCCTTTTTCTTAGGACAACTATCAGGACTAGTAGAAGTAATATTTGGTTTACTTGGAGCACTATTTGTCTTATTTTTTAATACTAGTTTACCTTATGTATTAAGTTTTGCTGCAGGAACAATGATCTATGTAGTATGTAGTGAATTAATTCCAGAAACATTTAAAGAAAATAAAAACCTAATAGGTATTCTTGGAATCCTACTAGGTTTTACATTAATGATGAGTTTGGATTTACTCTTGTGATTGTACTTTTCTTTCTTCTAAATCTTTTAATATTTCTTCATATTTTTCTTCAGAAATAATGTATTTCTTCTTAATAATGAAATAAGATCCAATTAAACATAAAATTGGAACAATTGACATCATTGCTGCCATACCAACAAGTGCTCCTGGAGGAGCGATAAATAATGTTTCACAATATAATTGTAATCCTAATATCTCCGGATCCATTTTTAGTTCAGGAGCTCTTAATGCTCCTTCAATTAATCCTTCATTAATCGCTGTAGCACTATGACCTAAATCAACTAAATAATTAACACACTCAGTAATACCTTTTCCTTCTTTAAGCATACCTAAAGCTGCTTCTACTTCTCCAACTTGATTAGTAATAGTATAAACGCCACAAACAATTAAAGTTAATACAACTACACCATATTGAAGTGCAGATGATAGTTTAACCATAAATGGTCTAACAGTAAATGTAATAGCGGCATGATTTTTACCAGTTTTCCATTCTCCATATTCAATAGTATTAGTTAACATAACTAACATTGTTAAATAGAAGACGCCTTGTCCTGCAAAAATAATTAAACTAAATACACATAATAGAATAAACAATACTACTCCTTCTAATAATGTAGTTAATAAGAAGAAGATAACATATCCAATAACAGAAATTAAAATAGACCATAATACTAATTTGTCTCTTTTAAATTTATTTGCTAAAGATGGATATATAGCTTGAGAAATTAAAGTCCCTGCAGCATAAATTACTGTAAAGATAGTAACTAGAGTACCACCACCAAATTTGCCAGAAATTTCTCCACTTAAATAACCAAATTTAAAATAGAAGAAGTTTTGACCAAACGCCGTTAACATACTACTTGCAGTTGTATATAATAATACGACCACTGCCATAACTAATAATTGCTTATTTCCAAACAAAATCTTGACCATTCCTTTTAAAGAAACAGCATCTTCTTTAATTTCTTTTTCGTCTTTTTTCTTAAAGTCTTTTTCGATAAATGTATCATCTTTATTATCATGGACACCAAAGAAAACCATCAATTGACATCCTAAGAAAATAACTCCACAAATAATTGCTACAATCCTATAAGCGACAATCATATTTCCTGGAGTAACCATTGGAACAATACCACCAGAAGCAAAAGCTCCAACTGAAGCAAATACTGCTACTAAAGTAGTCAAGTTATCTCTTTCCTTCTTTTCTGAAGTTAAAGCAGGAAGCAAATCCCAATATGAGATATCATTCATTGTAAATGTCATACCCCATAAAAGATATAATAAACCAATAATCGCAACATTTAACCATCCATTACTTGTTCTAATACAAAACATTAAGATTAATACGATTGCATTAGTAACTGCGCCAATAAGAACCCAAGGACGATATTTACCAAATCTTGTCCTAGTATTAGTAATAATTGTTCCCATCATTGGATCGTTAATCGCGTCCCAAATTCTACAAACTACAATAATTGCAGAAAGAACAATAAATTGTTGAGTATTAAATAACCCAGTATATTGTAAGTAAGTTAGTAAAAATAAACTTACAAGTGTATAACACATGTCTCTACCAATACAGCCAAGTGATAAACACCATTTATTACGTTTGTTTACCATAAATTTTTCTCCTTAATCTATATTTAATTATAACACAAGAAAAGTTCTTTGCAATTACACAAAGAACCATAGAAACAATAATATATAATAATTAATACTTATTACTCGCATTATTAATGATTAAAGAAAGGAAATACACACCAATCTTTTTAGAAAATAATAAGTTTATACTTTCTTCTAATGTATTTAATTTATTATCCTTGACCATAAATTCTATTTTATGTTGATCATTTATTTTAATATTCACTTCATTAAATATTTCATAACCATCCAATTTATTAAAATATACATCAGGAACCACTTTCAACTTATAAAAGCTATCACATACTATAATTTCAAAATCTATAAATTCAGAATACATATCATTAAATCCACTATAAAAACCTTTTAAACAATTATCTTCTTCATTTAATGTTAGATCAATTCCATGTTTTTTTAGTAATTCAATTAAAGTTTTATTTGATTTTTCTTTCATTTTATATCTTTTCCCTTTTTAATATTATAATACTATACTACTTAATAAATGAACAACTAAATAAAAGAAGTTAGAAATTCTAACTTCTAATATACTATTTACCATAAATAGAAAAACTATCATTGACCAATGTTCTTCTATATACTTGTTTATAAGAAGAATCAATGTACCAGTTACTTACTTTAGTTGAAGCATCAATAGTTAAACTAGGTACTTCATAATAATCATATATACTAACTTTTTCTTTTATAGTTTTACTATCTACTATTTTATTAATATTCATCGCTTTCATATTTATAGTAAAGGAATTACCTACTACTTGAGTAACATCATAAGACGAAGATGAATCATACCAGAAGTAAGAATTAACTTCTTTTCCATAACCTGAAGAATAAGTAATTCTATTTCCACCATCTTCTGGTAACCAGTTATTATTATTTACAATTTGATAAGAAAATTCTTTAACCCACCAAGGGAAGATATACTCATAATTAGTTGGTTTTCCATCAACAGTGTTACCTAAACACAAATAATAATCACCAATATAACCTTCATCAGTATAAGCATAACATCTTTTAGTTCCTTCTACTTGATATGACGATGTACTAACTTTTTGGCCATACATATCTTTTAAATATCGATCTAATTCCTTATAACCATAGCCTTCAAAGAAAGAAACATCAAATAGATGCAATGTTCTAAAATTCCATCCTTCTTCATCAACGATTGTTAATTTGGTTGCTTTTTGAGAAATACTATCACTAGTAGAAGAAATATTTGTTTTTAAAATATCTTCTTCAATATTTAATAATTTACCAACATCTAATCTTCCTAATCCCATATTTTTATTATTGTTATAAGAAGAAATATTTTCACATGCTTTTTTAAGTGCATTTTCAACATCAATATTTGTAGCGTTTGGATATTTTTGATAATAAAGAGCGATTGCTCCTGCGATTAATGGTGCAGCAAAAGAAGTACCTTTTGCTTCTCCCCAATAAGTAGGAACATTTTTAGAAGCATCATATCCAGGAGCATATATCCCATCACTAGGAGCAAATACATCTACATAAACTTTACTTCCATTATAATTACTACCTTCATAACCATTATCCCAAATTTGAGTTTTACTGCCCGCATTTAAACCTCCTGCTCCAATGACATTATCACATCCTGCTGGATAAGAAACTCTTGTTTCTCTTGAATTACCAGTAGCAGCAACAATACTTACTCCTTTAGAATAAGCATAATTAATATTTTCGTTAAATACTTTTGATAAGTCTAATCCTTTTTCAAAATGAATATCTCCATAACTTTCACCATTACTATTTGGATATTGACCTAATGAAGTTGATATTACTCTTGCTCCATTATCCGCAGCATATCTAAATGCTTCTGCCATTGATAAAGCATGTTTATCAATCTTAATTAACATTAATTCTACATTAGGAGCAATCCCAGTAATTCCTTTTTTATTGACTGATGATCCAAGTAAACCTGCACACATCGTCCCATGAGAATCTCCATCAGTAATATCTACCTTATTTCTACCAACTTGTGTATGAACCTTTTTTGAATGATCAGTATAAATATAACAAGAACCTTCACTTACTCTATTTTTTCCATTTATATCAATAAATTCTGGATGATCATAATCAAATCCTGAGTCTATAACTGCAACCTTAACATTATCTCCGCGATAATAATCCCATACTGTAGACATATCACCCATAGGATTAAAAGTGATTAATTGTTTATTAATAGATGGTTCGCTTAATGGATGATAAGAATAATCTAGTGTTTCAATAATTGTTTCTTCTTTTTCTTCGCTTGATGAAGAAGAGACACTTTCACTAGAAACATTATCTTCAGAAGAATAAATTATCTCACTAGAAGATTCTTTTTCACTAGTTAATATACTTGAACTATCTTGACTACTAGAACTTATTTCATTAAAAGAACAAGACCCTAATAAGAGACTTAAAGTTAATACTAATAATACTTTTTTCATACTATATCTCCTCTCCAACACCAATTCGAGTGACATTTCCCCAAGGTGGAGTTACTTCTTCATTATTAATTACCCATAATACTGGAATACCTAACGCATCTTCTTCATTTGGGAAATCACAATATCCATCAGATAAGATAATAATAGATACTGGTAAATTGTTTTTCATTTCATTACCAATATAATTAAACACTTCTTTAAAATCAGTTCCACCTCGCCCTTTAGGTTTAATATCTCTAATATCTGTTTCTCCATCAAAGTCTTCAACCCCTTGAACCTTAGCATCAAAGAAACCTACTTTACCTTGAAGTTTTCCATTAAATTGAGTTATTGCAGATTGTATTTCAGAAAAACAAGTAATGATATCTTTATCTGACATCGATCCAGAAACGTCTACCATAAATAAGATATCTTTAACTTCTTCATCTGGTTCAGAAAAACTAGGTAAGATAAAATCACCCTCTGAAAATCTTCTATCTGGTGGACAGAAAGAATAATCAATTATATTTTCTTGAATAAAGCTTTGTAAATATACTCTCCAATCCAATTGAGGTTTAGTAAGTTTTGTAATCGAAGAAGGAACATTCGCTGGAGTTTTACCAACTGATTTTTGATAGTTTTTGTGCAACTCTTGAGCATCAATAATTCTTTTATTTATCTCTTGTTCTCTTCTATTCTTTTTACCATTTGCTTCACTCCAAGAAATATGGCCATCTAAAGAACTACTTTCTATATTTTCTTCATCTTCACTTGAAGAATCATCACTCTCATTACTATTACTAGAAGGAGTAGGATCTACTATAATCCAGCCAACTTTATCTACATATACTTCTACCCAAGCATGCGCATCTTTATCAGACACATAACACACTGTTCCTTGTTTAGTTTTTCCCGAAAAACCCACTGTATATCTACTTGGAATACCTAATGCTCTATATAGCATAGTCGCAGCAGCAGCAAAGTGTCTACATAAGCCAATCTTTGTTTCAGTTAAGAAATGTATAATATAATCTTTTCCTTCTGGAACTTCAATAAATTCTAAATCATATCTTGCTGCTCTTTTTATATAATTACAGACTTTAAAAATGATATCCTCATCATCTTTTGAAAAATTATTTATCTTAATAATTTGAGAAAGGAATTCCTCTAACTCTTTAGTTATTCCTAAATAATTATCATAAACAAATTTTGCATACTCTCTTTCTTCTTTTTCTTTAACTTCATCATTAAAAGAAGTTTTCTTTAAATCTAATAATAATTGTTTTGTTGTAGGTTTAAAAAAGTATTCTACCTTTATAGGAGTTTTAATTCTAGGTCTACCTTCTAAATAACAATCTGTCTTTCTAGAATTATAAGTAGAAGAATAACAAGGATAAGGCATTACTTCCATATCAAAAAGAGTTTGTACTTCTACTTCTCCAAGTGGATAAGAAGCATTTTTAATTTTATTAAAAGTATAAGTGAATGGATGCTTTGAATATTGTTTATCTAGTAGAGGAAGATTCTTCCAATCACCATTTTTATAATATTTTTGAACCGATAATTCTTTTAAATAAATTTTACCTGTTTTATTTGAAATAAATTGAACTAAAGGGATCTCATCAAATTTAGGTTTTTCTACTCTACCTTCCATTAACATATTATAAACTTCTAAAGTAGAATGTTTATAACCTTCATCACCAATAGGCGTTCTATGCGGTAAAATTTGTCCTTGTACAATCAATTCTTTTTTATTAGACAATCCTCCAATAGAATAAAGTAAATTAGAGTTAACAACTATATCACATGCTAGATTATATAATTCCTTATTCGCAAAATTATTTTCTCTAAAAGGATGCTTTAAAACAATATGCATAATTGAATGTAATATGCATATATCTAATTCTTCTTCATTTAAAGAATCTAAATATTTAGGATTAAAATAAATCGTTGTTCCATCAGTAGAAAAACTATTTTCTTCTTCTTTCAAACTAAACTTTATATCTAACATAAGCATACCAAAGAAAGGATGATTAGATAAAATTCTCATCCTAGAATAATACACTTTTTTTGTTAGTTCTATTTGTTTATTTGAATAAGCCATGTACTTGTCCGTTTAATATTCCTGCGTTTGCACTTAACCATCTAGAAAATTCTGGTAACATCAATAATTTTCTTTTATATGTTTCATCAATTGAAAGATATTCTTCTAATACCAATAAACCAAAATCAGTTGGGAATCTTGAAGCATACTTAATAGAATTTGCAATACCAATATAGTCTTGTTTATTTTCTTTTACTCTTTTTACCATCATTGCAGATAAAGCAAAAATTTCTGATACTTTTCTTGGAACAGATACGCTTCTACCTGCAAAAATATCTTCTACTTTTGGTAATTGTTGATAAACACTACTATAAGTTCTTAATTCAAAAGCAATACCTCCGCCAACTAATCCAGCGATTAAAGAATACACTTCATCAACATCTTCACTAATATTATTTAAAATATTACTTACCATTTCCCACGATCTAGGAGTAGAGAAGGCTAAAGATTCATTTGATGTATCAAAGGTATTTAATAAATCTGGACGATCTGCTAAAAAAGCTAGAATAATAGGATTAATATTATTATGTAATGCCCATTTTCTCCAATCGTTAAATGAAGTTGATATATTAAAATGTAATAATCTATTTGCTAAAGCTTTAGGCATTTTATAAGCGACAGATTTATCACTTACTCTATTACCTGCTGCTATAACTATACAATTATCTGGTAATTTATGTTCTCCAACTGTTCTATCTAAAGTAATTTGATATGCTGCAGATTGTACTGATTGAGGGGCAGCACTAATTTCATCTAAAAATAAAATATTAATCACTTTATCACTTGGATCCATTTGGAAAATTTGAGGTTTTAACCATACAGCTAAAGTCTTACTTTCATTAGCAACTGGAATACCTCTTAAATCAATAGGATTAAATAAAAGTAATCTAACATCAGTTACTTTTACACTTTTTCCTGTTTCTTTTTCAATGTTTTTAGCAATTTGTCTAATTGCTTGAGATTTACCTACACCAGGTTGTCCCCACATCATAACAGAAGGAAATAAATCTAAATTCTTTCTTCCTTTAATTATCTTAATGTATGACTTAGATAAACTATCAATTACTTCTTGAATACTTAATGTATCCATTTCATTAAGCGCAATTTCTTTTGCCATATTATTTATCTCCTTTCTTTACTCCAAGTTTAAGATCGATTGCATCTAATCTTTCTTGAGCCTTATTAATTTTTTCAATATAATAATCTTCTTTTTCTAGTTCAATTTTACCATTTTCTAAATATTGAAGATTATTATTTAATTTTTCTCTTAATTCAATAACGTAATTTTCAAAATTTCTAATAAAATCATCAATACGTTTTTGAATTGTATAACTTGCTCTACCTACTTTAATGTAATATTTACCACATCTTTCTAAATATAAGCACATACTTTCCTCTCCATTTGGTTGGAAAGAAGGTGAAAGTACATTGAATCCAAAATAATTACCAATATTTTGTTCTTCTTTAGAATCTAAATTATCTAATAATCTAGAGAATATATCTTCTCTAAATTCTTTTCTTTTTTCTTCAGGCATAGAATCTAAATTAATTGCATTAATATAAATTAAATCTAATTCTGCATTAGAAAGTTCTCTTCTTAAAATTGGTAAACTTGTTTCAATAGCATACATTTTAACTTTCATTCTTTCTTTATTTTCTAAATTAATAAATCTTAATTTCTTTAAATTTTGTAATTCGTTATACGCTTCGACTCTTTCTTTTAGTAAAGGTTCACCAATCGCTAAAGCTTTTACTTCCGCATAATTTAAAGTTACATCATCAATATCTGATGCATTACGGACAAATACATTATTATTTAATAATTTGTGAATAAAATTCTGTTTAGTTTCTAATAATTGCCATGAATAAGCATCAAAACTATTTTTTAAAATATATCTATAAATAAATACTTCTTTATTTGTATTACCAAGTCTAATAATACGACCATTTCTTTGAATGATATCACTAGGTCTCCAAGGGACGTCAATATGATGAATCGCATACAATCTTTCTTGGACGTTAACACCTGTACCTAATTTAAAAGTAGAACCAAGTAATACTCTTACAGATCCTTCGTTTACTGCCTTAAATAATTTTTCTTTACCTCTAGAAGATTCAAAGTCATGAATGAATTGAATTTCTTCATCTTTTATTCCCATATTCATTAATACTCTCTTCATTTCTGTATAAATATTAAATGTATTTTTAGGAGTAGAAACATCACAGAAAATTAATTGAGTTCCTTTAAAAGAATCAGTTTCTTGATAAATTTTAAATACTTCTCTAGCACAAGCATTTACTTTGTAATTATAGTTATAACCTGCATTAGGATCTATTAATCTTAAATCAAGAGCAGCCTTTCTTCCATCATTAGTAATCACTAACATATTATCATACATTTTATCTTGCTTAGTTGGACCATCAATTAATAATCTAGGACGACGATTTCTTACATCATCTGCTCTGGTAGAAATATCTTCTAAGAAAGCTTTAAATTTACTATCAGGTTGAGTAACTACATCAATATATCCATTAAAGTCAGGTAAATCTTTATCCTTATCAATATGATGGAAATCAATAATATTAGAAAGAATAGAAGATAATTCTGGAATATTATGGAACTTAGAATATCTATTTGCCATTCTAAATTTAGAAGTATCAATATCAATTTCAAAACCTTGTTGCATTTCTGCAAAGTTAGCAAGCCAAGCAGGGAAAGAATTTAAATTTAATACTTTTAATTCTCCTTCTTGTAAATATTTTTGAATGACAAAAATATCGGCAATAGAGTTAGTAATTGGAGTAGCAGTTGCAAAAACAACCCCTCCACCATTATGATTCTTTTGAATATATTTTACTTTATCCATCATCGTATTACATTTCTTTGAACCTTGAGTATTAACTCCTAAAATTCTAATTTCTGTTTCTAAAGAAACATTCTTAAAATTATGAGATTCATCAACGAATAATCTATCAATATTTAAATCTTCAAAATATATTTTGTTTGGATCTCTATTACCTAACGCTTCTAATTTTTTAGCATATGCTTTAGTATTACCGGCTTTATTTTTTACTGCTTTAGTGCTAGTTTTTGAATTATTACTTGCAATTCGTTTATCCGCAAAATCCTTCTCAATTTTCGCTTTGTAATAATCAGGAGACAATTCTATACCTTCAAAAGTAGAATAGGTCATTAATATACTATCATAATCATTATCTCTAATTTTCTTTAATGTTTCTTCTTTCTTGCTTGGAGTAAAATTTCTTTTATCAACAATTAATAAATTAGCACTAGGATACATCTCTAGATAGATTTTTTTCCATTGATTAATAATCGAATTTGGTACAACAAAAAGATTCTTTTTAGAAATATTCATTCTCTTTAATTCTTGAGCAGCTGCAACCATTTCATAAGTTTTACCACTACCAACATCGTGTGCTAATAAAGTGTTTTTAGAAAAAATAATTCTAGCTACTGCATCTTTTTGATAATCAAATAGAACTACATTCTTTGACATTCCAGGAAAAGTTAATATTTCACCTGGAAAGTATCTTTTATAATTTTGACAAAATTGTTCATTATAAATATTTTCTAAAGTGGCTTTAACTTCATGATTAGAATAAACCCATTCTTTAAATTCTTTAATAATTTTTCTTTGTTTTTCAAGCGCTAAAAATGTTTCTTCTTCATTTTTAATCGCGGTTGATTTCTCTTCATCATAAAAAGGATTAAAGTTAGATTTCTTTTTATGATCGTAAATAACAATAGGATTTTGGTTTAATGTTTTTTCAATAATTCTAAAAGCTGGCATTCTTTCTGTAGAATACTTTTCATAAGCATAACTATACTTCATAAAATCATTTGTTGTGGATACATCCCATGTCCCACTTACTGGATCATGTTTGACATCGATATATTCACTTCCCCAACCAATTAAAGAAGAAATAAAATTTTTAATAATTTCTTCAGGTATCCAAGGAGACCCTAGAGTAAAATAAATTTCATCAATAGTAATATGAGAACTGCCTTCAGTAATTTTATCAATTGCTTCTAAATTAGGAGTAAATATTCCATCATATTTTTTATTAGCTTCTTCTGCTAGTTTATATTTAAATCTTAAATTACCAGATAAGTACTCTTCTTTAGTCTCCCATCCTTTATAATAAGTTTCATCCCAAGATAAAGGATTTTGAAAAATAGAACCTTTCAAATCAGTAATAATATCTTCATAAGTTTTATTTGTAATTTTAGAGATATATTCAATATCTACATAGCCTAAATTTGTTAACGATAATATCAATCCATCACTAGAAGATAATCCTTCTATTTCTTTTGCTTCTGGATTTGAATGAAAAATAGTAGAAAAATCCATTTCTGAATCCATAACAAAAGATTCCTCTTTATTTTCTAAAGATTCTCCTTTGTTGTCGTTAAAAAGATTTGAAAAATCTAACTCTTTTTCTTTCATCACTTAAACTCCTAATTCATCTATAAATATTTTAATCGTAATTAAAATATATCACTATTCTCTTATTAATTCCATTACAAATTATATTATGTTATTTTTTATAGAAAAAAGTTATAATGATGAAAAGGAGTTTTCTTATGTTCAATAAACTAGTCATTATAGAACCTATAAATATATTCGATGTACATCTTGAACAATTAAATGATGTAAGTAAAGAAGTAGTCTTATATTCTACTCTCCCAAAAGACGATGACGAAATAATATCTAGAATTGATGATGCTGATGCAGTATTACTTTCCTATACTTCTTCTATTAATGCTTATGTATTAGAACATTGTAAAAATATTAAATACATCGGAATGTGTTGTTCTTTATATTCCCCTGAATCTGCAAATGTTGATATTAAGAAGGCTAATGAACTTGGTATTGTTGTTACAGGTGTAAGAGATTATGGTGACGAAGGAGTTGCTGAATATATCATTTATCAATTAGTTAGTTTCCTACAAGGATATAATGGATATTATTGGGATAGTATAGGACATGAGATAACTAATCTTAAATGTGGTGTTATTGGTTTAGGAACAAGTGGGACATTAATTGCCAAAACTTTAAAATTCTTTAAAGCTGACGTATCATACTATTCTAGAACAAGAAAAGAACATTTAGAAAAAGAATTAGAAATTACTTATAAAGATTTAAATACACTATGTAAAGAAAGTGAAGCCATCTTTTTAGCGCTCAATAAAAATGTGTTTTTACTACAAAAGGAACAATTTGATTTAATGAGAGGAAAACGAATTTTATTTAATACCTCTATCGGTCCAGGATTTAATGTAGATGCTTTAAAAAAATGGTTAGAAGACGATAATCATTTCTTCTTTGGAGACACTCTTAACACTGCTGGAGATCATTCTATTTGGAAAAAGAAAAACGCATTTACCATCAACAAATCTTCTGGCGGAAAAACTTATCAAGCCTTTCTCAGATTAGGAGAAAAAGTATTGAATAATATTTACGAATATTTAAACAAAAATTAAGAGTCGAGTTTTCCGCGAAAAAATCCGCTTTTTTAATTATATTTAAAAATAACTCATAAAAAAATATAGTTGATGTTTTTAAGATTGCGCCTTACTTGCAAAAAATATCAAAAAGATATATTATATTTATTGGGCAAAGGAGGTCTCTTATGGTTTGGGGAACATTCACTGCAGCACATATTATATCGCTCTTTGTAGCAGTTATTTTAAATGTTGCTTTATATTTTATTCTTAAAAATAAATCCGATAAGATTAAGACTATCGTCCTACTGGTTTTTTCTTCTTTTGGTATTCTAGCTATTATATATAATTTAGTTGCTTGGAATTCGCCTCTTGAATATCTTCCATTTCATATGTGCAACATCAACGCTTTACTTATTCCAGTTGCGCTTATTACTAAAAATAAAAGAGTCGGAAACTTATTATTACTTTGGTCAATTGGTGCGCTTATCGCATTAGTAGTAAACCATATGGCACAAGATTATGAGTTATTTAAAATAGTTTTCTTACAATACTTCTTATCACATACATTTGAATTTGGTATCCCTATTTTAATCTTTGCATTAAAATTAATCCCAATGGATCCAAAAACAATTCCTTCAACATTAATCATCTCATTTATTATTTTAACAGTTATACATTTTATCAACTTAGGATTAAACAATTATATTGTAAAAAACGATTTGAGGGATTGGGAAGGAAACTTAATTGTAGTTAACTATATGTTTACTATCTATCCTGATAATCCAGCTTTACAATTCTTCTATAATTTAATTCCTTATCCATATTTCTATGTACTTCCAATAATACCTGTCTTTGCAGCATACTTATTATTAATTTATTCACCAATATTAATTAAAGAACAGAACAAAAGTGAAAATAATCACTTAGAATAAACTTTTCAAAAGACATTACAAGTTAAAGGACAACGTGTAATCTTTTAGGTATTGTTAGACCTCT
>SVBA01000020.1 GCA_015059095.1 Erysipelotrichaceae bacterium
TTATAATAAGACATATTATCACCACCTTTATACTATAATTATATCATATTTTCTTCTTTTTTACTAGTTTTTATTAGTTTTTTTAACTGTTACAAGCCTCCGCTTATTTATTGAAATATAAAAGACCACAGCCTTTCATAAGCCATGATCTTGCTAAATCTTTTGGATTAGTAATTCCAGAATAAACGTGTTGTTGGAATCACTCGAGTAAGCTACTCCTCATGTCTAATATTATTATAATAAAAAAATATTTAATATTCAACATATCTTAAAAAAATATATTCCCGAAAAATATATATTCTTAAAATTTTAACTATTTATTTTTATAAAACTCTTTTATAATAAAAGAGAGGTACTCTTATGAATTATATTCCATTACATATTCACTCTGGTTACACATTCTTAAGTTCTTGTTTAAAAATAGAAGATATTGTATCTATATGTAAGAACAAGAATTTTTCTCGTGTTGGTCTTTGTGACATTCATAATATGTATGGATATCCTTCTTTTTACTTAGAATGTAAGAAAAATAATATTGCTCCTATTTTTGGTACTTCTTTAAATATTAAATCTAAAGAAGGAGACTTTTATATTTCTGTTTTTATCAAAAACGAAATTGGATATCGTAACTTATGTAAACTTATCGCTTCAAAAGAAGAAATTAATACAAAAAATATTTCTTTATATAGCGAAGGATTAATATTAGTTTTACCTTGCTCTAGTAATACACTTATTAGAGATTATTTTATCTATGATAATCAAAACTTAGAAAAAGTTATTTTTACTATTCAAAAGTCATTTTCCGATTTCTATTTAGGAATTGAATTATACTCAGAAGAAGATGAATATATTATGGATAAAGTTAGAACATTTGCTTCATCTCATAATTATCAAACTATCGCTTTCCCTAAACACTTATATAAAAAAAGAAATGACGCATTATCTTTAGAAATATTACAAGCGATTAAAAATGATACTAAACTAGATTCTCAACAAGAAAAAAATGGTCCTTATTATTTTTTAAGTGAAGCAGCAGTCAACAAACTTTATACAAAAGAAGAAATTGAAAATACTCATAACTTGAGTAAAAATATTGATTTTGAATTCAATAAAATTAGAGGTTCATTATTGCAATACCCTAACATAAAAGGAAACAAAAGAAATTATGTTTTTAAACTTTGTTTTGATAATTTAAATGCTAAAGGATTAAACGACTATAAATATATTTCAAGATTAAATTATGAACTTGATATCATAGAAAAAATGGGATATCTAGATTATTTTTTAATTGTTAGTGACTATGTAAACTATGCAAGAAATAATAATATACCTGTAGGTCCTGGTAGAGGATCTGCTGCTGGAGCACTAGTTGCATTTGCCTTAAATATTATTACTGTCGACCCATTAAAATATGACTTATTATTTGAAAGATTTTTAAATCCTGGAAGAACTAGTATGCCTGATATTGATATTGACATTGCAGATTATCTAAGAAACGATGTAATTGATTATATCGGAAGAAGATTTGGCGAAGATAAAATGGCAAATATCATTACTTTCCAAACTATAGGTGCTAAACAATCTTTAAGAGATATTGGAAGAGTCTTTTCAAAAAATTCTATGGATATATCTTTAATGACCAAACAAATTAAAGGATATTCCTCTTCTTTAGAAGAGGCGAGAAAAAATAATCCTGAATTTGATAAAATGTGTGAAGATGAACATTTCCAAAAGATATATAACTTAGCAAAACGCATTGAAGGACTACCTCGTCAAGCTGGATTACATGCTGCTGGTATTATTCTTAATAATGAACCACTAGAATCTTGTATACCAGTTTCATATGGTGATGATGGAAAATTAATTTGTCAATTTGAAGCTATTTATTTAGAAGATTTAGGTTTTTTAAAAATGGACGTTTTAGGATTAAGAAATTTAACAATCATTGACAATATTGTTAAACGAATCCAAGAAAAAGATCCATCATTCTTATTAGAAAATATTCCTTTAGATAATCAAAAGACTTTTAATTGCTTAAATAAAGGTTTTACTCAAGGTATCTTCCAATTAGAATCAGAAGGTATGACTAATGCTATTAAGCAAGTTCAAATCAATAAATTCGAAGATATAGTTGCCGTTCTTGCGCTTTATAGACCTGGTCCAATGGAATTTATTAAAGATTATGCGAATATAAAAAATAATAATCTTGAAATAAAATATATTCACTCTTGTCTAGAAGAAATTTTAAAACCAACTTATGGAGTAATTGTTTATCAAGAACAAATAATGCAAATAGTAAGAAAAGTAGCCTCTTTCTCTTTAGGAGAAGCCGACTTATTTAGACGTGCTATTTCTAAAAAAGATGAATCAAAATTAAACAAATTAAAAGATGATTTTATTCAAGGAGCTCTTAAAAACAACTTTAAATTAGAAGAAGCAGAAAATATTTTCAACTTGATTTATAGATTTGCAAATTATGGATTTAATAAATCCCACTCTGTTGCTTATTCTATTATTTCTTATCAAATGGCATATTTAAAGGCTAATTATCCAGGAGAATTTTATGCTACTCTATTAGACTTTAATAGTCTCCTAGATAATAAATTCTCTAATGAATTAAAATTACTTAAATTTAAATTAATTCTACCTTCTATTAATAAATCTTCACTATATTTTTCTAATGAAGAAAGAAATTTAAGAATTCCATTATCTTCAATAAAAGGATTACCTTTTAATATATGTGAAGCAATTCTTCATGAAAGAACAAGTGAAGGAAACTTTACAGATTTTATTGATTTTGTTTCTAGAATGAAAGACTATAAATTAACATTAGCCCACGTAATTACTTTAATTAATTCAGGGGCATTTGATGAATTCAATCAAACTAGAAATACATTAAGAAAAGCTGCACCTATTGTTCTTCAATATATTGAAGAAACATCTTTTCAAACTTCTCTTTTATCAAAAGAGGAACAAAAATTACTATATCCTGCTATTTCAATTTATGAAGAAGATGAAAAAATTAAATTAGAAAAAGAATTAGAAGTACTTGGTGTATTACTAAGTGGTTCTTTCTTAGATAAATATCGTACTGATTTAAATAGATATCAAACCACACAAGTTTCAACCTTAGCATCAAATCACAATCAAGTTAATATTGGAGTAATAATTAGCAATATTAAGATTGTACAAACTAGAAAGAAAGATACTATTGGAATATTAAATTGCTTTGACGATTCAGGTGAAATAAAAGTAGTATTATTCAAAGAAACTTATGAAAAAGAAAAATTTAAACTTGCTAAAGACATAGGTGTACTAATTAATGGCATTTACAGAATTGATTCTAAAGGTGAATCATTCATTGCCAATAGTATTGAACTATTAAAGGAGGACTAATATGAAATTATATGTTGTAGATGGAAACTCCCTTCTTTTTAGAGCGTATTATGCAACTTCCTTTACAGGAACTATAATGCGTAGAAAAGACGGTTTCCCAACTAATGCAATATTTGGATTTGCAAATATGATGACTAAATTACTTTCTCAAATAAAAGATGGTGACAAATTATTTGTCTCTTTTGATAGTGGAAAACAAACATTTAGAAAAGAAAAATTAGAATCATATAAAGCTCAAAGAAAACCAATAGATGAAGATTTAAAAGTTCAACTACCATGCGCTAGAGAATTATTAAAAGCAATGGGAATTTATTATTATGAAGAAGAAGGTTACGAAGGAGACGATATCGCTGGTACTGTCGCCAAAATGGGTGCCAAACAAAATATTGAAACTATTTGTTTTACTTCTGATAAAGACTATCTTCAATTAATTGATGAACACATTAAAGTCCACCTATTAAAAAAAGGACTAACTGATATAGAAGAGATGAATGAAGTTACACTCAAAGAGAAAATGGGTTTATCTCCTTCTCAAATTATTGACTTTAAAGGATTGATGGGAGACCCTTCTGATAACTTAAAAGGTATCCCTGGTGTTGGAGAAAAAACTGCTATTAAATTAATTCAAGAACATGGAAATCTAGAAAATATTATTGAAGCAATGAAATCTGATAAATCAAAACTAGCAGCAAAAATAATTGAAAATCAAGAACTTGGATTCTTATGTAAAGAAATTGCTACTATTGTTACAGATATGCACTTACCTTTCAATTTAGATGATTTAGTATATGAAGGCTATGATTACAATGAATTATCAAATTTTTATACTAAATATGAATGTTTCTCTTTACTAAAAAAATTAAAACCAAACGATAAAAAAGTAGCTAAAATTTCAAAGACTAGTATCGATGAATCCTTCAATAAAATGAATGTAAGAAAGTTTAAAGAAATACCTTTTACTAATATATTTGTTTTAGATATTGAAAAAGGAAATTATAACACTTCACCTATTAATGGTATATGTTTTGTTAAAGATGGAACAACATACTATTTACCTTACTTTTTAGCGAAAAACGACAAAGATTTCATCAACTATATGAAAGATGAAAATATTAAAAAAATTACTTATGATTATAAATCTTTAAAAGTTAGTTTAAATAGAGATTCTATAGAAGTTAATGGATTAGAATTCGACCTTTTATTAGCGTCTTATCTATTAAATCCTTCTTTAAGTAATGATCCAGTTTCTATATTTGGATATTATGGAATCAATATAATGTTGACTTCAAATGAACTATCACTATTTGAAGATAATGAAACTATTTTTAATATGGCACACGGATTAGAAAAACTATATCCTGAAGTAATCAATAAATTAAATGAAGACAATTCATTATCTTTACTAAAAGAAATCGAATTACCATTATGTGATATTTTATCAGATATGGAAATCGAAGGATTCCCTATTGATAGAAATGTATTAATCGAAATGAATAATGAGTATAAAGAAATCCTAGATAAACTACAAAAACAGATTTATACTCTCGCAGGCTATGAGTTTAATATTGCTTCTCCAAAACAAATCGCAGATTTATTATTTCATAAATTAGAATTACCATCTAATAAAAAAGAATCTACTAGCATTGAAGTTTTAAACTTCTTAAAAGACAAACATCCAATTGTTCCTTTATTAATTGAACATAGAAAGTATTCAAAAATCATTTCTACATATACTGAAGGATTACTTTCCTATATTCATGAAGATAATAAAATTCACACCCTTTTTAATCAAGCTTTAACTCAAACTGGAAGACTATCATCTAGTGAACCAAATCTACAAAACATTTCTACAAGAAATGAAGAAGGAAAATTAGTAAGAAAAGCCTTCTATTATCAAGATGACTACCTTCTTTCATTAGATTATTCTCAAATAGAATTAAGAATACTTGCTTCAATGTCTTTATGTTCTCCTTTAATAGAAACTTTCAATAAGGATGAAGATATTCATACTAGAACTGCAATGGATGTATTCAATGTTTCTAAAGAAGATGTAACTAGTGAATTAAGAAGACGAGCTAAAGCAGTTAACTTTGGTATTATTTATGGAATTTCAGATTGGGGATTAAGTGAACAAATTTCTTCTTCAAGCAAAGAAGCAAAAGAAATTATCACTACTTTCTACAACAAATATCCTGAAGTAAAAGATTATTTTACTAGCGTTATTCAATCTTGTAGAGAACTAGGATATTCCACTACATTATATGGAAGAAAAAGATATATTCCAGAAATCACATCTGAAAATTATAATATAAGAGAATTTGGTAAACGTGCTGCAATGAACGCTTCTATTCAAGGAACAGGAGCAGACATCATTAAAATCGCTATGATAAAAATTGATCAATTCTTAAAAGAAAATCATTATAAAAGTAAAATGGTTCTTCAAATACATGATGAATTGATTTTTAGGATCCCAGAAGAAGAAAAAGACATAGTCCCTCCATTATTAAAAGAAATAATGGAAAATTGTGTTAATTTAAATGTTAAATTAAAAGTCGATGGAAGTTTAGCAAAAACTTGGTACGACGCAAAATAGGAGTTATTATGCCAGAATTACCAGAAGTTGAAACAGTTAGAAGATCATTAGAAAAACTTTATTTAAATAAAACTATTGACCATGTTGAAGTATTATTACCTCGCATGATTCTTTCTAATGTCAATGATTTCTCTACTATATTAAAAAATTCAACATTTACTTCTTTTAGAAGAATTGGAAAATATTTATTAATAGATTTAGATAATGGCTATACTTTAATTTCCCATTTAAGAATGGAAGGAAAATATATTAAAAGAAGTAAAAACGAATCTATTATTGCTCACACTCGAGTAGTTTTCCATTTATCTAATGGAGACAAAATGTGTTACGATGATTCACGTTCTTTTGGAATAATGAAATTAGTAAAGACTTCAGAAGTAGAATCGCAAAAAGAAATCTCCAAATTAGGTCCTGAACCTTTTACTTGCGACGTAAATTATTTATATTCTAAACTTCATAATGATAATTCAGAAATTAAGTTAGCATTATTAAATCAAGAGATTATGACAGGTTTAGGAAATATCTATGTTGATGAAGTATTATTTAAATCAAAAATTAACCCTTTTAGAAAGGCATCTAGTATTACATTAAACGAATGCCACACCATCTTAGAAAACTCAATAAAAACGCTTGAATATGCGATTAAATTAGGTGGTTCAACTATTTCTAGCTATCATCCAGAAAAAGGCGTAGATGGTCGTTTCCAAAACGAATTATTAGCATATGGCAAGTCAAATTGTCCTTGTCCTAATTGTTCTTCAACTATGAGGAAAGGAAAATTAGGTGGAAGAGGCACAACATATTGTCCAAAATGTCAAAATGTTGCAATTTCAGTTGGGATAACAGGAAAAATTGCAAGTGGAAAATCTACCGTTTTAAATATGATTAAAGAAAAAGGTTATAAAATTTTTTCTTCAGATTTAGAGGTTGCTCGTCTCTATACTACTCTACCTGTAAAAAAAGAATTAATAAAAATATTTGGTGAACAAGTATTAAATGATAATTTATCTATTTCTAAAGAATATATTAAAAATGCAATATTCACTAATCCAGAATTAAAGAAAAAACTAGAGGATTTTATCCATCCCCTAGTGAAAAATTCCATTAAAGCATTCATTAACAAAAGTAAAACGGAAAAGTTAATTTTTATCGAAGTACCTTTAATGTTTGAACAAAAGATTTACACTCTATTTGATTACATTATAGGTGTCGATAGTTCATATAAAACTCAGGTTGCTCATTTATTAAATAGAGGCAGCAAATCTGTTGAGACTGATTTAATAATTAATCAATCAAATAAGTTTGATAAGAACGTTTCTAAATGTCATTACATAATCAACAATGATGGAACTCTTGAAGAACTCCAAGAAAGAGTCGATCATATTATTAACGATATATTAAAGTAGGTTTACCTACTTTTTTTATATATAATAATACATTACAAATTTTTGACATATTTTTTGTCTTGTTCTATAAAATGTTGATCTTGAATATTTGTCTGCCCACCACATACTTGGTCTAGCAAGTACAAATTCATTCAAAATAATATCTTTTTCCTTTCGATTTAATAAAGAGAAAACAAAATTCACCTTTTGGATTTCTATTTCTTCAATACTGCTTGCGGATAAAGATTTCTTAGCGATATCATACATTGATTTTTCTCTAGCACTCATCATTCCAGAATCATTAAGTAAAGTAACAACTTCATTAATTTGTCCCGTTCTCATCAACTTAGCTAAATTTTTCTTATAATTTTCAAAAATTCGTTTTACTTTTAAATAGCTGTTTTCTTCCATATTTTTCTAGCTGCCTTTCATACTTTTATTAAAGACTATTAAAGTATAATTTCCAACAAAAATCGATTTTTTTTCAAGATTATCGTTTTATTCCCAAAAAGTACTCATTGAGTCTCAATTTAATATAAAAAAAGCACATATTTTGGTCCCAAAATATATGCTTTAATTTTATATATAAAATTACTATTTCTTTAGTGCTAAAGAAACTGCTACTGCACATGAGACTGTAGCGCCTACCATTGGGTTATTACCCATACCGATTAAGCCCATCATTTCTACGTGTGCTGGAACTGATGAAGAACCTGCGAATTGAGCATCACCATGAACTCTACCTAATGTATCAGTTAAGCCATAAGATGCTGGACCTGCACCCATGTTATCTGGGTGAAGAGTTCTACCTGTACCGCCGCCTGAAGCAACTGAGAAATATTTGAAGTTATTATCATTAACCCATTTTTTGTATGTACCTGCAACAAGATGTTGGAATCTAACTGGGTTAGTTGAGTTACCTGTAATAGATACACCAACTTTTTCTTTAATCATAATTGCTACGCCTTCGTTAACATCGTTAGCGCCATAACAATTAATTCCGCCTCTTTCGCCATCTGAGAATTTAACTCTTCTTACTTCTTTTAATTCAGAATGTTCAAAGTCATATTCTGTTTCAACATATGTGAAACCATTAATTCTTGAAATGATATAAGCTGCGTCTTTACCTAAACCATTTAAAATAACTCTTAAAGGTTTTACTCTAACTTTATTAGCATTTCTAGCAATACCAATTGCACCTTCAGCAGCAGCAAAAGATTCATGACCTGCTAAGAAACAGAAACATTCAGTACCTTCATCTAATAACATAGCACCTAAATCACCATGTCCTAAACCTACTTTTCTAGTTTCAGCAACTGAACCTGGAACACAGAAAGCTTGTAAACCAACACCGATTAAATGTGCTGCAACAGAAGCTGTTGGAGCATTTTCTTTTAATGCGATAGCTGTACCTAAAGTATAAGCCCAAACTGCATTTTCAAAAGCGATAGGTTGAACACCTTTAACGATTTTTTCAACATCTACGCCTTTTGCTAAACATACATCTCTAGCTTCTTCTAAAGAAGACATACCGTATTTAGCTAAACATTCATTAATACCAGCTAAACGACGTTCTCTATTTTCAAATTCTGCCATATTGTCTTCCTCCTAGTCTTCACGTGGATCGATGTAAGCTTTAGCGCCATCGAATCTACCATAAGTACCGATACTAGATTCATAAGCTTCTTTAGCATCGACACCTTTTTTGATTTTTTCCATCATTTTTCCTAAATGAACAAATTGATAACCACAAATTTCATTGTTATCATCTAAAGCAACTTTTAAAACATAGCCTTCAGCCATTTCTAAGTATCTTGGACCTTTAACTTTAGTTGCATACATAGTACCAACTTGGCTTCTTAAACCTTTACCTAAGTCATCAAGACCTGAACCGATTGGTAAACCACCTTCAGAGAAAGCAGTTTGAGAACGTCCGTAAACTAATTGTTTAAAAATTTCTCTCATTGCAACATTAATTGCATCACAAACTAAGTCTGTGTTTAATGCTTCAAGAATTGTTTTTCCTTGAAGAATTTCAGCTGCCATAGCAGCAGAGTGAGTCATACCTGAACAACCAATAGTTTCAACTAATGCTTCTTCGATAATACCTTCTTTAACATTTAATGTTAATTTACATGCACCTTGTTGAGGAGCACACCAGCCGACACCATGAGATAAAGCAGAGATATCGCTGATTTGTTTTGATTTAACCCATTTACCTTCTTCTGGAATTGGTGCTGGGCCATGATCGCAACCTTTTCTGACTGTACACATATTTTCTACATCAGTAGTGTAAACATACTTATACATAATTTAAATTCCTTTCTTTTTGCACGATTAAATTTTTGCACATTATTGAATTATATTCAATATTATTTTTTTAAATTGTTATTAATTTATCGAATTAATTAATTTATTTTGTATTTTTTTATCACCAATCATCTTTATCAGATGATTTTTATCTTTAATTCCCTTTCTTAAAGCTCTTTGTAAGTAGTATGCCCCTTTTTGGATATTTACTTTCACTCCTTTACCTAAAATGAAACAATCTGCTAAAATATAATCTGCTTCTGGGCTGCCTAATTTTGACGCTTCATAAAAATAGGAAAAAGCTTTATGATATGAAGTCATTTTTCTTTGATAAATTTTGCCTAATTCTAAATTTGCTAAAGGAGAGTATTTTGCTTTTTCAAAAAATCTTTTTGCAGTTTCTTCATCATTAATTTCTAGAAATATTTTTCCAGCATTATAAAATGATTTATTATTACCTAATTCACCGGAAAAAATGAATAAATTGCATGCTTTTTTAATATTTTTTTGAACAACTTTTCCCTCTTGATATAACTTTGCTAATTCATATAGTGCATACTTATTCTTTTGATTAGCTAAATCTTCTAACATTTCTATACCTTTTTGAATTTCTTCTAATTTTTCACTATTAATCATCTTTTTACTATTCATTATTATTTCATATTCTAAACTATTCATACTTTATCTTCTCCATAAAGATAATTAAATCATATAAGAACTTTATATTTTGTCGAACTTTGTCATTTGACAAATATTTTTTAATTTATTGGAATTTGTCCTATAATAATATATAATTTTCTAAGGTGAGATTATGAAATTTAAGAAAATACTTATTTTCCCATTATTATTAACATTATTTGGAACTTCATGTTCTAATAAAGAAAAAATCATTATTGAACAAAAAGAAAATATTGATTCTTTTGTTTATGTCAACGATCAAGAACTATCAACATTAATTACTAATAAACAAGACTTTGTATTAGTTGTTGGAGAAAACGGCTGTTTTACTTGTAATTTAATTAAACCGATAATCGTTGAATATATTAAAAAATATGATTACGTAATTTATTGGGTTGAAAACAATAATTATAAGACTGTAGTAGATAAATTTGCCAATTCAGTCGATCAAAAATTAAAATCAGATATTATGTCTGCGACCATTTTATTATTTGATGAAGGAATTACAAAAGAAGTAATCGAATATAATGATAATTTATACTATAGCGATTCAAAATTCGAATTAACATTAGAAAATAAAATCACAGGTTCTAATATTTATTCATTAAATAAATTAGTACCATTTAATTACTCTAGTAATTTCCAAATGTATCGATTCGATTATGCTTCAACTGAAGAATTGGATAATAAAATCAATGATCAAAATGAATCATTAGTATTATATTCATGGGGACCATGCCCAGATTGTATGCGTGTAAAAGATGACATTCTAGATGAATATATGTCCAATGCAAAGAAGAAAATTTATATATTTGAAGTTAGTCATTTTAGAAATAATTATTCTGAACATCCAGAAATATTCGATGAATTTGCAAGCACATATAAATTCAATGACTATAGAGGAGGAAAAGTTCCTTCCATTGTAAAATATAGTTCTGGTGATAAAATTAATATGCACGTTTATTTTAATGATGAGTTTATTAAAAATGAAGACGGATCTTATACTATTACTAATAGTTATACATCTTCATTAATAAATACAAATTATTCTTCTGGAAGTAAAATGATTGAAGAATTAAGAAAATTACATAAAGAGGAATTAATCAAATACTTAGATAATAACTTATAACTCTTATTTACCCCCAAAAAGTCTACTAAAATAGACTTTTTTTATTTTTAAAAAAATGCCTAGTTTTTCAACTAGACATTTAATAAACTATTTTAATTTAATTGGATTTAAGTGCCAGATATCTTCAACGTATTGATTAATTGTTCTATCTGATGAGAAATAACCCGCCTTAGCAATATTTACTAAGCAAGATCTTGCCCAAGCTTTTCTATCCGCATATTTTTCATCCATTTTTAATGATGCTGCAATATATGAATCTAAATCTAATAATGATAAGTATTCATCATTTCTATACATCATTTCATCAAAGATTACTCTTAATTCATCATGGTTAGGATGCCATGTTCCATTAACTAATGAATCCATAATTTTCTTGATTTCTGGTTTTGAATGATATAAATCCCATGGAGAATATGTACCTGCTCTTTTTAAAGCTTCAACTTCTGGAGTTTTTAAACCAAAAATTACATCATTTTCTTCACCAACCAATTGATCAATTTCAACGTTAGCACCATCTAATGTACCTAAAGTTAATGCACCATTAATCATAAATTTCATATTAGATGTACCAGAAGCTTCTTTACCTGCTAAAGAAATTTGTTCAGAAACATCTGCTGCAGGAATAATTATTTCTGCACTAGATACACCATAGTTTTCAATAAATACAATCTTCATGTATTTTGAAATTTCTGGATCGTTATTTACTTTATTTGCTACACAATTAATTAATTGAATAATCTTTTTAGCTAGATAGTAAGAAGGAGCAGCCTTAGCACCAAATACATATGTATGAGGAGTAATTCTAAATTCAGGATTTTCCTTCATTCTAAAGTATAAAGTAATAATTCTAAATACATTCATTAATTGACGTTTATATGCATGTAATCTTTTAATTTGAACATCAAAGATGGAATTTGTATCTACTTCGATTCCATTATGAGTTCTAATGTATTCTGCTAATGCAAGTTTATTATCATGTTTAATCTTTAAGAATTTTTCTTGAACTTCTTCATTATCAACATGATCCATTAATTTTTCTAAATCAGAAGGATTTGTAATCCAAGAATCACCAATACAAGAAGTTACTAAATCCGCTAATTCTGGGTTAGCATTTAAGAACCATCTTCTATGGGTAATACCATTTGTCTTATTGTTGAATTTTTCTGGATATAATTTATAGAATTCTTTAAATGTATCTCTACAACAAATTTCTGTATGTAATTTAGCAACACCATTTACTGAGAAACCAGCATGAATACCTAAATTTGTCATATGAATCATACCATCTTTAATGATTCTTACTTTATGGATGAATTCATCATCATAACCTTTACTTCTTAATTCTAAAATGAATCTACGATCAATTTCTTCAATAATCATAAATACACGTGGTAATAAATTAGAAACGTAAGAAACTGGCCATCTTTCTAAAGCTTCTGCCATAATTGTATGGTTTGTATAAGCCATCATATGAGTTACTTGATACCAAGCATCATCCCAACCAAATCCATGTTCATCCATTAATAATCTCATTAATTCAGGAATAGAAAGAATTGGATGAGTATCATTTAGTTGGAATACATATTTTTCACACATATTCTTTAATGTTCCATGTCTTCTTTTATGACCTCTAATCATAGATTGAAGACCTGCAGATACTAAGAAATATTGTTGTCTTAAACGTAAAATTTTACCATGTTCAGTAGAATCATCTGGATATAAACCATGACAAATTTCTTTAATAGCTTGTAAATAAGCACTAAATGACATATTAGATGGTAAAGATTCTGTACTTGGTTCAGCAGACCATAATCTTAAAGTATTAACTACTCTATTTTTATAGCCAATTACTGGAACATCATATGGAACAGCTTTAACATTCATCGCATTAACTGTTCTAGAACGGATACAGCCATCAACATCTTGATATGTTTCAGCTTGGCCATAGAATTTTACTTCAACAGCATGTTTTGGTTTTTTAATTTCCCAAACATATTGATTTGCTAACCATTGATCTGGAACTTCAATTTGTTGACCATTGACAATTCTTTGTTTAAAGAAACCATATTCATATCTAATACAGTTACCATGACCTGGATAACCTAATGAAGCAATTGAATCTAAGAAACACGCAGCAAGTCTACCTAAACCACCATTTCCTAAACCAGCGTCTGATTCTTGTTCTTCTAATTCATGAATATCGACACCTAATTCTTTTAATCCTTCTTTTGCAACTTGGTAAATACCTAAGTTTTGCATATTGTTAACTAATAATCTACCAATTAAGAATTCCATTGAAAAATATACTAATTGTTTTTCATGATTTTCATTAACATAATCTTTACTTGCTTTCCAGTCAACAGCAACGTAATCACGAACCATTGTACCTAAAACGTCGTATAATTCAGTGATATGGCATCTATTCATATCATTACCATATTTTCTAATACAGCGTTTTTTGAATTCTTTTTTAAAAATCTCTTTATTTGTAAACATAATAACCTCACTTATTTCTTTATTTATTAGCTTTTTGTTTTTTAACGACTTTTTCTTCGTTAACTGTAGAACTTTCTTCTACGTTAGTTTCTTCTTTTTTCTTCACATGTTTGAAGATCATTGCACCAAATGATGCTAGTTTAATTGTAATTTTATATTGTTGATTAAAACAATATCCTTCACGCGCTTCTAATGGTAAACCATTATATTGATTATATCCACCATATACATCTTTATCTGAATTAAAGATTTCAACATATTCCCCTAATTCACTAACTCCTAAATCATATGTTTCATAGTAATGTGGAGTCATATTAAATACGAATACTAGTGTTTCATCATCTACTTGACGCTTAAATGCATAAATTGATTGATTTTCATTATCCGCCATTAACCATTGGAAATGAGCAGGATTATGTTCCTCAAAATGCATTGCTTTTTCATTTATATAGATTAAATTTAAATCTCTTATCAATCTTGATACTGAATCATGCATTGGGAATGATTTTAAATTCCAAGGAAGAGATTTAGTTTCATTCCATTCATCAAATGAAGCAAGTTCATTACCCATGAAATTTAATTTCTTACCAGGATGAGACCATTGATAAGCATATAAATTTCTTACTTGAGCAAATTTTTGTTCATAGTTTCCCCACATCTTATTGATGATAGTACCTTTTCCATGTACAACTTCATCATGAGATAAAGGTAACATAAAGTTATCACTAAAGAAATATGCCATTGAGAAAGTTAATTGATGGTGTTGATATTTACGATATATTGGATCTTTACCATAATATCTTAATGTATCATTCATCCAACCCAAATCCCATTTATAGTCAAATCCTAAACCACCGTATTCAACTGGTTTAGTAACTCCAGAATAAGCAGAAGAATCTTCTGCAATTAACATAACGCTTGGATGTTCACCATGAATCTTAGTTGTTAATCTTTTAACAAGTTCAATCGCACCATGATTTTCTCCTCTATTAGTATCTCCATGCCAATAAATTACATTCGAAATAGCATCAAATCTAATACCATCAAAATGGAAATTAGTAACAAAGAAGTTAACACTTGACATCAAGAACGATCTTACTGGATCTTTACCTAAATCAAATAGATAGGAACCCCATTGAGATTTTTCTGCATCTCCTTGTCCTTCATATAAATTACTTCCATCCCATTTACATAATCCAAATGGATCAGTAGCAAAATGTACTAATACAAAGTCTAAAATAACTCCAATTCCTGCTTGGTGAAGTCTATCAACAAAAGACATTAATTGTTTTGGATTTCCATAACGAGAATCTACTGAGAAAAATCCTGTTGCTTGATATCCCCATGATCCATCAAAAGGATATTGCGTGATAGGCATAATCTCTACATGAGTAAATCCATTATCTTTAACATATTTAATTAGATGGTCTGCTACTTCTTCATAAGATAGATATCTACCATCTCTCATTCCTAACCAGGAACCTAAATGAACTTCATAAATAGATACTGCTTCATCAAAACATCTAGTTCTTTTATTCATCCACTCAAAATCATGCCAAATAAAGTTTTCTAAACTAAATGTTCTAGAACATGAACCTGGTTTATATTCACTCAAGAATGCATAAGGATCCGCCTTATCTACATAGTAATTTCCACAAGTTAAAATGTGATATTTATATGATTGGTATTCTCTAACTCCTGGAACGAAAATTTCAAAAACACCACAATCATCAATCTTTTTCATTACATCTACTCTAGGATCCCAGTTATTGAAATCACCAATAACAGAAATCTCTTTTGCTTGAGGAGCATAAACTCTAAACATGCATCCTTCTTTGTTATTGATTTTTACAAAATGACATCCAAAGTATTCGTATGCTTTAGTTGTTTGTCCGTATAAAAAATCATATAGCAATCCATACGCCATAAAAAAGCCTCCTTAATACCTAGTTGATTATATCAAATATCATATTTAAAAACTATATATTTTTAAAAAATATATCCTTGCAAAGGCTTACATTAAAATAATAGCGATATTTTTTTACTTAATATTCTCCAAAAATTATGAATCAAGTTTTTTCATTTACTTTTATTATGTTTTGTTATAAGATATATCTAGTATTACGGAGGAATTAAATTATGGCAAAAGTAATCGCAGTAAATGCAGGCTCTAGCTCTTTAAAATTCAAACTTTTTGATATGCCTGCTGAAAAAGTAATTTGCTCAGGATTAGCAGAAAAGATTGGTCACGAAGACGCTATCTTCTCTATTAAACCAGCAGGAAAAGACAAAAATGAAACAATTTGTGCTATTAAAGATCACGCTGTAGCAGTTGATATGTTATTAGAAGCATTAATTGAATATGACATCGTTAAATCTTTAGACGAAATTAAAGGTGTTGGTCACCGTGTTGTTCAAGGTGGCGAAGAATTCTCTCATTCAGAAGAAATCACTGATAAATTAGAGAGAGTTATTGAAGAATTAACTCCATTAGCTCCATTACATAATCCAGCTAACTTAGTTGGTTATAGAGCATTTAAAAAAGCTTTACCTAAAGTAAAACACGTAGCAGTATTTGATACAGCATTCCATGCTACTATGGAACCACAAGACTTTATGTATCCAGTTCCATACGAATACTATGAAAAATATAAAGTTAGAAGATACGGTTTCCATGGAACTTCTCATTTATATTTATCTCAACAAGGTAAAGTATATTTGAAAGATGGTCAATCAAGAATTATCACATGCCATATCGGTTCAGGTGCTTCATTATGTGCTATTAAAAATGGAAAATGCGTTGCTACTTCAATGGGCTTAACTCCACTTCCAGGTGTTATGATGGGTACAAGAACTGGTGATATTGATCCTTCTGTTATCACATATATGTCAAAACAAACTGGCAAAACATGTGAAGATATCTATAACGAATTAAATAAAAAATCAGGTGTTTTAGGTATTTCAGGAGTATCAAATGACACTAGAGATGTTGAAAAAGGTGCTTTAGAAGGTAACGAAAGATGTAAATTAGCAGTTCAATTATTTGCTAGAAGAGTTGCAGACTATATCGGTCAATATTATGTAAGACTTGGTGGATGTGACTTAATCGTCTTCTCAGCAGGTATTGGTGAAAATTCGGCTTACTTTAGAAAAGAAATTATTGATCAAGTAAGTGAAGCATTAGGCGTTAAATTAGATACTAATTCAAATAACAATACAATTAGAGGTAAAGAAGGTTACATCTCAACATTCGATTCTAAAATTCCAGTAGTTGTTATTCCAACAGACGAAGAAATCGTTATTGCTAGAGATACATGCTCTATCTTAAAAATTAAATAATTAAAATTTTGATTTAAAATATTCAATTTCATGAGTGAAAGGTTTACTAGACATAAGTGAAATTGAATATTTTTTATTTGGTAAAAAAATAAATTCTAAATCCTCTATTTTTTCAATATATTTTATTTTTTTACTTTTTAAAATTTTGCTACTTTTATTAATATTTTCTTCCATATTTGGAAGAGGTAAAATATAAGCAAAATCATACTTTGATAATGCTTTTTTTATCTCTTTTTTAAAATGATAAATTCGAGAAAATCTATCCCCTCTAAAAATAGCAATTTTTATATAATTTTTATACTTTTTTGATACAATTTGATAGTTATTTATTATTTGCTTTGGATGGTGAGCATAATCTAAAATTATCACATTTTCTTTAATGTTTAATTCTTCAAATCTTTGACTAGCAGGCTTATATTTTTTTAGTTTATTCTCTAGTTTTTTTAAAGACAAATTATTTTCAAAAAAGAAAGAAACTAATGCGGTTACTAAATTAATAAAATTCTCTCCATAATTCTTTAATTCTATATCAAGAATTAATGATTTATTTTTATAAAAAGATACGTAAATATTATTTTCGTTTTGCTCAATTATTTGATAATGATAATTCGCTTTTTTTTCTTTACCAAATGTAATTACATTGGGATGATTTATCTTCTTTCTATCTCTATAATTTATATATATTTTATTACTATTTTTAGTAAATAAATTAAATGCATTATTATAATCTTTTCTAGTTTTATAATAATCAACATGATCATAATCAATATTAGTTATAATGATTTCTTTTGGAAAATAGGTTAAGAAATGTTTTTTATATTCACATGATTCCAAATAGAAATATTTAGAATTACTATTCATTTTCCCTTCTCCATCACCTCTTAAATATGAAGATGATGAATCTACTAAACTTAACAAATTTACTAATGTTGTTTTACCATGACTACCACAAATAGATATTAGCTTATTATTATCAAGATAAAAATCTAGGAACTGATGATATTCAAAGTATATTTTTTTATTTTCTTTTAATTCTTTTATTAAGGAATCTTGAAAAAAATCATGTCCAATGATTACTACGTCGTAATTTAAATATTCTTTATCTTCTAATTTATATAGATGTATTCCTCTTTTTAAGAGTTTATCATCTGTTAAACATTTGTGCCATACATCTGATCCTGAAACAAAATACCCTTCATCATCGAGAAGTGCTGCTAAAGCTGCCATACCTGAGCCTTTAATTCCAATTAAAAAAAATTTCATTAATAATCACCATTAAATTTTATGAATTTCTTAGTGAAATAGAATTAATAATTGATATTAAAATATTTATTTGAAAATTTAATTAATTTCTCTTTTTTACACAAACTATATTAGATATAATATTTTTAGGAATCATTCCTAAAAAAGGAGGTATTATGAAAATAAAAAATATAAAAGCAAGAGAAATAATTGATTCAAGAGGTAATCCTACAGTTGAAGTAGATGTAATATTAGAAGATAATTCATTAGGTAGAGCAAGTGTTCCTTCAGGAGCATCAACCGGTATTTATGAAGCATATGAGTTAAGAGACAATGATAAATCTAAATATTTAGGTAAAGGTGTTTCAAAAGCAGTTAATAATGTTAATACGGAAATTAAAGATGCATTATTAGGTAAAAATCCATATAATCAAAAAGAAATTGATAATCTATTAATAAAGTTAGATGGAACTAAAAATAAATCTAGATTAGGTGCTAATGCAATACTTGCAACTTCTCTAGCAATTGCAAAAGCAAGTGCAATATCTAAAAATTTAGAACTATATGAATATTTAAGCGAAAATAAAAAGTATTCTCTACCTGTTCCTATGATGAATATATTAAATGGTGGTGCACATGCATCAAATAATGTAGATATTCAAGAATTTATGATTATTTCTACTTCTCATTCATCTTATCAAGAAGGATTAAGAAGATGTGTTGAAGTATTCCATACTCTAAAACAAGTATTAAAAGATAATGGAGTTCCTGCTACTGGAGTTGGTGATGAAGGAGGATATGCCCCTAATTTAAAAGAAGATGAAGATGCTTTAAAAGTAATAGTTGAAGCTATTAAGAAAGCAAACTACATTCCAAATAAAGACTTTAAAATCTGTATCGATGCAGCTTCTTCTGAATGGTATGATCCATCTAAAGACAATTATTACCTTCCAAAATCTAAAAAAACACTAACTAAAGAAGAATTAGTAAAAGAATGGGAGAGATTAATTTCTTTATACCCTATTTTATCTATTGAAGATGGAATGGGAGAAACTGATTATCAAGGATGGAAATTATTAACTGATACTATAGGAAGTAAAGTCCAATTAGTGGGTGATGACTTATTTGTAACAAATAAAGAAAGATTAAAAGAAGGAATTAAATTAGGAATTGCTAATGCAATATTAATTAAAGTTAATCAAATTGGAACTCTTTCTGAAACTCTTGAAACTATTAAATTGGCTCAAGAAGCCAACTATAAAGTTATTATTTCTCATAGATCAGGTGAAACAGAAGACACAACTATAGCAGATCTAGCAGTTGCAACTAATGCAGAACAAATTAAAAGTGGTGCACCTAGTAGAAGTGAAAGAGTCGCTAAATATAATCAACTATTAAGAATAGAAGAAAAAATAGGTAATTAATTACCTATTTTTTTTGTATTCATAATTTTTAGTTTCTTGATAAATATAATTTTTAGCATTTTCATCAAAACCATAAAGAGCGTTAATTCTAGATATTCTCATTTCCATATCTAACCTATTTTCTAATTCTTTTTTATTTCGAATATAAAAAATAATTTTTAAAACTTTTTTTATTACTGTTTCTAAAATATCATAAGGAATTGGTCTAGATTTATCTTTATATTTTGTTACAAAAGGTGGAATCTCTGGATATTCAGCTTCTATTCCAAATGATGCTAAAATTTGATCAACAGAATCTTCATATTGAATGACATTATATCCTGAATAATGCATAACATCCTCTACAGGAAGCATAAAATATGCAAAACCTTTGCCACTTGGTAATTTATTAGATTTACTATCAATTGTTGCATCTAAAATGTAAACACCTTCTACTTTATATTTTTTATCTTTAACAAATACTAAATTTTGCATATGTGAACCATCTAAAGAATTCAATAAACAATTACATTCGTTCTCATCTATGTCTTTTTCTTTAAACTTAACTGTATTACATTCGCATCTTAAATTTTTACAATCTAATTTATCAATAATCGCTTTTATTAAAGAAGAATAACCAACACAAACAATATAATTGGAATTTAACACTCCTACAATATTTCTTGCTAAGTTAGGATTATCTTCATTTTCATTATATTCAAATGTTTTAGTCACTATCTTATAAATAAAAGCTATAGTTTCAAAAGGAGTCAATTCATAATTCTTTATTAAATTACACACTCCATTAACCCTATCATTAGACTTGATGATATGTTTTAGTTCCCATTTTGAAGATGATGTAATATCTTCCTCAATAAAAAGTAATGGGTTTCTTTTGTTATTTATTAATATTTCATTAAGTTTCTTAAATCTTTCAATTGTACTATCTTTGAATAATAAGTCAATCCAATCTCTTTCTTCTCCACTTTTATATTCACAACCAGATACAAAAATTTGGAAATTCAAATTTATTTCATCAGCAATCTTAAATAAATGAATAAAATCTTGATCTTTTACTTGATCAATACTAATTTCTTTTAAATTAATTTCCACATAAAAATTAGAATTAATTTCTTCTTTACACTGTCTTTCAATTTCTAATATTTTTTCATCACAATCATTATTTTTAACATAATCATCAATTTCTTTAAGTTGTTCTTGCTTCATTTTTAAAATTTCTTGAACATTTAAGTTAATGATTTCATGATATTTCAAAGTGTACATAATTAGTAATTATTATCAATTGGAAAATTGATTATATCCTTTCTACCAGTAAAATTACCTATAACATAAAGCTGGTCACTTATATGTTACTTTCAATCTAATAAATCTATCTTATCAATTAGTATGTCATCTTTATAAATTAATTTCATTTCAAAATATGGTTCGTCATTTAATATTTTCTTAAGGAAATGAATGTCACCTTCCCATAGATTTAATTGACTTACTTTGTCTTTATCAACCCAAGATAAATCACCCTCATTACATTCAATAAGTTCCCCTTTAAAATCAGAGGATGTATAAATATACATTGCTTCTACATATCCATTTAAAACAAAATAAACTAACCCTCTTTTTCTAAAAGACAATAAATCTAAACCTGTTTCTTCTTTTACTTCTCTTACTACAGCTTGATCTTCTGTTTCATTAAATTCAACGTGTCCTCCAACTCCAATATATTTTCCTTTATTAATATCTACTTCTTTTTTGTTTCTATAAAGCATTAGATATTGATTATCTTTTTCTAAATATATCATAACTGTTTTTGGAACTGGTTCAGCCTTATTTTCTACCAAAATCCCTAATGTTTTTTTGGATTCATCATTATTTTTTTTGTATTTATTATTTACATCTTCTACCATATTTTTCTCCTTAGAAAAAATTTAAACTTACTTTTCTAATAAATTAAAATCTATTTCCTTTGTATCGTTAGTGAATTTAACATATTTCTTTTCATACTCATTTAAAAAATCATAAGCAGGTTTAAAGTAATATTGAATCTTTTCCATTATCTTAACAGCTTCTTTTCTTATTGATCCTTTAAATAATCCTTTGTTATTTTTATATAATAGATAAGCATAGTTATACATAGAATAATAACTTCCTAATCGTTGACCCAAACGATAATAAATTATTTTTACATCCATATCTTTTTCTTCTTTTCCTAAATACGAGTATACTTCAACGTAATTTAAAGAAAGTAAAATATCATATACTTTCTTATTATAAGAAGGTGTATTTTTAATGTAGTCCAACAAATTAGATATAATATTATCTCTTTGAGTACTTAACAATTTTATATGCTTATAATAATCTTTTTCTTTGCTTTGAGAATTATAAAATTTAATAAATTCATTTAATTCATTATTTAATAAATCAAAATTTGTGTTTTGCTTTTCGCTTATAGATATCGATAAATTCTTACATTTATCAATAAATTTGTTAATATAAGAATTCTCAATGCTTTTATTAGATAAATATAAAGCGATATCTTTTTTATCTTGATCTAATAAGTATTTACTTGCCTCTTCATATTGATGCTTTGAAAAATAAATTTCGCCCAATATATTAGAATATTTATTATTAGTCTCTAAATGAAATTGGATTCTTGGGTCATCTAATACCTTGTGAAGGTATACTACATTATCATTTTCATACTCTAAAACTTGTAATAAAGCATTATAAACATTTTGATTTGCCATTTCATAAATTATTTTTTTATATTCATCACTATCTTTTTCTACTTTTAATAATTTAAATTTATAAAATGCCTCTTCATCTCCTAAGGATGCTAATTTAAGCAATATTCTAGACACATCATGATTCTTATCTTCCTCTATTTTTAAAAGTTCTTTAATTGTATTAAAGTTATTAGTATTTAATATATTATCTATGATTTTATTAGTAACATTTAAATCATTTTTTTCATAATAGTACGATAAAAACTCGATAGTATTTAAACTATCTTTAATTTCATCTATTAATTCATCCAAATTATTTCCAGTATATAAATCTCTATTTTTTAAATAAAAGTTTAGATATGCAATTTTACTTCCTAACGTTCCACTAGAATAAGCATAATCATAGCGCATCATAACATTTCTGTAGACAGCCTTTTTATTATATTCAGGTAATTTAGGAAGCATTGAAGAAGGTAAAGAAGGAGGATTAATATAAACATTATTAATTCTATCTGCATCAATTTCTTCTAATCTAGCTAAAGCAAGTTGAGCCTCAACTACTCCTCTATGTTCTTTAGAATAAGTATTTAAACTAGTATCACCAATTAAAGCATCATTTGAGGCAACTTCATAATATTCTTTTGCTTTCTTTAAATCTTTTTCAACATATATCCCATTTTCATAAAAATATGCTAATCTAGCATACGCCATAGGATGACCATTTTGAATCGCTTTTTGATATTGATTAAATGCTTTTTCATAGTCAACATCTACTTTATACCCTATTTCATATTTCCTACCAATTAAATAATTAATGTTTGAATAATAATCGTTTTCATATCTTAAAATATGATTAGTTTGTTCTCTTTCAGTAGAAAATTCATTAATAAGGGAATAGCCTAAAACTGCTCTATAAATCCATTCATTAAGATCAATTGCAGTAAAAATATCCTTAAAGTTGTTATTACCTACCATCTTAGAAAAAGCATATTTTTTTGAGTCCCCTATTTTTCTTCTTTCGTTAATAAAATCTCTAGTAGAACTTAATAAAGAATTTTCTAAAAATTTCAATTTAAAATCATCTGATTCAGCTACTTTTAATCCTTCTAAATATAATTCATTACATAACTCATATATTTTTTCTTTTGTAATTGAAGAATCCGAATATATAATGCTTTTATCATAAATTTGCTTATATAGCATTATCAATTTAAGTTTTGAATATTCACTACCAATTTTTATTGCTTTTGTATATGTTTCAATCGCTTTAGCATATTCTTTATTTCCTTTTTGAGTAGCTGCTAAAGTAATTAAATAAAACTCATTTTCTTCTTTATTTTCTACTTGATCTAATAATTCAAAAGCTTTTTTAATATCGACTTCACAACCAATACCTTCTCTATAATACATTGCTAAATTAGATTTAGAAGTATTATTACCTAATTCATAAGCTTTCGTCATATATTCAAATGCTTTCTTTTCATCTTTAGTAACACCATATCCCTTATGATACATGCATGCTAAATTATTATAAGCATACTTGTCAGAATCAAAATCAATGGCTTTTTGATAATATTCTGCTGCTAAGCGGTAATTATAAAAACTTAATCTCTCATTTGAATAAATATATCCAAGATAGAAAAATACACTATCATCATCCTTAGAAGCTTCTAGTAAATAATTTAAAGCTTCCTCATATCGTTCAAAATAATAATATAATTTACCTAATCTAGAATTAGATACTTTATTAGCCTTCTTATCATATTCTAAAATGTACTCTAGTGATTTTTTTGCATCAAAAGAATGAAAATTTTTATAAAAATAAATATCAGACAATTTTCTTAAGCCTTCATTATTTCCTAATTCTGCCGCTTTTTTAAAATATTCAATCATCGTATTTAATTGTTCATCTTCAAAATGCAAAGATAAATATAATCCTGCATTATAAAAATAAGAGGCTACGTTATATTTCATCCCTTCCAAAGCAATTTGATAGATAGCCTCATCATTCCCTAATTCCATATAATAGCTATTAAGTTTATTAAGTATTTTAATATTAGGAGATTCATCATATTGTTTTTTTAATTCTTGAACATTAATTTCACTCATCATACCACCTACTTATTTTTATATTCGCTTGCTTCTTTTACATACATTAAAGCATTTTCTTTTATAGAATTAATTTCTTCAATAGTTAAATTTCTTATTATTTTCATTGGATTACCAAAAACTAAACTATTTGAAGGAATTACTTTATTTTGTGTTATTAAAGTACCTGCTCCTATAATACAATTATCTTCAATAATCGCACCATCTAAAATAATTGACCCCATTCCAACTAATACATTGTTTCCAAGCTTACAACCATGGATAATGCATCCATGACCAATAGTTACAAAATCACCAATACTCAAAGAATGATTACTACTAGTATGTAAAGTAGAATTATCTTGAACATTACTATTTTTACCTATATCAATACTATTTGAGTCTCCTCTAATAACAGCATTAAACCATACTGAAGAATTCTCACCAATATTAACTTTTCCTATAACTTTAGCCCCACTAGCAACATAAACACTTTTATATATATTCATAATCTTCTTCCTATCTATACTTATTAATCATTTTCATTAATTGAACATCACTTAAACCATACTCAAGAGTCATATTTAATAAATTTATTAATAATTGATGTTCCTCCATTTTATCAATATTCTCTTGAATATATTGAACTAAAAAATGATTCTCATCTTGTAATTCTAAATAAGTTTTTATTCCTTTATCAATTAATTGATTTTTAGTAGAAACAAATACATTTTCATTAAATAAAGATACATAACTATTTGTAAAATTTCCTAATTCAATACTTATTCCTTCTTTTTTTACAATAAACTTTTCTTCATCAAGAATATTATATAATAACTTTCCATGATAAGAATTATTTTCCAAAAAAGTTAATAAACCTAGCAAATTAATCAAACAAAAAGTATCTTCACCAAACCATAAAATTAATTCTTCAGAATTTAGAATTAATTCTTTGTTTTTAATAAAGATTTCCATTTTTTTAACATATTCATCTTTTTTGGATAAATCATTATAATGAGTCATTACTCTTTCATTTATAAAAGTTTCATCAAATAAAGGAAACAAAGGTTTCCCTTCCATTAATGCTTCATTAAAAGGAACAAAAATTCCATTTATTTTTGTTTTGATATATTCATTAAAAGATTCACCACTAGTAATATTTATTCTTTTCTTTTTATTCATAGTCTCATTATACCATAACCAATAAATTTGTATATATTTTTAGTTTTCTAAAAATAAAAGGACGATCGCTCGTCCTAATTTTTATTAAGTTTATAAAGTTCTTCTGCTGCTAGTCTAACTTTCGCAACATTGATCTTCTTTTTAGGTACACAATAATATAATACTTTGTGATCACCAACACAAACTATATCTGCTACTTGATACCAATAGAAATCAGAATTCACACTGTGAGAATGTTTTACACCTTGGTGATAATCCAACAACCCATCTCCTCCAGTTAAATGGAATCCATTATTGTCATGATGTAGATGACCATCACCCAATTTATATAATTTATAAGGATCTTTTAAAATATAAATTTCAACATCAGTATCAGTTTCGTATTTATTTTCAATTAATTCTTTTCTTACTTCTTCTCTTTCCCATTTATACCAAGAAGGTACATGATCAATCTTAGTTTCACCATTTAAATTCTTTAAGAATCCAATTTCAGTCAATTCATAACTTGCACCACATTTTTTACAAGTAACAGTTGTTCCTTCACCAATCATATCATCTTCACTCATACAATGAGGACATTTATACATAACTCTATGAAGTCCTTCTGCTCTATATGGATCATCAATTATTAATTTCTTTTCTTGTTGTTCTTTAAATGCATCAAAACTAAACTTATCAAAAACAATTTTATTAATTTCTTCTGCAGTTAATTTTTTAATTTCTTCAGGAGATAAGACATATTCAATATCAGCGGTAACTTGAACTTTTCTTTTTCTTAAATTGTTATATAAAGGTTGTCTATGAAAAGCGTTATGAGTAATGATTGTAATTAATGGTATATCTAACATCTTAACAAATTTACCAATAGTATCTGCCATTGTAGTTGCAGTACCATCAAAAGAATAACCTGCTTCAGGATACATAAGGATAGAACTTTTTTTCTTTCTAACTAATCTAAGACATTCTTTAACAACATTTGGATTTGTAGAAAATTTATTAATTGGAACACATCCTAATTGTCTCATTAACCAAGCTTTATCAACAAATGCATCAGTAGTAGCGACAATATTAATAGAACGAGGATATAAAGCTGAAGTCGCAATTTCTAAATCTAAAAAAGAATTATGATTCATTAAGATTAAACATTGATCTTTTCTTTTTAATTTATCCATTCCAATTTTGTTTGTCTTAAACTTAACTGCAGCCAAATCAAAAATAGAAACTATCTTTAATAAAGTCTTAAACAAAATGTTTGGCTTTTTTGCAGGCGGTAGTTTTTTTGGTTCGCGAAGAAGTGCATTTTTAAAACCGATATCTTTATAACTTATTTTCATAAGGACTCCTTAAATGTAATTGTATTTAAATTATATCATATGTTTTAATTTCTTTACAATCTTAAAAAAATTGTTTAAAAATATATTAATTTATTTTTATTTTTTTAAAAAATATATACCTTTTTTCTTTAAAAGTATTATTCTATACACAGGAAGTGATTTATATGAAAAAATTAATGGATTTCATCGCAAGAACATCTAACGGTATGGCTCTTGGACTATTCGCCACTTTAATAGTAGGAACAATCTTAAAACAAATATTTAGTATCGGAAACGGATTTCAAATTGGAATAGATATTGCAACTACATTAATGAATTTAATGGGCTTAGGAATCGCTTTAGGCGTTAGTTTATCAATTGATAGAAATTTACAACCATTAGAACTTATTTCTTTATGTGTACTAGGTGGTATTTCTTCTAGTATAAATTTAAAATCTCCTACTTCACCCATTCCTACATTTACTATTAATGGTGGAAGTAAAAATCCTTTACACATCTATTTAGTAATAATTATTACTATCATTTTAGTAAAAAAGATACTTACTAAAAAAACACCTATCGATATTTTACTAGTTCCATTAGTATATATAATTTTAGGATCTATTATTGGATTTATTTTAATTTATCCATCGTATTATATTATTTACTTAATTCAATTATTTATTGAAACTACAATGCCTTTAATCCCATTTATCATGTCTATTATTATTTCTGCAGTAATGGGAATGATATTAACAATGCCAATATCCTCAGTTGCAGTATGTGTCGCAATCTCAATTGGTAATGTACCTCTAGCAGCAGGAGCTGCATTAATTGGTTGTAGTGCTCAAATGATTGGATTTGCAACTCAATCCTTCAGAGCAAAAAATCCAATTGGAAAAACTATTAGTGTCGGAATTGGAACTTCAATGCTATATTGGTCAAATATTATTAAAAAACCTGCTATATGGTTACCAACTATTTGTAGTAGTATAATTTTAGGCCCAATAGGTGTATGTTTATTGAATACTCAATCTACTTCTGCCGGCGCAGGTATGGGAAGTTGTGGATTAGTTGGTCAAATTTCTACTATAGAAGCAATGGGAATATCTAATCCATTAACTTGGATTTCCATCTTTGGAGTTCAAATTGTTGGTTCTATCATTCTTACATTATTATTCGATTTTATCTTTAAAGATAAACTTCACTTATATTCAGATGAAGACTTAAAACTAAATTAAAAGATGGGTTGCCCCATCTTTATTTTTTTTAATTATTTATTTTTTAATAATTCAACAATTTCAGTTAATAAAGCTTCACTCTTAGTTAATTTTTTTGCTTCTTCTTCAGCTTTTCTCGCTTCTTCTTCAGCTTTTAGTTTTGCTTCCGCTTCTTTTTTAGCTTCTGCTTCTAAGAATTTAATTTCTTTTTTAGTTAGTTTTAATCCTTTTTCTTGTTTGAATTCGATATGAGTTTTCATATCCATCATCTTTTTAGATGTTTCATTAATAGTATTAAATACTTTAACAATTGTGAATAAAACAAATGCGATGATTAAGAAATTAATAATAGCGTTTATAAATGCACCCCAGTCAATATAAATTGAGTTAGCTAAATCAATTGTTCCATCTTCTAATTTAGTGACTTTCAAATAAGTATAAATTTCACTTAATGAATTAGATCCTAATATCAAAGATAATAACCAGTTAATAATTGGTTTTAAGATGTTATTACTTAAACCATTAACAATTGCAGTGAACGCACCACCAACAATAACCCCTACAGACATATCAACAATGTTTCCACGAGTAATAAATTTTTTAAATTCACCAAAAAACTTTTTCATAAATATACTTCTCCTATAAAATCTAATTTCATTATAATAATTCTTAAAAATAGATACAAGTTTTTAGTTTTTAAAGTAAAAAAATATGATAGCACTTTCATATTGTAAATGTATTTTTTCTTACTAAAAATGAAAATGTATTAAAAATCCCTATCATATATCGCTTTAATATGGAAAGCAGTCTCTACCCTTAACCGTAAATTAAGGACTATGATGGTCAATCATTTTTCTTTTGTTTTAAAATGGTTCCATCATTTGTGTGGGGCCATTTTTAATTCAAAAGAAAGGATTAAACAAAATGAAAAAATTAAAAGAAAAGCTAGATAATTTTTGGGGCATTTCTAAATTAGGTTCATCATTTAAGGTCGAAATCATTGCAGGTATTGCAACATTCCTAGCAATGTCTTACATCTTAATTGTTAACCCAAACCAAATTTTATATGCTGGCTCAGCTGACCCAAGATGGTCTTCAATCTTTATTGCTACTGCATTTGGTGCAGTAATTGGTACACTTTTAATGTCAGTGTACGCTAAAATGCCTTTAGCTCAAGCTTCAGGTATGGGACTAAACTCTGCTTTAGGTAGTGTTATTGGTGGAGGTGTTGGTGCTTTCGCTTATGGTTTCACTTACTCTTTAGCAAATGCATTATTATTAGTCTTTATTTCCGGAATTATTTTCTTATTAGTTTCTATTATTCCAATTTCAAAAAACAAAGAAACAGGTAAATGGATAACATTAAGAGAAAAAATCTTTGATGGAATGCCAGATTGTATTAAAAAATCAATTTCTGTAGGTATTGGCTTATTTATTACATTTATTGGTTTACAAAATGCAAAAATTATTAATGCAAATCCATATACATTAGTAGAATTTGTTGACTTAACAAAAGTATTCACAGGTAGTTTAACTGATGCTGAAGGTAACTTATATGCATTTACTTATGCTATTGTAGGATTAATTAGTTTTATTTCTATTGCTATTTTAGCTCATTATAAAGTTAAAGGTGCTGTTATTTTCGGTATATTAATTGCTACAGTTGTTGCTATTCCTCTAAGAGTTACTAATTTTGATATTTTATTAGGCACAGCTGAAGGAAGTGGCGTTACTTGGAAATTCTGGGAAAGCTTTGGAGATTATTTCTCTAAAGATGGTGTATTCGCTACACTCTTCAAAGATGGATGGAATATGCCAAAAGGCTCATTATTTACTTCAATTATGCTAGTTATCACTTTTTCAATGATCGATATGTTCGATACAATGGGTACAGTAGTTGGATGCTGTCAAAACGCAGGTTTAGTTGATGAAACAGGCAAACCATTAAATTATAATAAAATCATGGTTTCTGACTCAATCGCTACAGTATCTGGTGCTATCTTAGGTACATCTACTGTTACTACTTTCGTAGAATCTGGTACAGGTGTTGCAGCAGGTGGTAAAACAGGTTTCTCTTCTTTAATCACAACTCTATTATTCTTCTTATCAATCTTCTTATTACCACTATTTGCATTCATTCCTTCTGCAGCTGCAGCAGGTGCATTAATGTATGTTGGTGTATTAATGATGAGTGGGGTTAAGAATATCGATTTTAGTAACATTAAAAGTGCGGTTCCTTCATTCTTAACAATCGTAACAATGATTCTTGCTTATTCTATTACAAAAGGTATTGGTATCGGTATCATTTCTTACGTTCTAATTGAAGTAGTCACTTATATTGTTGATTTAATAAAATATGCTAAAAATAAAGAAGGTTCTAAACCAAAATGTAACATTTCAATTGTATTACTTGTTGTAATGGCATTATTCTTAGTTTACTTCTTTGTTCCAACAGTATTCTAATCTACAAACAAAATAGGGGCTGTTAAGAAACTAAAAAGTTTCTAACGCCCTTTTTTGATGCATATTTTTATATAAATCCTTCAATA
>SVBA01000021.1 GCA_015059095.1 Erysipelotrichaceae bacterium
CCCTAGGGATATCTTATATTGCTTTATGTTTTATCCACTTTTTTATTTATTGTCCTTGACATGGGGTACATAGTATTCGAATTCCTTCTTTTATTATTGAAAACAATAAATTTTCTAAATTAAATAGTAATTCGCCAATAAGGAACAGAATATATTAATTTTCTTATAATTTTGCCTATTTAGTAGAAAAATAGTAGTTAATTAGTAGTTTATTTGATTATAGGGGATTTTTTAAATAAAAAAGAATGGAGAATTAATCCATTCTTTATTTCATCCATTTAATTTTTCTTTCGTTTCCTTCGATAATTCTTTTAATATTGTCTTTATGTCTAATGATTAATATTAATGCGATTAAACATAGAGTGATTGAATATGCAATTCCTGATTCCATTTCAAAGTTCATAAACCATGAAGGAAGTATTGGTAATAAAAATGATAAACATGATAGAACTATAGATATAATAATTGATGCCAGAGAGACTTTCTTTTGAATTTTTAATAATAGTAAGTACAAAGATAATCCAATTGGAATTAGAAACCAACAAGTAGCTACTATAAATCCACCAAACGATGATACTGCTTTACCGCCTTTAAATCCATAGAAGAGAGGAAAGCAATGTCCGATAACTGCACCTAATCCGGAAATTAAATACCCATAATATGACATATTATATTGACTTAATGGAGTATATTTTAAAACAAAATATGAAATCCAGATTGGTAAACAAGTTTTTAACATATCTAAGATAATAATTATAAAGCCAACTTTTAATCCAAATATGCGTCCCATATTTGTAGCACCGCTATTTTTTGAACCAAGTTCTCGAATATCCTGTTTATATATTTTTTTACTTAATATTACAGCAGTTGATATTGATCCAAACAAATAACCAATAATTAAGCAACAAATGCCAATTAAAATTTTTTCTCCCATAAGGCCTCCTTTCGAAACCATGATACTAATAATATAATATTATTATGGAAAAAAAAAGAGTTTTTTGATATAATTCATAATGGACGAAAGTGAGGTAAGTAGTAATGAGTGAAAGAAAAGATGCTTATACAGCCTCATCGTTAAAGATTTTAAAAGGGTTAGAACCAGTTAAAAAAAGACCTGGTATGTATATCGGATCTACTGACTGGAGAGGTACTCACCATCTAGTATGGGAGATTATTGATAACTCAATCGATGAAGCTATCGCCGGATATGGTAAAAAGATACTAATTACAATTCATAATGATGGTTCTATCACTATTGCTGATGAAGGTAGAGGTATTCCATGTGACTACAATGAAAAAGAAAAGATGGAAGGGCTTGATATCGTCTTTTGTACTCTTCATGGTGGGGGTAAATTCGATGGATCAAACTATAAATCAGCAGCAGGATTACATGGCGTAGGTTCTGCTTGTGTTAATGCATTATCTGAATGGGTAAAAGTACATGTATATAAAAATGGTAAAGAATACTATGCTGAATATAAAGACGGTGGTAATAAAAAGTCAGGAACTAAAATATTAGGTGAAACTACTAAAAGAGGTACATCTATTACTTTTAAACCTGATAAAAAGATGTTGCCTGAACCTGAATTTCAATATGATTTAATCGCTGAAAGATTAAATAACTCAGCTTGTCAATGTCCAAATGTTAAATTCATTTTAACTGATGAAAGAGTAAAAGGTAAAAAGCAAGAATTCTTATATACAGATGGTATTAAAGAGTATTTATCTAGAAAAAATGAAGGTAAAGAAGAATTGCATCCAATTGGATATTTTTCTGATACTACTAAAGAAATTAAGGTTGAGTTTGCTTTTCAATTCTTAAAAGATTCATATGAAGAAAAAGTATATAGCTTTGCTAACTCTATTTTTACTACATTGGAAGGATCACATGTTAGAGGTTATAGAGCAGGTTTAACAAAAGCATTTAATGAATATATTGAAAGAAATAGACTTTTAAAAGGTGATGCTAGATTAGAAGGAAATGATATTAGAGAAGGTATATCTTGTGTAGTATCAGTTAGAATTCCTGAAGCTAAAATTCAATTTGAAGGTCAAACAAAAGAAAAATTAGGTACTCCTGATGCTGCTACTGCAGTAGATAATTTAGTTTATACTAATATGACAAGGTACTTAATTGAAAATAAAGAATATGCTAATAAGATCATTACTAAGATTTTTGAAGCTCAAAAAGCACGAATTGCTGCTAGATCAGCTAAAGATGAAGTAAGAAAAATCTCTCCAAAAGATGCAGAAAAAAATGCTTTATTATTATCTGGTAAATTAGTGCCACCTCAATCAAAAGATTATCGTAAAAACGAATTATTTATCGTAGAAGGTGATTCAGCAGGTGGTTCTGCTAAAAAGTGTAGAGATAAGAAATATCAAGGTTTATTACCACTTCGTGGTAAACCAAAAAATATTTCAAATGATGCAGAAGATGCATTTATGAAGAATGAAGAATTGTCTACTTTAGCTTATACAATTGGTACTGGGGTAGGAAAAGATTTTAATATGAGAAATTTACGTTATGATAAAGTTATTATCATGACCGATGCTGATACTGATGGAGCACATATTCAAAATTTATTAATCAATTTCTTCTATTTAAAGATGAGACCACTAATTGAACAAGGTCATATTTATGTTGCTTGTCCTCCTCTTTATAGAGTTAGTAAAATGGTTGGTAAAAAAACTATTGAAGAATTTGCATGGAATCAAACCGAATTAGAAAAAGCTAAAAAGAAGATAGGTAGTGGTTATACTATTTCTAGATATAAAGGATTAGGGGAAATGAATGCAGATCAATTATGGGCTACTACAATGGACCCTAATCATCGTAAATTGATTAAATTAACTATTAATGATGCATCAATTGCATCAAAATATGTTGAATTATTCATGGGTAAAGATCCTTCTGGAAGAAATACATGGATTAAAGAAAATGTTGATTTCTCAACTAAAGGTGATTTCTTTGTAGAGGAGGTGAAGTCTAATGGCTAAGAAAAAAGTAGAAGTAGAAAATTTATCTCTTAGACAAACTGAATTCATACAAGAATCTACAATTGAAGATGTAATGAGTGAAGGATTTGGTAGATATTCAAAATATGTTCTTCAAGAAAGAGCAGTTCCAGATGTTAGAGATGGTCTAAAACCAGTTCAAAGACGTATTTTATATACTATGATTCTTGAAAATAATGTTTCTAGTAAACCTACTAGAAAATGTGCTAGAACTGTCGGTGCAGTTATTGGACGATTCCATCCTCATGGAGATACTTCTGTTTATGAAGCAATGGTAAGACTTTCTCAAGATTGGAAAATGAGATATCCTCTTATTGAATTCCAAGGTAATAATGGTTCGATTGATGGTGATGGTCCTGCTGCTTATCGTTATACTGAAGCTAGATTATCAGAATTATCAGATTTAATGGTTCAAGATTTAAATAAACAAACTGTTGATATGCAACTTAACTTTGATGATCAAGAATTTGAACCTGTAGTTTTACCTTCAAGATTCCCAAATATGCTTGTTAATGGTACTCAAGGTATTGCAATTGGTTCTTCTACAGATATTCCACCTCATAATTTATGTGAAGTTGTAGATGCGATTAATTATCGAATTTCTCATAAAAATTGTACTGTTGAAGATTTAATGCAATTTATTAAAGGTCCAGATTTTCCTACAGGTGGGATCATTAAAGATGTTAAAGATCTACCAAATATGTATGAAACGGGTCATGGTTCATTCAAATTATGGTGTAAAACTGAGGTTTTGACTAAAGATAAAGAGATTAATCAAGTAGTTATCACTGAAATTCCTTGGGGAAAAGATAAATCTGAATTAGTAAATAATATTGTTAAGTGTAAGTATGCGAATAAATTAGATGCTATTTTAGAAGTAAGAGACGAAACTGATAAAGATGGATTAAAAATTGCTATTGATATTAAAAAAGATTCAGATCCAAATAATATTTTAAATTTCCTATTATCTAAAGGTGTACTATGTTCAACAATTAAATTTAATACATTAGTAATTGATCATAATCGTCCTTTAGTCGCCTCTTTAACAGAAATGATTGATTGTTATATCGAACATCAAGTTGATGTTATTACTAGAAGAAGCCAATATGATTTACATAAAGCAAAGTCTAGATTACATATTGTTGAAGGTTTAATTAAAGCGTGTTCAATTATTGATGATGTAGTTGCAACTATTAAAAGAAGTAAAGATAAAGCAGATGCTAGAGTTCAATTAATCGCAAGATTTGGATTTAGTGAAGTTCAAGCTGAAGCTATCTTAAATTTACAATTATATAGACTGTCAAATTTAGATATTTTATCTTTAAAAAATGAAGAAATTGAGTTAAATAAAACAATCACATATTTAGAAGGATTATTAAATAGTTCTACTAAAATGAATAATTTAATTAAATCTGATTTAACTAAAGTTAAAGAAAAATATGGTGATAATCGAAGAACATTAATTGAAGAACAAGTAACTTCATTTGAAGTTGATAAAAAAGCATTGATTTTAAAAGAAGAAGTGATGGTATCATTTACTAAAGATGGATATATTAAACGTTCCCAATTAAAATCATATAAATCTAGTGGTGAAGTATTACCAAGCATTAAGTTAGGTGATACGATTAAAGGTATTTTAAAAGCTAATACTACGGATACATTACTTTTATTTACAAACTTTGGTAATTTTGTCTCAGTTCCAGTATATAGAATTAGAGAAACAAAATGGAAAGATGAAGGAGATCATATTAATGATATTTCTACTTTATCGCCAAATGAAAAAATTATTTCAGCGATTAATGTAACTGATTTTAATAAAGGTGTATATGTTGTTTTACTAAGTAAAACAGGTCAAATTAAAAGAACTCCTCTTTACCAATTTGATGTAACAAAAACAAATAAACCTTCTAAATGTTTTAAATTATTAAATGATGATGAGGTTGTTGACGTTAAACCATGTTGTGGTAATACTCAACTTTCAATATTAGCTAATAATGGTGCATTAACTTCATTTGATGAATCTGAAGTAAAAACTGTCGGTATTAAAGCTGGTGGTATTAAAGGTATTAAGCTTGATAAAGATTGTTCTGGGGTAGTAGGATTAATTGCTTTAGAACCAAATGAAAGAGTAAATATTCTAGCAATTACTGATCATCAAGGTGCTAGAATTGTTGATTCTAATAACATCAAATCAACTGCTAGATTAGGTGCTAAACAACAACTATTTAAAGCATTTAAATCTGATCCTCAAACTGGTGTATTTGTTACTAAAATAAATAGAAAAGAAGAGAATATTAAATTAAATATTCTATTTGAAAATCAACAAGTAGTAGAAACTGACTTAAATGAAATTAAAGTGATGCCATTTGATAACTATTTACGTGGTAATTTAAATATTGATAATCAATTTGATGTTGTTGATTGCTATAATTTATTTGTTCCAACTATCACAAAAGACACAAAAACTTATGAACCATTAATTAAAGATGAACCAGAAGTTATTGTTAAACAAAAAGAAGAAAAAGAAGATACCTATGAACAAATTTCATTATTTGATTTCATAGATGATGATTAAAAATTATTTTTCTTGAATTCGGAAAGGAGCTTTGTCAAAGCTCTTTTTTCGATTCTTGAAACATAGGAACGAGAAATATTATACATTTTTGATATTTCTTTTTGGGTATATTCTGTTCCATTGCTTAGACCAAATCTTAAAGATATTATTTTCATTTCACGTTCATCTAGTACATGTAGATATTTCATTAAAGCAGATAGTCGTTCATTATGATTAATTTCGTCAATAAGTAGTTCATCACTAGATGGAAGAACTTCAACTAACTGAACCTCTAAACCATCTTTATCTACACCTATAGGTTCATATAGAGAAACATTTTTTGAATGTTTTTTATTACTTCTTAAAACCATTAATATTTCATTTTCAATACATTTTGATGCATAAGTTGCAAGTTTTACTTGTTTATCTAAAGAATAAGTATCTACGGCTTTTACTAAACCTATTGTTCCAATTGAAATTAAATCGTCAATATTTTCATCTTTTGACTCATATTTTTGAGCAATGTGTGCAACTAGTCTTAAATTATGTGTAATTAACATATTTCGAGCTTCATTATGCTTGTCCTCATTAAATAGATCGTTTATGTATTTTTCTTCTTCTATATCAGTTAGTTTATTTGGTAAAACACCATTATTGATAAAACCGAGTAAAAATTTTATATCTAAAAGTTGAAAAATGAATTCTAATAACATATTTATCACCATTTAAATATATGTTAAAGGGAAAATTTAAGAATAACTCAATACAATAATTATTTAATTATTGAAAAAGAAAGTATATAATAGTAAATAGGAGGAAATATGAAGCGATTAATTCCAGATTATTATTGTAAAAGTATATTTGATGTACCTCTTTCCTTTTATAAAGATAATAACATTAAATTTATTTTTTCAGATTTAGACAATACTCTTGATGGATTTAATATTCTTTATCCTACACCTAGAGTATTTAAATTAGTTTCTGATTTAAAAAAAGAAGGCATTTCATTAATTATTTTTTCAAATAATAAAGAACAAAGGGTAAAAGACTATGCTGCACCATTAGGCGTCAAGTACATGTATCGATCTGGAAAACCATTTAAGAAAAAAATTCTAAAATATTTAGAAAATAATTCTATTCTTAAAGAGGAAGTTATTATTATCGGTGATCAACTGATGACAGATGTTAAAGTTGGTAAAAATGCAAAACTAAAAGTTATGTTAACTGATATAATTGTTCCTCAAGATCAATTTGTAACTAAATTCAATCGTTTTATAGATAATATCTTCCGAAAACAAATGAGAAAAAAAGGAATCTTACGTAGTAAGGAGGTAAAATAATATGGCTAAATCAATTATTAGATGCTTCGGATGTGGATGTGAATTACAAAATCATGATCCATTACAAACAGGATATACACCAAAAATTTTAGATGGAGAAGGAACAGTTTTGTGTCAAAGATGTTACCGTCTTCAACATTATGGTGAATTAAAAGATGATTCAATTGCTGAACCAGATTATGCAAATATTTTTAAAAATATCATTGCTAGAAAAAATTTGATTTTATATGCAATTGATTTATTTAATTTTGAAAGTTCTATTATTAGAGAAGTTCATCCTTATATAAAAGATAATCCAATTTTAGTTGTTGCTAATAAAAGAGATATTTTACCAAAAGCAATTGATGATGATAAATTAAAAGAATTTATCTATCAAAGATTAAAACAAGAAGGGATTATTCCTCAAGGAATTATTGTTACTTCTGCTTATAAAAATTATAATTTTGATGAAATATATGAGGCAGGTAGAGCACTATCTAATAAAAAAGATATTTTCATTATTGGTGCTTCTAGTGTAGGTAAATCATCAATTATTAATACTTTCTTAAAAAATTATAAAAACGCTAGTAGAAACGTTATTACAACATCACCATATCCTGGAACTACTGTAGCGACAATTAGAATTCCTATTGATAATTATAGAATGATTATTGATACTCCAGGGGTATTAATTAAAGATTCTATGCAAGCTCATTTAGAAAAAGCAGCATTAAAATATATTATACCTAGAACTGAAGTTCGTCCAATTACTTATCAATTAGCATCAAAACAATCATTGATTTTTGGTGGTTTAGCTAGAGTAGATATCATAGATGGACCTAGAGCTGGATACACAATCTATGCCTCTAGAGATTTAGAAGTTCAAAGATGCAAACTTGAAAAGGCAGACACTACATTCAATAATTTAGTTTCTAAAAAGAAAATTAAACCTACTTCTCATACTATAACAGGAGTTGAATCTTTAACTGGTGATGAAAATGTATATGTTATTCCTACTGGTAAAAAAGTTGATATTGTCATTTCTGGATTAGGTTGGATATCAGTTAAGGGAAATGGTCAAACTATTCGTGTTAAAGTTCCTAGAGGAATCTTAACTGTCATTAGAGATGCAATGATTTAGAGGTGAAATGATGTTAAGTAAAAAACAAGTAAGATATTTAAGATCTTTGGCAAACACTTTGAATTCTAAATATCAAATTGGAAAGAATGAAATTACACCTCAAACTATTGAATTGTTAGACAATGCTTTAACTGCTCACGAACTTATTAAAGTCTCATTAAACAAGTCGGTAGCAGATTTTAAAGATGAAATTGCTTCTACGTTAGTAGAAGAGTTACACTGTGAATTAATTCAAATTATTGGTGGGGTAATTGTATTATTTAGAAAAAATCTTAAAGATGGAAAGATACATATACCAAATATTTAAAAATGAAGACAATTATTTTTGGTGGATCTTTTGATCCAATACACAATGGTCATATTAAGTTAGCACAAAAAGCTTTAGAAGTAATTAATGCTGATAGAGTTGTTTTCATGGTTGCAAAAAATCCAAGATGGAAGAGTAAAAGAACTGATGATGAGCATAGATATAATATGCTTTTATTAGGACTTAAAGATCATCCATCTTTTATTGTGTCTAGACTTGAATTAGACTCAAATAAAGAAATTAACTATACTTACGATACAATTTTAGAATTTAAAAAAGAAGAAAATGAAGAACTATATTTTTTAATTGGCTATGACCAATTAGATCAATTAGATAGATGGCATAAAATAGACGAATTATCAAAATTAGTCAACTTTGTCTGCATTAGTAGACCAGATTATCAAATTAATCTAAAAAATGCTACAAAATATAATGTTTTAGTTATTAAAGAGAGTGTATCTAGTATGAGTTCTACTAAATTAAGAGAATTAATTGATGTAGATGCTCCTAAGGAAGTTCTTAACTATATAATTGATAATAATTTATATTACATACCTAAAATTAAAAGTTATATTACAGAAAAACGATATAGACATACTATTAGTGTGGCTAATCTTGCTTACCACATGGCATTAAATAATTCTTTAGATGCTTCTAAAGCATATATTGCTAGTCTACTTCATGATATTGGTAAATACGTTGAAGAACGAAAACAAGAAGAAATTGCCAAAAAATATGATGAGGATAATTATAAATTAATATCTAAAGTATTATACCATCAATATACAGGTGTAGAAATCGCTATAAACGACTTTAATATTAAAGATGAAGAAATTCTCGATGCAATTAAATATCACGCTACAGGTAAGCAAAATATGTCTAAAATAGGTAAAATTGTATATGCTAGTGATAAAATAGATCCTAGTAGAGGATATAATTCTCAAGATATGATTAATGAGTGCTTAAAAGATATTGATTCCGGATTTAATTATGTTTTAAGTGAGAACATTAAGTACTTTAAATTAAAAAATATGGAATATAAAAATCCATTAACTATTCAATGTATTAAATATTATTTAGGTGATAAGTATATTTAGGAAGTTTATTTATAATCTAAAATAGTATTTAAACGATAATTATATAGAAGAGGAGTAAAATATGGAGCAAGTTAAATTAAATATTATTACAAAAGCAATAGATGAAAAAAAAGGAGAAGATATTCAAGTTTTTGATGTCACTGGAAGAAATCCTTTTTATGATTACGTAGTAATCGCTACTATTGGTAATTCACGTCAATCTAATGCAATCGTTGATGAAATTCAAAAAAATCTTTCTTTAATTAATGAAGAAATTAATCATGTCGAAGGTGACCCACGTGAATCTGATTGGATTTTAATTGATGCTAATGGAGTAATTGTTCATTTGTTTACTGTTTTAGAAAGAACTAGAGTTAATTTAGAAGAATTACTCAATAAACAATCAAAACGCGCTTAGAGAGGCTAAAAATGATGAAAGAATATAATTTAATCGTAGCAGCAATGGATGAAGAAATGGAAGCTTTGTTAAATCTATTAAATCATCCTTCTAAAATTACTATTAGAAATGAAGAATTATATGAATTTGAAATTAATGGTGAATCATACTTATTAGGTAGAGGAAAAATTGGTAAAGTTCATACTGCAGCATATTTAACTAAATTATTTGAAGAGTTAAAAATAAAAAGAGTATTTAACATTGGTACAAGTGGGGGAATTGATCCAAAGCTAAATATATCTGATGTAGTTATTGCAACTAAAGTTTGTTATCATGATGTAGATGTAACTGGTTTTAATTATGAGCTAGGTCAAATGTGTGGTTGTCCAACTTACTTTGAGTGTGATAGAGAATATTTAAAATCTAAAACAATAGATTCTAAATACAATGTAGTACACGGACTAATTGTCTCTGGAGATCAATTTGTTACTAGAGATAATTTATACTCATCAAACATTTTAAAATTTAATGATGTAGTAGCTTGTGATATGGAGGCTAGTGCAGTTGGACAAGTATGTAATTTATATCGCATTCCATTTGTAGTAGTTCGTTCAATTTCAGATATTGTAACTAGAGAAGAGAACTCAAAATCATTTGATAATAATCTTCAAGTAAGTTCAACTAACTCAGCTTTAGTTCTTCTTGAATTAATAAAATAAATATTAGTACTTCAACTTAAGAAGTACTTTTTTTATCCAAATGGCAGGGGTACTTATTAAAATCCTATTAAAAATTCTTATTTTTTAAATATTTATGAACTTCGCATAATCGCCATTATGTAAAGTAGAAGTAATAATTGGCTGATTTATTGGCGATTTTATTAAATTATAAACATCATTTTTTTATATAAAATATGAGTTATCCACATTATTATAATGATTTATGTATTTCAAATATCTACTAATTTATTACTAATTAATTACTAATATGCGTGATAAAATAAAAATCAGCTACTAAATTGACATAGTAACTGATTTATTTTATTGTTGTTAATTTATTCTAAAATTTCTTTTATTACTGAACCAATTAGATGTGGCTCTGATTCAAGATTGAAATTTTCAATAATAGTTTTTCCTAAGTCTGCAAATGAATTAGTATCATTTAAACGTCTACCATTTTTAATAGATTTTGAATAAACAATATTTGGAACCATTTCGCGTGTATGGTCAGTTCCATGCCATGTTGGATCGTTTCCATGATCCGCTGTGATAATCAATAAATCATCATCTTTCAATTCATCTAACAATTGTCCAAGTTGAACGTCAAATTCTTCAATTGCATTTGCATAACCTTTAACATCTCTACGATGACCAAATTCTGAATCAAATTCAACTAAGTTAACAAAGCATAATCCGCTGTAATCTAATTTAACTTCTTCAATAGTTTTAATCATTCCATCTTTATTGGAAACTGTTTTTTGAGTTCTTGTTGATCCTTGACCATTAAATATATCATAAATTTTACCTATACAAGAAACTTCTAAATTAGCATCTTTTAGGATATCCATATATGTTCTACCAGATGGTGATAATGCGTAGTCGTGTCTATTTGGAGTTCTTTTAAAGTTATCCTTATTAGTGCCAACATATGGACGAGCAATAATTCTACCAAGCAAATATTCAGGTCTTAAACAGATTTCACGAGCAATTTCACAATATTTATATAATTCTGGAACGGGAATTAAGTCTTCATTGGCTGCTATTTGAAGTACTGAATCAGCACTAGTGTATACAATTAAATCACCAGTTTTTAGTTGATGTTCACCATATTGTTTAATAATTTCTGTGCCTGAAGCAGAGCAGTTACCAACAATTTTTCTCCCTGTTCTCTCTTCTAATTCTTTAATTAATTCATCTGGGAAGCCAGTATCAGTAAATGTTTTAAATGGTTTAGTTGTATAAATTCCCATCATTTCCCAGTGTCCAGTCATAGTATCTTTACCATTTGATGCTTCTTTTGCTTTAAATGTATATGAATTTGGGTGATTTACTGAATTACAGCCTTTAATTGGACCTAAATCATTAATTCCTAGTTTGTTTAAATTTGGAATATTAAGACCACCAACTTCATTTGCTATATGAACAAAAGTGTTTGCACCTTCATCATTATATTTATGTGCATCTTCCATATAACCGATTCCAAGTGAATCTAAAACTATAATAAATGCTCTTTTATATTTTTTCATAAGTAAAGTTCCCTCCTTAATTAATTTATTTTAATCCGTCTTCCGGATATAAAATTATAACTTATATTAATGTAAATTAAAATAGTAAATTTAATTATTTATTCATGTACATATCATAGATAGATAATATTCTTTTACTTGATACATGAGTGTAAATTTGAGTAGTCGAAATTTTCGAATGCCCTAACATATCTTGAACCATTCTTAATTCTGCTCCATTTTCAAGTAAATGAGTAGCAAATGAATGTCTTAATGTATGAGGTGATATATTGCTTGAAATATTTGCAATTTGTGCATATTTTTTTATTTGTTGCCAGAAAAATTGTCTTGTTAATGGTTTTCCATGACGATTTAGGAATATATAATCAGTATTTCTTCCTGGATTTGATCTTCTTACTTCGTCTACATATTTATTTAAATATTCAATTGCATAATCGCCAATTGGAACTAATCTTTCTTTATTTCCCTTACCTTTGATTTTTAAACAATTAAGGGAAGAACTAATAGAAGATTTTTTTAGATTTAATAATTCACTCACACGTAAACCACAGGCATACATTACTTCAAGCATCGCACGATCTCTAATTCCTTCTGGAGTATTCATATCAATAGCATCAAATAAATCTTCAACTTCTTCGGTTGATAATACGGTAGGTAAATATTCACCAATTTTAGGCATATCAATAATTGTTGATTCTCTTTTAAACATATTTTCTTGTTGCATAAAATTGAAAAAACTACGAACTGTAGTCGCACGTCTTACAATTGTTTTTGTAGATTTACCTTCGCTTGATAAGTAAGATATGAAATCATCAATATTGTAGTACGATAATTCGTCTGTATCAGAACAATTAATATATCTAAAGAATATGTCTAAATCGTCTTTATAACATTGCACTGTTTGATTAGTTAGTCCTCTTTCAACTATAATATATTGAATATATAAATCATAAGCATCTATAATTTTCATTTTTTATCCTCTTTTTTTAATTCTGAAGCTTTAATAAGCATCGGTTTCTTCATCTTATTATTTAATTCATTTATTAATAATTTCGTTGCACATTTTTCTCTATGCTCTTCCATATTAAATAAATTCATTTGTACATAAAAATTAGATTTATCTATTAAATTGGATAGAGTTACCCCTATTAATCTAATCGGTCTACCAGCAAAATTATTGTCATATTGTTCAATTGCAACTTTAAATATGTCATCTACTTCATTTGTCGCTTCAGTAATCGTCTTACTTCTTGTAAAAGATTTAAAATCAGTATCTTTTATTACAATTGTAACTGTTGTTCCAATCTTTTCTTCATTTTTTGCTCTTGCACTAACTTCTTGAGTTAATTGAAATAATTTATCTTTTATTTCATCATAATCATCAGTATCGAATAAGAATGTAGAAGAATGTCCAATTGACTTTGGATCTTGGGCTTCCATTATTACTTCATCTGAACCATAACCATTCGCCCACATTTTAAATACTTCATATGATTTCCCTAGGACTTTTTTAACTTCATTAGATTCAGTAGTCGCTAAATCACCTATTTTATAAATACCTAGTTTCTCTAATCTAGGATAAGTTTTTTTACCTATTCCATACATATCTTTTATTGGTAAAGGCCAAATAATTTTAGAGACATCTTTTCTTCTAATAATTGTAATTCCCATCGGCTTTTTGTAATCCGATCCCATTTTTGCTAGAAATTTAGTTGGTGCTAACCCAATAGAACACTTCAATTTAGTTTCCTTATATAATAAATCTTGAAGGTCTTTTAAAAACTTTTCCGGATCTTCGACATCTTTCATACACTCAGTCATGTCAGCGTAACATTCATCAATTGAAGCAATTTCAATAATATTAGTATATCTTTTAATATATCCAAAGAATTCGGAACTTAATTTTTGATATAGTTCAAAATCAACTCCTCTTATAATGACTTCTGGACACAATTTTCTCGCCATATAAGTAGGCATTGCTGATCTGATTCCATATTTTCTAGCTTCATAAGAAGCTGTTGAAACGATTCCTCTTCTAGAAGAACCAGCAATAATCAAAGGTTTTCCCTCTAATGAAGGATCTTTAATTGTTTCAGCAGTAGCATAAAAAGCATTTAAATCAATATGCATAATTATTTTTGCCATATAAAAATCCTCCTACTTTAATTATACATTATTTTGGAGGATTAGACTATTATGTAAAGTAAATTATATTAATTTATTAATGTTAGATTTCTATACCATCTCTTAGATAGAATTAATATTAACCCAACTACAGTTTTAACTATATCAATACTATATGAGACAATTACCAATGGAATAAATTCTAATTTAAACACATATAACAATAAGAATGCAAATGGAATTTGTAATATCCAACCGTATAATGAGTCAAAGATAAATACTAGTAAAGTTCTACCACCTGCTCTTAAAATAAAGAAAATAGAGTTATTTAAAGCGCTAATAAATAGATATATTCCATAAAACTTAATTAATATTTCTGCTAATTGTTGTGCTTCACTACTAACTCCAGTGTATAAACTAGTAATAATTGGTGCAACTATAAATAATATTACACCTAAAATTATTCCAACAAATGCGCTAAAGAATAACGAAACATGCGCTTCATTTTGAGACTTTTCAAAATTTCCGGTTCCAACAGTATTTGCAACTAATATAGTAATTGCATTACCAATACCTAAACAAACAACAAAAATTAGATTAAAAATTGTAGTCGCTATTGGTAAAACTACAGTTGAAATTTCTGCACTTTTGGAAAAAACATATACCAATACTGTTTGACCTAAAGCCCATAATGTTTCATTAATTAATAATGGAATTGATTTTTTAACCATTTCTTTAAATAATTTAATCTCAATGTTCAAATAGTTAAAAATATTAGCGCAAAATACATATTTCTTTTTAACACAGAAAATTAATAAGATCAGTAATTCTAGTAATCGTTCTGCAGTTGTTCCAATTGCAGCCCCTACTCCACCTAGTTTTGGCATTCCAAGTTTACCATAGATAAAAATGTAATTGATTAGAAAATTTACGATTACACCAAATAAAGTAATGGACATTGGTAAAATTGTATTATGTGATTCACGCATTGATGAAGTGATAGATATAATAACACCAAATGGAATAAAACTAATTGCTAAAATATTTAAATATGAGACTGATATATCTATTGCAACAGGGTCTTTAATAAATAATGAACTTAACGAACGACCAAATATTAAAATAAAGATCGTTGCTAAAGTTCCTATAATTAAGCTTGCATATAATTTAAAAACAAAACTTTTTTTCAAATTTCTTTCGTCTTGTTTTCCAAAAAATTGACAAAAGAACACGCTTCCGCCTTCAATTGAACCAAACATCATTAAATTTACAACAAATATTATTTGAGTAGCAATATACACACCTGATACATTAGCCTCATCTAATTGTCCAACCATTAATGTGTCCAATAATGACGCAATATTTAAAAATAATTGTTGTAATATAATTGGAATAGCAATTAATGTAAGTTTTTTAATAAAGTCAAAATATCTTCTCATACTAAACACCTTTGTTATTATATACATTAATTAATATAGATACAAGGTAAATATAAGAAAAAAATCCCCTCTTATCAAATAAATTACTAAATAACTACTAATTATATACTAATACATAATTTTTTGTTTCAAAATTGCTGTTTGAGTAAGTTCTATGTCTTCACCTAAACTTATGTAGTCTGATACCATAGCGATGAATTCACTATTAGTTGGTTTCGCTCTTGAAGCTGATATAGTATATCCAAATATTGAATCGATAGTATCTGGATTTCCTCTATTCCAACCTAATTCAATAGCATGTCTTATCGCTCTTTCTACTTTACTAGTAGATGAATCAAATTTTTCTGCTAACATTGGATACAATGATTTGGTAACTTGTCCTATCACGCTAGGATTATTTATAGTTAACTCAATCGCTTCTCTTAGAAAATGATATCCTTTAATATGAGCAGGTATTCCTACATTATGCAATATTCGAGTAATTCTTTTGTTAATTGGGGCTTGTTGTTTTGCTTTGTTTTGATCATTTACAAATTCTAAATTATCTATGTGAGTTTTTATAGTTAAATAACTCGATGGTTTTTGAATAACTTGATGACCACCTAAATTACTAATTAACGATATAATGTGATCATTAATGATAGAAGACTGACACAAGATTAATTTTATTTCTGGAAATTCTTTTTTATTACTTTTAATTTCCTTCAATACTTGGATTCCGTCTTTTACTGGAAGTAGCATATCAATTATTAATACATCCAGTTCTTGTAGCATTTTAATTCTTTGTAAAGCATCACTACCATTTAATGCGTAGCCAACTACGAATATGTCATCTTCTTTAGCGAGTTGATTTGATAATTCGTTGATGTAATTTAGACTAGCATCTACAATAAATACACTTTTCTTTTTCATTTTCTTTTCCTTTCTTCAAAATACAACAATATTAAGATTTAACTATAAATAAGTTAATAGAATGGATTAAAAATGTAAAAGAAATGTATTTCCTCTATCTTGAGAAGGCGTTATTTCTCTTCTTTTTGCATACTTTCGACAGCTTCTTGATACATATATTTAATATATACCCCATAACCACATTTTACATCATTTACGATTACATGTGTTACAGCGCCAATTAGTTTATCATTTTGTATTATTGGTGAGCCACTCATCCCAGAAAAAACGCCACCAGAAACATTTAAAAGACGTGGATCAGTAATTTTAAATGTTATTCCCTTTAAATCTTGGTTATTTTGTCTTTTTAGATCGATTATTTCTATTTCAAATTTTTCAACCTTATTTTCTTCTATACAAGTTAATATGTAAGCTTTTCCTAGTTTAATTTCATCTATTTCCGCTAATTTTGTAGAATAAGATGAGTTGTATGAAGAATCGATATTTCCAAAAATACCATAATCTGTATTATCAAATATAGTACCTAATTTATGATTTAGTTTGGTAGTAGATGATTTTTCACCTGGATGACCATTAGTACCCTTTGATATATTAACTACTTCTTCTTTGTAAATATTCCCATCATATACTGATAATATTTGGGAGGATGATGAATCTACAACTTCATGTCCTAATGCACCATAAATATTTAAATCTGTATCAATAAAAGTTAATGTTCCGACACCTAAAACCCTCTCTTTTACAAATAAACCTGATTTACTTTGATTATCAATCTTATTAACATTTAATTTTCTAGTAATTTCCGCCTCATTACGGATGATTTTTAAGTTAACCGATGAATTATTCTCTTTTTTATTAAACTCATCTAAGAAGTCTTTAATTGAATGGATTTCTTTATTATCTATACTTATTATAATATCTCCAATTTGAATATCTGAATCTCTTAAGGGATTATATGTACCTAGATTTGTTTTAATATCGTACGTACCGGTAACTATAATTCCTTCTGGTTTAATTTCAAAAACAATATTTTCTCCTCCAACATAAATATCATTTAATTGGTAAGAAATGGAAGAAAATAAAATGGCAGAACCTATAAATAAATTTAACATTATATTCACCTCATGAATATTTTTTGTTAATTTACTTATTTGAGTCTGCCAATAATTGTTATTTAATAGAGTCAATTAATTGTTTTGCTAATGCGATAGATTCACTTGTAGGAGCTTCCCCAGTCATCATATAAGCAATATTATTAGTTACTTCTTCATTATTTAATTCATCAATTTTTGTTTTAGTTAAGTTATTTTCAACATATTTTGATACAAAATAATGATGATCACCTCTAGCGGATACTTGTGGAAGATGAGTAATTACAAGTGTTTGACTTACTTTTGAAATGTCGTAAATCTTTTTACTTACTTTTGTTGCCACTTTACCAGATATACCCGTATCAATTTCATCAAAAATAATTGTACCTACAGGATTTAAAGCATTTAGAACAGTTTTTAAAGCAAGATTTATTCTACTAGTTTCACCTAAAGAAGCAGTTGATTGCAATGATAAATATTTTCCTCCAGCATTTGCTCTTAATTTAAAAATAATTGCATCATAACCATTTTTATTTAGTTCAGTTTGATTAATTTCAATTTTAAAATCAGAATTATCCAATAATAAATCGTGTAATTGTTTATTAATTTCTTCTTCAAGACATTTAGCAGTTATTTTTCTAATTTGACTGATATCTTTAGCTACATTATTTAATTCTTTTTCTAAAATTTCGATTGATTTTTTTTGATTTGCGATTATGTAATCAAAATTATTAATCAAATCGATTTCTTCTTTAATAGATTTAAAATAATTTAAAATATCGCTAGTTGTACGACCATATTTGCGTCTTAAACCATATAATAAGGATTTTCTTTCTCTTAATTCTTCTAATCTAGCTTGATTATTTGATAAATGATTGTACTTATTAATTACTTCATCATGTAAATCTTCTAATTCATAATAAAGATCATTAAACTTTTCAGACTCAGTATTAAATAAATCACTTTTTAATGATTGTAACGCTTTTCTAGAAGCATACATTAATGAACTGATTTGACTATAATTTGATTCAAAATTATCCATAGCATTTGATAATTCTTCAAAAGATTCTAAATTTTTAAGTTCAATTTCTATATCTTCTATCTCATTTTCTTGAACATTTGCCCTTTCTAATTCATTAAATTGATAGGTTAATAACTCAAGATCTTCAAAAGAAGATTGTCTATCTAATAATTCTTGAAGTTTTTTCTTTTCACTAATGTATTGATTATAATGAGTAGAATAAACAAATTGAATGTCACCACAATAAAGATCATTAATATTTTGAATTTCGGGATTATTTAATCTAAACGAATACGAATCAACAAAATTAATTTGTTTTCTTTCATCAAAAAACGAATTATCTTTATGTTGCGAATGAATATCAATAATTTGTTCCATAATCTTTTTTAAAACAGATAATGGAACATTACGATAGTTAATTCTAGTAATAGATCTATTAGAAATATCTAAAGTTCTTGAAACATGTAATAAATGGTCTTCTTCAATTAAATTATCATATTCTAAATTTATTTCATTAATTAAAGAAGTGTCATTAATGTAGAATGAGCCTTCAATAAAAGCTCTTGATTCTCCGTTTCTAATTTTATCAAATTTAGACTTTTCACCTTTTAATAAACTTAATGCATCAATAATAATCGATTTACCAGCGCCTGTTTCACCAACTATACAATTCATCCCATCTTTAAAAGAAACTTCGATATCTTCAATGATTGCAAAGTTCTTAATAACTAAATGTTCTAACATAAAGAATTCCTCCTTTTATTCTCTAATTGTAAATAATCTACTAATAAACTACTAATTATTTACTAATTAAGCGTTTTTTCTTAAAATTCGACTTTTTCTCCATTTTCTTGAATTAACATTACTTTCTTTGTAACTTCATTTAATTCAATCGAAAGTTCTTTAGAAAGCTTCATTGCTTCCTCATATAATTTGATAGATTCTTCTAAAGACAATTTTTCGTTTTCTAGTTTATTTACTAATTTTTCTAATAATTCAAATTTTTCTTCTATTGATAATTCTTTCATAACTTACCCTTTCTTAATCTCAATTACCTTTGAGATAACTTTCCCATCTTTTAAATTGATTTCAATAGTATCATCGATTTCTAATTGATCAGTAGTTGTAATAATTTCATCATCTTTTATTAATAATGAATATCCTTTATTTAATAATAAATATGGATTTAACGCGTTTAATTTTGAATAACTAACTTCAAGTTTATTAATATAACTTTTTATTTTGTTACTAATTAAATTGTTAATGGTTAATTGATATTTTTCCACCTCTTTCAATTTAGTTACATATTTATCTAATGGATTTTGAAGTCCTTTAGAAGCGTTTAAATATAATAATCTTTTTGTATAGTTATCAACTAGTCTATTAATTAAGCTACTTAAATATTGATTAGTAGATTTTATATAGTCTAGTAATTCGCTTTTATTAGGAACTGATTTTACGCCAGCTTCTGTAGGCGTTATACATGAAGCACTAACAACTAAATCTAGTAAAGATGAGTCGATTTGATGGCCAATTGCAGAAATTGTAGGAAGAGGATACGTTGATACATATCTAACTAATTCTTCATCATTGAATGCACTTAAATCTTCATTTGCCCCTCCGCCTCTAGCAATAATTACTGCATCTAATTGATAGTCCAAAGCATTCTTTAGGCTATTCAAAATAGATTTAGGAGCGTTTTCTCCTTGTACTAAACAAGGAAAAACGTAAATTTGAGGATTGTATCTACTTTGAATCGAATGAATTAAATCTTGAACAGCTGCTCCTGATTTAGAAGTTACTAAACCAATATTTTTAGGAAATTTAACAAGTTTTTTCTTTTCTAGGTCGAAAATTCCTTCTGCTTTTAGTTTCTTTTTAAGTTCTTCTAACTTTAATAATTCTTTTCCTTTTCCATAAGGTTCCATTTGCTGAACATACAATTGATATGATCCATTTTTTTCATAAACAGAAACATAACCTTTAATTAAAACCTCATCACCATTTTTACAATCAAATTTTAATTTATTAACGTTAAAAGAAAACATCATACAAGAAATTTTACTATTTTCATCTTTAATTGAAAAATAGTAATGACCTGTATAATGTTTATTTAAATTACAAATTTCTCCTACAACTAAAACATTAGTCAAATTAAAATCACCTTCTATAAGGTTTTTAATATATTGATTTAATAATGTTACATTGTAGATTTTTTCCATAATTTTATAAAATTTTATCTAATACCGCATTAATAAAACGATATTCTCCATCATCTAAATATTTTTTTGCAAGTTCTACTGCAACGTTAATCATTGCACTTTTATTGATTTCACCTACATATTTAACTTCACCTATTGAAAGTAGTAATATTGCATGTGCAACTAAATTAATACGTGATAATTTTAATTTTTCAGATAAATTAGATGTAATAACTTCATCAATAATCTCTTTATTTAATAAAGTTTTAACAATGCATTCTTTTGGATAAACATCAACTTCTTGATATTCCATATCAAAAATGCCCTCAATTAGTGATTTAATATCGTATTCTTCATTATTTTTTTCATAAAAAAGAACTGAATATATAACTTGCATCATTTTTTCTTGTTCTTGATTTCTTGATAACATAATTTACTCCCTCATAAAAAAATAAGGCACAGCCTTATTTATTCAATTCCAACAACTTTAATCTTGATTGAGAATGGAACAGTTTCAACCATAGTAGTTAAAGCGTCTGCGACTTCTTGTTGGATTAAAGTACAAATTTCATCAACATTAACACCTTGACGAACAATTACTTGAATTTGAATAATTACTTTGTTATTGATAATATCACAATGAACAGGTTTATCGAATGTGAACAAAGGATTTTGATTTTTCTTTTTCTTTTCTTCTTTTGTAGAAACGCCAGAAATTTTATTTGTTACAACAGAACAAATTTTTTCGAAACATTTACGGTTAATACCTAATTTTCCAGCTTTACTATAATCTTGAATATAAACAAATTCTGCCATAACTTAACTCCTTTTGTAATTAAATTATAAATAATTTTAATTACGTTTTCAATAAAATATATAAATAAAAAGGACTTAGTCGAAACTAAATCCTTATATTTAATAAATAAGTTAATTAGCAAAGTCTCATATCGATTTCAACATTGTATACTGCAACATCGTTACCATCGATTTCAATATTTACACTTGCTGCTGCAAAGTCTTCTGCAACTTCAATTAATAGATCTTGACCTAAGTAATCAACTCTAGCATAATGAGCATTTAAGTAATTTAAGACATCTTTTACTGGGCAAGCAACGCCACCATCTTCAACAGCTTGAATTTTCTTTCTATTAACTTCATATTTGTATTCAGTCTTGTAACAAGAGTTACCTTCAACTGTAAAGATCTTATGACCATTGTCTTGTGGAGCTGGAATCTTATGTCCGCCAATTTCATAGAAGAAGTTGATTTCTCTAGCTTTTCTATTTTCTTCTTTAGTGAACATACCTTTTAAGCTTTCACATTCAGCAATTGGAGCTAAGACTGATTCACCATTTACTAATACTCTAATCTTATCATTTAATACATTGAAGCTATATTTAGAACCTTCAGTGACTGTTTCATCAACTAATGCAAATACAAATCTATCGCCTACTGCTAAAGTAGCTAAATATTGATCGTCGAATTTTTCAACTTTAGAAACATCTAAAGAATAATCACTACCTGAAACAATTGCACTAGGAGGTACTTCAATGCTTAATTTTTGGTTATTACCAATTGCTTTAGCAATTTCAGGAGCCAATGCAACTTTATTTGCTAAGAAATTTAATTGACCTTTAGCATCAATGCTTGCATCAAATGTAGCATATTCTGGAATATCAGAAATAATTGATAATTCTGTTTCTAAATCAAAGAAATGAACTTTAGAAGGATTAATTTCTAAGTTTACTAAATCACCAGAAGCAAATGTTAAGTCAGTATTTGTTTTAACAACAATTTGAGTTTTTGAACCAACAACGTATTCTTTTTCGACTTCACCTAATTCACAATAAGCAATACTTTCATTACCTAAACGTTCAACTACGTTAACTCTTGCTTTAATACCAGTTTCATGTTCAACGATTGAAATATGTTCTGGTCTAATACCAAAGCATACTTTAGCATCATGTAAATATCTATCATGAGCTTTTGATAAAGATACATATGGAAGATCAAATGCAATTTGTTCATCATTTGGCATTGCAAATTTTACATTTACATCATCCCCTCTTCTATCTAAAGTAACATCGAAGAAATTCATTTGAGGAGTACCAATAAATCCTGCAACGAATTTATTACCTGGTTTATTGTATAAATTCATTGGTGTATCAATTTGTTGGACATAGCCTAATTTCATAACAACAATTCTTGTACCCATTGTCATAGCTTCAACTTGGTCATGAGTAACATAAATGAATGTTGTACCTAATTTTTTATGTAATTTTGTGATTTCTGTTCTCATTGTTGCTCTTAATTTAGCATCTAAGTTAGATAATGGTTCATCTAATAAGAATACTTTAGGATCACGAACAATTGCTCTACCTAATGCAACACGTTGTCTTTGACCACCAGACATAGCTTTTGGTTTTCTTTCTAAGTAATCTTCAATGTCTAAGATTCTTGCAGCTTCCATAACTTTTTCTCTAATAACGTTTTCTGGAACTTTTCTATTTCTTAAACCAAATGCCATATTTTCATATACAGTCATATGTGGATATAATGCATAGTTTTGGAATACCATTGCAATATCTCTATCTTTAGGTTCAACATCGTTAACTAATGTATCGCCAATGAATAAATCACCAGTTGTAATTTCTTCTAAACCAGCAATCATTCTTAAAGTTGTTGATTTACCACATCCAGATGGACCTACGAAAACGATAAATTCTTTATCTTTAATGTCAATTGAAAAATCGTTAACAGCTTTGTGACCGTTATCGTAAACCTTATAGATGTGACTCAATTTTAAACTAGCCATAAATTACCTCCCATAACTATTTGGACATACCAAAATGAATTTTTTTGATTAGTTTATTCAATCTAGAAATATTTTAGACTATTTCATTTTAAAATGAAAGCGCTTTTCCTTATTTTCTTAAAATAATTGAACTTGTTGGTTTTAATTTACCATTTTGAATTGCATCGTTACTACTAGCAATAACTAAATTTGTAGTATCAACAGGTAAATCGTGATTAGAAAGATTAACAATAACATATAAATCATCTCTTTCATAAACTAAAATTTTATCATCACGATCTTCAAATCTAATATTATTATTAGATAAGGATGAATAATGTTTTCTAACTTTAATCATTTCTTTTATATAATTTAGTAAAGAGTTTTTATCTTTTAATTGATCTTCAACATTACACTCTTCTTCGTCTACTGGTAAATATAGTTCACCATCAGTAGTTGAAAAACCTCTATTTTTAGAATTATTCCATTGCATTGGCGTTCTATCACCTGTTCTTTGATAACCACCATCTTTTGAATGCAAATTGCGGTGTTTCATTCCAATTTCATCACCATAATAGACAAAAGGAACTCCAGGTAAAGTAAATAACATCATATAAAATATTCTTAATTTATCCCCTTCATTCATAGTAGCAATTCTAGGACAATCATGATTTCCGGAAATCATAGAAATATAACCGTTTTGTTCCTTAGCTTGGTTTACCCAATCCATAACGTTATTTATAAATCTTTTTTGATCCCCTCCGTCTAAAACAGATAGTCCTTCAGTTTGCATGGTTGATCTAGCTAAATAATGAGTAAAATTATCACGATGATCTAAAACAAAATCCGAAGTGAAACCTGCTTTTAATGCTTTTTTAGGATAAGCCCATTCTGATACTAGTACGACATCAGGATATTCTTTTTTTACTTCTCCAATAATATCTTGCCATACTTCGATAGTAGCCTCTTTTTCTTCATCATTTTTTACTAATGAGTCTGCCATATCAACTCTAAAGCCATCAACACCTTTTTTCATCCAAAACTTCATGATATCTTTCATTAATTGACGAGCTTTAAAAGTTCTAGAATCAGTATAATGTAATTGCCAGTTTGGATGTGTAATACGATTGAAACCATAATTTAATGCAGGTTGATGAGAAAAATAGTTAACCATGAATGAACCATTTCTTGGATGTCTTCCTGAAATCAATATATATGGTCTTTCATAATCCCAAATATTAGCATTCCAAATAAACATATCGCTATATTCATTTCTTTCTGGTTTTGCAGATTCTAAAAACAATGGATGTTCCTCACTAGTATGACCAGGAATTAAATCGATAATAATCTTAATATCAAGACTATGTGCCTTTTTTAACAGATTTTCAAAATCTTTCATAGAGCCAAATCTTCTATCAACTTTAAAGAAATCTACTACATCATAACCTCCATCTTTAAATGTTGATTTATAAAATGGATTTAACCATATTGCATTAAATCCTAAATCTTTAACGTAATCTAATTTTTCAATAATGCCCTTTAAATCACCTAAACCATCTCCATTTGAATCTTTATATGAGATAGGATAAATTTCATAAAATAGAGCGTCTTTAATCCAATTTGAAGCCATAGTTTAATCTCCTTTTCTAAACATTATTATATTTATTATTTCCATTAATATCAATAAAAAAGGAAGCAACGCTTCCTTATTATTTTGCTTGTTTAATTGAAAGACCAATTCTTCTTTTCTTTACATCAACTGAAATTACTTTAACTTTGACAATTTGACCTATATGTAATTCGTCTAAAGGATGTTTTATAAATTTTGAAGAAATTTCTGAAATATGAACTAAACCATCTTGATGAACACCAATGTCAATAAATGCACCAAAGTCAATAATATTTCTAACTGTACCATCTAAAATCATACCTTCTTTTAGATCAGTAATGTCGCAAACATCATTTCTTAATTCTGCTTTAACATTAATATCACGAATATCTCTACCTGGTTTTTCTAATTCTTCAATGATATCTTTTAATGTTTCTTCACCAACTTTTAATTCTTTGGCCAAGACAGAAACACTTTTTGAAGTAGCAAGTTTTAATGCTAAAGTATCTTCACCAATTTCAGAAATATCGGAGTTAATTAATTTTAATAATTTTAATGTAACCTCATATGATTCAGGATGGATACCTGTATTATCTAAAGGATAATGATCTTGGATTCTTAGGAAACCAGCACATTGTTGATATGCTTTTTCACCTAATTTTGGAACATTTAATAAATCCTTTCTATTTTTAAATTCACCATTTTCTTCACGATATTTAACAATATTTGATGCAATAGAACTATTGATACCAGAAACATAAGTTAATAATGAAGGAGAAGCTGAGTTAATATCAACACCAACTTGGTTAACACAATTCTCTACTACACCACCCAATGCTTCACCTAGATGTTTTTGGTTCATATCATGTTGATATTGACCAACACCGATAGATTTTGGATCAATTTTTACTAATTCTGCTAATGGATCTTGAACTCTTCTAGCTAGTGAAATTGCACTTCTAACAGAAACATCTAAATTTGGGAATTCTTGAGTACCCAATTTTGAAGCACTATAAACTGATGCACCTGCTTCATTTGTTATTACATAATCAATTTTACATTCTGGGAACATTTCAAATAGATATTTTTTTATAAAGCGTTCAGATTCTCTACCACCAGTACCATTACCTAAAGAAATTAAATCTACATGATATCTAGCAATTAATACTGCTAATTTTTTAGCTTCATTTTTAAGAATTTCTTCTTTTTCACTTGTACCATATAAGACACCTGTATAAAGTACTTTACCTAATCTATCTACAATACCAATTTTACAACCTGTTCTAATACCTGGGTCAAATCCTAAAATAATTTTATTTTTAGTAGGTGCTTCTAATAATAATTCTTTTAAATTCGATTTGAATACTTCAATAGAAGTATTTTCACTAGTTTCAGTCAAATCAGCAAGAATTTCATTATCGATTGATGGTTTAATTAATCTTTTATATGCATCTTGAATTGTATCTAATAAGATATCTTGGAATGGACTATTCTTTTTGATTATTTTAGAAGCAATATGATTAGTGTTATTATCATCTTCACCAGTTAATTCAACTTTTAGAACATTTAATTTTTCTCCACGATTAATTGCTAATATTCTATGAGAAGCGACTTTTGATAAAGATTCACTAAAATCATAATACATGCTGAATATTTCTCTTTCATCTTCACCTTTTGGATTACGTTTAGTTGTAATATTAAAAGTTTTCATCATATTGTTACGGATAAATTTACGATACTTTGCTTCATCAGAAATCATTTCAGCGATAATATCTTTTGCTCCTTGAAGAGCTTCTTCTTTCGATTTTACACCTTTTTCTTCGTTTATGAATGAAGATACGACATCATCAAAATCGTCATTATTAACTTGCATTAATAAATAATTTGCTAAAGGTTCTAATCCTTTTTCTTTTGCTTTGGATGCTCTAGTTGCTTTTTTTGGTTTAAATGGACGATAAATATCTTCTAATTCACTCAATGTTTTAGCATTGTTTAAAGATGCTCTAATTTCATCAGTTAATTTACCTTGTTCTTCAATAGTTCTTAAAATAGTGTCTAATCTATCGTAAAAATTATTGAAATAAGTATATTTTTCGTTAAAAATACGTAATTTTTCATCACTCATAGATCCAGTCCATTCCTTACGATAACGCGCTATAAATGGAATGGTGCATCCTTCGTTTAAAAAATTGATAACATTTTCTACATGTTTTAATTCAATATCTAATTCTTCTTGTAATTTTTGTTTAATTAACTCTTGATACATAATAATTCTCCTTAAAACTCATATAAATCCGTTTGATCTAAATAATTAACACTAACATAAATTTGTTCTTCAGCATATTCCAATTCGATTTGTAAACGAATATTCTCTCGATCATTTTTTTCTAATTTTTTTGTTTCAGCTAGATTGATTCTTTGAGAATAACCTACATGAGGAACATTGTGTTCTAAAGGATTAGATTTAAAAGAACCTGGTAAAACTATGACATGTATGTCATCGATGTAAGTATTTTTATATCCTATATCAATTGTATAAACATGTCCTAATTCATTTTTAGTTAAAGTATGTGAAAAACTAATAGAATATTTAGCATCCTCTACTTTATTTTCCCACGGACCTTCTGCTAAAACTAATAAGTCACTTTTTAACTTTTCTGTATAATTATTGCTAACTATTTCATTATTTGAACAGGAACATAACAATATGCCTAATAGAAATAATTTCCAAAATCCTTTTTTCATAAAATCAACCTCATCTTATATTCTATCAATTATGTTTATAAAATTAAAGGATTATCGAACATAATAAATAATCAAAGCAGTATATATTATCTGATATTCTTTTTCAATAGAAAAAGCAAATGAAGAAAATTTGATTTCTTTAATCATATTTTCATCGATTTGCTTTAAAAAATAATTAATTTGATTCGATAAATCATCTTCACTATATGCTTTAAAAGTTTCAACATGTAACATTAATATCACCCATTATAATTAAAACATATGTGATTTAAGAAATTTGTCATTAAATGGCGACAATATTTACAATTTTGCCTTTAATTACAATAATTTTTTTAATAGTTTTACCCTCTAATCTTGAAACAATACCAGGATGAGATAATGCGATTTGTTCAATTTCTTTTTCAGAAGCATCAACACTAACTTCAATTACTTCTCTAACTTTGCCACAAATTTGAACAGCGATTTTAACAGTCGTTTGTACTAACTTTGATTCATCATATGTTGGCCAAGAAACATAGTCAATAATATCATTATGACCTAACATTTCCCAAAGTTCTGCACCAATATGAGGACAAATAGGAGCTAATAATTGAACAAATGATTCTAGATATGGCAAATATATTTTATCTTGTTTATAAACATCATTAATAAATGTCATCATTTGAGCAATCGCTGTATTAAATGATAAATTTTCATAGTCATTAGTTACTTTTTTAACTGTAAAATGGTAAGAATAATCTAATTTGTGATCATTTTCATTAGTATATTTATTTTTAAATTCTTCTTCACTAAATAATCTATATACTCTATCTAACCAGCGTTTTGCACCATCAATACCATTTGTTTGCCATGGTTTTTCGGCTTCAAGAGGTCCCATAAACATTTCATATAATCTTAATGAATCTGCACCATAATCTCTTACGACTTCATCTGGATTAATAACATTTCCTCTAGATTTAGACATTTTTTCACCATTTGTTCCTAAAATCATACCTTGATGGAATAATTTTTGGAATGGTTCTTTGTGAGAAACAATTCCTTTGTCATATAGAAAGTTCATCCAGAATCTTGAATATAATAAATGACCAACTGCATGTTCAGATCCACCAATATATAAATCAACAGGCATCCAATGTTTTTCTAAATCTTTATTAACCATTTCTTGATCATTGTGTGGGTCAATATATCTTAAATAATACCAAGACGAACCAGCACTACCAGGCATTGTAGAAGATTCTCTTCTAGCGTTTTTACCTTCATAAGTTAAATTTATCCAATCTTTAGCGTTTTCAAGAGGTGATTTACCATCTGGTGAGCGTTTATAATCTGTTACATTTGGTAAAGTCAATGGTAATTCAATATCTTTTAATGGAATAATTTTTCCATCAATAAAGACAACCGGAATTGGTTCGCCCCAATATCTTTGACGAGCAAAAATCCATTCTCTTAATTTATAATTGATTTGCTTTTTACCAATTTTTTGTTCTTCTAACCAAGAAATCATTGTATTAATTGCATCTTCTTTATTTAAACCGTTTAGGAAACCTGAATTAATATGAATTCCGTCTTCAGTCCAAGCTTCTTTAGAAATATCTCCACCTTCTAATACTTGAATAATTTCAATATCAAACTTTTTAGCAAATTCATAGTCTCTTGTATCGTGAGCAGGTACAGCCATAATCGCACCAGTACCATAAGTTGCTAAAACATAATCAGAAATCCAAATTGGAACTTTCTTTCCATTTACTGGATTTATAGCATAAGCCCCAGTAAAACAACCAGTTTTTTCTTTTGATAATTCAGTTCTTTCTAAATCTGATTTAGAAGCAGCAATTTTACAATATTCATCTATTGCTTCTTTTTGCTTAATAGTTGTAATCTTCTTTACCAATTCATGTTCTGGAGCTAAAACGCAGTATGTAGCACCAAATAAAGTATCACAACGAGTTGTAAATACAGTGAATTTCTCTTCGATACCATCAACTTTAAAATCAATTAATGCTCCTTCAGATTTTCCAATCCAGTTTCTTTGAATTTCTTTTGTTGAATCAGGCCAATCAATTTCATCAAGTTGTTGTAATAATCTTTCAGCGTATTTAGGAATATCTAATACCCATTGTTTCATATTTTTACGAATTACTGGATATCCACCACGCTCAGATTTACCATTAATGACTTCGTCATTAGCAAGTACTGTTCCCAATTCTTCACACCAGTTTACTGGCATATCAATAAGCTTTGCTAAACCTTCATTTAATAATTGTTTAAAAATCCATTGTGTCCATTTGTAAAACTTAGGATCACAAGTAGAAATTTGTTTACTCCAGTCGAATGAAAAACCTAACATTTTTAATTGTCTAGTAAAAGTAACAATGTTATCCAAAGTAAAACCTTCTGGATGATTACCTGTTTGAATTGCAAATTGTTCTGCAGGTAAACCAAATGAATCATATCCCATTGGATGAAGAACATTATACCCTTGAGATCTTTTCATTCTACAAACGATATCTGAAGCAGTATAACCTTCAGGATGACCTACATGAAGTCCTTTACCTGAAGGATAAGGAAACATGTCTAAAGCATAAAATTTAGGTTTAGAAAAATCCTTTGTATCACAATAATATGTTTGATTTACATCCCAATATTTTTGCCATTTTTCTTCTATTCTTTTATAATCGTACCCCATAACTATTCCTCCAATAAAAAAAGTACCTTATCTAAGGACGCTTTCGCGCGGTACCACCTTAGTTCAGCTTATTGCTGCACTTCATTAGGTTATAAAGTAACCAACTCGTATTATAAAAGTGTCAAGTTCATTTAATTTGAATGTTATTTCCCACCAACCAATAACTCTCTTAAAATCTTATTAAATTACTACTACACAATACTTTTTTTATTTTATAAAAAAGGAATAATTAAGTCAATAATAATTAAAAATAAATTAAAAAGATGTTAATTACACAACTAAATGCAACAAATAAAAGTTTGAAAAGAAAGAAATGTTTCAATTAATTATTAAATCACATT
>SVBA01000022.1 GCA_015059095.1 Erysipelotrichaceae bacterium
TCTTGTGGCAGTTGTAGGGTTTAGACCCTAAAAAAATTTATAGCGTTTACAAAACCCTAAAATTATTTATAGAGCCAGTTAATTAAAGATAAAGAACCTACGGGTTCTTTTTTCTTTGCTTTATTGTTTAATTATTTTAAAATATGTATATGAAGAAGATTAGTGTAAAAGAAATTGCTCTTATGAGTATATTAACCGCAATACTATTTATTTTAGAACAAATTTTATCTTACGTTCCTTTTGTTCAATTATCGTTTTTATTAATGGTTTTATATTCTAAAAAACTAGGTATAATTAAGTCTTCAATCATTATTAGTATTCATGTTTTTTTAGATCATTTAGTATCTGGATATTTTAATATAATTTATGTTATTTTTGCTTTAATTGGCTTATTATTTATTCCTTTATTAATAAATACTGTTTTTAGAAAAGTGAATAATGTGATTCTAATTAGTTTACTTGGAGTATTGTTCTCTTTTATTTATTCTTGGATTAATATTATTCCAAGTTGTTTTATTTATGAGATGAATTTAAAAGAATATGTATTAGCGGATATTCCGTTTGAATTAATATTAGGAGCATCAAGTTTTATTACAATTTTAGTATTATATAAACCACTTGAAAAAGTATTTGATAGAGCATATATCTAAATGTTAAAATATTAATAGTTTAGTAGGAGAAAAAGATGTCTAGAAATAAAATTTTCTTTTCTTATTCGTTTAAAGATGAAGAAAAGGTATTTAAAGTAAGAGAAATAATTGAGAGTATTGTTGATGAAGAAGGAAATCAAAAATATTCTGTTTTTATGGCGTCTGATCCAATAAACGGAAATAAAAGTGGAAGAAGTTGGAACGCTCAAGAAAAAAGAGAAATGTTAAATTCATTCTTAATTTTATTCTTTTTAAGCGACAATTCTGTTGTTTCAGATGGAGCTTCTCAAGAATTAGATTTTTATTTCAATACGATGAGAAAAAGAGGAAAAGAAAAATTCTTGTATGTTTCTTTAAACGGCAAAAGCATGATGGATAGTGTTATCGATTTTATGAGAAACGATGTTTCTTTTATCGATGATGTATTAGTAGAAACAATAGTAAGTAGATACGAATCAATGTTAGATGAACCAGATTTTAGAGATAATCATTTGTATTTGGTTTATGATGATTCTCATTTTAAAACTAGATTAGAAAGTACGATTTTAGAAATATATAACGCATATAATGGAGTTTCTAATAAAGATAGGTATCAAAAATTCCTAGAAAAACTAGAAAAAATGAAAGAAGATGATTCTTCAAAAGAAGTACAAAAAATTGTTAAAGAAACTGTAAAAAAAGAAGAACAAAAGAAGATTAAAAAAGAAGTAAAACGTTCAACTAAAGATGAAAAGAAATCTTCAAAAGTGGTTGATTCATCGCTTGCAGATATTTTTAGACAACAAGAAGACCCAGATGAAATTTTACAAAATAAGGTTGCTATAAAAGAATGTTTTGCTATGTATGCAATTGAAGGAGAGATAGTAAATTATTATGTTGGACCTTCAATTACTTTATATGAAATTAAATTAGGCGTTAATCAACAACTAAATAGATTCTTAAAAATTAGGGATGATCTTTCTTTAAAGGTGGGAGAAACTGTAAGAGTAGTTGCGCCTATTCCAGGAAGAGGAACTTGTGGAATTGAAATACCAAACAAAGTTAAAAGAGTATTAAAATTTGGAGAATTATTAACAGAAGACTTTTTAAATAAAGGAAATGAGTTTACTTGTGTAATGGGTAAAAATGTCTTTAATGAGATTAAAGAGTATGATGTTACTGAAATGCCGCATTGTTTAATTTCAGGAATAACAGGAGCAGGAGCGTTTAATATTTTAAATACGATTATTGTTTCTTCTTTAATGAAATATACTCCTGATGAACTTAAATTAGTATTAGCAGATCCACATTTAGTAGATTTTGATGCTTATGAAAATATCCCACATTTACTTTATCCAATAATTAAAGATGCTAGTGTAGGAGAGCCATTATTTAAAGAAATAGAAGAAGAAATTGAAAAAAGATATTCTTTATTAAGAGAAAATAGAACAAGGAATATTTATCAATATAATGAAAAAGCAGAAGAAAAGATGCCTTTTATCTTAATTGTAATTAATGAATATTCAGATTTTGTTTTATATAACAAAAAAATAGAAAATCATATTATGAGAATTGTTCAATTAGGTAGAGCGGCAGGTGTCCATTTTGTTTTATATACTAAAAGACCATCAGTTGATATTTTAACTGGTACATTAAAAGCAAATTTTTCTACTAGAATTACCGGTAGAGTTCCTTCAATTATTGATTCAAGAGCAATTATTGATGAAGGAGGAGCAGAACTTCTTATAGGAAAAGGTGACGCTATAGTTAAGTATCAGGGGATGTGTGAAAGAATTCAAGCAGCGTTCATTAGTGAAAAAGAACTTTATTCATTCTGTGATGCTATCATAAAAAAATATGGTACGAGAATTAAAAAAGAAATACCTAAAATTGATATTAAAGTCGATATAGATCCACTGATTCTAGATGTCTTAGATTATTTATACACTGACAGAAAATTAACAATTTCTAAACTTCAAATGAAATTGCATATTGGTTATTCTAGAGGAGTAAATATATTAGAAACTTTATTAGATTTAGGTATTGTTACTAGAGAAGGTGCAACTGCAATTCCTAATATGGCTAAAGAAGATGCAATTAAATTATTAAGTATGTATTATAAAGAAAATAAGTGAGTTTTTAGCTAAAAACCCACTTATTTTTTCTTTAATACTGCGATTCCATCTCCAATATCATCATATATATTAACTTCGTATTCTTCTAAAGAAAGAATATATTTTTTAAATTCTTCGTTTGCTAAATCATATTTTTCTTTTTTCTTTTTATTGGCGTTGATCCATAAGTCATCTAATTTCATATTGTCTACAATAAAGGTTCCGCCTTTATTTAAATTTTTTGAGAATTTATCTAAGAAAAAACGATTTCTCATTTTAGCGGCATCAATAAATATTAAATCAAACATTCTATTTGTTTCAAATAAGACAGCATCATCAATTATAAAATCTATTTTATTTTCTAAAGAGAAATCTCTAAAGTTTTGTCTTGCTAGCTCTGCTCTATTTAAATTATATTCAATAGTTAATATTGATACATTTGGAAAAGTAGTAGCGATAATTATAGAAGTATATCCAATGGCAGTTCCTACTTCAAAAAAAGATTTATAGTTATTTTCCTTTATTAAATTAACCATAAATTCTGTTGTTTGTTTTCTTGCAATAGGAATAAATTTTTCTTTAGCGTACTTTTCTAATTGTTCTAAACTATTCATACTTACTATCACCATAGTTGATTATACATTTTTATTATTAAGAATTAAAGCAAAATAAAAGTTCTCGAAGTTTCGAGAACCTTTTATTTTAATGAGATTAGTCAATCCACCAAACTTTCTTACCAAAGATAACCATAATTAAGTCGATGATCCATAAAATAAGTAAACCACCAGTACATAATAAGATTACTGCTAAGACAACACCAATTAAATTTTTAGCTGCTAAAGATCTAAATAATCTTAATAAGTTACCATATGCACCAACAAAAAGAGTTAATAATACTCTAATAATCCATGGTAAGCTTTCTAATCCTTTAACTAAATTTTTCATTATTTTTTTATCCTCCGTTAAATAAATTATATTATTAATAATATGTTTAATTCAAGTTATTAAAAATAAACACATTAAAAATATATGATACACATAAAGTATTAATGTCAAATAAAATTAAACCACAAGTTTATTTTTTTATTTATTTGACATGTTATAATAAGAGTGTAAGTAAAGACACATACAGCAATTATTTATGGTTATTTTCTAAACAGAATTGAATGAACGTGTCTTGTGAGAATGGAAAGATGTGTACCGCTACTATATTATTTTGGAAACTGACAAGTTTAGCGCATTTATTTTGCATCTTGTTGTCACTAGTAAGTGATCCATTCTCTTTAATTTAAAAGAATCTTCAAAAGAAGGAGTGATTATATATGAGTTTTATTTCAATTTCAAAAGATATGTTTGATATCGCATTTACTGAAAATGGTGACAAAGCATATTCAACAAGTGGATCTTATTGTTTAGACTATTTCTCTTTAATTGGTGGAATGCGTTTTAACTATGATGATGCATTAAAAAACTTCATGAAAGCATATAAAGAAAATCCGATTTTAGCAATTAAAATTTTATTCTTTGCTAGAGATATTAAAGAAGGACTAGGAGAAAGAAATATTTTCCGTTTTACTTTTAATGCTCTTTGTAATATGGCTCCAGAAGTAGCAAAACAAGTTATTTCTTATGTTCCTACTTATGGAAGATATGATGACTTATTTTCAGCATATTCAACTCCAGTAAGAAAAGAAATGATGAAAATTGTTAAAGAACAATTAAATAAAGACATTGAATCTAAGAAAGAAAATAAACCAATTTCATTATTAGCAAAATGGATGCCTTCAATTAATACTAGTTCTTATGAAACACGTGTTTTAGCCCAAAAACTAGCGTCTTCTTTGGGCATGTCTAAAGAAGAGTATAGAAAAACATTATCTTCTTTAAGAAAAGATCTAATCGTAGAAAATAATCTTAGAACAAAAGATTATACTTTTGACTATGAACAAGTTCCTGGAGGAGCAATGTTTAAATATCGTGAAGCTTTTTCTAGAAATGATAAAGAAAGATATGAAGCATATTTAGATGCAGTTAATAAAGGAACTAAAAAGATGAATAGTGGAACTATTTATCCTTATCAAGTTATCCGTAGATTAGAAAATATTTATGATGAATATGGTAAAAAGTATTATGAAAATGCAAAAGAAGATTTTGCATCTTTAGATACAATTTGGAAATCTTTTGATAGAAGTGAAATTTCATCTAATACTATTGTAGTTAGAGATGGCTCTGGATCTATGTTAGATGGAGAAGAAGTAAGTGCTAATAGTGTTGCAACTTCTTTAGCTTTATTGTTCGCTGAAAGATTAGAAGGCGAATTTAAAAATAAATTTATTACTTTTGCTTCTAATCCTAGATTAGTGGAAATTAAAGGTGACACAATTAAAGAAAAATATGATTGTCTTGCTCAATATAATGATTACTCTTCTACTAATGTAGCAGGTGTTTATGAATTGATTTTAAAGGTTTATAAACGTCCTAACTTTACAAAAGAAGATCAATTAGATAGAATTGTGATTATTTCTGATATGGAATTTGATATGGTAAATTATGATGAGGAATCAACTTTTGAAGTATATAAAAAGAAGTTTAATGATATCGGTTATAAATTACCTGAAGTTGTATTTTGGAATGTAAGGGCTAGATCTACTCATCTTCCTGTTAGAATGGAAGAAGAAAATGTTAAATTAGTAAGTGGAGCATCATCTTCAATCATCGATATGGTTACTAAGAATGATGGATGCAATCCTTATGAAATGATGTTAAAGTGTCTAGAAAAATATTCTTGCTTTGATTCTATTATTATTCAATAAGAAAAGAGGTGATAGCTGTGGTATTTAAATATCCATCAATCGATTTAGTGAAAACTGGTAACAATATCACTAAATTGATGAAAGAAAAAAATATTAAAGTTAGTGATCTTCAAGAAGCTTTTGGATTTGAATACCCACAAGCTATCTATAAATGGAGAAGAGGAGAATGTCTACCTACTTTAGATAATTTAATTGTACTTGCTTCTATTTTTGAAGTTTCAATTGATAAAATTATCATCACTAATGTTTATTAAGAATGCGTATGAACTACGCATTTTTATTTTTTCTATAAATAATGTTAAAATTATGCTAGTATTATATTTAGAAATGAGAGTTGAAAATGGAATTTAAATTCTTCACAGATAAAATTAGATTAAGATACGCTACTCTTGAAAAAAACATTAAATCTAAGAGTAATTCTTTTTATGATTCATATTTAGATTTACTTGAAGAAACTGTTAAATATATATTGTTCGAAAATAGTGTTGAATATGATAACACTAAAACATGTGGACTTATTTTAAAAGCAGAAAATGTTAAGAATTTTCTTTTAAATGAAATAAAATTAGATGTTAAATTATATGAAAAATTATTTGATTATATAAAGAAATGTAATGATCATAAACATAAAAAAGAAAAATGGGTAGGAAAAGAAAGTATAGTTAATTATCTTAATGTATATTTTGAGTTTATAAATTTTTATAAAAAATTTATTAATGAAGAATTAATTACTTTTAATGAAGAGTATTATTCTAAAATTTTTAATGAAAATGAAAAAGTAAATAATGAAATATTGGAAAAATTAAATTTACAAGATGAAAAGATTGAAGAAATTTTTAATATTTTAAATAAAGAGAAAAAAGAGCAAGAAATAGTTGAAAAAGCTAAAGAAGAAATAGATAATCAGCTATCTTTTAATAATTTCTTAAAAACTTCAAAGAAAATTAATGTTTGGATAGGTAAAAAAGAAGAGTTTATAAAAGCGAAGGCTAAAGCACTTATTAGTGGAATAGTATCTATTATATTAGGAATAGTTGCTCCTGCTGTTAGTTCGGCAGCGCTATTAATGGAGTCTTTTTCTATTTTCGGATTAGTTTGGATGGCGATGACTATATTTTTAACTGCATATGTTATTAGATTAAAAAAAGAAACTGAAAACGAGAAACTGGTCGAGAATTCTTTTGAAAAATTTGTATATGATCCAAAGCTTTATGTAAGAATTAATACATTAAAAGAAAAAAAGAAATTTTTAATTTTTAGAATTATTACATATGTATTAATAGTGTTAGATATAATTTGTTTAATAGGTAAATATAGTGGAATATGGTCAATATCTGCTTTAATATTAGAAGTGCTATATTTTGTAGTGATAATTATTAATAGAAAATACCTTTTAGATTTTTATACATATTTCGATGCAAGAATAAAATATGTTGGTCTTGATAGATCAGGTAAAAATGTAAGTGTAATTTACGATTTAATTACAAAACAATTTTATGTAGAAAAAACAAAGAGTAATGTAGGAAAGATTTAAAAGTCTTTCCTTTTTTGATAATATATAAGTGTGTTAGAGCATACTCTGGAGCATTTGGTTTATACCTTCGCAAAGGAGGTAAAATTGCTATGACACAATATCTTTCTCAAAGAGTTGGGAAGAATTTAAAAAATCTTATTAAGGTTTCTAAGTATAAAACTCAAGATAATTTTGCGTCAGTAATGAATGTAGATCCAACTACTGTGCGCAGATGGATTGCACTTGGAGTTAAAGATGTAAATACAATTGAGGAAATTGCGAATAAACTAGATATAGATTTTATGGAACTTTTTAATTAAAGTTCCTTTTTTTTGTAAAACTTGCACTATTTTAGATTATTTAAAATTAATATAATGACTTTGCAAAATAATATTTTGTAAGGAGAAAAAAATGAAAAAAGTGAGTTTAGCGAAAAAAGCGGGTTTAAATTTGAAAAGATTAATTAAAAAATCAAAATATAAAACACAAGTAAATTTTTCTAAAGTAATGGGAGTAAATCCAACAACTACTAGACGATGGATTTATTACGGTATTAATGATATTAATAAAATAGTAAGTATTGCAGAAACATTAAATATAGATTTTAAAGAGCTATTAAAGTAGTTTTTTAGTGCATTTGTTGCACTATTTTAAATTTGTATATAGATATAAAATGAAGATATAAAGGAGGACAAGTTATGTCGCTAACAGAAAAGAAGATTATTAAAGAATGTTCTGATTATGGAATTATTAATCTAAGAAAACTAGAAAAAATTGAAGACTATAAATTAGTAATAAAAATTGTTAATGAAAACCCAATATCTCTTGAGGAATACATCTTAAAGTTATATGAAGAAGGTAACCATTCTGAATTATTTAAATACGTGGTAGATAATAATTTAACATTTTTAAGAGGGTTTTATTTAGCACGAAATCATCCTAATGCATCATGTAAAACTATTGAAGAAGCAATGAAAAATTCAATTTCAAGAGATCCTAGTTATAAAAAAATGTGTATATTTCTCTATGCCAATATGGATATCCTTATTCAAAATGTAAATATAACAAATTATCCTTATTCAATGATAGAGAGAGTAAAAATATTTAAAAAAGAATATATTAATAGACTTTTAAAACAACATAATCATATACAACAAGTTAAAGAAATACTCAAAAAGGGCAATTTTAAAATACATGAATTTGAAACTATGTTAGAAGAAAGAAAATTTAGACATTTAGCAATTGATTTGTGTAGTGCGATTGAACTTGTCATAGAAAAAAAGTATCACCTTGAAGGAGGACTACAAGAAAAAATGGACGAATACACAAAAAGTATTTGTAAAAATGAAGAAGTAAAACCATTATTAACAAAATTAAGAAAATATAGAAACAAATGTGTTCATTCCAATATGGATTTAGATTATGAAGAACCTACTTATGTCGAATTTAAATATCTAATTAATTATTTGACTAACTTTGGATATGGGGAGGAAGATTATGAATAAATATCAATTAGAATTTTTTAATCAACTACATATTAAACCAAAAGAAACAGAAAACAAATTAGAAAAATATGTTCTTGAAGGCGAAGTGATGACTATAAAACAAAATAGAAATTACAATATTAATAAATATGATTTTATTATAGAAGGTGTTGCGGTCAACTCCATAGTTAAAGTCGAAGGATTAAATGGAAGAACATGGAAAGAAATTGATAAAACACATTTTTCATTAGATTTTAATAATAAATTTAGTAAAATTAAAATTCATTTTCTTAATGATATAGTTGAACCTATAGTTATAACTTTAATTATGGAAGATGCTGATAAAGAAGCATATGATTTAGAATTAGAGAGAATAAAAAAAGAAAACAAAAAAAAGGAAGTTAATTTAGAAGTGGCTTCTGGATATAACTTGATCAATGTATATTTTTCTAGTGTAAGTGGAATGAGATATAGTTATTCTATTATTAATCTTTATAGAAATGGCAGACGAATTGGAAGATATACAGTTGATGGAATGGGCTTTTTAGCGATTCCTAATTTGGCTTCAGGAGACTATCAAGTTTCTATTGAGCAATATGATTTTGATAGAAAACTAATTTATTCTTCTGAAGAATGTAAGAAGGTAAGTGTCAATCAATCTCCTCAACCTGTTGTCCGTCATTAATGGTAAGTTTGTGCGAAAAACTTGAGTGTTTTCCTTTGTTTTGTTAGTATAAAATAAAGGAGATAACATTATGAAAAAGATTACTATTGTTTCTATTGCATCCATTATTTTCTTATTATTTAGTTCTTTAGTTGCATATTTACTTAGATATGTAGAAATTGATAAACCTTTATTTTTTCTATTATTAGGAGTAATACCTCTAGTCATTAGTATCTTTATTGCATTTATTGTAAAAAAGAATTTAATAGGCAATATTGTTTGTTCATTAATAAGTGGAATAGGATTAGGTTTCTTTATAAGAGGATGGTATGTCTTTAGAAATTTTAATAATCCTTATTGGATGATGTGCTTGGTATCATTAGCGTGTGTTATATATTTATGGATATTTTATTTTATCTCTAGAATTCCATTATTTAGAAAATATTTTAAAGTATATTTTGTAATTTTCTTGATTCTATCTTTAATTGGATATGTTTTATTAGTCGCGTTTACTAAAACTACTTATGTATCTACTTTTGGTTTTTATATGATTGTAGAGATAGCTTTTATCTTTGCAATGTGTAAAAGGACAGAATCTTTAGAAGAATTAATTAGAAATATTACTTTATCCACTTATAGTATTATTGCTGTAGCATTATTAATATTAATTATGGTACTAGCAGAAGATGGAATAGATATTGATGGAGGTTTTGATATAAGCGGAGTTGAATTACTTGAAGGACTAGAAGGTTCAATTGATTTTCCTTCTATAAATAAGAAAAAGAAACGTTAAAACATTTATTTTCTTTGCATATTATAAATAGGAAGGACAAACACCTATTTATTATGGATACAAAAAAATTAATTAATCAATATGGAATATATACTTTTGATAAAAGGAAGATGAAGGAGAGATTACCTTCTCAAACTTATTTAAACTATATAAATCATTTGGATAAAAATGAAAATTTATCTAATGAAGATATTAAAATCATTGCAGAAGAAATGAAAAAATGGGCGATTGAACTAGGAGCGACTCATTATACTCATTGGTTCTCATCTTTAAATGGAATGTGTGCAGAAAAGCATATTGCATTTTTAGAACCAAGAGGAATAGAAATAGATTATAAATTTAACGAAGAAGCATTACTTAAAGGTGAGTCAGATGCTTCTTCTTTTCCTAATGGAGGATTAAGAAGTCCATATAAGGCTAGAGGATATACTTTATGGGATTCTTCTTCTATTAGTTTTGTAAAAGATGGTACTTTATATATTCCGTCCCTATTTTATTCATATACAGGCGAATCATTAGATTATAAATCTCATTTAATAAAATCTAATGAGATATTAAATGACAAAATAATAGAATTATATAAATTGTTTGATATAAAAATTAATAAAGTAGATTCTTATGTTGGAGTAGAACAAGAATATTTTTTAGTAAAAGAAGAGAGCTTCATTAAACGAACGGATTTAAAATTGATTAATAAAACTTTATTTGGATCTTTATCTAGTAAGACGCAAGAAAATACGTATCATTATTTTTCTCCTTTAGAAAAAAATATAAGGGATTTTATGAAAGAATTAGACACGACATTATGGAAATATGGTATTCCTAGTAAAATTAAACATAACGAGGCTGCTCCTAACCAATTTGAAATAGTATGCGTATATCGTAAGGTAAAAACTACTTGTGATAACAATTTATTATTGATGCAATTAATTGATGAAATCGCAAAGAAGCATCATTTAAGATGTATATTAAATGAGAAACCTTTTAAAGGAGTAAATGGGTCTGGGAAACATAATAATTGGTCTTTAATTACTGATGAAGGAAGAAATTTATTTAAACCTTCTGGTGATATATTAAACGATCTTCCATTTTTATCATTATTAGGATGTTTAATTAAAGGGATTGATGAATATAATGATCTATTAAAGTTATCTATTTCTTCATTTAGTAATGAGTTTAGACTAGGTGGTAATGAGGCGCCTCCTTTAGTAATGTCTTTATGTTTAGGAGATTCGTTGAATCAAGTTATTGATGTTATTTTAGAAAATAAAGATAAAGTTGAATTACAAGATATTGATTTAGAAAGAAATAGAACATCTCCTTTTGCATTCTTAGGTAATAGGTTTGAATTTAGAGGAGTGGGGTCTTCTTTTTCACTCGCTTTAGTAAATACAATTTTAAATTCAATTCTTTCATATGAAGTAGACAAATTTATAAAGGAAGTTAGGAATGGAGAAATACCATTAAATGTAATTAAAAAATATATAGAAACTCATAAACGTGTAATTTTTGAAGGTGACGGATATTCTTCTTTTTGGAAGGAAGAATCATTAAAAAGGGGACTAGATCAAAAAGATTTATTTTATTCTATATTGTCTTTATTAGATGAAAAGAAAGTAAAACCTCTACTAGAACAAAATATATTTTCTAAAGAGGAAATTAGTTCTTTATTTTGTGTTTTAAGTGAAAAGTATTATTCTGATTTTATTTTAGAAACCAAAGTCTTTATTGGAATATTAAATAAAGAGATTTTTCCTTTCTTAATTTCTTATATTAATCAATTAATTTCTACTTATCTTAATTTAGTTGAATGTAATTGTGATAATAAAGAATTAAAGAAAATAATAGATAAGTTTAATAATTTATTAGAAATAATTATTGTAAAAAAAGATAATATTGAAAAAATAGTTAATCAAATAGATAATAGTAAAGAAACAATTATCGAAAAAATAAAAAAATATAAAGATGAAGTATTATCTGAGATGGACAAATTAAGAGAAATAGTAGATAATATAGAGGATAGTATAGATAAGAATAAATGGCCTTTATTAAGTTATACGGACTTATTATTTTCTCTATAGAGAAAGGAGAAAAAAACTATGATGACAGATTTAGAAATTGCTCAAAAGGCAAAAATATTAAAAATTAGTGAGATTGCTAAAAAGATCAATGTAAAAGAAGACGATTTAGAATTATATGGAAAGTATAAGGCTAAGATTGATCTTTCTTTATTTAACGATAAAGAAGAAAAAGGAAAATTAATTTTAGTAACTGCGATTAATCCTACTCCTGCTGGTGAAGGTAAGTCTACTGTTACTATTGGTTTAGCAGATGCATTAAATAGATTGAATAAAAATTGTGTCACTGCATTAAGAGAACCTTCTTTTGGTCCTGTTTTAGGAGTTAAAGGTGGAGCTGCTGGAGGAGGTTACGCTCAAGTTATTCCTATGGAAGATATTAATCTTCATTTTACAGGTGACTTGCACGCGATTACTACTGCAAATAATGCAATTTGCGCTATGCTTGATAATCATCTTCAACAAGGTAATCTATTAAACATTGATCCAAGAAGAATAATCATTCATAGATGTTTAGATATGAACGATAGAGCGTTAAGAAATGTAATTATTGGTAATGGTGGTCCAGTAAATGGCGTTCCAAGAGAAGATCATTTTGATATTACTGTTGCTAGTGAAGTAATGGCGGTATTATGTTTATCTACTTCTTTAGAAAACTTTAAAGAAAGAATTGGAAGAATGGTAATTGCTTATACTTATGATAGAAAACCAATTACTGTTAATGATATTAATGCAACAGGAGCAGTTACTGTAATTATGAAAGATGCATTAAAACCTAATTTAGTACAAACTTTAGAACATAGCCCAGTATTAATTCATGGTGGACCATTTGCAAATATTGCTCATGGTTGTAATTCAGTTATTGCAACTAAGACTGCTTTAAAATTAGGAGATTATGTTGTTACTGAAGCGGGATTTGGTGCGGATTTAGGAGCAGAAAAATTCTTAGATATTAAATGTAGATTGGCTGATCTTCATCCTTCATGTGTTGTTATTGTTGCTACTATTAAAGCTTTAAAAATGCATGGTGGAGTAGAAAAGAAAGATTTAGCATTAGAAAATGTAGAAGCTTTATTAAAAGGTCTTCCTAATTTAGAAAAACATATTGAAAACATCTCTAAGTATCGAGTTCCATACGTAGTAGCAATTAACAAATTCCACACTGATACAGAAAAAGAAGTAAAAGCTTTAGAAAATTGGGCTAAAGAAAATTCTCATCCTGTAGCACTAACTGATGTTTGGGCAAAAGGTGGAGAAGGTGGAATTGAACTTGCTAATAAAGTTATTCAAGAAATTGAAACTAAAGATGGCAGTAAAACATTTAAACCTATTTATGAAACTTCATTAACTATTGAAGAAAAAATAAGAACAATTGCAAAAGAAATTTATGGAGCAGATGGTGTAGAATTTACTTCAACAGCAAAAAATCAAATTAAATCAATAAATGAAAATGGATGGAATAATTTGCCAATTTGTATTGCTAAAACGCAATATTCATTATCTGATGATCCAAAATTATTAGGTAGACCAACTAACTTTACTGTAACAATTAGAGAAATTAAACCTTCTATTGGTGCTGGTTTCTTAGTTGCATTAGCTGGTGATATTATGACTATGCCTGGTTTACCAAAAGTTCCAGCTGCTAATAATATGGATGTAGTAGATGGAAAAATTATTGGTTTGTTCTAGATTTTAAAAAGAAAAAATAGAAAGATATAATTGACTAGCTTTGCTAGTCTTTTTCTTTAAACAGTTAATATTTGTCAATTTTGTATAAAAATATTAGATATGGGTAACCTTAAATTGAGGTGAAACATATGAACAAAAAATATAAATTAAATAAATGGCCATTAGAAGCAAAGGCAGGATTACTATTAACTTTATCGGCAGCACTTATTGTTGGTGGAACATTACTATTTAGAGATAACGGTCCAAGTAGTGAAAACCCAATAAGTAGTGATACTAATGTAAATGTTAATGATCCAAGTAGTCCTACTATTGATGATCCAGTTACGGAAACAATCGAAGTATTAGTAAAACCATTTACTGTAGAAGTAGATATTGCACATTATTTTTATGATATGAGTGATGATTTAGAGACAAGAACAAAAGCAATAGTTCAAGTTCCTAATAAAGAATCGACATATATGAAAAGTGTAGGTGTTGATTATTGCTATAATAATCAATTTGATGTTGTTGCTTCTTGTTCAGGAGTTGTAGTTGAAAGAACTACAGATTCAATTTATGGTAATTTATTATGTATTGAACATGAATCTGGATTAAAAACAATATATTCTTCTTTAAACAGTTTTAACGTATCAAAAGGTGATAAAGTTGAACAAGGAGATGTAATTGGTAAATCAGGAGAATCTTTATTTACTACAGGTTTAGGTAGTTCTTTACATTTTGAACTTATTAAAGATGGTAAGTATTTAAATCCTGAAAAATCTTATACTTTAGAAATTACTAAAATTTAAAATAGACTTTTTTTAAAAACCTCCGTAAGAAATATATAAAGGAGGTTTTTTATATGGTCTATTGTTCTAAATGTGGTTGTACTGAAGATAAATATTTTGGAATTAATAATAAAAAACTATATTGTCGACGGTGTATTGTTTTTAAAGATGAAAATGTTAAAGAAAAAGGAATGTTTAATACTGAAGTTGTTAAACCTAGAATTAATTATCCTCTTACAAAAGATCAAAAAGAACTGTCTTTTAAAGTTGTAGAGGCTTTTAGAAACAAAAAAGATGTTTTAATTTATGCTGTATGTGGAGCAGGAAAAACAGAAATAGTATTTGAGGTTATTGCAGATTGCTTAAACAAGAAAAAGCAAGTAGGGTTTGCTATTCCAAGAAAGGATGTAGTTATTGAACTTGAAAGTAGAATTAAAGATGCTTTTCCGGATTCAAAAGTTGTGTCAGTGTATGGAGGACATAAAGAAGAAGTAGTAGGTGATATAATTTTAATAACTACACATCAACTATTTAGGTATAAAAAATATTTTGACTTATTGATTATTGATGAAACAGATGCTTTTCCTTTTTCAGATAATGAAGTACTAATGCATATGTTTGAGGAATCACTAAAAGGGAACTATATAATGATGAGTGGAACCCCATTAAAGTGGATGAAAGATAAGATCAAAAAAGATAATGGAGTAAGTTTATCATTATTAAAAAGATTTCATGGTCATAAAATTGTTGAACCTGTTTTAAAGGTGATGCCGTTTTTTCAAATATTAGTGATCATTGAATTATTAACAAAGTATCAAAAAGAAAATAAACCTTGTTTGATATTTGTTCCTACTAAATATGATGGAGAAAATTTATTTAAACTATTGAAAAATATATTTTCTAAGATTGACTATGTTCATTCTTCAAAGGAAGATAGACAAGAAGTAATTGATATGTTTAAAAAAGGATATATACGTTTCTTAATAACAACATCGATTTTAGAAAGAGGAATAACTATTAAAAATATTCAAGTAATTGTGTATAAAGCTGAACATGAGTTATATACAAAAGAAGTTTTGATTCAAATATCTGGAAGAGTAGGAAGAAAGATAGATTCATATGATGGAGATGTCGTCTTTGTTGCTAAAAAGTCCACTGTTTTTATAGAGAAGGCTATTGAAGAAATAAAGGAAGCAAATAGGCATGGGATACTGTAAAATTTGTTTTTCTGAAATAAATAAAAAAGGTATTAATGGAATTCTTTTTAAAAATACGATATGTCAAAATTGCTATAATAAATTCCCAGTTTCTTTTAACAAAAGATTTATAAATGAGATAGAAGTAATTTCTATATATGAATATGATGAGACAATGAAAAAATTAATTTATCAATATAAAGGATGTTTTGATATCGAATTAGGAAGTGTATTTCTAGAGAGACACTTATTAGAACTTAAGATAAAATATAAAGGATATGTGATAGTTCCTGTTCCTTCTTGGGAAGAGTCAAATCAAAAAAGAGGATTCAATCATATTGTTGAAATTTTTAAATTTATAGGAATTCCCATTTTTCCATGTATTAAAAAAAAATATGATTTTAAACAATCAAATTTATCTAAAATTGAAAGAGAAAAGATAAATCAAAAACTTGTATTAGAGGATTATAAAATTTTAAAAAATAAAAAGGTGCTATTAGTTGATGATGTTATTTCAACAGGATCGAGTATAAAAGCTTGTTTGGAATTAATAAAAAAAGGTAATCCTAAAAGGATTAAGTGTCTTGTGATATGCGGAAATTGTCGAAATATGTAGAACTTTTTAGACCGAAAGTATTTTAGATTTTAGTTGACTTTATATGATAATTATTGTGTAGTAAAAAATTTTTAGAAAGGTGGTAAAAAAATGAAAGGCAAAGTTAAATGGTTTAATGCCGACAAAGGTTTTGGTTTTATTAATCGAGTAGTAGGAGATGGAGAAGATATCTTTGTCCACTATACTCAAATTCTAGAAGAAGGTTATCGTTTTTTAGAAGAAGGACAAGAAGTAAAATTTGATTTATATGAAACCGAAAGAGGTCTTCAAGCTAAAAATGTTGTGAAGATTACTGTTAAAAATTCATAAAAATACTAATTTTTATGATTAAATAACGGCCATTTAATGCTCAAGTGGTCGTTTTTCTTTGGAAATACTAGAATAGTATTTGTTATAAATTTTTATTCGTGTATAATAAACAATGAATTGATTTAAATTATTTTTAGGAGGTATCAATATGGGTAACTGGTTAGATAAGTTATTAAGAGTAGATGAACGTGCTTTAAAGAAAATTGAACGTTCTGCTAAATCAGTAATGGCTTACGAAGAAGAAATGAGAGCATTAACTGATGAAGAATTACAAGCAAAGACTCCATATTTTAAAGAATTATTAGCAAATGGTAAAGATTTAGATGATATTTTACCAGAAGCTTTTGCTGTATGTAGAGAAGCTTGTTGGAGAGTAAGAAAAGAATTCCCATTTAAAGTTCAAATTATGGGTGCGATTGTATTACACGAAGGTGACGTCGCTGAAATGAGAACGGGTGAAGGTAAAACTTTAACTGCAACTATGGCTGTTTATTTAAATGCTTTAGCAGGAAAAGGTGTACACGTTGTTACAGTTAATGAATACTTAGCTTCTCGTGACGCTGAATTAATGGGCAAAGTTTATAATTTCTTAGGTTTAACTTGTGATTGTAACTTAAGAGAAAAAACAACAGAACAAAAACAAGCTGCATACAACGCAGATATTACATATACAACAAACTCTGAATTAGGTTTTGACTATTTAAGAGATAATATGGCTCAATCAATTAAAAAGAGAGTTTTACGTGGATTAAATTTTGCTATTGTCGATGAAGCTGACTCTATTTTAATCGATGAATCAAGAACTCCATTAATTATTTCTGGTGGTGAAAGAGCAAATGCAAACACTTATATCTATGCTGATAGATTTGTTAAATCTTTAAATAAAAGAAAAGATTTTGAAATTGATGTAAAAAAGAAAACTTGTTCTTTAACTGATTCAGGAGCAGATGCTGCTGAAAGAGCATTTGGAATAAAAAATATATATAATCCAGAATATAATGATTTAGTTCATAGAATTCATCAAGCATTAAAAGCAAACTACATTATGAAAAAGAATGTTGAATATATGGTTGCAGATGGTGAAATTCATTTAATTGACCAATTTACAGGCCGTGTTATGAAAGGTAGAGAATATTCTGATGGTTTACAACAAGCTATTCAAGCTAAAGAAAATGTAAAAATAAAACAAGAAACAATCACTATGGCTTCTATTACTTATCAAAACTTCTTTAGATTATATTCTAAAGTTGCAGGTATGACAGGTACTGCTAAAACTGAAGAAGAAGAATTTGAAAAGATTTATAATATGCACGTTACTCCAATTCCAACAAATAGACCAATTCAACGTTTAGATGATACGGATTTAGTCTATGGAACATCAACTGCAAAATATAAAGCAATTATTAAAGAAATTAAGGCTAGACACGCTTTAGGACAACCAATTTTAATTGGTACCCCTTCAGTTGAAGCTTCTGAAGTAATGCATGATTTACTAAAAAAAGAAGGTCTACCTCATGAAGTTTTAAATGCTAAAAACCATGAAAGAGAAGCATTAATTATTGAACAAGCAGGTCAAATGAATGCGATTACTATTGCAACTAACATGGCAGGTAGAGGTACCGACATTAAATTAGGTGAAGGTGTTAGAGATATTGTTGATCCAACAGGAGAAGTAAAATCTCCAGCAGGTCTTTGTGTTATTGGTACAGAAAGACATGAAGCTAGACGTATTGATAACCAATTAAGAGGTCGTTCTGGTAGACAAGGTGATCCAGGTTATTCTAGATTCTTTGTTTCTTGTGATGATGAATTAATGATTAGATTTGCTCCTGAATATTTAAGAACTTTATTTGAAAAAATGGAAGATGAAGCTCTTGAAAGTAAAATGGTAATGAACGCAATTACTAGTGCTCAAAAGAAGATTGAAGGACAAAACTTTGATACTCGTAAATCTTTATTAGATTACGATGATGTTTTAAGACAACAACGTGAAGCAATGTATTCTCAAAGAGATATAATTCTATATGCTGAAGAAATTTATGATACAATTTATAGTTATTTTAAAACAGTAGCAAAATCAATTGTTGAAAAATCAGTAGATACAAGCGATGCTAGAAATCCTTATTTATCAGGTGACTTATTAAAGAAAAATTTAGAACCAAAATATCTTCCTGAAGGAACTTTCGATTCTACTGGTTATGATGAAGCACCAATTGAAGAAGTTACTGAAGAAATAGCAGAAATTATTTTCAATCAATACAATAAGAAAAGAGCAAGTTGGCCAAAAGAAGCTGTCAACGAAGTTGAAAAGATGGTTGCTTTAAGATGTGTAGATAGATACTGGACAACTCATATTGACTCTATGGCAAAATTAAAAGAAGGTATTCACTTAAGAAGTTATGCTCAATCTGATCCATTAAAAGCATACGTTGATGAAGGTTGGGATATGTTCAATGAAATGATTGAAAATATTGCTGATCAATGTGTAAATACATTAATGAATGTTCAAATCAGAATGAAAACTCCTGAAGAAATTGAAGAAGAAAAAAGAAAAATAGAAGAAGCAAAAAAACAAGCTGAAGCTAATAAATAGACGGTGATATTATGCTTGAACTATATGAAATTAAACAAAGGATATCGAAAGTTCAAACCATTATTGATGAACTAGGTGGTTCACTTTGACATTGCTTCTAAAGTCAACAAATTAAAAGAGTTAGAAGGAAAAATTAATGAACCAGATTTCTGGAATGATCAAAAAAAGGCATTAAAAATAGTTAATGAAAAAAACGAATTAGACAACATTGTTAATTCGTATTTTTTCGTGCAAACTAAACTCAAAGATATTTTAGATACTTATGAAATGATTAAAGATTTATATGATGAAGAGTTACATGCTTTGATATGTGATGAGTTGTTACTTATTGAAGAAAAATTAAAAGAATTTGAAATAGCAACATTATTATCTAATGAATTTGATACGTTAGATGCAATTATTGAAATTCATCCTGGGGCAGGAGGAACAGAATCTCAAGATTGGGCAGATATGTTATATAGAATGTATATTCGTTATGCTGAAGCACATAATTATAAAATAAATATTATTGATGAGCAAAGAGCAGTAGATGCTGGAATTAAATCAGTAAGTTTTATTGTTAAAGGGAAATACGCTTATGGATATTTAAAAGCTGAAAAAGGAGTACATAGATTAGTAAGAATTTCTCCTTTTGATTCTAATTCTAGAAGACATACTTCCTTTGCTAGTGTTGATGTTGTCCCTCAAATTGAAGAAGGAATAGATATTAAAATTGAAGATAAAGATTTAAGAATTGATACATATAGATCACAAGGGGCAGGAGGACAAAATGTTAATAAAACAGATTCTGCGGTTAGAATTACTCATATTCCAACTGGAATTGTTGTTTCTTGCCAAGTGGAAAGAAGTCAAATTCAAAATAGAGAAATTGCAATGAACATTTTAAAATCTCGTCTTTATCAAAAACAAGTAGAAGAAAAACAAAAGCAGATAGATGCATTAAGAGGCGAACAAAAGAATATTGAATGGGGAAGTCAAATTAGATCTTATGTCTTCTGCCCTTATACTTTAGTGAAAGACCATAGAAGTTTATATGAAACAAGTGATGTTCATGGGGTTTTAGAAGGCGACTTAGATGATGCGATTTATTCGTATTTAAAATGGGAGGTAAAATAAATGAATAAAATATTTGAAAAATTAAAATATAATATTTCCAAATTAACACTTAAATCGTTTAAAAATTTTGGCTTAGTTGTTTTGGGAACTTTCATTTTAGCAATTGCAGTTGAGTTATTTATTTTGCCTGCTCAATTAAATACAGGTGGCATATCTGGAATAGCTGTATGTTTTGAATATGCAGGATTGACTAATGAAATATTTACTTCAGAAATGATAATTACGATATTAACTTGGGGATTATTTATTGTAGGATTATTCTTCTTAGGATGGAAGTTTTCGCTTCAAACACTTGTATCTACAATATTCTATCCAATTTTTGTTTTCTTTTTAGAATGGTTAGTAGGAGAATGGGATTGGTTATTAATTACTAATTCTGCTTCTTTAATTAATGATAGTGGATTGGCTCAATTATTGTGTTCTATATTTGGAGGAGCATGTGTTGGCGTTGGAATTGCAATTACTTTCTTAGGTGGAGGTTCTACTGGTGGGGTAGATGTAATTACCTTTATCTTATGTAAATATATTAAGAAGTTAAAAAGTTCAGTTTCAATTTTCATTATTGATGCTTTGATTGTTATTGTAGGTGTAATTATTAATCCTAATCATGATTTAGCTTTAGCTTTATTAGGTGTAATGTCAGCCTTTTTAGCAGCGGTTATGGTCGATAAGTTATTTGTAGGTGGAAATAAAACTTTTGTCGCATATATTGTGACTAGTAAACCTCAAGAAATAACAGATGATATTATTGTATTATTAGATAGAACAACCTCAATTTTAGATGTTGAGGGAGGATATTCAAAAACGATGAAAAAAATGGTAATGGTTAGTTTTACTATTCAACAATACTCTCAACTTATTGGTATCGTAACTAGAAATGATCCTAGCGCTTTTTTAACAATAAATAGTGCTCACGAAATTAATGGAGAAGGGTTTAAACCTTTAAAGTAAATTAATATGCCAGAAGAAGTAAAAATTATTATCGCAATAGTTTTATTATTTAGTAGTGTTATTGCATTATTAATTGTTTTCTTGTACACAAAAAAAGTAGTAAAGAAAGAAAAAGAAATAGTGAATAAGTTAGAAGAAGAAACTTATAAGTATTATCAAAATTTAAAACTATTAGATGATAAATATTTCCCTTATTTTCATACTCATGCTTCTGGATTAAGAAGTAAAAAAGGTTCTATAGGAGATAAAGATAACATTACTAATATTGAAGCGTTTAAAAATAGAGTATTTTTCTTCGATAGAATTTTATATATTATCAATAATCAATTACATGGAAAATTTGAAAAAGAAATAATTGATGGACAAGAATACATTATTATCGATGATAAAATTAAAACTATTGAGTTATTAGTATCTTTTGAAAAACCTTCTCACTTTTTAGTTAAGTATCAAGTGATTAAGGTTGATAAAAATAAATATAAATTGGAAATAATAAAGGAGGATGAGGTAGATGAACGAAGAAACAATGAAAGTAATTAAACTAGAAAGAAAACTTAAACAAATAAAAAGAAATGCTATAACTTTTTCTATTTTTGGTTTGATTGCCTCTACTTGCTTAGGTATTGGTCTAGGTTATTATTTCAGTGAAAAAAGAAATGGCGTTCCTGAAGAAATGAAAGAATTCATTACTTTTTATAATCATTTTAAAGAAAATTATTATGAAGAGGTTGATGATAGAACTTTATTAGATGGATTATATTATGGATTAACTAATTCTGTTAATGATAATTATACTTTTTATACTTCTACAGTAAATAATGAATATCAAGATTTGTCTTCTTCTGGAGTAGGACTTGGGATTGCTAGAAGTGTATATTATGGTCAACCATTAATTACTCAAGTAATGAGAACTGGTCCTGCGAGTCAGGCTCTTATCTATGATAAGAATGATAATAAATTGGATTTAATAGGTCTTAAAAAGGGTGATATATTAATTAAGGCAAAGAATAAAAATGATATTAATTATTATGAGTTTAATAAATATCATTATTCTTCGTGGAGCGAAGTACTTCTTGGAGATATTGATAGTGAAATAGAACTTGTTTTTAAAAGAGATAATATTGAATATAAAGCAAAAATTACTAGAGGAACCTATAATGTAGATAAAGTTGAACTACTTTCTTTTGAAAATGGTCAAGCAGTGTTTACTTTAAATTCTTTTTTAGGTAGTGGAGAGGAAACTACTCCTGCTGAAGAATTACATTCATATTTTGAAAATGTTATTTTTAAAAATGATTCGTATAAATTAGATAATTTAGTTATTGATTTGAGAGATAACGGTGGAGGATATGTAAATAATTGTAATCAATTATTAGGGTTATTTTTAGGTGCTAATGAAACGGCAGGATACTATCAATATAGTAATGGTAACTATACTAAGTTATATACAAATATGGTTAATTTAAAAAAGTCATATAATGATAGAATTAATAGTTATACATTTATCATCAATCAAAATACTGCTTCTGCTGCAGAAGCTTTTGTTATTGGTATGCAAGATAGTGAACAAACAAAAGATAAAGTAAAAGTTGTAGGTGAAACTAGTTTTGGAAAAGGCATCGCTCAAACTTTCTATGATGTTTATGAAGATGGATCGATGGTTAGATATACATTTGCTAAAGTGTGTTCTCCAAGTAAAAGAAGTATTAATAAAAGAGGAATAGTTCCAGATGTATTTGCTAGTTATCTTTCTATTCAAGACAAAGATGAATATGATTCATGGAGATTATATGTCGAAGGAGTAAATTCTAACGATGAATTGAGTGCAAAAGAAAAAGCATTAATTAAATCTAGAATAGAATTATTAATTAGTATTCAAACAGTAGATTTAAATGATGCAATAGATAAATTCCAAACCATATATGAAATAGATGAAAATGGAGTTTTTGGCGAAAAAACCGCATCAAAATTAGGTGATTTGTTCTTTGATTACTATAATACTTATACACCTATGAACATCTATGATTCTTATGTTATTGGTGGAGATGAATATGATATATATTCTCCTACTCAAATGAAATGTATTAAAAAACAAATTTCTTTACTTTTAAATAAAGAATTTACTTCTTTTGATAAGGCAGTAAGAGAGTTCCAAAATGAAAACGGACTAACTTCAAAAGATGGATTGTATGATTTGGAAACATCTTATTTATTACAAGGATTAATGTATGATTTAATGGTCGAACAAGAAGATTCGGTATTAAAACTTGCAAAGGAGATATATGGAGTATAGAGACTTTAAATTAGTTACTAATTATTCTCCTACTGGTGATCAACCTGAAGCAATAGAACAATTAGTTAAAGGAATTAAAGAAAATAAAAAGTATCAAGTATTACTAGGAGCAACAGGAACTGGTAAGACTTTTACTGTGTCTAATGTAATCGCTAGAATTAATAAACCTACACTAGTTTTAGTACATAATAAAACTTTAGCAGGACAATTATATAGTGAGTTTAAAGAATTGTTCCCAGAAAATAGAGTCGAATATTTTGTTTCTAATTTTGATTTTTATCAACCAGAAGCCTATATGCCTTCTACCGATACGTATATTGAAAAGAATGCACAAATGAATGATGAACTTGAGATTATGAGATGTGCTGCGATTAATTCTGTTTTAGAAAGAAGCGATACAATTATTGTTGCTTCTGTAGCAAGCATTTATGGCTTATCAGATCCAGATGAATATCGTGAACTAGCGTTTGTTATTCATAAAGGTGAAGAATTAGATAGAAAGAAAATTACGACTAAATTAATTGCGTCTCAATATGTAAGAAATAATATGACCTTAAAGCCAGGTACCTTTAGATTTAATGGTGATGTATTAGAAATTGTTACTCCAAATAGTAAAGAAAATGTTATTAGAGTATTATTGGACGAATGGGATGAAGTAGAATCAATTCATGAAGTTGATTCTTTAACTGGAGAAATTATTCATACTTATAATGAATATCCAATTTTCCCATCTCATGATCATGCTGCTGGCAAACAAGTTGTCGAAAGAGCAGTTAAATCAATTAGAGAAGAACTAGCAAAGAGATTAGAATATTTTCATAATGAAGGTAAATATTTAGAAGAAGAAAGGTTGTCTCAAAGAACTAGATATGATATGGAACAACTTTTAGAATTTGGCTTCTGTTCAGGTATTGAAAATTATTCAAGACATATTGATGGAAGAAAAGAGGGTGAGACACCTTATACATTATTTGATTATTTCCCAGAAGATTTTTTATTGATCGTTGATGAATCGCATGTATCTTTTTCTCAAGTAAGAGGAATGTATAATGGTGATAGATCAAGAAAAACTACACTAGTAGAATATGGATTTAGATTGCCTTCGGCTTTAGATAATCGTCCTTTAAACTTTGAAGAGTTTGAATCAAAAATTAATCAAGTTATTTGTACAAGTGCAACTCCGGGTGATTACGAACTAAATAAAACAGGAGGAGAAGTGGTTGAACAAATTATTCGTCCTACTGGATTAGTTGATCCTATTGTTGAAGTTAAAGATGTTTCTAATCCGGTATTTGATTTAGTTGGTGAGTTAGATGAAGTAATTGAAAAAAACGAGAGAGCAATGGTAGTTACTTTAACTATTAAAGATGCTGAAAATTTAACTTCGTATTTAAAAGAAAGAGGTTATAAAGTTGCTTATTTACATAATGAAACTAAAACTTTAGAAAGAACAGAAATTATTTATCAATTAAGAAAAGGTAAATATGATGTTCTAGTTGGTATTAACTTATTAAGAGAAGGATTAGATATTCCAGAAGTAAGTTTAATTGCAATTTTAGATGCGGATAAAGAAGGATTTTTAAGAAGTGAAAGATCATTAATTCAAATTATTGGTAGAGCGGCTAGAAATGTAAATGGTAGAGTAATTATGTATGCAAGTAGAATTACTGATTCTATGAAAGGTGCTATTACTGAAACTAATCGTAGAAGAGCAATTCAAGAAGCTTATAATAAAGAAAATGGAATTGTTCCAAAAACGATTGTAAAGCCAATTGTAATGCCATTACATGTTAAAGATAATTCTTATGATTTTACTAAAGGTGAAGCTAAGTTAACACGTAAAGAAAAAGAAAATAGAATTAAAGAAGTAGAAAAAGAAATGAGAGAAGCTGCTAGACAATTAGATTTTGAAAGAGCAGCAACATTAAGAGATATTCTTTTTGAACTTAAAAGCGAATAAGAGTCGAAAGACTCTTTTTTCTTATCTTTGCATCTTAACAAACTAAATAAAAGAAATTATAATATATATAAGAGGAGATAACCGTTATGAATAAGATTTATTTCAGAAACTCAAGACATTGGTTTAATGTATATGCCACTTTACTTTCAAAAGACGAAAAAGAAAAGAAAGTAATTAAGTTACTAAGAAAAGATAGAGATGAAGATAAAGATTATGTTGTGGAGTTGGATAATAGTAAATATGATCATTTATATTTTCATAATTCTTTAACTGAAAAAAAGAAAACAAGCAAGATTTTCGTAGGAAACTCTTCTTTAGGATTTGAATTTAAATACAATAGATCACAAAAAAGAGGATTAACTTATTTATATTCTAAAGATGATAAGGTAACAGGAAAAGTTGACACTTATGTTTTTAAAGATGAAGCAAACTTGTCATATAGAGAAGATCAAGAAAAAAGAGTTCATGTATTTATTCCTTCTTCATATGAAGGAAATGAAGAATATGATTTGTTATATTTCTTTGATGCGCAAAATCAATTTTCAAATGCAGGAAAATATACAACTAAAAACGATCCATATGGTGGATGGCAATTAGACATTGCATTAAATTCTATCTATCATCAATATGGAAAGAAAATAATTGTAGTTGCGATTGAAAATGCGGATAAATATCGTTCTGAAGAATTATTTATGGATCCTAAAAAATTTGGTAAGTTATCATCTTTAGCTAAAGGTGATATTCCAGAAGAAGTATTTAGAAAAGGAAGTTTAGATAATTTAGCAACTTTCATGAAAGAAACGGTGCATCCATTTATTAAAGAAAAATATAAAGTTAAAGAAGAAAATATCGGAATTGGTGGATCTTCTATGGGAGGAATCGCAGCATTCTATGTTTCTTTAAAAGATTTAGGTTTCTATAAATATGTATTATCTTATTCTCCAGCTTATGGCTTATATGAAATGGAAGCATATGAAGAATATTTTAAAACTAAAAAGTTTAAAGATAATTTAAATATCTTACCACGCATTCATATTTATTGTGGAGGCAACGATCCTTTAGAAAAACAATTATTAGTTTCTTCTAAATTAATGAAATCTACTTTAGTTAAATATGGATATAAAGAAGAATTAATATATGAAACTTATGATGAAGATAAAGTACATAATGAAGAAGCTTGGAGATTAATATTATTAGATAGTTTTAGATTTTTACTTAATTTAAAATAGGAGGTTATTTATGCAAAAGGAAATTTTAACTGGTGGGCCACTTTTAAATGAAAGAGGAAATTTAGTTGAGGCTGGATATTCTAGAATGATGCTAAAAGAATATGATCGTAAAAAAATTAAAGCAGGTAAGATAAAAATTAAAGAATGGGATTATTATCTTATTTATAATAAAGAATACGCTGTAGCTTTAACTTTTGATGATAATTCATATATGGGGTTAAATTCTGTTTCAATTATTGATTTAATTAACGGAAAAGAAAAAACGGTTTCTCCTATGAAGTTCTTTACTTGGGGAAAAAGAAATTTGCCTTCTTCGTCTTTAAAAGGAGATATTGTTTATAAGGACAAAGTTAATGAAGTTATTTTTAAATTTGTTCCAGAAGGAAGGAAGTTGATATTTAAACTTAAAAAATATCATGAAGGAAAAGATTTTGAATGTAACTTCTTATTAATAGAAGAACCTAAAGAATCTATGGTTATTCATACTCCTTTTGAAAAAGAAAAACACTTCTACTATAACCAAAAAATAGTAGGTTTTGTAGTTGAAGGTTATTTTAAAGTAGGTGATTATCAATATAATTTCTCTAAAGAAGATACTAGAGCAATTCTCGACTGGGGAAGAGGCGTTTGGACTAGAGATAATGTTTGGTATTGGGGAGCAGGAGCAGGTGTTGTCGATGGACATGAAGTTGGTTTTAATATCGGATATGGATTTGGTGATACAAGTGCTGCTAGTGAAAATGCCATTTTTTATGATGGTAAATTACATAAATTAGAAGATGTAACATTTAATATTCCTCAAGATGAAAATGGTAAATACTTATATTTAGATAAATGGACATTTACTAGTTCCGATGGACGTTTTGAAATGGATTTTGAACCAATTATTAATAGAGCATCCTTAACTGATGTAAAAATTATTATGTCTGATCAAAATCAAATTTTTGGTAGATTTACTGGAACAATGGTTTTAGATGACGGAACTAAAATTGAATTAAAAGACTTTATTGGTTTTGCTGAGAGAGTACATAATAAGTGGTAAAAAATAATAATTTAAAGTAGAACTTTTATAAAAATTCTCCTTATAAACATATAGAGGGAGAATTTTTTATATGCAGAAAACAAAAGAAAGAAATAGTTTATCTTTGGAAATACCTGAAGAAGAATACCAAGTAGAATTAAATAAAATAAGAAATAGAATAGAAGAAGCAGAAATTAAGATATATAAGCACGCATATCGAGAAGCAAATTTAGCTTACTATGATATTGGTACTTATATTAATGAAAGAAGTGAATGGGGAAACAAGTATATTCCAAAGTTAGTAAATGATTTAAAAGATAAGAGAGGTTTTTCTCGCTCGAACTTGTTTTATATGTGCAAATTTGCAAAAGAATTTGAAAAAGAAGAAATAGTCCAGCAAGACGCTGGACAAATTCCGTGGTTTTCGTTAATAACAATTATGGAAAAATGTAAGTCAAAACAAGAAAGATTATGGTATATGCAGAAGACATTTGAATATACGTGGTCTAGAAAGAATTTAATTCTACAAATAAAAGCAAAAGCTTTTGAAAGAAACTCTATAGAACCAATAATTAGTAAGGGTGTAAAAGAATACTCGAATCCATTTATAAAAAACATAATAAAAGATAGTTTTTATTTTAGTTTTGTTAAAAATATAAATGATGAAAAAGAATTAAAAAATCAAATAGTTTCTAATTTTATTGAGTTTCTTCAAGAATCTGGACAAGGCAATGCTTTTGTGGGAAAAGAATACAAAATTAGGACAAAATTTAATAAAAATTATTATGTAGATTTATTAATGTATAACGTTCTATTACATGCATATGTAGTAGTTGAAGTAAAAATAGGAGAATATAAACCAGAGTATTATGGACAATTAAAGAATTATGTTGTTTTGATAGATGATAATCTAAAAAGTGATATAGATAATAAAACACTAGGTATTTTGCTTGTTCACGATGCTGATAATTATATAGTTAGAACAACATTTGAAAATGAAGAAACACCATTAATTCTAACAAAAATAATATCTTTTGAAGAATTAGAGGATTATCTAAAAAAGAATAAATAATAATTGTTATCGTTTTCATTAATAATTTTATAGAATAATAAAATTAATAAGAATACAATAATATCGATTATTGGAGGATTTATTATGAACTTTATTTTTATTTCACCACACTTTCCAAAAACATATTATCAATTTTGTCAAGAATTAAAAAATAATGGAGTCAATGTATTGGGTATTGCTTCTGATTGGTATGATGGTTTATCAAATGAAGTTAAAAATTCATTAACTGAATACTATCAAGTTAACAATATGGAAAATTATGATGATATGTATAGAGCGGTAGCATATTTTGCTTCTAAATATGGAAAAATTGATTTTATTGAATCTAATAATGAATATTGGTTAGAACAAGATGCAAGATTAAGAAGTGATTTCAATGTTACAACTGGTAAAAAAGAACATGAAATTTTGTTTTTTAAATCTAAAGAGGCAATGAAACAAGGGTATCATAAAGCAGGTGTTCCAGTAGCAAGATATATTATTCCATCAACTTATGAATTGGGATTAGAATTTGTTAATGAAGTTGGTTATCCTGTTATTGTTAAACCAGATAATGGTGTAGGGGCATATAACACATACAAAATTACTAATGAAGAAGAATTAAAAGCGTTCTATTTTGAACATTTTCCAGATATTAAATATATTATGGAAGAATTTATTCAAGGCGATTTAATCTCTTTTGATGGAATTACTAATGGGGATGCTGAAGTTATCTTCTCTTCTAATGAAGTATTTCCAGATCCAGTAATGAATATTGTTAATGAACATTTAGATTGTAAATATTACTGTAATAAAGAAATGCCTAAAGATTTAGAAGAGGCAGGAAAGAAAGTATTAAAAGCATTTGATGCTAAATATAGATATTTTCATCTTGAATTCTTTAGATTAACTAAAGGTAAAAAAGGATTAGGCAAAAAAGGAGATATTGTTGGATTAGAAGTTAATATGAGATCGCCTGGTGGTTATACTCCAGATATGATTAATTATTCTAAGAGTGTTTCTACTTATAAAATTTGGGCAGATGTAATGACATATAATTCAACTTTACAAGATTTAAATAAAGATAAATATTTTTGTGTCTACTATGGTAGAAGAGATGATAAACATTATGTGATGTCTACTCAAGATATTAGAAATAAATATTGGGATAAAATTAAAGTTACAGATAGACTGCCTGATGTTTTAAGTGGAGCGATGGGAAATGATTTCTTTATTGCAAATTGCTCTACTAAAGAAGAAATGGAAGAATTCATTTCTGATTGTTCTAAATTAGTTTAAATTTAGTTTTATGCTAAAAAATGGAGTATTTATAGAAAATGGAAGTAATTAGAGAGTTTTTTGGATTCGGTGGATATAATAGACCTGTAGAAGGATTCTTATCTTGGCAACATATATTATTTGTCAGTGTCTTTTTTGCTATTATGTTATTTTTTGCTTTTTACATAGGAAAGAAGAATAAAAACAAAGACGAAGCATCTAAAAATAAAGTTTTGGTATGGACTGCAATTATTATCAATGTAGTTGAAATTATTAGAATTATTATTTTATGTTTCAGAGTGAACGAATTAACTCCTTTTTTATATAATTTTCCTTTATATTTATGTAGTATCCAATTTATCACGATTCCTTTAGCAGCCTTTACTAAAGGCAGAGTTAAAGAAGCAAGTCTAGATTTTGTCTTAATTTTTGGTATATTAGGTTCAATTATGGGAACATATTTTGCTGGGAATAATTATGGTTCTTATCCAGTGTTGTGCTTTGATAATTTCTTTTTAAATACCACCCATTGTATGTCAGGATTTGCAGCGTTCTACATTATTATTACGAATATGGAAAGTATGAAAAAGAAAAATTTGTGGATTTCATTTTCTATTTTAGGTGTGTTTGGCGTATTAGCGTATATTGCAAACATTGCTTTAGGCGCAAATTATATGTTTTTAATGGGTGGAGATGGAACTCCATATGATCTTGTTTACAATTTATTAAATGGACATAAAGTATTCTATCCACTCAGTGTTATGTTACTTTTTGTTTTATATATTCTAGTATTTTATTGGATTTATTATCTTATTAAAAATAGAAAAAAGAAAGCGAATTAAACTTGTAGTT